>NZ_CP141184.1:1702500-2302500 GCF_035609205.1 Hymenobacter sp. GOD-10R
CTGCCAAGAAAACCTGCTAAGCGTTTACTGCTTTGTTACCCGTACCGCAAACCGACACAGGTAGTCAAGGAGAGAATCCTGAGGTGCTCGAGTGAATCACGGCCAAGGAACTCGGCAAAATGGTCCTGTAACTTCGGGAGAAGGGACGCTTCCTTGTAGCAATACAAGAAGCCGCAGTGAAAAGGCCCAAGCGACTGTTTAACAAAAACACATGACTTTGCGAACGCGCAAGCGGAAGTATAAGGTCTGACACCTGCCCGGTGCCGGAAGGTTAAGAGGGGAACTTAGTCGCAAGGCGAAGGTTTGAATCGAAGCCCCGGTAAACGGCGGCCGTAACTATAACGGTCCTAAGGTAGCGAAATTCCTTGTCGGGTAAGTTCCGACCTGCACGAATGGTGTAACGATTTGGGCGCTGTCTCAGCCGTGAGCTCGGTGAAATTGTAGTCTCGGTGAAGATGCCGAGTACCCGCCACGGGACGGAAAGACCCCGTGCACCTTTACTATAGCTTGCCATTGACGCTGGCTAACACATGTGTAGGATAGGTGGGAGACTGTGAACCGGAGGCGCCAGCTTTCGGGGAGTCAACGTTGAAATACCACCCTTGTGTTAGCCGGTGCCTAATCTGGAAACGGAAACAGTGGCTGGTGGGTAGTTTGACTGGGGTGGTCGCCTCCAAAAGAGTATCGGAGGCTTTCAAAGGTCCGCTCAGTACGCTTGGTAACCGTACGTAGAGCGCAATAGCAGAAGCGGGCTTGACTGTGAGGCCTACAAGCCGAGCAGGGTCGAAAGACGGATATAGTGATCCGGTGGTTCCGCATGGAAGGGCCATCGCTCAAAGGATAAAAGGTACGCCGGGGATAACAGGCTGATCTCCCCCAAGAGCTCATATCGACGGGGAGGTTTGGCACCTCGATGTCGGCTCGTCACGTCCTGGGGCTGGAGAAGGTCCCAAGGGTTCGGCTGTTCGCCGATTAAAGTGGCACGCGAGCTGGGTTCAGAACGTCGTGAGACAGTTCGGTCCCTATCTGTGGTGGGCGTTGGAGATTTGACAGGACCTGTCCTTAGTACGAGAGGACCGGGATGGACCAGCCGCTCGTGCACCGGTTGTGGCGCCAGCTGCAGCGCCGGGTAGCGACGCTGGGATGAGATAAGCGCTGAAAGCATCTAAGTGCGAAACTCACCTGAAGATGAGATCTCCCAATATAAGGGCCGTCAGAGACGATGACGTTGATAGGCTATAGGTGTAGAGCTAGAAATAGCACAGCCGAGTAGTACTAAGCACCCGAACGCTTCTAGACCACACCTGGTACTTTTCTTTTTTCCGGCTCGTTGCCGCATGTCAATGGTTTTAGGAGCTACTCGGAACACGAGTAGTCCCCGCCAGCAATGGTGGCTTTAGCCCGGGTGTTCACCTCTTCCCATTCCGAACAGAGTCGTTAAGCCCCGGTGCGCCTATGGTACTGCCTTCACCGGTGGGAGAGTCGGTCGCCGCCAACCTTTGCTTTTTGCCCGCGTGTGCCGCGGGTGCTTCGCTGCCTGCCCCGCGCGAAGCACCCGCGGCACATTCGTTTCTAGCCTACCCCTTACCGCTACGCTACATGTGGTAACAGAGGGCCACTTTAGGTATCTCTATCTCTGCTAGTATGTAGCTAGCATAGCTAAAGAAAAAGCTTTACTTCAATACTTATCAAAGCTGGAATAGCTTCATAGTATAAGCTTGTATCACTTAGGATAAAGTGGTGAAGGAACTTGAAAAAACATTCTCGTAGATTGTTGCTATTATTTCAAGCTTTGTTGCGTTACAAAGTTGCGTCAACAGGCCTAAGCAACGAGTATGTCCCTTACGTATCCTTGGTTTTTGTATGGGTTGCTAGCTTTAGCAATACCTATCCTCATCCACTTATTTGAGTTACGAAGACCTAAACGGGTCTTATTCAGTAATACTAGCTTTATCCAAGAAGTAAAACTGGTGACAGCTCGTCAGCAGAAGCTCAAGCATTTGCTTGTCTTGCTGGCCAGGCTTGGCTTTATTTTGTTCTTGGTTCTGATGTTTTGCCAGCCCTTTTTGCCTGCTCCTCAGAATAGCGGGAATAAGGGTACAGTGAAGGTCCTGATAGATAACTCGCCTAGCATGCAAGTGCAGGCAAGAGAAGAACAAACGGCTTTTGACCGGGCAGTTGAAGAGGCACGTGATCTTACCACTGTGTATCCTGCTTCCGCTTACTTCGACTTACTAGATAACCCGCATCATAGGATGACGGGTACAGTGTATCGCAGTGCAGTTGAACAGCTAGGTATATCAGGCCATACTACGTCTTTGCTGAAGTCGATTACGCGTTTACTTGATAAAGACAGGAAAGATCAAGCTCAAGCGTACATATTTTCTGATTTTCAAAAAAACGACTTCTCTCCACAACTCTTAACCACACTAGATACAGCACAGCAGGTATTCTTGGTGCCTGTGGCTAGCAAAGCAGTAAAAAACGTCTATGTAGATAGTGTGATGCTGGATGATGCATTTGTGCGAGCAGATGTTGACTTGCCTATTCGCATTCGTTTGCGTAATGGTGGCAGTGTTGATGCGGCCGGCTGTCAAGTGAAGGTGTTTATTGGCGAGCAACAAGCTGCAGCCTTCCGCACAACAGTAGCTGCAGGAGGCGCCACTACTACTGTGGTGCGCGCGCGCTTACGGGGCAGTGAGTTGCAGAAGTGCCGAGTAGAGGTGGACGACTTCCCAGTCACATTTGACAACACATACTATTTTACGCTACAGCCAGCCCCCAAGATCAGGATAGCTGAACTGGCTGCAAGTGGTGCAGTAGCACAGCGCCTTTACGCAAATGAACCTTTGTTCGATTATACATTGAGCAAACCGTACGGCATTGATTATCGCACGCTAGGTGCTGCTAATCTAGTATTACTGCAAGAGGTACCGCGTATTGAAGCTAGCTTACGAGAAAACCTTCGGCAAGCAGTGCAGAAAGGCGCTACTTTAGTTGTCGTGCCACCGTTGGATCTGGCAGGAAGACCATCGTATGATGCTTTCTTTCGAGATCTTGGGCTAGCATCTATACAGTGGGAATCTAACCCCACTGGCAAGCCCGTGCTGCAAGATGTAGCTGCACCAAGCTTACAGAATCCGTTCTTTCGGGATGTTTTCGCTCAGCAGAGTCGTCCAGCTGTAATGCCCAAGGCGGCTCCGGTATTACGGTGGTCCCGATCGGGCACGGATGTATTGCGGATGCGCAACGGTGAAGGATACCTAGCTGGTTTTCCGAGTGGGGAAGGAACAGTGTACTTGTTCTCAGCGCCTTTTAGCGGAGGATATTCAGACTTCACCAACCAAGCGCTATTTGTTCCGGTGATGTATCGCTTGGCTATGCAGAGCTACCACAATAATCAGCAACCAGCCTATCGGCTCAACGAACGCACTATCGCGCTTGCTGTAGACGGTAAAAAAGATGGTGCAGAGCGTGTATTCAAGCTTACAAAAGACAGTTTGACCTTTATCCCGGCTCAGCGAGAGCAAGCAGGTGAATTGAGCTTTGATGTGCCGCCTAGCATGCAAGCGCCAGGGTTCTATCAGCTTTCCCGCAATGGTCAGCCAGTGGCGACCCTAGCTTTCAACTTTGATAAGCGTGAGTCTAACTTGGCGCACTACTCTGCGCAAGAACTGCGCACACTGATTGGTCCTAATCGGCCTAATGTACGCGTGTATGATGCAAATGCTGGCGAGTCGGTCGCAGCACAATACCGGGCAGAGCGAGTAGGTACGCCCTTGTGGCGCTATTGTCTAGGTTTAGCCTTGGCGTGTCTGTTAGCTGAAGTGCTGCTACTACGCTTCGGGAGCAAGCGCCAACCAGCCTTACGGCAACCTGTAGCTGCTGCAGCTTAACTAGTGCAACAGGATAGTTGGCACAAATCATTTATCTTGCTGCCTCAGTTTTAATCGCGTGAAATCAACTAGTGCTCCTGCGCAGCCTGTGCTTAGAACCGCTTTACTATTCGGTACTGGGCTAGGTATTTTAGCTTTAATTTGGGTCGTCCTCTTGATGATGACGGGCAGCAACCCGTACGGACCGCGACGGTTGATGACGGTTCCGTTAGTTCCTATCGTCATTTTAGCGAGCCAATGGTTTGTACGCCGTTACTATCCAAGCGGGCCAGGAATCGGAAAGTCGATTTTGACAGGGTTGTTGACTGCGTTATTTGCCTCAGTTACCTCGGCAGTTACCTTGTACGGCGTTGCTCGTAGCGCCAATCCGGAATTGTTAGAACGGAATGCTGAAGAGGCTAAGCAGATTCTTCAGGGCGCACGTTCTTACTATTTAAAGCAGCCCGGAGGAGAGGAGAAATACAAGCTAGATCAGCAAAATATTGCTCGTACACCGCAGGCGTTAGCCCAAGATGAGTTCAGTAAGAAGCTGATTCTAGGATTGTTGTTTTCCATACCTGGCGGAATTTTTCTTCGGAAGTAGCCTTCATCTAATCTTTGTCTTCATCGGATTACTCGGATTCAATCATGGAAAACACTGCTACTGCTTCGGCCGCTGTCACCCCTACTTCAGTTGCCATACGCTATGGGCTTCTCACGGGGATGGTTTGGCTTATTGTTGATTTCATCTTGCGGGTAACAGAGCTCTCTTTCAAGTTTTCTGTGTACCTGAGTGCGGCAATAGTGGTTTATATCATTGGGTCAATTTTGGCGCATCGGTTCTTTAAGCAGAACAACAATGGCTTCATGACATATAAGCAGGGGCTACTGATCGTAGTCATCCTCTCCTTGATATCGGGGTTACTATCGGGCTTGTTTAACTATGTCTATGTTAATTTTATCGATCCTGATTATATCGTTAGGATGCGCACAGACATGGAGGCTTGGCTCAGTTCATTGCCAAATGTGACCGAAGCCCAAATCGACAAAAGTTTAGAAGATCTGAGCGAAGAAAAACTAAAATCTCCATTACAGATTGGGAAGGGTTTGATGAGTAGCGCCATAACAGGTTTGATTATCGGGCTACTTGTTACCGCTTTCACCAAGCATAAACGTCCTGAGTTTGAGTAAGCGTTCGTCGCAACATTTCCCCGTTGAGCTCTCGGTTGTTATTCCCCTACTCAACGAAGCCGAGTCATTACCTGAGCTGACGCGTTGGATCAATCGGGTGCTGACGCAGCATGGTCTCACCTACGAGGTAATACTGGTAGATGATGGCAGCACAGATAATTCCTGGGAGGTAATAGAGGACCTAGCCCAAACGGATACCCATTTGCGTGGCATTCGATTTAACCGGAACTACGGCAAGTCGGCGGCGCTCAATACTGCTTTCGAAGCGGCTACCGGGCGGGTTGTCTGCACCATGGATGCCGACTTGCAGGACTCGCCGGAGGAACTGCCAGAGCTATACCGCATGATTGTAGAAGACCGGTATGACCTAGTTAGCGGTTGGAAACGAAAGCGCTACGACCCATTAAGCAAAACCATTCCAACGAAGCTCTTCAACGGAGTAACGCGCTGGATATCGGGCATCAATCTGCACGACTTCAACTGTGGTCTTAAGTCGTATGACCAGCGGGTGGTGAAAGGAATAGAAGTGTACGGTGAGATGCACCGCTACATTCCGGTAATTGCCAAGTGGAATGGCTTCGGGCGCATTGGCGAAAAGGCAGTGCAACACCAAGAGCGTAAGTATGGGGTCACCAAATTTGGGCTAGAACGCTTCGTATACGGCTTCTTGGATCTGCTCTCAATTACCTTTGTGAGCCGGTTCCGCCGCCGCCCAATGCACTTCTTCGGCACTATGGGTACGGTCTCGTTCCTACTAGGCATGCTGATTACGCTGTGGCTAGTGGGGGAGAAGATCTACCTAGCTATGAACAATCTGCGCGCTCGGGATGTGACTGCGCAGCCATTGTTCTTTCTGGCGCTGGTTGCGGTTATTGTTGGTGTTCAGCTGTTTCTGGCGGGCTTCTTAGCCGAAATGACCCAACTTAACGGGCCGCGTCACAATCAGTACCTTATTCGCGACAAGCTGAATATCAGCTGACAGTTGTCATCAATCAATTTTTATTGATCTTTTGACCTAGCTATTGAAAGTAGTGGGCAATTAACGGATAACTGTTGAATGAAAAAAGTTGTCATCATTGGGCCAGCTTATCCATTGCGAGGAGGTTTAGCAACCTATAATGAACGATTAGCGCGGGCTTTCCGTGAAGCGGGTGATGAGGTGCGAATTGTTACGTTCATTCTGCAATACCCTAGCTTTTTATTTCCTGGCCAAACGCAGTTTAGTACAGAGCCTGGCCCCACTGACCTAGCTATTGACGTCAGTATCAATTCCGTGAACCCGCTGACCTGGTGGACTGTAGGAGAGAAGCTGCGTCGTGAAAAGCCTGACCTAGTGGTTTTTCGCTTTTGGCTGCCCTTTATGGGGCCAGCTTTGGGAAGCATTGCCCGCCGAATTCGGCGCAACCGGCACACGCGCATCGTTGCTATTACTGACAACGTTATTCCGCACGAAAAGCGGCCTGGCGACCGGCCTTTCACCCGCTATTTCTTGGCGGCGTGTCATGGCTTCGTGACCATGTCGCGGGCGGTACTGACGGATTTGCGTCGCTTGCGTTTCAAGCAACCAGCACGTTACCAGCCTCACCCGCTTTACGATAACTTCGGGCCGCTCAAGCCCAAAGCTGTAGCCCTGAAGGCTTTGAGACTAGATCCCGCATTTAGCTATCTACTGTTCTTTGGCTTTATTCGGGCTTATAAGGGATTAGATATTCTACTGGAAGCTTTTGCTGATGAGCGGCTTGCTAAGTTGCCGATCAAGCTCATCATTGCTGGCGAGTACTACGAAGATGCGGCGCCCTACGAAGCGCTCATCCAGAAGCATAATTTGGAAAATCGCTTAGTTCGAGCCACCGACTTTATTCCGAACGAACAAGTGGCGGACTACTTCTGCGCTGCTGATATGGTAGTGCAGCCTTACAAAAACGCGACGCAAAGCGGCGTTTCGCAGATCGCCTACCATTTCGAGCGCCCCATGCTCGTGACCGACGTTGGCGGTTTAGCGGAGCTAATCCCGGCCGGAGAAGTCGGCTATGTCACCAAGGCACAACCCAAAGCTATTGCTGACGCTTTAGTCGACTTCTACGAGAACGAACGAGAGGCAGAGTTTGCTGCCGGCGTGTGGGCCCGTAAGAAGCAGTTCTCATGGTCTGAAATGGTGGCCGCCTTAAAGGCTGTAGCAGAAGAATAAAAGCCTAGGCTCTGGCTGTGCGACGACGCTACCAGAACCTAGGCTCATTTTGTTGATTGAGTCCGTAAAGTGCTACACGCTTACGCTAGCTTGTACTGCACTAAAGACCTTACTAGCCGGTAAATCCTCCATACAGCTGGTACCTAGCTTACAGGTGCCGCGGTAGAAGCACACACACTGACGGTCGGGTTGCACGATCTGACCGCGGCCGTACAAGTCGAACTCGTAGGGGTTGAAGATGTTGTTCATCAGCACCGTCGGTTTTTGCAGGGCAATACTGATGTGCATGGCCATGGTCACCTGCGTCACGATGACGTCCATTTGGTAGAGCAGATTGATAAATTGCTCCAGCGGGAAATAACCTAGGTAGGTGGCACCCGTGGCGGCGTGCAGGCGCTGGTTGCGTTCATCTTCCGCTGCACCACCAAGCAGCACGGGCGCGTAGCCAGCTTGCTGTAGCTGGTTGATCAACAAAATCCATTTGTCGTCGGACCACAGGCGGGTTGTCCACCGGTCGCCACAGCCGGTATTCAGGCCAATGCGCGGCTTCCCAGCAGGTAGCGCATCCCAGCTGTAGCCTTTGTCTTGGTGGTTGTCGAATACGTACTCCTCGCCTCGAAACTCGTAGCCGCAGAGCTCAAATATTTCCTGCGGATATGGTTTCTGGTTCTGTAGACTCAGTTGGTCGAAAACGCCCGTCAGAAACTTGTGGTTTGCTAAGTCGTTGCCGGGCCAGGCTACGCCATATTCCGGATGCAGTCTGTAGCCAACCTTGCGCTTGGCCCGAATGGTGTCGTGCAAGGCGCAGGCTTCTTTATCCTTGTCGAGATTGAAGAGCAAGTCAAACTCACGGGTTTGCAAATGCAACGTGGAAGCTAGGTCTAGCTTCAGGATTTCGTCGGCTGACCCCGCCGGTAGGATAGCTGGCGTAAGCGTGAGCCACGTAATCTTTGCCGCCGGGTATTCTTGGCGCAAACGACGCAGCAGCGGTGTCGTACGAATGACATCACCAATGGCACCTAGCTTTATAATCAGGATACGCTCTTGTACAGGCGCATACACCGGACAGTCAGCGCACATATAGCCGTTCTCCTTATTCGGGCGGCACGGTATATCACCGCGAAAATGGCGGCAATCGGGGTGAACGAGGATGCCGTTGAGCTCAGGCATGGGCAATTCTTAGAAACAACGTTTAAGCGAGAATAGGGGAGGAGACCGACTGGTGTTTCTCTCCAACCAAGGACAAGCGAGCAGGGTGGCGTTGCCGTTACTGGCAGCGCCACTGCCTTAAATACCTAGGTAATTCAGCGGCGAAATAGCTCGTAACTCAGCTTTCACGGCTTCGCTTACATCCAGCGTTTCCACGAACTCGCGGATGGTTTCGGCCGAGATAGAGGTGCCGGTGCGCGTCAACGCTTTAAGAGCATTGTACGGATCAGGGTAGTTTTCGCGGCGCAAAATGGTCTGGATGGCTTCGGCCACTACGGGCCAGTTGGCTTCCAGGTCGCGACGTAGTGCTTCTTCGTCGAGAGCTAGCTTGTTCAAGCCACGCTGAAGCGAGGTGAGAGCAATGAGCGTGTGGCCGAGTGGCACGCCTAGGTTGCGCAATACCGTAGAGTCGGTGAGGTCGCGCTGGAGGCGAGAGATGGGGAGTTTACTAGCCAGATGCTCAAGAAGGGCATTAGCAACCCCTAGGTTACCTTCTGCGTTTTCGAAATCGATAGGGTTTACCTTGTGGGGCATGGCCGACGAGCCCACTTCACCGGCTTTAACGGTTTGCCGGAAATAGCCCATCGAGATGTACTGCCATGCATCGCGGGCTAGGTCGATGAGAATGGTGTTGAGCCGTTTTAGCCCGTCGCAAGTAGCGGCAAGGTGGTCGTAGTGCTCAATTTGGGTGGTAGGATAGCTGCGGTGCAGATGAAGCGTGTCGTTCACGAACGTATTAGCAAACGCATGCCAATCAATCTGCGGATAAGCAACGTGGTGCGCATTGAAGTTGCCCGTGGCGCCGCCAAACTTAGCCCCGAAAGGTACTTGGCCTAGCAGTTCTACCTGCGCATCGAGGCGCGCTACAAACACGGCTACTTCTTTGCCCAGGCGTGTAGGCGAGGCGGGTTGCCCGTGCGTACGGGCCAGCATAGGCACCGCTTGCCATTCCTCTGCCCGGGTGGCAAGCTGGTTGCGCACTTGGGCGTAGGCGGGCAGTAGCACTTGCAGCAATGCCCCCTTCAGGCTGAGCGGAATAGCTGTGTTGTTGACATCCTGGGAAGTAAGGCCAAAGTGAATAAATTCCAGGTACTGACCTAGGTCTAGGGCTGTGAACTGGTCACGAAGGAAATATTCCACTGCCTTCACGTCATGGTTGGTCACGCGCTCATGGGCCTTCACTGCTTCGGCTTCCGCAGCGCCAAAGTTGTGGTAAATGTTGCGCAGCGCTGGAAACAGATCCGGGCTAACACCTGCTAACTGAGGCAACGGCAATTGACAGAGCGCAATAAAGTACTCCACTTCTACCAGCACGCGGTAGCGAATCAGCGCTAGCTCCGAGAAATAAGGCGCTAACGGCGCAGTTTGGCGCTGATAACGTCCATCGAGGGGCGAAACGGCGGTGAGAGGTGTCAGGGTTGTGGGGAATGACATAGCGTAGAAAATGGCCAACGCATCAAAGGTAGCGAAAGGCGTCGCGCTTGGCGAAGCGGGTCGTAATGGTTTTCGCTACCTTTGTGCTCTGTGCGAAGTTGGGCCTGATAGTAAATTTACAGGACCCAACCGCAATTCTCTCCCCTTGCTACTACGCGTGGATTCTGCTGTTAAGAAAAAGATAGGTATAGGCTTAGGCCTTGTAGTGGTGCTACTGGGCCTGGCGTTGGCTGCATTTCTGCTCAAGCGTCAACAATTGCTGGACTATGCGCTGGCACAGGTGAAAACCAAAGTGGAGCGCAAGTACCCGGCGCAGCTTACCCTAGGGCCAGCTCGCTTCACCGACCTGAACTCGGTCCGGATTGAAGGTGTGGCGCTGGTGCCTGCTGGACGCGACACGCTGTTGCGGGCTTCTAGTATCGATGCCTCGCTGAGCGTGCGGTCATTGTTTGCGGGTCGGCCAGTGTTCAGCAACCTGCAAATTGATAACGCTCGCCTCACGGCCCGTAAGACGGCGGCCGCGGATAACTACTCTTTTCTCTACCGGAAGAAGAAAACCCAGCAAGTAGCACCACGTGATACCACGAAGGGCACCAACTACGGCCTCTTGCTGAATGAGTTGTTGGAAGCAGGCTTCGACAACATTCCGGGCGAGGCGGCCTTCAAGAACTTTCTCGTAACGTACGAAAGTCCGCGGCACCAAGCCCGGATTGTCATGCCTGGCCTCACCATTGAAGATGGCGATATTACGGGGCAACTATCGGCTACCATCGACTCGGTTTCTAACAACCTAGGTATTAGCGGGCACGTGGAAGCCGGCGATTACGAGCTAGCGGCACAAGTGTACGGCCTGAATAGCCAGCCGGTCACGTTGCCGTACTTGCAGCGCCGCCTCAACGCGCGGGTGCAGTTCGATACGTTGCGCATGAGCCTAGACGGGAAGGACTTCGACGAGGAGCAACTAACGTTGCGAGGCTCGGCTTCGGCTACTCATTTTGTGCTCAATCAGCCCAAGCTGGCAGCGCGCGACATCGTTGTACAGCACGGCGGCATCAACTTTATTACGAAGCTAGGCCAAGCATCTATGGCGCTAGAAAAAGGAACAAAGGTGCGCCTCAACCGCATTGAGTTCTACCCTACGTTCAGCATTCGCAAGCTGCCAGTACCCCAGCGGGTCATTGGGCGTAAAATAAACGGAGTCCGGAAGCGTAGTGATGCCCTCGCAGGGTTGCAAGTTTCCGCTGACATTGAATCGGCTGAGACTTCCGCGAATGACTTCTTCGCTTCCCTGCCAGAAGGCATGTTTGAAGAAGTAGAAGGCATGCAAGGTGAAGGCACGCTTACTTATAGCCTGCACACGGCGCTCGATATGAACCAGGTGGATAGCTTGAAGTTCGACTCGTCGCTACGCGGTAAGAATTTCCGCATTACCAAGTTTGGACGGGAAAACCTGAATAAGCTCAACGAAGAATTCCCGTACACCGCTTACAACGACAAAGGCGACTCCATCAAAACGTTCTTGGTGGGACCTAGCAACAAAGATTTTGTGCCGTACGATGAGGTTTCGCGCTACCTCAAGAGTGCGATTCAAACGGCTGAAGACCCGCGTTTCTTCACCCACAAAGGCTTCATGGAAAAGGCTTTTGTGAAGTCCGCTATTCAGAACCTAAAGGAGCGGCGCTTTGCCCGCGGGGGAAGTACAATCTCGATGCAGCTGGTAAAGAACGTATTCCTGACCCGGCAGAAGACTGTGGCTCGCAAAGTGGAAGAAATGCTCATGGTCTGGCTAATTGAAAACACCCGTTTGGTGAGCAAGGAGCGCATGTTTGAGGTTTACTTGAACATCATTGAGTGGGGACCGAAGATTTACGGGGTAAAGGATGCTGCCCGCTTCTACTTCGATAAGCAGCCTGCCAACCTCAACTTGTCAGAAAGCTTGTACCTAGCTAGTATCATTCCCAAGCCTAAGTTTTATCGGTATTCCTTCGATAGCTATGGCAACTTGCGGGGAAGTGCCCGCTACTTCTACCGCCTCATCGCCGACATTATGGTGGAGCGCGGCATGATTACCCAAGCCGACCGCGAAAATATGGCATTGGGCGTGGCACTGAATGGACCGGCCCGCAAGTACATCGTGACGGCCCGCGACACGACCCGAACCGCCGCGGCCGATTCTTCCCAGTTCGAGCCGCTGAACCTAATCGATTTGCTAGGTGGCAATGCTGCCCCTGATGCCGGGGTAAACAGCAACACACCCGAAACGCAGCCCGCATCCCCTCCGCCTCGACCGTAAGCCAAGGGCAGCAAGCACCTAGTTACAAGCGATATTCGATGCAATAGAAAAAGCCTCACTGATGTACTTCAGCGAGGCTTTTTCTATTTTAGTCAAATGGCTAAAATCAAACCAGCGGCGCTCCGCTGTTTGCCTAGGATTCCACTTCTTCCTTCTTCGGAAGTAGAACAGACACCAAAACCGAAACGGCTAGAATAAGCCCCACCAAACCCAGCGAAATACTCATCGGAATTTCGTAGCCGCGGGTAGCTAGGTAGTCGGTCGTGAGCAGCTTAAAACCGATAAACACCAGAATAAGGGCTAGGCCATAGTGCAGGTAATGGAACAGCTTCATCAAGCCTGCCAAAGCAAAATACATCGCCCGCAGACCGAGCAAGGCAAACACATTGGACGTGTACACGATGAACGTATCACGCGAAACGGCGAGAATAGCTGGGATAGAATCGGCGGCAAAAACTACATCGGTTGTTTCGACCATCAGCAGCACCACAAACAAAGGCGTAGCAAACAGCAACTTATCCTTGCGCACAAAAAACTTGTCGCCCTCTAGCTTGCTGGTCACAGGCATGTAGCGGCTCAGAAACTTTACGATAGGGTTATTATCCGGGTCGATTTCGGGTTCGCCCGCGCTGAGCGCCATACGCACCCCCGTGTATACCAAAAAAGCCCCGAGCACATAGAGCAAGATGTGAAACTTGGCTAGCAACGCTGCTCCCACCAAGATGAATGCCGCGCGCAAAATCAGTGCGCCAATGATTCCCCAGAAAAGGATTTTATGCTGGTACTGTTGGGGTATTTTGAAGTAGCTGAAGATGAGCAAGAAAACAAAAAGATTATCAACGCTCAGCGACTTCTCAATCAAGTAGCCGGTGAGAAATTCTAAACCAGCCTGCCTGCCCATCGTGCGATACACGAGGAAATTAAAACTCAATGACAAGGCTATCCAAAAGCAGCTCCAACCCAAGGCTTCCCGCATTCTCACTACGTGAGCTTTGCGATTGAACACAAGTAAGTCGAGCATCAGCATTCCCAGAACGAAAATGTTGAACCCGACCCAGAAGACAGGGGTGTTTTCCATACGTAGCGCGAGAAGAGACCTAGCTCTGTCTCCAATATGGAACAGAACTATAGCAGGGCTTACCGCGATTCTGGAGCCGAGGTTGCGGCGGTCACCGAAATAGCATCGGTGCTAGGATGACTGCTATCAGCAGTGGCGCGCTTGAAGCGGTGAAACCAGCTATACACCTTCATCTGCACGACGCCAAAGAAGGCTTCCTTGAAGATGCCTTTCGACATTTTAGAGGCGCCGCGGGTCCGGTCGGTAAAGATGATCGGCACTTCTTTGATGCGGAAGCCATACTTGTAGGCTAGCCATTTCATCTCAATCTGGAAGGCGTAGCCGACGAAACGAATTCGGTGCCTCAACACCGTACGTAACACGCGGGCTGTATAGCACTTGAAGCCTGCCGTTGCATCCATGATGGGCATGCCCGTGACAAAGCGCACGTACGCCGAGGCAAACCACGACATCAGCACGCGGTCCATGGGCCAGTTGACGACGTTGACACCTTGAATGTAGCGGGAGCCAATAGCTAGGTCGTAGCCGTCTACCGCGCAGGCATTGTACAGCTTCAATAAGTCATCGGGGTTGTGGGAGAAGTCAGCATCCATCTCGAACACATACTCATAGTCCCGCATCAACGCCCACCGAAAACCATGAATGTAAGCGGTGCCGAGCCCCATCTTTCCCTTCCGCTCTTCCAGAAAAAGCCGCTCTGGAAACTCTTGCATCAGGTTTCGGACAATATCGGCGGTGCCATCAGGTGAGCCATCGTCGATAACGAGCAAGTCGAAAGATTTGGGCAACGAAAAGACTTTGCGGATGATCAATTCCGCATTTTCGCGCTCGTTGTACGTCGGGATTAGAACCAGCCCACTGTTCATTGTGTCAAAGATAATAAGTGGGGGACGCTGCGAGTAATTTTTTCCGCTAGTTGCCGGGCATGGCGCACGCAGTCGGGCACTCCCACACCCGCCCGCCAGTTGGCCGTCGTGTAAATATGGTCAGCCGTAAGAGCATCGGCGGCGGCATGCGCGGCTACAATGCGGTTGTCGAACTGCGGAATGGCACGCTCCCAGTAGTAGCGAGTTTGCCAAATCGGAGCAGCGGCCTTAATGCCGTAGTAACGAACAAGCTCCGCGTGCACGGCTTGCTGCTGCTGCTCGGCCGATTGTTGGGCCTGCTCTTGATATTGACTCCCACCAACAAACGTGGTGAACAGCACTTGATCGGTAGGGCAGCGGTTCGGAAAAATCGAGCTAGTCCAGATGCTACCTGCTGCGTAAGGCTGCTCGACTTTAGGATGTAGTGCGCCAAAACCATCCAACGGGTGCGCTACATCGGCGCGGTAGTAAGTGGTGTAGATGGCCGCCATAGCTGGATAATAGACATCCGCCAAGGCACTAGCTGCTTCTGGAAATAAACGCTCAAGCAGGGGAGCTGCCGCGTAAGTAGGTAATGCTAGCACTACAGCTTCGTAAGCATGCGGTGCTGGTCCGCTGGCGAGCTGAACGTGATAAAGCCCATCGGACGAGCGCGTAAGTGCCGTGACTGTTTGCCCGCCCTGGTAATTAGTGAGCTGCGCGGCCAACGTAGCAGGCAGCTGCTGAATGCCTTTGCGAAGCGAAACAATGCGTCGGCGGCCACCAGCGCCGCCACTTTTTGCCAGGCCTCGTACCACCGAACCGTACGTGTGCTCCAACTCAGCTAGCTTCGGAAATGTTTTGTGCAGCAAGAGTTGCTCGGGGTCGCCAGCGTAGATGCCAGAGATGAATGGGTTAAGCGCATGATCTACAATTTCGGCTCCGAAGCGACGCCGGAAAAAGGCTGCCAACGTTTCATCGGGGTTAGCTGGGAGCGGGGTGCGGCTTAACTCGCGCAAAATATTAAGCTTGGCCTTTAGGCTGAAGAAACGATTAGCGAGTAACGCGGGGGGCGAGCCAGGGAGCTTTTGGTAGCGGCCCGCACGCAGTACGTAGCGGTTGGCACTTACAGCTGCTGTGTCCTCAATCTCATCAGCCAACCCTAGGTCGGTAAACAAGTCAAGTAACTCTGAGCTGAGCTGCAACGAGTTAGGACCCGTTTCAAGCAGGTAGCCATCCACTTGGACCGTGCGCAGATTTCCGCCTGGTACTGAGCCAGCCTCGAATAAATCGTAGCTAACTCCTGCTTTTTGCAGGTAATACGCCAGCGTAAGACCCGAAATGCCACCACCCAAAATAGCTACCATGATAAATAACTGCGAAAATATGATTGAGTGAGCAGAAGCAACAGCCGCATTCTGCTACGCGACAAAGGTAACTATCGCGCTAACCTCGGGCGCTTGTACTATAAGAGTAACAATCATTTTTCTGTGTAATTCACTCGCTAGGTTAATTTTTTAGTCATGTCGGCCAGCGACTATATCTTTGACCTAATGACGAACGCAAATTCTTCTGCACTGGTATCACCTCATCAGCACAGGGCAATTTTTTTAGACCGCGACGGGGTACTGAACGAGGAAATGGGGGACTATGTGTGGCGCCCCGAAGATTTTAACGTATTGCCTGGCGTACCCGAGAGCTTGGCCCGTCTGAAGGCGGCAGGCTATTATCTGATTGTCGTTACCAACCAAGCTGGTATTGCAAAAGGGCTGTATACTGCCTCTCAGATGCGCCTCTGCCACGATAAACTACAGCAGGCCTGCGGCAACCTGATTGACGCTCTTTATTTTGCCCCATCGCATCCATCTGTAAGTGAGTCGCTGTCCCGTAAGCCTGGCTCCTTGATGCTAGAAAAGGCCATTGCCCGCTTTCATCTTGACCCTAGCCAGTGCTGGATCGTAGGGGACCGGCTGCGCGACCTAGAAGCAGGTGCGCGGGTTGGAGTCAAAGGAATTCTAGTGGGTCACTCCGAAGAAAGCACGCATCAGCCTCACGCTACCAACCTAGCTGCGGCCACTAATATTATCCTGACACAAGAGAATACATACTAGCCTTCTGTCGTAAAAAGAGGGGTAGCTGGCCAATATCGAATATTGACCAGCTACCCCTCTTTTTACGGGAACTATTCTTATTACCTAGCTAGCAACGAGGTTTTCTTCGTTGATAAATAGTTTTATCTTTTTGAAGAAACCTGTTGGCGCCATATAGTCTTCCCAGATAGTACGCAATTTCTTTTGGAGTGCTCTATAATCCTCCTCGGAAATGTTGTTGTGGAAATCTGCGACAAAGTCACCGATTCTGTCAATGTCCTTCTCTTCTACCCACACGCATAAACTCTTCCAATCAATTATTTCTTCAAAAGGTAGAGTACTATCCGTGTTTAAGAAAATTGGAATTCTGCCGCAGCATAGCGTTTCAAAGAAACGAACAGAGTTATTGCCATAGCCCCGAATGCAAAGCGTATAGTCGCTTTCCATAATGTTCTCTACATATTTTTTGCGGAATTCCTCTGGGCTTTCAGCTGTAGCACCCGTATTAAGACCATCAGGACCAAAAGCAAAGTTGCTCTTAAGTCTGAAGTTATTGACAACTTTCTTCGACTTCTGCAGGCCGATAATAGCTCGCGCTCTGTAGGAATGGGCCACTTTCACGGGGAATTTCTGCATGATTCCCATATAGTTGCCAATCAGCCTCACCATGCCCAAGATTTTCTCCTTGCCCATGGTAGTATTTAGAGGAGGGGCATAGCCGCAAAAACCGACGATAGGCTTGCTACTTTTTGGACGGATTTCTAATACGCCATTACTGTATTTATCTAAAAAGTCCTCGAAGAAGTGAGGCCAAGGAAATACATTTTTTGGCTGCTTTGATTTACTAATAGCGCTATTGAAAATTATGGCGTTCTTAATTTTAATATTAAGGTCTAGGGTGTCGTGTCCAACAAAAACTAAAACCTTCTTATTGCTGCTCTCTACGTATTTAACAAACGAAGCAATATTTTTTTCGAATTCTGCTTGATTCTCAATAACATCATAAAATATCGGTAGCAAACAGGCGTCGCACTCTTCTAGGGTGGTTAGCTCTAAAAAATCTTTGCCCTCTTTTAAGAAATGATCAAACCTTCCTAAGGTTACGGAGCCGGCTTTATCTGCAAAATTTCCAATGAAAGGTATCAATAACTCAACGGGCTTTCCCTTGTCGAGAAGACTTAAATCCGTATAAAGTTTTAGTTTCATGTTTGTCTTCTATTAGAAGTTATGAGAGTTTATGCTTTGAGGGAAGTGACGCTAGCAGGAGCTATAGCAAGCATGGTTGAAGATCTCCTGACGTCATAAGAAAACATGCTGTATCGGGTTCAGGAAATAGCTCAGCGTGGCAGCACACCTTACGCATGGAGAGAGAAACACACCGAAACTGATCGTCTTCTAGAAGGAACAGTGGCCTTTGTTGTTGCCAAATCTGTATCAGCTTAGGTACAGCAGTGATTGTTGAGGAGGGCGTAATGCAGATCTTGTATTCTATTTCCCTTCTATAGAGTGGCAAAAAAACAATATAAAATCCAAATATGGACTTAATTTAGTAATAAAATAGATTTTTTCGAGAGTTTGTTATAAGAGAGTGACCTACTGAAGCTTAGGAAAGGGCTAAAAAAAGCTGATGTCATTGCGATGCTGAGTTGCTTAGCTTGCTAAGTTGCCTATCTATACTCAGACTTGGTAATGTATGCATCGGTAGGTACAGAAAGTGCAATTGCAAGTAAATGTATTTGCTACTTTAACCTGTTTATCATTTCCGATAATAGTCTAAAAATAAAAAAGCCCTCGCTAGCTAGCGGAGGCTTTTGATAAAGAAGGAGTATCGTGTATGCTATAGCTGTTTGGCAAAGTACATGGAGACCTCTTGCCTAGGACGAAGCACAATGCCAGCTCTAGTTTACTGCCGGGTGGCCGCTGGGGTAGCCGTGCTAGCTGTAATCGACGAAGAAATATGCGTAGCCGGCTTCGTGCTAGAGTACGCGGGACATTTGGTACGGCAAGAACTTAAGCCTCCGAAGCCGATCAAAACGATGAATAGGAGCTTTTTCATGTAAAAGTGCAAGAGATTGTAAAAGACGATGCTGGGTTCCTAAAACGAATGGCCAACCATATAATTGCGTAGATCGTTCCTAACACAAAGATTCTGCCTAAAATAGAAAAGCAGCTTCCCCCAACGCTAGTAGGAGAAGCCGCTACTTACACACGCACCATTGTGCGAGTATCTACATATAGTTCTATTGTTGAGCTACAGGAGTTGCTGTGCTAGCCGTAAGGTGCGCAGTGTCGGGTTGCTGGGGGCGTGCTTTGCTATAAGCTGGGCAAACGTTTTTGTTGCAGGAGCTAAGCCCCGTAACGGCTACGATAGCTACTAAGAGTATCTTTTTAAACATGAGGAGGGGTAAGGGAATGGTTGAAAATGGTTGAGCTTAAAACACAAGTATCGGGCCGACTCATGGTCGAGCCGGCCCGGCACGTGTTGCTATCCTTTAATCTTGATACCCTAGGATGCGCATCATCGATTCGCTGTCTTGCTCGTCGGCAAACACCCAATCGGTGAGGGTGCCGTCTTCGGCGCGGTCCAAGATAACGTGCTTGGGCGCTGGGATCAGGCAGTGCTTGATGCCACCGTAGCCGGAGAGGCTTTCTTGGTAGGCGCCAGTGTGGAAGAAACCAACATAAAGTTTTTGCTCATCCGTGTTCTTTCGTTCGGGCAAGAACACTTGGTAGATGTGCTTCTCGGCGTTGTAGTAGTCCTGCGAGTCGCAGGTGAGGCCGCCTAGCTGGATCTTCTTGTACGACTTCTGCCATCCGTTGATAGCCAGCATGATGAAGCGCTGGTTCAACGCCCACGTATCGGGCAGGTTCGTGATGAACGAACCATCGATCATGTACCATAGCTCCTTGTCATTCTGTAGTTTTTCGTCCAGAATCGAGTAGAGCGTCACGCCACTTTCGCCCACCGTGAAGATGCCAAACTCGGTGAAGATGTTCGGCTCTGGCACTCCTTCTTCAGCGCAGATACGCTTGATGGTGCGTAGGATCTCTTCGATCATATAGGCATAATCGTACTCCGGCTGAATGCTGGTCTGGATGGGCAGGCCGCCACCAATGTCGATAGTAGTGAGCGTTGGACACACTTTACGCAGCTCGCAGTACTTGTGCACGAAGCGGCTCAGCTCCGACCAGTAGTAGCTGGTGTCCTTGATGCCCGTGTTGATGAAGTAGTGCAGCATCGTGAGCTCGAAGCGCGGATCTTCCTTGATCTTCTGCTCATAGAGCGGAATGGCATCGGCGTAGCGCACGCCCAGGCGCGAGGTATAAAACTGGAACCTAGGTTCTTCGTCGGAGGCCAAGCGCATGCCTAAGTTGCACTTCTCCCGCACGTTTTCGTGGTAATACTCAATCTCTTCCAGGTTGTCGAGAATGGGCATGCAGTTCACGAAACCTTCGTTGATGAGCTCGGTAAGGTGGCGTTTGTAGCGCTCACGCTTGAAGCCGTTAGCGACGATATATGTTTGCTTGTTGATCTTGCCTTTGCTGTACAGCGCCCGCACGATGTTAATATCAAACCCCGACGATGTCTCGATCTGAATATCGTTTTTCAGCGCCTCTTCCAGCACAAAGCTGAAGTGCGACGACTTGGTGCAGTAGCAATACGTGTAGCTGCCTTGGTAGCCAGTTTTCTGGATGCCATCGGCAAACCACTTCTTGGCCCGCTGAATCTGGGAGCTGATTTTGGGCAAGTAGCTGAGACGCAATGGGGTGCCGTGCTTCTTGATAATATCCATCAGCGGAATATCATGGAAGCGCAGCTCGTTATTTTGTACGGTAAAGTCTTGGGTAGGAAAGTCGAACGTCTGAGAAATCAGGTCGTGATAGGTATCCATTGAAGGGAGAGTGGTCTGTTGCTTGTGGGATGAAACGCTAGAAAGCGCATGCCGAAACACCTAACAAGCCTTGGGAATTCCATCGATTACGGAAGATTAGCCAAGACGGGTAAGATGCCGAAACAAGTGTATGCTAACGTATGGATGAGTGAAACAACCTAGCCTTTGTGCGCGCTTTTGCGCACCTTTAAGGGCCGGCAAAGATAGGTAGTAGCGGACACTCCTACGGGGGTGTCCGGGACGAGAGCGGTGAGACGTGGTCCTGCTCCGACTGGTATTCGGCTGGGTCTTTGGCTGCCCGTCGTTGCCGCGCACAGTATGTTATGAAACGCATTAAGCTCATTGAAGTCCGTTCCGAGCTAGGAGCGGGCACTCGTGGGGCTAGTCTTGGAATAGACGCTCTGCGCATTGCTTGTCTGAACAAAGGTTCTGATTATTTCCGGCGCTTCAACGCCGTTGCCGTGCCCGATCTGAACCACGTGCTGTTCGACAAAAACCACTTTCCTTATGCCAAGCACATCGACTCGGTGTACACGGTGCAAAAGGGCATTGCTAATACGGTAGAACAGACCCTTCGTTTCGGCGAGTTTCCGCTGGTGCTGGCCGGCGACCACTCCAACGCCGCCGGCACTATTGCCGGCATCAAGGCCGCCTACCCGCACAAAACGCTCGGCGTGGTCTGGATCGATGCTCACGCCGACATCCACTCGCCCTACACCACGCCCTCCGGCAACATGCACGGCATGCCGTTGGCCATGGCCCTGAACGAGGATAACCGCGTGATGCAGCGCAACGAACCGGAGCCTGAAACCGAGTTCTTTTGGCGTCGCCTACAAAACCTAGGCGAGCCTGGCCCCAAGCTCACGCCCGACCACCTCGTGTACGTGATGGTACGCGACACCCAGCGCGAAGAAGACGAACTGATCGAGAGGCTAGGTATTAAAAATTATGTGCTCGATGAGTTCCGGGCGAAAGGACCTAGGTTGGTCGCCCGCGAAATCTACGAGCGGCTACGCTTCTGCGACCTGGTTTACGTGTCCTTCGATGTGGATTCACTGGATTCGCGCTTCAGCAAAGGCACCGGCACACCTGTGGAAGCCGGTCTGAACGTGCAGGAAGCTATCAGCCTATGTCACTACTTGCTGGAAAATGAACGGGTCGTGTGCTTCGAGATGGTAGAAATAAACCCAACGCTTGACTCCGAAAACACAATGGCCAAGAATGCTTTCGATATTCTGGAAGCGGCCACTGAAGCCATTCAGGAGCGGCTACGGCTGGAAGAAGCTACCTCGCGCGGACCTAGGGGGGAGGTGGCGAATGGGTGAGAAGGAGAGATGTGTAAGTTTTGGATAAGTCAGCGCTCATGCTAAGCAAGGCACAAACAATTACGATAAGCAAGCGTCTTATGCACATACCACAACCAACACCACCTCCCTCATGAAATACAATCTGTTAGGTAACACTGGCCTGAAAGTCTCAGAGCTGTGCCTAGGTACTATGACCTTCGGCGGAAAAGGCTGGGCAAAAGCCATCGGTTCGCTCGGACAAGAGCAAGTAGACGAGATAATGAAGCGCTCCATCGATGCGGGTATTAACTTCATCGACACGGCCAACGTGTATTCGGAAGGCTTATCGGAGGAACTGACTGGCCAATCCTTCCGCAACCTAGGTATCGACCGCCACGACCTCGTGCTGGCCACCAAGGTGCGTGGCAAAATGGGAGAGGGACCGAACCAAGTTGGCTTGACGCGCAAGCACATCATGGATCAGGCCGAAGCTAGCCTCAAGCGCCTGAACACCGACTACATCGACCTCTACCAGATTCACTCCTACGACCCACTCACGCCGCTGGAAGAAACCCTGCGTGCGCTAGACGACTTGGTGCGCAGCGGCAAAGTGCGCTACATCGGGGCCAGTAACCTAGCCGCGTGGCAGCTGATGAAAGCGCTGTCGTACTCGACCTACAACCACGTAGAAAAGTTTGTGTCGTTGCAAGCTTACTACACCATCGCCGGCCGCGACTTAGAACGTGAACTGGTGCCGTTGCTGCAAGATCAGAAAGTGGGCTTGATGGTGTGGAGCCCGCTGGCGGGTGGCTTCCTGAGTGGCAAATACACGCGCGAAAACCAAGGAGAAGAAGGCTCACGTCGTACCGGCTTCGACTTCCCACCCGTTGATAAGGAAAAAGCCTACGACATCATCGACGTGTTGCAGCCAATGGCCGAAGCAAAAGGTGTCACGGTCGCGCAAATAGCACTGGCCTGGCTGCTCCATCAGCCGGTAGTGACTAGCGTGATTATCGGGGCAAAGCGCATGGATCAACTTGAAGACAATCTGAAGGCCATCGATGTACAGCTTACCCCTGAGGATTTGCAAAAGCTAGATGACGTTAGCAAGTCGGCGCCGGAGTATCCGGGCTGGATGCTGGAGTTCACGCAAGGTGACCGTCAGGTGTAAGGCCCTGGTGCTAACCCACAAAAAAGGCTCCTCATGCTGAGGAGCCTTTTTTGTGTCTGCTTGGTGTGTTTAGAGTGCGTGCACGTCCGAATCACTGCTAATACCGGCGTCTGTATCATCGTAGCCGCCCGTGCCCGCGTCGGAGGCTTGTGGATCAGAGAGAACGTCTTCTGTGGTATCCTCTTCAGTTGGCGTGACCGGTGTGCTCGTAGTTTGTTCTGTTGTAGTCGCTTCTGGAGTGGTGTCCACTACCTCTTCAAGCGAGGACGGCGTGTCTACACCGTCAGGCTGACTATCCGATGCGTTTTGCGCAGATGTGTCTTTGAGGGCGGGATTAACCGGATTCTTCGGATCGGTAGGAGAGGCGAGCGACATAGGAAAAAGCATAGAAGGAAGGGGTAGGTCCTTTTACGTAGCTGAACAGCTGGTAGTTCAACCTCAGCCGTACTACCTTCCTTATTTGAGATACATTAGCCTGCCAAGCGATACGTGGTCGGGGAAAGCGAGAACTTTTCCCCTAGGTTCCCCCTAGCCTTTCTACCTTTGCAATCGAAACCGGAAGCAGCTTCTAAGTCAGCCAACTGCCCAAGCTTCGCGGTGTGGCGCTCATCTGCTGTTATCCTAGCCTCTCTTCTGTGCAACAACTCGAAAATAGCATCAAAGCAGCGCTCAGCGCCGCTATCCAGCAAGCATTCGGCGCGCAGGTGCCGGCCGAACAGCTCACCTTGCAGCCCACCCGCAAAGATTTTGCGGGCTCTTTCACCCTTGTCACGTTTCCACTGACCAAAGCGCTGGGCAAAGGCCCGGAGCAGATTGGGCAAGCCCTGGGCGAGTGGCTCGTAGCCAACGAGTCGCGTGTGAGCGGCTTCAACGTGGTGAAAGGCTTTCTGAACCTGGAAATTGCTGATAAGGAATGGGTGCGCCTCTTTACCGAGCTTAGCCAGCGCCCTAATAACGCCCCCGTGCCCACCGGCGGTCCGCAGCAAGTAGTGGTCGAATACTCTTCGCCCAATACCAACAAGCCCCTGCACCTAGGTCACCTGCGCAACAACTTTCTGGGCTACTCGGTGGCGCAGATCCTGAAAGCAACCGGCGCTACCGTCACAAAGGCAAACCTGGTGAATGACCGCGGCATCCACATCTGTAAGTCGATGCTAGCCTACCAGCAGTATGGACACAACGAAACGCCGGAGGAAGCGGGTATCAAAGGTGACCACCTGATCGGCAAGTACTACGTGCTATTTGAGAAGCACTACCGCGAGCAAGTGCGTCAACTCGAAGCAGAAGGCGTTGCCTCCGATATTGCCAAACGCCAAGCGCCCATGATGCTGGAAGCGCAAGATATGCTGCGCGCCTGGGAAGCCGCCGACGAGGACGTAGTGAGCCTATGGCGCCAAATGAACGGCTGGGTGTACGAAGGCTTCGACGAAACCTACGCTACTATTGGCGTTGATTTCGACAAGATGTACTACGAATCGGAAACCTACCTGCTAGGCAAGGAGCGGGTGGAAGAAGGCCTGCAAAAAGGCGTGTTTTTCCGCAAAGACGACGGCTCGGTGTGGGTGGATCTGAAGGAAGAAGGACTCGACGAGAAGCTGCTGCTCCGCGCCGATGGCACTAGCGTGTACATCACCCAAGACCTAGGCACAGCCGAGCTGAAGTACGAGGATTTTGGCTACGACCTGTCCGTCTACGTCATTGCCGACGAGCAGAACTACCACATGCAGGTGCTGAAGGCGGTACTCAAAAAGCTAGGTAAGCCCTACGCCGATGCCATTTATCACCTCAGCTACGGCATGGTCGATTTGCCCTCGGGCAAAATGAAGAGCCGTGAAGGGACTGTGGTTGACGCCGATGAGCTGGTACAGGAAGTAACGGATGCCGCCCGCCAGGCTACCAGCGAGCTAGGGAAGATCGAAGGCCTAACCGAACAGGAAGCGGAGAAGCTCTACCATACCCTAGGTTTGGGCGCGCTGAAATACTACTTGCTGAAAGTTGATCCCAAGAAGCGTATGCTCTTCAACCCCGAGGAATCGGTGCAGTTGCAAGGGCACACAGGACCGTTCATCCAGTATTCACATGCTCGTATTGCGGCTATTCGTCGCAAAGCGGCTGAGCTAGGTCTGAGCGAAACTCCCGACCTAGCTACCCTGACGTCGCTGCACGAAACGGAAGTGGGCATGGTACAGGAGCTAGCCCGTTACCCCAACGTAGTGGCGGAAGCGGCCACTACGATGTCGCCGGCTATTATCGCGCAGTATGCTTATGACTTGGCCAAGGCCTACAACCGCTTCTATACCGAAGTATCGGTGTTCGGCGAGACCGACGAGACTAAGCGTAATTTCCGCGTAGCGCTTTCGGCGCAAACGGGCCGCATGATCAAAGCCGCCATGCTGCTACTAGGTATTGACGTGCCCGAGCGGATGTAATAATAGACTGTCATAAAATCTCCTGTCATCCTGAGCTTGCGAAGGACCTTATCACGCGTGAACAAGTCGTTGTTGTCACAGCCGTTCTAACGTGATGAGGTCCTTCGCAAGCTCAGGATGACAGAAGACAGTAGAGCAATAGAATAAAATTCAACTAATGAAAAGCGTAGCAGTATACTGCGGTGCCAGCGTAGGCAACAACGATATCTATCGGCAGCAGGCCGATGCTATGGGCCAAGCTCTAGCCGAGCGCGGCATGACACTCGTATTTGGAGGGGGCCACGTGGGGCTAATGGGGGCTGTGGCTGACGGCGTGTTGCGCCACGGCGGCAAAGCCATTGGCGTTATTCCTGATTTTCTGGCCAATAAAGAGCTAGCCCACCTAGGTCTGACGGAACTGCACGTCGTTAAATCGATGCATGAGCGCAAGCTGATGATGGCTGACCTAGCTGAGGGCTTTGTGGCCATGCCCGGCGGCTATGGCACCTTGGAAGAGCTGTTCGAAGTGCTGACGTGGGGCCAGCTCGGCTTGCACCCGAAGCCCGTGGCCGTGCTCAACGTGAACGGCTACTACAACCACCTGCTCGCCGCCCTCGACACGATGCAGCAAGAAGGCTTGTTGCGCCAGGAGAACCGTGCCCAACTGCTCCAGGATGAAACGCCCAACGGCATCCTCGACAAAATGCTGGCGTACCGTCCGGTGACCGTCGAAAAATGGCTGTCACCACCCACTACCTAAGCAGATAACACAAACCAGGTTAGGCGGATAACTCGTACATTCAGCCTTCTGAAACATTTGGCTGCCGGTTGAGGTTAGCCCGGTATAAAACTCCCCCTCTTATGAAAGCTTCTTTCCTATTTCTGCTGGGTACGCTAGGTGCCATTAGCTTGTCCTCCAGCACCTTTGTAACGCAACCAGTTATGGCTACCACCGAGACTACGCCGCCGGCTGCCGCCAGCACTGTGTACGACTTCACCGTTAAAACCATCGATGGCAAAGACGTGAAGCTAAGCAAGTACAAAGGCAAAAAGTTGCTGATCGTGAATACGGCCTCCAAGTGCGGTTTCACGCCGCAGTATAAAGAGTTGGAAGAGCTATCAAAAAAGTACGGTGACAAGGTGACAGTACTAGGGTTTCCATCGAACAGCTTCAACCAAGAGCTAGCTTCCAACATGGAAGTGGCTTCGTTCTGCGAGAAAAACTACGGCGTGACGTTCCCGCTATTCAGCACTGTTGCTGTGAAGGGCGACGAGGCTGATCCACTATATAAGTTCTTGGCTGACAAGCAGAAGAATGGTGCTGTAGGCGATGCACCTTCCTGGAACTTCTGCAAATACCTTGTGGACGAGAAAGGCCATGTTGTGGCATTCTACCCTTCGAAAGTGAAGCCCTTGAGCGACGAGCTAGTAGCGGCCATCACGAAGTAAACCTAGGTTTTCGCAAGTCTGTTTTTGATAGAACGTCATGTCGACCAACGGGAGACATCTCGCATGCAGCGGTAACTCCACCTATTCGGATTTACTATGGCACGCAAGATGTCTCCCGTTGGTCGACATGACGTTCTGTTATTATCCATTCTGCTTTTTATGTCTACCGTAACTTCTGCTCCTAGCCCGGTAAAGGCTTGGATTTCTGCTTTCCGGCCGCGCACGTTGCCGCTGGCTCTGGCTAGCATCTTCACAGGCGGCTTTTTGGCCGCTGCCGCTGGCCGCTTCAATGGCTTGGTGCTAGGTCTTGCTGTGCTAACGACCATTCTACTCCAAATCCTGAGTAACCTCGCCAACGACTACGGCGACTCGCAAAATGGCGCTGACAGCGTGCACCGCGAAGGTCCCCAGCGTGCCGTGCAAAGTGGGGCCATCACGCCAGCCCAGATGAAGCGTGGCATGAGCCTTTTTGGGCTCATGGCGCTGCTTGCTGGTTTGGCATTGCTGTGGGTAGCGCTAGGTACGGCCGGTGCCTGGATTTTTGGTGCCTTCTTCGTGCTAGGTTTATCGGCTATTTGGGCAGCCGTCAATTACACGGCAGGCTCCAAACCCTACGGATACGCTGGATTGGGCGACGTTTCCGTGTTTATCTTCTTCGGCGTGGTAGGCGTGTGTGGTACCTATTTCCTTCAAACACGTGAACTGCCGCTAGCGGTACTGTTGCCTGCTGCAGCGTTAGGTTGCTTCGCTACGGCCGTACTGAACGTGAATAACATCCGCGACATTCGCTCCGATGAGCTAGCCGGTAAAATCACGATACCAGTGCGCCTAGGCCCGGCGCATGCACGACGCTACCATTGGCTGCTGCTGGTGCTAGGTTTTGGCTGCGCCGTGGTGTACGTGGCACTTACCTATCATTCGCCTTGGCAGTGGCTGTTTGTGCTGTCGGCGCCGCTCTTGCTACGCAATGGCTTGCAAGTGTGGCAGCGGCAAGAATCCATGCAACTCGATCCGCTGCTGAAGCAGATGGCTCTAACAACGCTGGTATTCACGGTGCTGTTTGGGTTAGGGCAGGTGATATAATGACGCGTCATATACCATACTTAATCTTTACCATCGAATGATTGATCAACTAGATCACGCTCAGAAAGCTATCAAACAGATAAAAATAACGTGCGAGCAAGCGGCTGCTCCGTTATTGCATGTTGCCCAAAAAGGAGCACAGTTGACGCATTTTTTTGATTTTGATATATCTAGCTTACGAGATTACTCTAGCGAAGACATTCGTTACTCCAAGGAGTACCAAGAAGTCTTTTCTAAACTCCTAGCAATATGGGGACCTGTTGTATATGTCTTCGAGATAGATTCCGATGTTGATCCAGCTCAAGTGTTAGCCGCTGCAAAATCGTATTCTGGTGAAAGAGCGTTACCAGCTTTCCGTAAAGGAACAAACGAAGTATCTCGGGTGCTGTACGTAGGCAAGGTGAAGCGGAATTTTTGGGGCCGCGTGATCCAACACTTGGGATTCTATAAAGTACCTGCTACACAAGGCTTACAGCTTTTTCACTGGGGGCGAGAACTGAATTTGAAGTTGAAACTAACGGTTTTTGAATTTGAACCAGACATGGTCGAATTACTACCATTATTAGAAAATGCGGTGGCGCAGGTATTGGAGCCTCTTGTTGGTAAACACAAGTAAAAACAAAAAACCCCGGCTACTCTCGTAACCGGGGCTTTTTGTTTTAGGAGATTACTCAGCGCTCGGCGCAGCTGGTGCTACACTAACGCCATCAGCCGCACCGCCTTCCGCTTGTGGCCGACGGCCATTGCGGTTGCGGCCGCCGCGCTTGCGTCGGCGCTGGCCTTCTGTTTGTTCGGTTCCTTCGGCGCGCGGCTCACGAGGAGCTTCACCTTCCGGACGCGGGGCGCGCGGTGGGCGAGGGGCACGCGGCTCCTTCGCAACAGGCACGGATCCGGCTTCGACGGGCGCTGTACCATTTTCAGGCGCAGCAGCAACGGCCGGACGCTCTTCGCGGCGCGGGCCACGACCACCGTCGCGGCGGCGCTCACCGCTGCCTTCACCACGGGGTTTGTCGCCTTCGCGCCGTGGGCCACGACCATTGCGGTCGGAGCTGCCGCCACGGCCGTCGCGGCCGCCTACTTTACCGCGCAAGCCGCTGAAGCGCTTGGGGTCAAACTCGGGGGCTGGACCTAGGCCTAGCTCCTCGGTAATGTTTTGCTTGTCGACTTCACGCTCGATCAGCTTCTCAATCTTCACCACACGGTCCTGATCTTGGTCGCTGATGAAGGTGATGGCCGTACCAGTTGTGGCGGCGCGGGCCGTGCGGCCGATACGGTGTACGTAGTCCTCAGCGGCGCGCGGAATGTCGTAGTTCACCACGTGGCTCAAGGAGTCGATATCGATGCCGCGGCTGAGCACGTCGGTGGCTACTAAGATCGGGAATTGCTTGTTTTTAAACTCGCGCATGATCTTCTCGCGCTCTTCCTGGGTGCGGTCGGAGGAGATACCCTGCGCCACGTAGCCTAGCTTATTGATGGCCCGCACGATGCCGCCCACAGCCGCTTTCTGCGACGTAAACAGCACCATGCTCTGCACGTTCTGCGTTTTGAGCAGGTGCTCCAACAAGTAGATCTTCTGGCGGTCGAAGGCCATGTAGAACTGCTGGTTGATGCCTTCCGCTGGCTTCGATACCGCCAGGCGAATTTCTTCCGGCTGGTTCAGCAGCTGCTTCGAAAACTCCTTGATTTTGTTAGGCATGGTAGCCGAAAACAATAGCGTCTGGCGCTGCTTCGGCAAGTGCCGCACAATGCTCAAGATGTCATCGGAAAAGCCCATGTCCATCATCTTGTCAGCCTCGTCGAGCACCAAGTAGTTGAGCTTGTCGAAGTTGACGTAGCCCATCTGCATGTGCGCAATCAAGCGGCCCGGCGTGGCGATAATAATATCGGCGCCGCCCGTGAGGGCACGTTTCTGCTGCTCCCAGCCTTCGCTTTTGCCACCGCCATAAATGGCAATGCTGCTCGCTTCCACGAAGTAGCCGAACCCTGTTACCTGCTCGTCAATCTGGGTAGCTAGCTCGCGCGTGGGCACCAAGATCAGCGTGCTGGTGTGGTCGTGGTTGGCATGCGAAATTTTATCGAGTAGCGGAATAAGATAAGCGGCCGTCTTGCCCGTGCCGGTTTGGGCGCAGGCAATCAAGTCTTTCCCCTCGATAATCTTTGGAATGGCCTGCTCCTGAATGGGCGTGGCCTGTAAGTAGTTCATGGCATCCACGCCGGCCAGCAGGTCGTCGTGGAGATTAAAGTCGTGAAACGTCAAGGTTCAGCGAATTACTAGTGGATAAATGGCTGACCCTGAGTTCCCGGTCAGCAAACCGCTTAATGGTAATGTAGTAAAGGTAAGTATTTTCAACGGGCACTGCCGAGTTGTCAATAACCTAGGTAGTAACAAGCAGAATACTATTTTTACTCTGTAGAGCCGCACTATTTTGCCGCTCGGCATCGAACGATCCAGCCATAGCAATTTAGGCTAAGAGCATCAGCAACGACGAGCCGCCAAGTAGTACGCCTCTACAGGAGACCAACGGAAGTAGTTGGTCCTCATCCTAAGAACGCCCAATCCCCTGGGTTTTGTTCAAGTAATGCCATTTGCCACAGAATATGTTCTTCCTGAATCGGGTACGGCACGTTGTTGCGTAGCGCCTGGTACACCGCCTCGAATAGCTGCGTGTAGTCGCCTTTCAGAGAAGGAACCTGGGTTGTCGTCTTCTCGTCGTTAGGGCCAACTACCGTCAGTGTACCCTCGCTGCCGGGCGCTTCCTGCCCGTACTCCGGGGCCACCGGCGAAACGCCCTGCTGAAGCTGCGTCTCTTGTACATCGACGCGGCCCTTCTGAAAACTGCCCGTCGTACCGTGCAGCACGAAAGCCGGCAGCGGATTGGCAATCAATAAGCCGCTGGTGACGAACACATTCAGCCCATTTGGGTATTGCAGGTGCATGGTGAAGTAGTCGTCTACCTGCGTATTAGCCCGGTAGCGCCCCGTGGTTTTGTGGCTGCGCAAAGGCTTGCCAAACAAACTAATCACCTGATCCAGCAAGTGCGGACCTAGGTCGTACACGATGCCGCTAGCAGGCACGGCTGTTTCCTTGAAAGGCTTAGGGTTTAGCGTGGTTTTGTACCGATCGTAGCGAAAATGCACTTCGATAAGCTCGCCGAGCTGCCCACTATTAATAACCTGCTGCACAGCCTGGAAGTCGCTGTCCCAGCGGCGGTTCTGGTACACAAAAACGTGCTTGCCCATCTGCCGACCTAGGTCGAACAGCGTTTGCACTTCGGTGCTCGAGGCTGCCATGGGCTTTTCGACCAACACGTGCTTGCCTGCTCGCAAGGCTTGCTGCGTTAGCTCGAAGTGCGTGTTACTGGGCGTGTTCACGATGACCAGCTCAATTTCGGGGTCGGCCAGCAGCGCTTCCACACTGTCGTAGCTGATAACGCCGGGGTAGTCTTGGGCCGCCTGCTTGTGGCGGCGCTCCACGATGGCGCAGAAGTCAAAGCCGGGGTGCGTGGCGACAAAGGGTGCATGGAAAACTTTGCCCGACATCCCGTAGGCGAGTAGGCCGGTTTTGATGGCAGTAGTCATAGACAGAAAGTGGGTGTTCGGGCGAATAGTGGAAAAAGAAACGAAAAGCTAGCTTGGCTTCCGTTAGTAGCTAGGGGCTCCTAGTTCGTTACAAAATGATGACGAATCAAGAAGGATATAAGACTCTTACGCAACATCTGCGGTTCTAAGCCTCGTAGGAACTGTTTGGGCTGCCTGATAACCAGCCCTTTTGCTTACCTAGACTTGCTTACAGAGCCCGTTGTTTTCGCTGCCCTATGGATACGATGCCCCCCGCCGCCCTGGTCCCCAATACGCCGGATACTACCACTGTCCTTATTACGCAAGCACCTGCTACGCCGGCTGTGGCCTCGCCAGAGGAAGCTAGGTCGGAGACAGCCTCACCTACCACTACGGCTAGTCCTGAGCCGGTTGATCGATTGGAGCAGATTGTGAATGGTTTAACGCAAAAAGCAACGGCCAAACAAGAGGTATACCGCAACACGCAAGCTGCATTTACATTACTCCGGCAAGTGGCACAAAAAGTTGTGAATGAGGTGAGTGGTAAGCTTAATCCGGTTGATTCCAGTGTTGTTATCGAGTATCGGCCGGTGAACGAGATGGAGTTTCATATTAAGTTCTCCGGCGACCTGCTCATGTTTGTACTACACTCCAACATCGTCACCTTTCCCGAGGAGTACGGCCCCATGACATCTGACTACGTGAAGGCAGACTTTCGGCGGCGCTTCTTTGGCCACCTAATGATTTACAACTTCATGGCCGACAGCATCAAGTACCAACGCCTACACGATACGGGCTATTTGGTGGGCCGAATGCTCATCAACATTGAAAACCACTACTTCTTGGAAGGGGTAGAACAGCTTGAGATGCCCACTCAAGACCTAGTTCACGACATTGTGACGGAAACCACGATGCGCCTCTTGGTCGAAAGTGCTATGATTGCGGCCGTCAACAACGACTTGTTGGCGCAACCTATGGAGGACATTGATAAAATTACCTTGAAGCAGAAGCTAGAAAATCAGCAGGTGTGCCACCCGACTAAAGTCGGCTTCAGCTTCGCCCGCGACCAAGCGAGCTGAAGGGAGAATGAGGGGCTCTGTACCTAGCTATTTTAAAACGAGAAAGGACTCCCGGGCATCCGGAAGTCCTTTCTCGTTTTTAGCTTAAAAACGGCAGCAGAGTGCCATTACTTGGCAGGTGCTTACCGGCGCAAGTACCCAACTTTCTCGCGCACTTTATTCAACACTTCCGAGCCATACGCTTGCGCTTTGCGGGCACCTTCTGCCAAGCGGGCATCAATCTCGGCGGGGTTGTTTATGAAGAAGTTAAACTGCTCCCGCTCGGTCTCGAAGCGGGTCATAATCAGGTCATACAACTCCTTTTTGGCGTGACCATAGCCGTAGCCACCGGCTAGGTAGCGCTGACGCATGTCTTCGGTTTGGACAGGCGTAGCTAGCAGCGAATAGAGTTTGAAGGTTGTGTCGTTGTCTGGGTTCTTGGGTTCTTCCAGCGGCGTGCTGTCCGACACGATGCTGCGGATGGTCTTCAGCAGGGCTTTCTCCTCCTGGAAGATGTCGATGATGTTGCCGTAGCTCTTGCTCATCTTCTGCCCGTCGAGGCCGGGAATGGTCATCAGCTGCTCATCCACGCGGGCTTGAGGCAGCACGAAGGTTTCACCGTAGCGGTTGTTAAATGCCGAGGCAATGTCGCGCGTGATTTCGAGGTGCTGCACTTGGTCTTTGCCCACCGGTACAATGTTGGCGTCGTAAAGCAGGATGTCAGCCGCCATGAGCACCGGGTAGGTAAACAAGCCCGCATTTACGTCCGATAGGCGGTTGCTTTTATCCTTGAAGGAGTGCGCATTGGCCAGCATCGGGTACGGCGTGAAGCAGCTCAGATACCACGTCAGCTCCGTCACCTGCGGCACGTCCGACTGCCGGTAGAACATGTTCTTCTCCGTGTCGAACCCGCAAGCTAGCCACGAGGCAGCTACCGCATAGGTATTTTGGCGCAGCGTTTCGGGGTCACGAACGGTCGTGAGCGAGTGCAGGTCGGCAATAAATAGTAGCGACTCGTTGGTGCTGCTTTTCGACAGTTCGACGGCGGGCAAAATGGCGCCAAGCAAGTTCCCTAGGTGAGGACGGCCGGTGCTTTGGATGCCAGTGAGAATGCGAGACATTTATTTTTGCTGTTAGCTAGTAGCTGTTGGCGACTACCTTTTTGGAATATTGATTTCATCTCAGGTTAGCTAATAGCCAACAGCTACTAGCTAACAGCTTGTCTATACGCTGACGTTCTTTGCCGCTTCCTGCTGCAATTCCAGCGTGTCGTCTTTGCCTAGGTACCGGTCGATGATAGCGTGAGCTAGGTACAACACAGGCGTCAGCAGAATGGCGGCGGCAAATTTATACCAGTAATTAAAGGTTGCCACACTTATTACCTGCGCCAGCGGCCAGTTTCCGAATACATAGAAGGCCACAAACAGCACCACGAAGCTGTCTACGAGTTGCGAAACCAGTGTGGAGCCCGTCGCGCGCAGCCAGATGTAGCGCCCGCCTGTGATGCGCCGTAAGCCCTGAAATACAGAAGCATCTAGCACCTGCCCAATGATGAAGGCCGTTACGGAACCTATAATGATACCTAGGCCCTGGCGAAAGATGCTCTGGTAAGCAAACTCGATGTTGAAGGGCCGCCCCTGCGGGTCCGTCTTGTTTACGTCGAGCCAGAAGGCTGCAGGTGGGAGCTTGGTAGTAGCCAGAATAACCAAGAAAGCATAGATAATAAGCCCAACCGTCAGGTAGCTCACCCGCAGTACACCGGCCCGACCAAAGTACTCGTTGATGATGTCCGTGGTGATGAACACCACCGGCCAAATAATAACCCCTGCTGTGAGGTCGCCGGGCAAGCCAAGCAGCGCCGTTACGGAGAAGATCTTAACGCCGATGATTTCGGCAAGCAGGGCATTTACCAAAAATATCCCGCTGAGCACGAGATAGAGTTGCTGTTTTTTGTGGGCGAAGGTCTTCGTTAAAGACATGAGTGCAGAAACGGGTGAGGGGAGATTCTAGGCGTTGCGTCAAAGCAAAAAGCAGGACAGGGCCTCGCTTCACCTAGCTTTGCGCATGCGTCCAGAATCTTACTCCGGCAAACTTACCGTTTTGCCTTCAGTAGCTAGCTCCACACTGTCAAATACTGCTTTGGCTTCGCGCAAGAGAGGCTCTAAGTCGCGGTAGCGCGAAGAGAAGTGTCCAATGAGCAAATGGCGCACTTCAGCTTTGCGGGCAAATAAGGCAGCCTGCCGAGCAGTGGAGTGATGCGTAGTGGCGGCCCGCTCGCGCATATCATCCAGGAAGGTAGCTTCGTGGTAGAGCAAGTCCACGCCGTGCACCAGTTCGGCATTGCTTTCCGTGTAGAGTGTATCGGAGCAGTAAGCGTAGCTGCGCGAGTGATTGGGGGCAGTGGTCACATCGGCATTACGGACCAGCACCTGGCCAGCTTCATCGTACAGATCCTCGCCATGCGTCAGCGCCGAAAGCTGGGCGGGTGTGAGGCCCGAAAGGAGGCGCTCTTTAACGAGGTGGCGACGTTTGGGCTTCTCCCTGAATAAGTAACCGCAGCAGGCAATGCGATGCCGCATGGGCAAGGTGTGCACCGTCAGATACCGGTCTTCGTACACCTGCGCGAAAGCCGTGGTATCCACTACCGTAAACTCCAGGTTGAAAGTAAGCTGCGTGTTTGACACGCGAAACTGCGTGGTTAGCACCTCGTCGAGGCCAGCGGGACCGAAGAGCTGAAGTGGCTCGGTGCGGCCGTGCAGATGCATGGTGGAAAGCAGGCCGAACAAACCGAAAAAGTGGTCGCCGTGCAGGTGCGAGATGAAGATGGAGCCGATGCGCTGATGGCGAATTTTGTATTCCATCAGTCGGCGCTGGGTGCCTTCACCGCAGTCAATCAGATACGCCTGACTGTCGACGGTAAGAATCTGCGCCGTGTGGTGGCGGTCCAGATAGGGCGTAGCCGAGGCGCTACCCAGAATTTTCAGCTCGAACTCCAAAGGTGAAGGGGTAAAGGTTAACTAGCTGATGGTTGAACGGCTAAATAGAAGAATGGTTAAAAGCTTGATTATGCGTATGTTGAATGCGAAATAAACAAGAAGCTGGCCTATTATTAGTCGGCTTCTTGTCGAGAATGCTCGCATCCATAGCTACTCAACCAGCAGCCGTTTAACCCTTCAATTATTTACTCATTGAGCACAAAAAAGCTGCTGACCGTGGGTTGTTGGCCGAATGACCCAACAACGAACAGTCAACAGCTAACAGCTCTTAAAACCTTATTCCTTGCTCGTCAGGTCACGCTCGATGGCGTGCAGAAAAATACGGTCGATGCCTTCCTCTACCGTAGGCAGAATGTGCAGTACCGATTCGAGCTTGGAAATGGTAATGAGCTTCATCACGTGGTCTTGAAGGCCGGTGAGCACCAACAAGCCGCCCGTCGAATTGCACAAACGGTTGGCGATTAGAATGGAGCTAAGACCCGAAGAGTCCGTGTACTTGACATTAGCCAGGTCCAGAATCAAATTATTAATTCCTTCGGCGTTCAACTTCACAAACTCCGATTTCAGATCAGGCGCAACCGTAGTGTCGAGCTTCTTCTCATCAATCGTGATGATGGTGTAGGTGTCCTTTTTATCAATCGAGTACTTCATGCCGGCGAAATTCGGTGGTTAAGAGAGTTGCGAAGGTAACAAAAAAAGTAATGGTGCGCAGCGGTCTGCAGACTACCTAGGTCGGAGGAGAGCGCCCCGTTCAACGTGCAGCATGACTAGCAAAACCAAAGCTAAGGGATGACCACGTACTCTGCCAATCAGCCACTTGAGGGTCAGCGGATCGGATCATCCGCATAGTAGTAATTAGGTAAGTGCCGGGTGTGGATAAACGAAACAACGCACGACCATTTTGGTTAGTACGAATTTCGATTTTTTCTACATTTTTTTCACATCTCGGCAATATACTTTTAGCAGTGAGCCTGCTACAGGCTGGCCGTCCGCTAGTACGCGCACCGTGAGCGAGGCGCCTAGCTGAAGCCTATACGGGTTTTGTTCGGGAATCAGCTCCAACGGCAAACCCGCTACTTGCTTGAACGCCTCACCGGTGGAAGGGGCCGGGCCAACCTGCACTAACGCCTTCGCGCAACGCCGATACGCCTCCAGTACAGGCTTGTCTAGCTGCGCGTTTTGCTTCCTGATTGCCAGAATATTACCTAGGTTTTCAGCGCGCAAATAGGCGTTGAAAGAGTCGGCAGCAAACGTGAGAAAAGCATTGTTGGTAGCGAGGGCCAACTGGTGAGTGCCGGGCTGCGAAAAGGTGATGGAAGCCCGGTTAGTATCATGCTGCGCAACCAACGGAAGCAGGTTGGTGGAGTCGGTAGGAGTGTACTGCACGAAGCGGGTGAGACGGCTGTTTTTGCCGCGCCACCGCATACCCGTAAAGTTGTTTCCTACCAGAATCGGCACCGATATTCGCTCGTTGAGGGACAAAAAGAAGCGTGGTGCCAGCCAGAACTCTTGGGCTATTGCCGCGGTGATACCGCTAAACAAGAAGAGCCAAGAGAACTTTAAGCCGGCACGCACGCTGTAAAAGTGACGAAAGTAGTATTAAGAAAAGATGAAGCTAGACTGGACGCAGAATCCGTATTTACCACATCAAAAATTAGTAGTTACCTCGCGCCGCTTGAGTCGCAATTTAGCTTCGTTCCAGGGCTAGCTCGTAAGCACGGTCGTAGTACTGACGTAGGTTCTTCCAGTCGAAGAGTTCCGAGGAGCTTTCCACCCGGTTGCGCTGCGCTATCCGTTCGCGGCGGCTGAGCAGTACATAATCCCAGAGCATGTTCGTCAGCTGCTCGGCCGCTTCATCGAAGGTCTTCTCCTGACGCTCCACCACAAAGATGCCTTTGTCGTCGTGGTTATCTACGTGTTGCAGCACGTAGTCGCCAAAGCCAGAGAGGTCGGAGGTGATGGCCGGTACGCCGCGGGCCACGCACTCGAGCGGGGTGTAGCCCCAGGGCTCGTAGTAGCTAGGGAAGATACCTAGGTGGCAGCCCCGCACGAATTGGCCGTATTCCATCCCGAATAGGGGTGAGGTAGGCGACACAAAATCAGGGTGATACACGATCTTCACCCGGTCGTGCTGGTGGTTGATCATGTTGGAGCGACGCAGGAAGTTCAGGATGTCGTCCTTCTGATCGTCGATCAGGTTGTGGGTGATAACGGAAGGCAGCTGCGAGGTCTTCCAGGTTTGCAGCAAGCGGCGGTAGCGGAGCTTCCAGTAGTCATCAACCATGCTGCTGAGGTCGGGCAGGCGGTGGTCGGTGCTGGAGGCGGCGGCATACACCAGCCGTTCGCCCACTTGCCGCTCGATAGCGTTGCAGGTTTCGTGTACTTCGTCGAGGATAGCGCGGCTCTGCAATACCAGCGGGTTGATGCTGGTGAACGGCCGCTTGGTGATAAAGAACATCACTACTTGCCCTTCCAGCCCGCTCTGTTGCAAACGGTAGTTCAGGCGAGCTAGGGCCTCTAGCGTTAGGTCGAAACCCTTGTTGTGGTACTCGTAGCGGCCCGAGGTGAACATGTAGATGGTCTTGTCCAGATCAAAGGAATAGCTCTGGAAGAAGTGCGCCATCACAAACTCGTGGATCTTGTCCTTGTACTGCTTGTGCAGAATCTGAAACTCGTGCAGAGCGACAAACCGCTCGATGTTCAGGCCGTTAGGCAGCACGCAGTCCGGAATTCGGTCGAGCAAGTAGATACATTCGCGCACCGTTAGCTCGCTCACCGTGGTGAACACGTGGGAGCCGTGCGCCGCCGCTCGCTCGATGCGTACAGCCGTTTCGATGTTGAAGTGTCTCGCTTGAGCCGCCCAATCGACCTGCATGAGGTGGTCGTAGAAGTTGGGGTCGTTCATGGCTAGGTAGCGGCCCAGCAGCGTGGCGTGCGTAGTAAAGACGATGTGCGCCTGCACCTGCTCCCGCCGCATATCGGGGATGGCGACGCCCGTCATCCACTCGTGAAAGTGGGCAATAACCCGTTGCGGCGGTACTACCTCATTCGTCAAGACCTGCATAAAGATCTTGACAAGGTGGCCAAAGGCTTCTACCTGGTGGAGCAGGTCATCGTTGTCGGGCGTGGGGATGCCGTGGCGCAGCCAAAGCTCGGTCTTGATTTCGCCTAGCTGCCCATAAGCCTGGAATGGGTTGATCAGCACAACGCGGGGCCGGCCCGTCACGAGCCACGTACCAATGCAGATGTCATAGCCCATTTGCCGCATCTGGCGCACTGCGCCGGCGAAAGGGTCATTGAGCAGTTGGAGCTGGTAGTCGTCGAAGGCCTCGAATTCACCCTGGGCTTGCTGCGGAAAATAAGGACCTAGCAAACAATAGCGCTCATCCCAGGCCTGCACAGTAGCGGGCACTTTGGAACGGATAACGGTGTAGATACCGCCGACCTGATTACAGACTTCCCAGGCCACTTCCACAAGTAGCGCATCAGGGGCAATGATTTCGGGGGTAGAGGCAGGTGGTTGCATACGAGAGAGTATGGGTAGGAGACGAGAGTCAGTAAGCCGTTGGACCGGCAACGTAAGAGGTTTTACGGAATTCTGCGACGTAAGCTAGCTTCAGCGTGTGCCTGTGCAACCGTTTGCGGCAAGATACAAGCTATTATGAGCTGACAACCAAGCGCTGACAACTATAACCCCCTACGGAAAAGTTATTTGTTCAGGTTGTGCAGCGGCAGTGCTAGCGAGAGTAAGCTGAAGTATGTCGTAGCATCCTTCTGCAACGCAAAACCGGCCTTGCCACCAGCCGGATAAGGCTAGCAACAAGGCCGGTTAAACGTAAAGAAGCTAGGGTTTAGCCTTCCTGCGAAATAACGAGTACGGAGTACGGCGCTAAGCCAAACGTGCCGTGCCACGGCTTGCCATCGTATTCGCCTTCTTGGGCTTCGGCGTCGAAGCTCTCGAAGTTGCCAAACTCTTGGTCATAGCCCTGCCAGTCGCTGTTGAAGCGCACGGTCCACTTGCCGGAAGCGGGCAGACCGATCGTGTAGGCTTCGCGGGTTTGATCGGCAAAGTTGGCTAGCACAATGGTGGTGTCGTTAGGGCCTCCGTCGCCATCGGCCCAGCGGGCAAAGGCAATAATTTTGTCTGCGTCATTGACGTGGAATACTTCCGTGCGCTGCCCGGTCAGACCGCGGGTGTGCCCGTCGATGTTGCGACGCAGCCGAATTAGGTCGCGGTAGAGCTGCACGAGGCCGCCCATCTGTTCGTGGCGCGACCAGTCGAGGGGCTGGTCGTCGGAGAAATGGCCGTCAGCTAGGGTCGGCTGGCCCTGGAAGATCATCGGGATGCCAGGCGCCGTGAAGACGATGGCGGCACCTAGGGTGGCGCGCTTCTTTGGATACCAGCTGGCCGCGTCGCCAGGCATGATTTCCTCCGGCACCCGCGACTTACCGTTGGCTACTTCGTCGTGCGACTCTGTATAGATGACTCGCTGGAAAGCGTCGCCGTTGTACGTCGTATTGATAATCTCAGCCACGGCCGCCATCGAGCGGTCAGTATCATTGGGCGTAACCAGCGCTTCGCGGATGATGTTCACGAAAGCAGCATCCCATTGGGTGGCAAAACCTTGGCCATCCTGATCGGTCGGACGCGTGATGTACTCGTTGCCTTGCAGGTCTTCCGCAATGGTGATTTTCCAAGGTGTCCGGGCTTGAATTTCTTCGTTCACCCAACGCATCAAGGTCCAGCCTTCGGGCAGGTCGCCGACAGGACCGTTGCTGCCGTTTACGTTGCGGATGTGCGAAATCGAGTCGCAGCGGAGGCCGTCGACGCGGTAGTCTTCGAGCCACATCAAGGCGTTGTCGCGGATGTAGTTGCGCACGGCTGGGTTGCCGTAGTCGGGGCGGTTGTGACCCCACGGGGTTTCAGCGCGCCAGTCGTTGTAGAAGTAAATGCCGCCGCCGTCGTTTTCTGCCCAGCCATCAAATTGCCAGAGGTCTAGGTCACCGGGGCCAAAGTGGTTGTACACCACATCGAGGATAATAGCAATGCCATGGCGGTGCGCTTGCTTCACCAGCTCCTTAAATGCCTTCGGGCCACCGTAAGCAGTTTCAAGGGCAAACGGATGCGAAGGATTGTAGCCCCACGACAGACTGCCAGGAAACTCCGTAGCCGGCATAATCTCAACGGCGTTAATACCTAGCCCTTGCAAGTAGGGCAGTTTCTCAATTACGTCGTAAAAAGTGCCGGGCTCGTCGGGGTTGGAGCGGTTGAAGGTGCCCACGTGCAGCTCGTAGATAACGAGTGAGTTCCAGGCGGGCATTTCGAAATGGTCGTCCTCCCAATCAAAATTGGGATCAGGCACGATGGAGTTGCCAGCCGAGTGCGTCACTTCGCGGGCATAAGGGTCATTGCGCGTGAGCTCGGTGTTATCGTTGCACAGCCAGTATTTGTACTCGGTACCGGATGGCAAATTGGGGAAATCGGCGGCCCAATAGCCATCCGCTTCGTGCATGAGACGGTTGGCTTTGTTGTTCCAGTCGTTGAACGGACCGACAACAGCAACCGCTTCGGCGTGAGGAGCCCACACCCGAAAGGTGGTGCCGTGCTGGTGAGGAATGGCGCCCATACCAGCCTGAAGCTGGGATTTGGAAGGGGCAGAAGAAGTAGAGGTAGGTGCTAGGGTTGTGGAAGCAGATGGCATGTAGAAACAAACAAAGAGCGCTGTAAACTCAACAGCTTTGTGTCTCTAACTGAATTAGCACTATTTAGGTTGTACTTGGCCAAGCTTGCGCTAGCGCAGCAGAAAGCAAGGCCGCAGCGGGAAAGAAGCAATGGAACTTGTCTGGTTGCCAAAAAATGTCGTGCTTCCTACTATGGATACTTCGTTAACTATTCAGAATAAACCGGTTACGTTGTACCACCGGCGCCATATCCGGCGCAGCCGCGGCAAAGCGTTGTCGCACCTGGTGCCGGCGGCTGTTTTGCTAATCAGTGCGCTAGGTGCTGTTGCGAGCCCCGAGCCGCTGTCGTTGGTAGTGTGGATTGAGTTTATCATCGGTGCCGCTTACCTTGTGCTAATGGTGCGTGAGCTGCGTCACTTGCAGCATCAGCACTTGCATCACGAGCAGGTAGCGTGGTTGGAAATAGCCGCTGCGGGCATTTTGGCGCTGGAAGGCTACCACATCTGGCACCGCCATCACGCGGCAGCGGAAGCCTCCGGTGAGCATCGGGTTCATATACTGCCGTGGTTGTACGGGGTTATTGCTGTATGGTACTTGCTGTTGGCTTTCGGTGTCGTGCGCATACTGGAGCGGCGACATCTACACCTGCACAACGAGGGTTTTAGTGGTCGGCTCACGCTCTTTGGTGCGCCCTTCAGCTACCGCTGGAGTGAAGTAGCGGGCGTTGAATCAACTAACGAAGCCGACGTTATTATTCACCGCTCCGACGGGCAAACGAACCACCTCTCTTTTGCCGAACTGCACGAGGGCTCGGCCCACCGCGACCGGCTCGTTGCCTACGCAGCTGATAAAGTTGGGGTAGCAGGGGAGCTAGCTTCTTAGCACTGAATAGTTACTCCTCCGCAGTTACAGCTTCCGTCCACACTGTTTTGCCGCAGCGGGTGCAAGCACTCCGGTTTTCCTTGGCCAGATTGCCACAGCTTCGGCAGGCGAAGGTGCCTGGCACTTTGCGTTGCTCCCGCACAAAATCTTGGTCCCAATCGGGTAGTATGCTCAGGCCTGGTTGGGGTTTGGGGTGCTTAAGAACGGTGAAAGATCCGTTAGCCTCCATGTACACCCTTTTCACGGTGCCTAGGTTGTCGATAGCCGATGAGCGTAGCTGCGCAAACAGGCGCTCCTGTGGCAATACCACCTCCTTCATCGTCTCTAGTTGTAGGCAACCATCTTCTACCAGAATGCCAATGTCACCTTGCGTGACTTCCTCAAATTTTTCACTCCGAAAACTCCACAGAGCAGACAGGCGTTGAATACTGATCACGACAATGGCCATGATGATTGGTGGCAGTAGCCCGCGGTCGGGAACTTGCATCGGAACACCGATAGCCGCCGCCAACGACGACATGGCGGCCAACTCATTGCGGCTCAGCTGCGAAGCCATGCGCTTGCCCATCAGTCGCATCGACACGACCAGCAGCACGAAGATGAACACAATGCGAATTACTACTTCGAACAGAAAGCTCCAAGGGGCCTCGCCCAGAAAAATACGCAGGAAATCGAACGGATGAATGTCTTCGGGTTTCATCGAAGGCTGTATTAATATAGTACAATAAGTAGAGATAGGTAGCGCAGTGCTACTTCACGGCATACGTCCAATTTTGCTGCCCGCAAGTGGGGCAAGCAGTGCGCGCCTGATCTGGGGGCACAACGGTAGCACAGTTGGTGCAAGCGCGTAAGTCATCGGCGTGCTCATCTTGGCGGTGAATAGACTCATCGCGGGAAGGCAACACGCTCAAGCCCGGTTTTGGTTGGGCGTTCGGGTAGATGCTGAAGTCGCCGTTTCCCTCCACGTACATCCGCTTGACGGCACCTAGCTGCAAGATTTCTTTCGCCCGGATCTGAGCATAAAGCTGGGCGTGCGAAATGGCCGTCTTGCGCATTTCGTCGAGCTGCAGAATGCCATCTTTCACCAGCATCGACACGTCGCCTTGCGTGGTGGTTTCCACTCTCCGGTCTTTGAAAGCAAAGTAGTTCAGCCCGCGTTGAAGCAGCAGCACGCATATCAGAATCAACACGCCCGGCAAAATGCCTCGATCGGGAGCCTGCATGGGCAGCGACACGATAGCACCTAGGGTAATAAACACCGCCATTTCGGTGATGGTAAGCTGCGCGCTCATGCGTTTGCCCAGCAACCGAATCACGACTAGCAAAATCAAGTAAACGACAATCGTACGCAGAAACACTTCGAGCATAAACTCACCCGGCACATTGCCCAGCAAAATTCGCTTCCAGTCTCCGAAGTGAATTTCTTCCTTTTTCATCGCAACCCTTTTAAGCCTGATCGTGGTAGTATCAGGGCTTTGAACGGCACTCTACCCCGGCAGAGTTACGGGGAGAGATGAAAAAATATTTATATAAGTCGAGCTTACTTAGTGCGTTAGACCAGAACGGTAACGTTCAAAAAAGGGCTATTAGCGCTGGTCTGGGGAATAAATAGTTGAAATTTGTTGTTGCTAATAGAAAGGCATCATCTAGGTAATAGTGCCTGCTTTTTGCACAACTTTTTTGCGCTTTCATTTTCTATTCTGCTTACATGCCCCGACCGAAACCTGTTCGCTACGGCCTTTACCCTTGGACGCCCGAATACGGCTTGCGTTATATCCACCCCGCCAATCGGCGCTCCTTTGAGTGGCTAGAGCCGCTGGGTAAAGTCTTCGAAAAAATTGATGAAACCGACGAATGGATTCTGCTCCGCTACGACGAGCAGCAGTTCAAAGTCAGCCCCGAGCTCTTTACTGAACTACACCAGAAGCCACCTTTCAGCTTTGGCGACTCGGTGGAGGAAAGCAACCCTGAATCTGGACGCCCCGCGCACCACGGCTTGATTTCCGATGTGTTCTGGGATGAAGGCGCCGACCGAGCTAGGTTCCAGCTCGTGGAAAAGAAGCGCAAACTAAAGCGCATTTTTGAAGCGGAAGACCTACGCTTCGCGTGAGTGACTGAGTGACTGAGTGACTGAGTGACTGAGTGACTGAGTGACTGAGTGACTGAGTGACTGAGTGACGTGTAGCCGGGCAAGGTACGAGAACAATCACTCAGCCACTCAGTGCGAAGCCACTCAGTTACTTCATAAGCGCAATGCCTACCACCACGGCCGCCGCGCCAAGCCCGAGCAGACCTAGGTAGAGCGGGAGCACAAATTTCCACCAGGCATCGAAACGTACGCCGCACGCTGCCACGATGGCCATGAGCGCGCCGTTAGTGGGCGTGATGAGCTCACACAAGCCTGCCCCGTATTGGTACGCAAGCACCGTTACCTGGCGCGGTAAGCCAATGAGGTCGGAGAGGGGCGTGAGGATGGGCATGGTGAGCACTGCCTGCCCGCTCACACTCGGCACGGGCAAGTGCACCGCCGTGTGCAACCCGATCATGCCGAGCGCCGACAGCGCCACCGGAAGTTGGGCCAGCGGCGCGGAGAGCCCATTGACAATGGTATCGACGATATGGCCCTGCTCCAGCACGATAAAAATAGCGCGGGCAAAGCCAATTAGTAGGGCGGAAAAAGCTAGGTCGCGGAAGCCGGCAATGAAGGCCTCGGCCGTGCCATTCAGCCCTAGCCCTCCTAACAGACCGGCTGCTACGCCCAGCACGAAGAAGAGCGCGCCCATTTGCTCGAAGCCCCATTCGAGCTTCAAGATACCGTAGGTGAACCCGCCAAACGTAGCCAGCAGCAACAGCAGGATCAAGCCGTGCCGCCCGACGCTGGCTGGCGAATCGTTGGGAAGTTCCTCAAAAACAGGCGCTACTTGGTAGCGTTTGGCGTAGCGCATGGTTCCCCCAATCCAGAGGAGTAAAGCCAACGCCAGCACCACCAGCCGGAAGCCGCCACCCGATAGCAGCGGCAGTTGGGCTAGCTTCTGCGCGATGCCCACTTGGAACGGGTTGATGGGGCTGAATGCGGCGCCCACGGCCGCAGAACCTAGGCTCACGGCCGCCGCCGTGAGGGTCGGATAACCAAGCCGCCGCATGAGTACCAGCAAGATGGGTACCAGCGGAATGATTTCTTCCTGCATATTCTCTAGGGCACCCATGGTGGCAAATAGCAGGGAAATGAGCGGAATAACTAATGCCTCGCGGCCCCGAAAACGCGCCACAAGCCAATCGACGCCGCGGCGCAGAGCACCGGTTTGATCCACGACGGTGAAGGCGCCACCGGTTAGAAAAACGAAGAAGATAACGTCGGCCGCACCGGCCATGCCCTGCGGAACGGCTACCAACGCGCCGAGCAAGCTCACGGGTGTGGCCGGTACGTGGTGATAAGACCCCGGGGCCACCACTTCGCGCTGGGTAGCAGGGTCGGTGTGGCGGACAAACTGCCCGGCGGGTAGCACGTAGCTCAGCAGCATAGCTAGCACGATAAACCCAACGAGTAGCACAAGCGGGTGCGGAAAGCGCATTGTTTTCATGCTAGCGAAAGTAGCGGAAACCACTGCATCACGCACCCTAGGGGTATAATTACGGAACCGAACAGTCGTACCTTTCGGTTTTCGATGCGTCTATGAATCTCGTCGATTTCAAACAGCTGCCCATGGGCCAACAGGCCAAGCTCCTGCATCAGCACGGCCACTTTCTGGCTGAGCGTGCTGAAGACAGCTGCCGCCTGCGCCTGTATGCGCTCGGCGACTTCTACGCCGAGGAGTGGCGTCTCTACGATGAGGAGCGTATCCTGTTCATTCACCTCTTCCAGCATTCGACCGGGCTGACAGCGTACCTGGAAAAGATTCGGCTGCCCGAGGTCTAACCAGAGTTCCGGTTGCCAGTTCGAAACCTAGGTGTCGATTAGTAAGCATATTTCAGGAGCTAATAGGCTTCGTATTCAGCTAGCTAGCAGGGAAGAAACTGGCATTGAATAAGCAAACGCACGAGCATTTGCTTACTTTCAATCCCTATGAAACGAGTTCTACCGCTGCTATTTGCCGTTCTCAAATTCATCTCCGGCTTCGTGCTGGCCAGCCGCGCCTACGAGCTGCAACGCGACGAATACCTCTACCTCGATGAAGGCCGGCACCTCGCCTGGGGCTACCTGGAAGTGCCGCCCCTGATTGCCGCTCAAGCCTGGGTGACCCAAGCACTCGGCGGCGACTATTTCTGGGTAAAGTTCTGGCCGTTTCTGTGGGGTGCCCTCACGGTGTATGTGGTGGGCCGGATGGCGCAAAAGCTAGGTGGTGGTTGGTTTGCCGTGACCCTGACTTGCCTGTGCTACTGCGCTTCGGGGTATGCGCGGCTCAATTTCCTGTTTCAGCCCAATTCGTTCGAGGTTTTTGGCTTCACGATCTGCTGCTACTGGCTGCTCTCGTACATTCAGGAAGAGCGGCCAAAATACCTGTATTTCATTGGTTTGGGGCTAGGCCTAAGCTTGCTCAATAAGTACACAACGTTCTTTTTCATTGCGGCGCTAGTAGCCGGGCTTCTACTCTCGCCTCAACGGAGTCTGTTAACTAATAAGCATTTCTGGTTTGCCGCTGGGCTCACGCTGCTGCTGTTCGCCCCTAGCTTGGCGTGGCAGCTGGCGCATGGCATACCGTTCTTGCACCACATGAGCGAACTACACGACACGCAGCTCGTCAATGTGTCGGCGGCCGACTTTTGGAAAGATCAGCTGGTGATGTGCTTCCCGGCGGTGTGGGTATGGGTGCCGGGCTTGCTGGCTTTGTTTGCGTACGCGCCCTTTCGACCGTACCGGAGCCTAGGTTGGGTGTACGCCGGTGGGCTGCTGCTGCTGACGGTGCTGCACGGCAAAAGCTACTATAGCCTAGGCTACTATCCGGTGCTGTTTGCCTTTGGAGCGGTGTGGTGGGAGCGGCTTTTGCAAAGCTTCCGATACGGCGCCTTCGTCCGGCCCGTGTTGGTGCTGGTGCCCTTGCTGATGATTTTGCCTATTGTGCCGTTCCTCTTCACCTTGTATCCGCCGGCTTACATGCAGGTCATTAGCGCCAAGTACGAAAGCCTAGGCCTCACGCGCTGGGAAGACGGCAAAGTTCACCCACTGCCGCAGGACTACGCTGACATGATTGGTTGGCAGGAACTGGCCGACAAAACCTACCAAGCATATCAGGCGCTGCCCGATTCTACGCGCGCTTTCACGCTAATCAAGTGTGATAATTACGGTCAGGCCAGCGCCATCAACTACTACAATCGACACCGGGTACTACCCATTGCCAACAGCTTCAATGGTAGCTACTTGTTCTGGTTTCCGGCCCGGCCAACGAAGCCGTACCGGCACCTGCTGCTGATTGGGGAAGGCAACCCGGCCGGTTTGGTCCCGCATTTTCGGGAGCTGCGCAAAGTTGGAGAAATCACCAATCCTTATGCCCGCGAAAAAGGCACGACTATTTTGCTCGGCAATGATCCTGATGCCGCCCTGATCGAGCGGGCGTACCGCGAGCACAAAGAGGCGCTGGCGGTGTGGGAAAAAGAAAAATAGGCTAGGTTAGTCCGGCCGCTCTACATCCAAGATTTGCTCTTTCTGCTTCATAATCTGCAAATCGTAGCGGGTGAGGTCGAAGGATTCGCGGTCGTAGTTTTCAGGCTTGTTCAGGTCGGCTATTTCGGAGCTGCTGCTGGTCTGGTACGTGTTGGCTTGCAGCTGCACGCTGTTGCCATCTACGGCTACCACCTTGAGCAGTGAATAATTGCCTTCCTGCGTCCGGACGTGGTACAGGTCGCCGGTGTGGGGGCGGTTGAGGTAAGCTAGACTTTCTTTGTGGGCAAGGCCGCTTGCCGTGAAAGTATTGAGGATCACGAGTGCCAGCAACAGCAAGCCGACATGGTGCCAGGAGGCGGTCGTAGCTCGTTGTAGGAACGCTAGGCCGGTAGTTAGAAGGTGCAAGACGGGGCGAGGGTGCTCCAACGTGCGTCGACAATAGAAGCACGTTGTCTCTTCGTGCGCCGCCGGTAACCAAGCCGACCAGTCTACCCACGCACGTTGCCCAAGCACCTGCACTTGGTCAGCGCCAGTGCGACATGCATGGCAGAGAGTAGTCGCCGGGGACTCCTGGGCTGAGTGAGAAGAACTGCGGCCGTGAATAATCATGAGGGGAAAAGAGCAGCTAAATGGATTGTGCTGGCTAAAATAACATTTTCACTTGTACTGTAAGCACTTCGTTATACTATTTCTTGAAATTATTACTGTGGGAATTGTGGTGATAATTGTGCGCACGAGCTTCTCACGCTATGTTTGATAGCAATAGCGCTGGGGCATAGGGCTCGCTGAGCAACTACCTAGGTCGCACGCTCAGCAGTGTATTCAGTAATAAGAACGATCAATTATAGTGGCGTAAAATGACGACACCAATTAGACTATTAGCACTTTTGGGGCTGATTATCATAGGACTACGCGGGAATGCGCAGCAAAAAACGCCCGCTGATTTTGGTTATCAACACATCGTCATCAAGTACGGGAAGGATACGGTAGACGTGCTGGTGCTGTCGAAGAAAGGGGAGGAGCGGAAGAAGAAGCCTCTATTCCTTTTTGTACAAGGTTCTCGTCCTATTCCCTTGATTAAATACAAGGGAGAAGCAACGTACGGCGTATTCCCCTTCAAACCAGATGCCTATCTGTCCGATTTTCACCTTGCCATCATTAGCAAGCCCGGTATCCCACTGGTTGCTTCGGTGCAAGAACTACAGCCGGGTTTTATGTGGCTTGACCCAAAAACCAAAACTTTTCCTGCGGCTTATTGCCAGCGCAACTACCTAGGGTATTACGTAGCGCGCAACACGGCCGTGCTGAAATACCTAGCGCAACAAAGCTGGGTAGAGTCGAAAAGCATAACTATTGCGGGGCACTCGGAAGGAAGTACGGTTGTGGCCCGGATGGCCGCCAAGCCCGGGCCCGTCGCACACGTGATTTATCTCAGTGGCAATCCCTTAGGTCGCATGATGACCATCGTGGCGCAGCAACGCACACCAGCAGATACCACCAATGACGCTACCGAAGCAGAGTTTCGCGATTGGGCAAGCGTGATAGCAACTCCCGACCAAAACGACTGTTCCACCGGCGACTCGCACAAAACCACTTACTCGTTTTCGGGTCAACCGCTAGAATATTTCCGCAAAGCGAGCATTCCGGTGTTTGTTGGGTACGGCACCCGCGACGCAGCAGCGCTCTTCAATGACTATCTCCGCTTGGAAATGATTCGGGCGCAGAAAACCAACATCACCTTTCGCGCATACCCAGGTTTGGAGCACAATTTCTTTGGCTTCAAGAACGACGCCATCAACTACGACAACTTCAACTGGGACCGGGTGGCGCAGGAGTTCTTTGCCTGGATTAAGCAGGCTAAGCAATAGCACCTAGCCTGCTTAATCCAGTCTCTAGCCGCTATTTAGCGCCTACTTTGTCCAGTACGGCTACCACGTCTTTCGTCGATACCTTCTGGCCGCTATCAGCAGCCTGGTAAATGGCTTTCAGCAGCTGCACGTCGCGCAAACCCATTTCGCCGGGCACGCGCGTAGGCTTGTTATTGAGCACGCAATCAGCGAAATCGTCCATTTGCAGGGCCTGCTGACTGATGTCGCGGCTAGGCATGTTGGGCAGTGGACCTTTGCTCGTTTCGCTGTGCAAGCCATTGTAGGCATAAGCTGGCTGTAGTTCGAGCCAGCCGTTGGCGGCTTCCATGCGCAGGCGGCCTACGTTTTCCACGTAGCTGGTGCGGCAGTCGGCCACTGAGCCGTCGGCAAACTGGAACTGCCAGTTAATGGCTTCTTCGACCTCGTTGAACTGCTGCGGACGCTGCTTCGGTGGGTACTTCGCCGTGACGGATACCGGCACTTGGCCTTTCGTATAAATTACGCCCTGCACGCAGTAGATACCCATATCCATGAGCGGTCCGCCACCCGAAAGCTTCTTCTGAATGCGCCACGGCCGATTATTACCCATCGTGAAGCCATTCTCCGCAATCAGCTTCTTCACCGGACCATACTGCTGGTTTTGCCCGATGCGCATGGCCGCTAGGTTATAAGGGTCGAAATGCAAACGGTAGCCAATGCTGAGCTTTTTGCCCGCTTTTTTGCACGCGTCGATCATGCGGCGGCAGTCCTCCACCGACGTGGCCATGGGTTTTTCACAGATAACGTGCTTGCCCGCCCGCGCGGCCCGCTCTACGTACTCGGCGTGCAAGGCATTGGGCAGCACCACGTACACAATGTCGATATCGGGGTTATCCTTGATGGAGTCGAAGTTCTCGTAGGTATAAATGTTTTTGTCGGGAATGTTGTACTGTTGCTTCCACTTCGTCGCCTTGTCCGGCGTGCCCGTCACGATGCCAGCTAGGTGGCAGAGCTTGGTTTGCTGCAAGGCCGGCGCCAACTGTCCGGAACTGTAGCCCCCTAGGCCCACCAACGCTACCCCTAGCTTTCGCCCCGACTGCAAAGCAGCTAGGCTCGCCAGGCCGTACTCGGCTTCAGGCGTAGCAACAAACGCATTGGCCAAACTTGGTAGACCAACCAAGCCAACCCCCACACCAAGGGAGAGACGGCGAAGAAAGTCGCGGCGGGAAGAAGCAGCGGATTCGGGAGTAAGTGCGGGTGTTTTCATAACCAATAAGCTAGCGTACAGCAGCATGTACCGCAGAAGCCCAGCTAGGGTTATGCTAGGAGCAGCCCTTACGCCGCCTGCCGTTGCTCCAACGCTTGCAGGAGCGAAGTAATCTGATTGGAATACGTTTCAATCTGGTCGAGGCCCGCGCGCGACTGCTCAAGCTGACCGCTCTTGTAGCGCCGCACGAGGTCTTGGCCCGTATCGAGCATCCGCTGAAGTACCCGTTCGATTTCGCGCACTTCCGGGTAGCTGCTGTATTTGGGCTTCACAATCGTGTTAAGCCATTCGCCCAGCGGGTTCTTTTGCAGCGAAAACAACGTGTCATCTACCTCACGCACGCCATATAGAATGGAGCGTAACCGGGACTTAAATAGCACCTGCTTGATCCGCGCTTGTTGGAAATCCAGGTTCGTTAAGTCCATGTGAGCAGAAAAGTTGCACGAAGGTAGGAGAGAGGCAGCAGAATCCTACGCATTAGGGGCGCCAGCGCGGTTTTCCAAGAATTTGCGGGCTTCAACCAAGCTAGTTACATCGAAGGCAAAAACCGTGATGCCGGCTTTTTGCTCTGCTTCCTTGAACAACTGATAGGTGAAGTTGAGGTAGCGCTGGTGCAGCTGTCCGTCGCCGTTCTGGTCGAGCATGATGCTCATTTCGTTTCCAATAAAAGGCTCTCCCGTTTCATAAACGTTGTTGAGCAGATCAACAAAACCTTGCTCTATTACTTCAGGCAAAGCTTCTGCTACCGGTTGGCCGATCAGGTCGCGGTGCGGGAATAGCTTTTGGTATTCTGGGTTTACAAACTCAAAGCGGTGCTCGGGACCCCGCAAAATGCAGATCATAGCGGGCGTTTGCACAAACAGGTTGTAGAACGTAGAGCGCTGCTGTTCCGCCAGTTGATAGGCTCGATAAGCTTGATCGGACAAGGCAGCTTGCTCCTCGTTGGAGGTCAGCAGCTCCTGCACCATTTGCTTTTGCTCGTGGATGTCGGTGCCACCACCAACCCACAGAGTAGGTTGGCCGTCGGCACCTAGGCGCGGTACGGCCCGCACCAAAATCCATCGGTACTGGCCATCGTGGCGGCGCAGGCGGTATTCTACTTGGTACTCGGTAGCGCTTTGCGAGGCTTCTTGCCAAGCGGCTTCTACGGTGGGCCGGTCATCGGGGTGCAAGTCGTCGAGCCAACCCCAGCCAACGGATTCCGCCAGTGTGCGGCCGGTGAAGTCGAGCCAGCGCTGGTTGAAGAAATCGGCTTCACCGCTGGGTTGCAACGTGGCAACAAGCACAGGCAACGATTGGAGAATAAAAGCGGTGCGCGCCTGCGCCTCATCCAACTCACGCTGTAGTAATTGGCGCTGCTGTTCGGCTAGGTACTGCGCCGTCACGTCTTGAGTCCGTTGCAGAATGTGCAGCAGCTGACCTTGCTCATCGAGCAAAGGATAGTGCGTGGCTTGCCAGTAGCGCTGCTCGAAGCCACCACCTTGCTCGGCGGGCCGCTCCAAATCGTAGCGGATCAGCGGCATGGTGTGCGGCTCAAGATGGCGCCGCACATGCTCGTGCGAGTCGGCAATGATGGCGCCTTCGTTTTGGTTGGTGGCGGGATACGCTTCAAAGAAGGGTTTGCCCACTACTTCCTCCCGGTTTTTCAACGAAACAGCCACGTGGCTGTCTGTATTGTCGACGATGGTGGCGTCTGCGTCGGGGGCAATAAGTAAAAAGTTTTCGGGCAAAGCCCGGAAGAGTTTCTGATAATCAACCATGGTTACGGAATAGGACCCGTATACGGGAAAAGGCGCGCAGCAAGCTAAGTAGTCCGACGGCGGCGGAAATGAACGACTAGGAAGGTGTGAATCTAATGAATTCAGGGAGTAGTAAAGCACCCGTTGCTTGTCGAGCTCGACTATATCTCATTGGGCTGGGGTTCGTAAGCAGCAACATCTGCTTATCAGGAGGCTGGGACAACGCCGATTGATGTGTCCCTGGCCTAGCTTCCCCTTTCTACATTCCTCTACCGCATGAATACGATTCCCCGCGACGAAAGCTTCGATAGTACCCTCGATGTAGTGCGTGAAGGCTTCCCTTTTATCTACAAGCGCACCAAGCGCTACCAATCCGACATCTTCCAGATTCGGCTAATGGGTCTGCCCGCCATCTGCCTGCACGGGCAGGAAGCCGCCGCGGTTTTTTACGACAATGAGCGCTTTATGCGCACGGGTGCTATTCCGAGGCGCATCCAAACGACGCTGATGGGGCTGCACGGTATTCAGACCTTAGATGGGGAGAAGCACCAGCAGCGGAAAGCGCTGTTTATGTCGGTGATGACGCCTGGCAGCTTGCACAAGCTCATGGAGTACATGGCCGCCGATTGGCGCTACTCTATTAAGCAATGGACCAGGCAGGAGCAGGTTGTCTTGTTCCCGGAAGTGCAAGAGCTGCTGTGTCGCGCCGCCTGCACCTGGGCCGGCGTGCCGCTGGCAGAAGAGGAAGTAACGCGCCGCACGCGCGACTTCCGCCGCATGGTGGATGCATTCGGGGGCGTTGGGCCGCGGCACTGGCGCGGCAAGCGGGCTAGGTCGCGGGCCGAAAAGTGGATAGAAGGCATCATCAAGCAGATTCGGAAAGAAAAGCTGCAAGTGCCTGAAGAGTCGGCGGCTTACCGCATGGCGTGGTACCGCGAACCAGATGGCAAGCTGATGGACTCGCGCATGGCAGCCATTGAGCTGATTAACATCGTTCGGCCCATCACGGCTATTGGCTGGTATATCACTTTCGCCGCTCTCGCCCTGCACGAGCACCCCGAAGCCCGTGCCCGTTTGCGCACCGGCGACGAAGAGTACCTAGAGTGGTTTATGCACGAGGTGCGCCGCTACTATCCGTTTGCGCCTTTCCTAGGTAACGTAGTTCGCAAAGACTTTGAGTGGCACGGCTACAAATTCCCAAAGGGCCGCTTGGTGTTGCTGGATGTGTACGGCACCAACCGCGACCCACGGCAGTGGCACCAGCCTGAGTCGTTTCGCCCCGAACGGTTCAGGTCGTGGAATGGCAGCGCCTATAACTTCATTCCGCAAGGTGGCGGCGACTACTTCGGTGGCCACCGTTGCGCCGGCGAGTGGCTGACCATCGAAACGGTGAAGCTAGCCATTACCTACCTCACCCGCGGCATGACCTACGATGTGCCCGCGCAAGACCTCTGCTTCCCGCTCGACCGGATGCCCACGCTGCCCAAGAGCAGCTTCATCATCGAAAATGTGCGCAGCACGAATAAAGTCGGGGCGGCACCTAGCTTGCTCGGCTGCCCCTTTCATCGGCAAATGGCGTAAGCTAGCGGAGTAGCGCCAGGTCAAAAAGGTTAGTGCTACTGGCATTCCGCAAAAACAACCGGAGGCGTTTTGGCAATGACGGTGCTGCGGCCCGGTGCGGTGTAGCGGTGCAGGTAGAAGTAGCACGTAATTGGGCGCTTGAGTCGCGGATTGCCCCAAATGGCGGCCATTGGGTAGCGGAGTGTGAGCGTGTCATTGCGGCTGGTGACCAGCGTTTCACCGGCTTTCTGGCCCGCTAGTCCCATCGAAAACGTCATGCGCGGATCAGTACCCTGAAACTTGATAGACACGGAAAAACCATGCTCCGACTGCTCCTGCTCGGTAATGTGGTAGGCGAGCCTAGCTGTAATCATTGATTCCGGCGACGGCACCGAGCAGGGCGGTTGATTAAGCGCCAGCAGCTTGATGGTGTTACCGTTAGCAGGCGCCGTTTGGGCTAGGGAGGCGTGGTAGCGTTGCACAAAGCTCACGAAGACAAAGCCAAGTAGGAGCGGGCAGGCGAAGTGTAAAGCTGGTTTCATGCGGAAAAAATAGTCGTTTCGGCGCAGCTTTTCCTAGACGGGCGTTCGGCTGCTATATTGAGGAGGTAAACCATGATTCGCCTCCTATGACGAAGCCTCCTGAATCTACCGGTCTGAAGAAAGCGCTGAAGCCGATCCACCTGTGGGCCATCGCCGTGGGTCTGGTGATTTCGGGCGAGTACTTCGGCTGGAACTATGGTTGGGAAGTTGCCGGGCCCGTCGGTTTTCTCGTCGCCACGCTCCTGATTACGGTGTTGTACGTGGCGTTCATCTTCAGCTTCACTGAGCTAACTACCGCCATTCCGCACGCGGGTGGGCCGTTTGCTTATTCGTATCGGGCCTTTGGGCCAATCGGCGGCTTCGTGGCCGGTTATGCCACGCTAGTGGAGTTCCTGTTTGCGCCGCCGGCTATTGCGTTTGCCCTAGGTAGCTACGTGCATTTTCTGTACCCTAGCTTGCCGGTGCTATACACGGCGTTAGGGTGCTACTTGCTATTTACCCTGATCAATCTGCTGGGCATTAAAGAGTCGGCAAATTTCTCTCTAGTGGTCACGTTGTTGGCAGTGGCTGAGCTGCTGCTGTATATGGGCTTAGTGGCGCCAAGTTTCAAGACCAGTACTTTCCTCGCTAATCCCATTCCGCTGAGTGCCGCTGGTGTGTTTGCCGCCCTGCCGTTTGCCATCTGGTTTTACCTAGCCATCGAGGGCGTGGCGATGGTAGCGGAAGAAGTAGAGCATCCGCGCCGCACCATCCCGAAAGGTTACGGCTACGGTATGTTCACGCTAGTGGTGCTAGCGCTCGGCGTCATGGTGCTCACCGGTGGCGTTGCTGATTGGCGTAAGCTGAGCCACATGGATTATCCGTTGCCGGAAGCGCTCGGCATCGTGCTGGGCAAAGGCAGCAGCTGGACGAAGTTTTTCGCTAGCATTGGCTTGTTTGGGCTGGTGGCTTCCTTTCACGGCACCATCATCGGCTACTCGCGACAGATCTTTGCGTTAGCTCGCAGCGGTTACCTCCCTAGCTCCCTAGCTCGGCTCAACGGCCGCCAAACGCCACATTGGGCCTTGGTGGCCGGTGGGGTAGTTGGCTGCTTAGCCTTGCTCACCGGCACCACCAATCAAGTTATCATTCTCTCCGTATTTGGGGCGGTGGTGATGTACATCATGAGCCTGCTGAGCCTGTTTGTGCTGCGCCGCAAGGAGCCGGGGCTAGCGCGACCGTACACGGCGCCGTTGTACCCGTTCTTTCCGCTTGTCGCCTTGGCCTTGTCGCTGCTGAGTCTTGGCGCAATGGTCTATTACAACCTGCTGCTGAGCGTTATCTTCTTCGTGGGCTTAGGATTGATGCTGGGCGTGTACGTGCTGTTGAAGCCTGCGCTGGTGGGGGACCTCACCCCCTAGCCCCCTCTCCAAAAGAGAGGGGGAACTAACCTTAGATCTAATTCTTGACCTTAGCTGCTAGACTAGGATACAATTAAAGTTAGTTTCCCTCTGTTTTGAAGAGAGGGCTAGGGGGTGAGGTCCCACGTAAGCTCACTAAAAACGAAACGGTTATGTCGTACCACTACACCATCCGCCAGCACACCTACGTCTTCGAGGACCTAAAAACACTCCTAGCGCGGGCCACGCCGCTGCGCTCCGGCGACGTGCTGGCCGGAGTAGCGGCAGAAACCTACGAGGAGCGCGTAGCCGCCCAACTCGCCCTAGCCGACGTGCCGCTACGCACCTTTCTCCAAGAAGCCCTCGTGCCCTACGAGCAAGACGAAGTCACCCGCCTCATCCTCGATTCGCACAATGCCGTAGCTTTTGCGCCTATCAGCCACTTCACCGTAGGGCAGCTGCGCGATTGGCTTCTCTCGGAAGCCGCCGATACGCCGACGCTGCAAAACCTAGCTCCCGGCCTCACACCCGAAATGGTAGCGGCCGTGTCCAAGCTCATGCGCAACCAGGAGTTGATTGCCGTGGCGCGCAAGTGCGAAGTCGTCACGCAATTTCGCAACACCCTAGGTCTGCGCGGACACTTGGCTACGCGCCTGCAACCCAACCACCCTACCGATGATGCCCGCGGCATTGCTGCCAGTCTCGTCGACGGCCTTCTCTACGGCAGCGGCGACGCGGTTATCGGCATCAATCCGGCCACCGATAACCCGCAAGTCGTGAGCAACTTACTGCACATGCTGGATGCCGTACGCGAGCAGTACGCCATTCCGACCCAGTCGTGCGTGCTGTGCCACGTCACGACGGCCTTGCAGCTGATCGAGCAGAAGGCGCCGGTCGATCTGACGTTCCAATCCATCGGCGGCACCGAGGCCACGAATGCCAGCTTCGGTGTGAACCTAGGTCTGTTGCAGGAAGCCTGGGAAGCCACGCTGAGCCTGAATCGCGGCACCTTGGGCCAACACGTCATGTACTTCGAAACGGGGCAGGGCAGCGCCCTTTCGGCCAACGCCCACCACGGCCTCGACCAGCAAACCTGCGAAGCCCGCGCCTACGCCGTAGCCCGACGGTTTCAGCCGTTGCTGGTCAACTCCGTTGTCGGCTTCATCGGTCCCGAATACCTCTACGACGGCAAGCAAATTACGCGGGCTGCTTTGGAAGACCACTTCTGCGGCAAGCTCCTAGGTCTGCCGATGGGCATGGACATCTGCTACACCAACCACGCCGAAGCCGACCAAGACGACATGGATAACTTGCTCACCCTGCTAGGGGTGGCCGGCTGCAACTACATCATGGGCGTGCCCGGCGCCGACGACATTATGCTGAATTATCAGTCCACGTCCTTCCACGATGCGCTGTACGTGCGTCAGGTGCTAGGTCTGCGCCCCGCGCCAGAGTTCGAGGCGTGGCTGTTGCAGCAGGGGATTTTTGATGAGCGGGGAAAATTGTTGCCAGCGCAGGCTGGGCACCGGTTATTAGAGGTAGGACGGTGAAACCTCTGTGAAACATCCTGTTTCGAGATGCTTCATGTAATTGCGATAGTTACGTGAGTATAAGTGTTGGTGATAATTTCAAGGAATTACGAATACAGAATCTGACTTTGTGAACAGCCAAGATAAAGGTGCTCTTTTTGAAGAGTATATAGAAAAGGTTTATAGGCTTCTTTTAGATTTGGAAACAAGTAAAGATGACGAGCCTATTATAATTTCTCGTAATGTGAAATTATTGAGGCATGGTTATACGGATGAGATTGATATATACTATGAGTTTACCAAAGCCAAGATTAGACATAGGGTTGCAATTGAGTGCAAGAATTATTCATCGCCAGTTGAAATCAGCAAAATAAGAGATTTTCATGGTAAAATTTATAGATCGCAAAAGATTACTGGGGTTTTCATCTCTAGCAATGGATTTCAATCTGGAGCAAAAAGCTATGCTATAGAGCATGGTATTATTTTGATGGTGACTAGCGATTTGCCAAACTTATTTAATCTTATTGGAAAACGTTTAGAACAAATTTATTTACCTAATGAGTATACGAAAGGAGAACCATTCTATGTGCTTATGGAAATGCAAAACAAAGTTTTAACCGGTTCTTATCATGTAGTAAGCTTTAAGGATACTCCAAGATCGATAATGTTGTTTTTGTCTAAAAATTTGGCAGCTGAGTATATAGAAAGAACAAAGGAATTTGATCTGGTTCCAAGAGGGATAAAACAAGAGTCTTATGACTTCTTAATACATTTTGCTAAAAGGATGGATCTAAAATTTCAGTTGAATATAATGCGTTATCCTGAGAGTGGAAATACCATGTCGGTATTTATAGAGCCTGATCAATTGAAAAGCGAATTTTTTGATTAAAGAAAACATTGCTAAAGTGGTTTTAACATGCGGAGTTAAAATACGTAAGATTAGATTTATTTTTAAATTATAGCCAAAAATATTTGTGTATGATCAATTTGTGTGTATTAATGTTAATAATTTACTAACGTCAATAAATAGGAGTGCACTCGCGGCTGCGCGTATTCTTGCCGACCAAAACAAGAATGACTACGCTACGCTTCTTGCTCATCCCAGGTGATTAGAAAAGCAGCGTGTTGACCAGAACCAAGCGCTGCACCATGGCATCTAAGAGTACCCTTAAAAACCATCTGTTCACGAGTGCCTTCGGAGCTGGCTTGCTGCTGATTACGTGCGGCGTGAGCAATACGGCCCTAGGGCAATCGAGCCACACTAGTCCGTGGGCGCCGACGATTATTAATACCCCGCCGCCAGTTGCTAGCATCACGAACGGGGTGTGGCTGAAGGGAGATCTGCACGTGCACTCTCGGCATAGCAAAGAGTCCTCGAACAACCCCATTGCGAAGATTCTGGCTTTCTCCCAGTCAGTCGGCATGGATTACCTAGGTATCACCGACCACGACAACCACGTGGAGGGCGACGTGGCGCACAACACCTGGGCCGACCCCGAGTTCAAATCCAACTCAGTATTGCTTCTCTACGGCGCCGAATGGACTACCACGCGCGGCCACGGCAACGCCTTTTCGGCTCGCCCCTACGATCATCAGCGGCTCTACGACGTGCGCGACCAGCGCGACATGGTAGTCGGGGCGGTGAAGAAGGAGCTAGGTATCCATCTGTCGGCCAACCACCCGAGCGGGAAGGACCATTTTGGCTACTCCTACGACATGCTCGAATCGCTGGAAGTGTGGAATTCCGTGCTGTGGTCTAAGAACGCCAATGCCATCATGATCTGGGACGACATGCTTTCCTCAGGCCGTAAGCTGACGGGTAGGGGCGGGAGCGACGCCCACCACGGCACTCCCGATGCGCCCGACAAAGCAACGCCCAATAGCAAGCAGGCAAAAGCCAACTACGTAGGCACGCCCACGACTTGGGTATTCGCCACCGCGCGTACCACGCAGGCCGTCGTGGACGCCCTGACCAACGGGCGAGTTTCGGTTAGCGCCAACCCGTACGCTCCGCGCGTTGAGTTCTACGCCGACCTAAACCAAGATGGCAAAATGGACCTGATGATGGGCGACAATGTCGTTGCCACGGGCAAGCCCGTCAAGTTTCGCGTGCAGCTCACGGGCAAGCTAGCGCCGGGAGCCGCCTATACCGTCAGCGTGGTGAAGAATGGCGGGCAGCTGGATACGTTGCAAATAAGCGGCAAAACGGCCATGGCCGAGTTTACCGATACGCCGGCAACGCTCGGGCGGACGTATTACCGTGTGATGGTGCAGGGGCCGCCTACGGCCTACCCGCAGGTGCCCGAGTCGATGGCGCTGAGCGAAAAGATGGTCGGGCTGTCGAATCCTATTTACTTCAACTTCGACCCTAACTTTTGAATCCGGAGCTTTCTACAATCAGGTTATGCCTGTTAGACCGTCGTGCTTCGGCTAGCGCAGCATGATCTACGGCTACCTACGGCTTTCTAAACTCTGCTCGGCTAGATTGCAAATTTGGTTGAGTCGGCTGCGCTGCTGCACCTAGCTTAGTAGTTGGTTAAGCGGCTTGTATGCAACAGGTCCGTATAGTTTTGGGAGGTGCGTTGCTTTACATTAGCCCTATAAACAACCAATTCACTGCACCTAGCTAGCCTTGCATGCTCAGAATATCCGCGCTTTTTCCTGTCGTCGTTGGCTTGCTAGCAGCCTTTTCCATTGATGGTGAAAAGCTTGCTGTTTTAACTAATCATATTTTTTCCAAGAAGATAGCTGATGCCGATAAGCCACCTTATGCGGTGCTAGCAACTAGGGAGCATATCCTGATCAACGAAGGCTGGAAGTTCTTCCGGTACGACTCGCCCGAAAAGGCCGACAGCCTGATCTACGACGTGCGGCCGGAAGTGCGGAACGAGCAGGACAGCAAAGCCGCCGACTCCCGACCCACCGAAGCTGTGGCTGTGACGGCCAACCGAACCGTGCTCAAGCCGTGGATTCTGCCCACGGGCAACGCCTTTCTGAAAGACCCGGCCAAGCGCCACGCCCGCCCCGCCGGTAATCCGGGCGGCAACTTCCCATTTGTGCAGACGCAGTTCAACGACCAAGCGTGGGAAAGCGTGGATCTGCCGCACGACTGGGCCATCAAAGGGCCTTTCTACGTGGGTGAGGGGGTGCCCATTGGCGGGGGCATGGGCCGCTTACCGGTGCAAGGCGTGGCTTGGTACCGAAAGAAACTTCAGATTCCGGCCTCCGACGCAGGTCGCACCATTTACCTGGACGTGGACGGGGCCATGTCGTACGCCATGGTGTGGATGAATGGCAAGCTGGTGGGCGGCTGGCCCTACGGCTACTCGTCTTGGCGCCTGGACCTGACACCTTATCTCATTCCCGGTGCCGATAACCAGCTCGCTATTCGCCTGGATAATCCGCCCGGCTCGGCGCGGTGGTACCCTGGGGGCGGCATCTACCGCAATGTGTGGCTGACCAAGGTAAACCCCGTGCACGTGGGCCAGTGGGGGACCGTCGTCAAGACCCGCAACGTGAGCAAGGCCGCGGCCACCATCGACTTGCGCGTGTCTGTTGCCAACAAGGCCACTAGCAGCGCCAGCGTGGACGTGGCAACGGAGATTTACGCCCTGAACGCCAATGGCGAAAAAACCGGCCGGTCCTTAGCTAAGCTAGCTCCGACGAAGGCGACGATTCGGGCCCAGTCCGCCGACACCGTTTCTGGTTCGGTTGTTATAACTAACCCCAAGCTCTGGGGACCGCCGCCTACCCAAACGCATAATCGGTACGTGGCCGTGACGACCGTTTCGGCCCAAGGTAAAACGCTCGACACGTACCAGACCACCTTTGGCATTCGCGAAGTGCGGTTTGATCCTGATAAAGGCCTCTTTGTCAATGGGGAGCACATCGTTATCAAAGGCGTCAACCAGCACCACGACCTAGGTGCCTTGGGTGCCGCCTTCAACGTGCGGGCTGCCGAACGCCAGCTGCAACTTCTGCGCGAAATGGGCTGTAATGCCATCCGCATGTCGCACAACCCGCCCGCACCCGAGTTGCTGGAGCTGACCGACCGCCTAGGTTTTCTGGTAATTGATGAGGTGTTTGACTCGTGGGAAACGAAAAAGACGCCGCTCGATTTTCACCTCATCTTCCCCGACTGGCACGAGCAGGACCTGCGGGCCCTAGTGCGCCGCGACCGGAATAGCCCCTCCGTTATCCTCTGGAGCTTTGGCAACGAGGTGGGCGAGCAGTACACGGGCGAGAGAGGCGCCGCCGTAGCGAGGGAACTGCATGCCATCGTGAAAGAGGAAGACCCCACCCGCCCAACCACCGTGGCCATGAACTACGCCAAGCCCGACATGCCGCTGCCAGCCGTAGTAGACGTCATCAGCCTCAACTACCAGGGCGAGGGCATCCGCTACGATGGCGCCTACAAGGGCTTAAAGGGCATAACCACGCCGCCGCTGTTCCCGGAGTTTCACAAGAAATTTCCCGGCAAGATGATTCTGAGCAGCGAGAACGCCTCGGCGCTGAGTAGCCGCGGCGAGTACCTGCTTCCGGTCTTCAACGGCAACAGCGCCCCCGTGCTCGACGGCCAGGGCGGCGACCCGACAACGCACCAGGTAAGCGCCTATGAGCTATATTCCGTCGCGTTTGGGTCGTCGGCCGATAAGGTGTTTGCCACCATGGCGCAGCACCCCTACGTGGCCGGCGGCTTCGTCTGGACGGGCTGGGACTACCTAGGTGAGCCCACGCCCTACTACTCCTCGCGCAGCTCCTATTCCGGCATCATCGACCTGGCCGGGTTCAAGAAAGACCGTTTTTACCTCTACCAAGCCTATTGGCGCCCGGAGGTGCCCATGGCTCACCTGCTGCCGCACTGGAACTGGCCTCAGCGCCTAGGTCAGGTGGTGCCCGTGCACGTCTTCACCTCCGGCGACGAGGCCGAACTGTTCCTGAACGGTAAGTCGCTGGGTCGCAAGAAAAAAGCAGCAGGTGAGTACCGTGTGCGCTGGGACGACGTGGTGTACGCGCCGGGCGAGTTGAAGGTGGTAGCTTACAAGAACGGCAAGCGTTGGGCAGAGGATGTCGTGAAAACTACAGGCGAAGCAGCTAGCCTCAAGCTCACCGCCGACCGTGCGACGATGGATGCCACAGGAACGGGCCTCATCTTCGTAACCGCGCAACTCACCGATAAAAACGGCTTGCCCGTATCGAATGCCAAGAACAAGATCCAATTCTTTATCGAAGGCCCCGGCGAGATTGTCGCCACTGACAACGGGGATGCAGCCAATATAGAGTCGTTTGCTTCGCCGGAACGGGAGGCATTTAATGGCAAGTGTCTCGTTATTGTGCGCGGGAAAAAAGGGCAAGCCGGAACGATCCGGTTGAAAGCGCAGGCTAGCGGGTTGGAAAGCGCGACTATTTCGTTGAAGAGCAAGTAAGGCTAGACACTGGTTTTGCTAGGTTTGTAGGCCACTCTGTAGGGCTAATACAATTAACGGCAGCTATATTGTCGCTACGAACTTGCACAAAAGCTGATTGCCGCTACTTCACGCAAGTACTGAATAGCGATAATGTAAATATCAGACGTAATTTTTGACAATATAACTGAGCATGGTTTGGAAGCTTTAGACTACAATGCTTTTGCTGGGGAATGTGTTGAGGAGTTGAAAGTTTTGCAAAACAAATTCCGAGAAGAGTACAATTTGAGCTGGTATGAGAACTGGTTCTATAATCAATCGACAGGATTATTTACCTTTTCGACTGATGATGTGGAATTAAATTTCAAATATTTCCAAGTGGGAAGTTTCTCAAAGAAGACAAATACTTGGAAGTGGGCGTGGGATAATGATAATACCCTTGATAATGTCAAAGAAATAACTAACGTCGCTAAAGAATTTGGACAAAAAAATAATTTTAACAAGCTCACAAACGCATATTTCGAAAGCGACGAAATTGAAGCATGGGAGTTTACTGCAATTGCAGCTAAATTGACAAATGGTATAGGTACTTATCGGCCTGTTGACGAACACTTGCAGATATTTTTGGTTATAACGGAGTTGGTTGATAGTGAAACTGCGCAAAGTATTAAAGCTAGGTACGTTGAGTGCGGTGCTCACGAATATAGAAGAATAGCCTTCGTCTGTAAGCATCTTAACCACAGTACTAAAGTTGGCTTTGAAGAAGCCTTTGAGACTTTTGGAGGTATGGAGTTATTAGAAGATGACGACTTTCAAGCCTGGTGTAATAAGTGTGAGCGTGTTAGAAAGAAAGAGAAAGGATGGAATGATAAGTCAATGGAATTTGCGCAAATAAAATTTGTTTGCGAAGACTGCTATTTTGAGATGAAAGAGCTTAACCTCGGATATAGATAGCGTAAGCTTTGGTAATTTAATTACTCATGCAATATGCCAACAGAAAATAAATTGCGTAGATTCCTCGACGCCCAACAAGCCGATTACCAAACCGCGCTATCCGAAATCAAAAACGGTAGAAAGCGCAGCCATTGGATGTGGTATATCTTCCCGCAGATTCAAGGGCTAGGCTTCAGTGAAACGTCGAAGTACTACGCTATAAAAGACGCAGCCGAAGCAGAGGAATACCTAGCTCATCCGGTGTTGGGGAGCCGGTTGGTGGAGATTTCCAGCGAATTGCTCAAGCAGCCGGGTAATGATGCGTACCGCATATTCGGCAGCCCGGATGATATGAAGCTGAAGTCTTCTATGACGCTGTTTGCGGCTCTGCCTGATACCAATCCGGTGTTTCAACAAGTGCTGGATAAGTTTTACGGCGGCGCGAAAGACAGCAAGACGCTGCAACTATTGAGGAATCAGCAATAGCTTATAAACAGATATTGGAGGCCCCAAGTCATGCTGAGCTTGTCGAAGTATCTCGCGTACAGTAGTAATTTCCTGATGATTAGAGTTAGCATAGCACGCGAGATGCTTCGACAAGCTCAGCATGACGTTCTACTTTCAACCTAGCTATGCCCGAAAATTTGCCCGCATTGCCTTCCCCCGACTCGCCCGAAGATCCTTGGGCGGGGCTGCGCGCCTTTACTGGTGCTCGCATTGCGCTAGGTCGCACGGGCACGAGCGTGCCGCTGCGGGAGTCATTAGCGTTTCGGATGGCGCACGCGCACGCTCGGGATGCGGTGTACTCGGTGCTGGCGACGGAGGAGTTGCTGGCTGAGTTAGGGCAGCTACAGTTAGCTGTGTGTCAGGTGAAAAGCCAGGCGCAGAATCGGCAGGAGTATTTGCAGCGCCCCGACCTAGGTCGCAAGCTAGATGAGGAATCCAAAGCGCTGTTGGTGGAACAAGCTCCTGACGCGTGTGATATTGCCATCATCCTAGCCGATGGTTTGTCGGCAACGGCTATCAACGAGCACGCGGTACCGCTGCTACGCCTACTGCTGCCTCAGTTGCAGCAAGTGGGTTTTCGGTTGGCGCCTATCACCTTGGCCGAGCAAGCTAGGGTAGCTATTGGTGATGAAATCGGAGAACTGCTGAAGGCTAGGCTCACGCTGATGCTAATAGGGGAGCGACCAGGGTTAAGCTCGCCGAGTAGCCTAGGCGCTTACTTCACCTACGCACCCAAACCGGGCCTTACCGATGAGGCGCGCAACTGCGTTTCAAACATCCGCCCAGAAGGCCTAGGGTATCCGCTGGCGGCTGATAAGCTGTTCTTCCTTATTCAAGAGGCGCTCAGAAGAAAGCTTTCAGGTGTAGGGTTGAAGGATGAGAGTGGCCTGCTGTCTGCCTAAGCACCTCAAGCTAATGCTAGGGTTAGAGCTAGAAAGCTCCCCTCCTTTTTTAAGGAGGGGGTTGGGGGTGGTTAAGAGCATTGAACGATCTAGAAGGCTAGGTCTAATCTTCTAGCCCTAGCCTAACCACCCCGGCCTGCGGCCACCCCTCCTTAAAAAAGGAGGGGTGCTCTCTAGCTCTAGACTTAGTGCGCTTAAGTCGTCTTATACAAATACCAGCCGTTGCCGATGGGTTTGATAACGATGATACTGTCGGGGTTGATGGCGGGCACGGCCTTGGCGTCGGGTTGGTAGAGTAGGCCAACGGTGTTTTCAACTAGCCCACCAATGAGAAACTCCAGGCAGGTGCCGCAGCCAGTGTCGCGGCGCGTGATGCGGCTGATAAACAGCGACTGGAGTATCTGACTGATGGCCGGGTCAGCATTGGCGGCTTGCTCGCCTAGGGCTAGCACGTCAGCACGCGGGGGGAAATACTGGCGGGCTTGCACCAAGTCGACCACCTGTTTGAACTCGGCTTGATTCTGCTTGAAGTGCTCGATGATGGTAGCATCGGCTCCGATCCACAGCTTGAGGTTGCCGACCGTGAAGGCATGCGGCGCGGCCGGGTGGCGTTGATCATACTGCGCTACTTCGGAGGCGGGCATGGTGGTGAGTACTTCCAGCATCTGTTGCCCTACGCCCGTCATGGCAAGGCCGCGCACGGCACGTAGTTTCCAAGTGCTTTCTTCCTTAGCAAAGTAGAGGTAGAAGTCGTTGCGGCTCACGGTATCACGCAGTTCTACCGTCACGACGGCTGAGGCAGAATCTTGCTGAAGCAGTTGGCAACGGCGCTGCAACTGCGGGGGGATCTGCTGCCCTAGGCTCTGCTGCTTGGCCTGTTGGAGCACTTCGCCACTGAGGTAGCTTCTCATCTCCGGCCACTGCTCTTTGGCAACAAACCGCTCCGCAATTTGCAGCGGCTTTTTCAGGGGCAGCGCGAGCAAGAGTTGGGGTAAGCACCAGCAAAGCAGGAAAAGAAAATATTTCATCAGAGAAAAGGTCAAAAAGCGGCTTGCTGAGGCGCAAACACTCAACCTTAACCTCCAAGATAAGTAGAAAATCAGAGTTTTAGGAGCGTCTTCTTGCCTTTGCAGATTGTGGATAAAGGCAAGTAAACGCAAGAGCACCATGCTGCGCTTGCCGAAGTATCTTGTGTGCTTTGTTGCCGACACCCGTACGATGTAGAGACGCAATACTTTGCGTCTCGTCGTTGGACGACCCACCTAGAACGACCTAGGTAAACAACATCAGCAACGACCAGACGCAAAATATTGCGCCTCTACATTGGGCAACGAAGCGGTAGAGATGCTTCAACCAGCGGACGCCAAATGAAGCATGATGCTCTTCCTTCCATAGGTTTCTCAGGCTACTGACGCCGACGCGATGTTGGGGTAGGAATGGCAGTCTTAGGGGCTGGCGCTTTGCTCGAAGATGGGCTAGGCTTAGGCGAGCTGCCGCCACTTTGGTAGGTGAATTCTACTAAACACCCTTTGCAGTTGGTGCCCTGCGGATCTTCTTTCGATGGCCCAGAGGTGACCGAGGAGCTATCCGTGGCCAGGTAGATTTTAGTGCCGTCGGGGGAGAAAGCTAGGTCACGGTAGCGGACGGGCGCCCGGAAATATGTGAGCGTATCGCCTACAACGCCGGTGCCGGCTGCGTTCAGTTGCAGGCGAATGAGCTTACCGTGCTTGAGGGTAGGCAGTAGGAGGGAGTTCTGCCAGCCCGGAATGGCCGCCGCTGTATACACAGCAATGTTGCTCGGGGCTTCGGAGGGCCACTCGGGCGTGTCAGGGTCATGGTTGCGGGTCTTGACGAAGAGCTTGTTGAGGAAGGCGTTCGAGTTTGGGTACAGCGTCTTGATCGGGTCGCGGTAGGAGGCACCGATGGCTTTCGCATTCTCGTTTTCGCTTTTAATGAAAGGATACGTCGTGTGCCACACACCGGGCAGCATGGCATGCTCCGACACGCCCGCGGCCAAACCGTTGTAGTTGTTGTCGTTGTAGCCAAGCACCAGCGGATGCCCATAGTTTTTGCCGCGTTCCAGCAAGTTCACTTCATCGTCGGAGAAGGGGCCGTGTTCGGAAGAATACAAATGTCCCACGCCGCCGATGACGGCATACGCTAGCCCCTGCGGATTGCGGTTGCCGTACGTCCACACAGCGTTTTGGCGGACGGCAGTAGAGAAGGGGTTGTCGTTGGGCACCCACTTGTCGGAAGCGTTGGTGTCGGCATCTGGCTCCAGGTTGAAGCGCAGAATTTTGCCTTCGTAATAGTTGGTTTGCTGGGCGTGGTTCGGGCGCCCGCCGTTGTCGAACTGTCCGGCACCTAGGTCGCCGATGCCGTAAAAGAGGTAGTCTTTGCCCTCAACGGGTGCAACAGCCAAGCGGCCACCGTTGTGGTCGCTGCTGCCGGGAATGGTGTCGCAGAGCGTGACGGGGTTACCTAGCTTTTGCGCCTGCGGGTTGTACTCGTAGCGCACCAAACGCGTGGTGAAGTAGTAGCCGCCGTAGTTGGGTTTGCCACCTTTGCCGGGCACATCGGCATTCGCAAAGCGGTAGAGGTAAACCAGATACACGTAGGGCTTGCCTTGCAAAAGCTGTGGGTGCAACGCCATGCCCATCAGGCCACCCTGGGGCCAGGGCTTACCGCCATCAATGCTCTCGGGGATCTTATCGTAGCGCGGAAACTGCCGCTCCTTGCTGATGTCGAGCAGCACTTGTTTGCTGCCGTCGGCGGGGTTGATGCGGCTGACGCGGTAACCTTTCGCCTCCGTGACCCAGAGGTAATTATCCGGACCATACGTCACCTCCCACGGGTCGCTGAGTTGGCGCGCAACGATGCGACGGCTGAAAACCTCTCCGCGCGGACCGGTTAGGTTTTGGGCTGAAACCGTTTGAAAGAGAAGAGTAAGTAAAGCAGTGAAGAGAATAAGCTTCTGACGCATAAATCGAGTAAGTAAAAGCATGTGCTGGTAGGCTGCCCTTTGCTGATGTTCGTCGGTCCGACACCCTAGGCGTCCGACCGGTTGTCGTCGCAGACCTAGGTGCACGCAACTCATTCTAGCATCTCATTCTACAACAACTAGTCGGACGCCTAAGGCGTCCGACCGGCAATCGACCGCAATACTGCCGGTTCGTCATCGGGTTGGGGCAGAACCAAACCGAGCCATTGTACCCCAAAACCGCCCCGCATGTTGTTAGCGCTGAGCTCCAACGAGGTAAACAACCAAGTGCCTAGGCAGCCGTACTGTTAGGCAGATAGCCTGACCGGCAGATCGGATAGGTGTGGTGTTATAAAAGCCGGATAGCCAAAGCGTATGTGGGTTCTTTTTTCTTTGTCGGCGGCGTTTCTGGCGGCGGTAGTGGTTACCCTGTCGAAAGCAGGCATCAAAAACGTTGATTCAAGCCTCGCTTTCGCCATCCAATCGGTGCTGATTCTGATTGTGTCGTGGTCAGTGGTGATTTTTCAGGGGAACCTGCCCGATCTAGGCCGTATCGAGCGCAAGGCTTGGATTTACTTGATCATAGCGGGCGTTGTCACGTGCCTGTCGTCGCTGTGCTCGTTTTACGCGCTGAAGCTAGGTGCCGCTTCGCGCACGTCGTCGCTGGACAAAGTGTCGTTGGTTTTCTCCATCACCTTAGCCGTCATTTTCCTGAAAGACAAAGTGAATTGGCAGCTTATCGTGGGGGCTTTGTTGATGGCTGCGGGTGCTATTTTTGTCGTTTTCTCCAGCGACATAACCAAAAAGGACGACAAGGCTCCAGCAAGCAACCAAGCACAGTAACACCGCCACGCGGAAAAACATCAAGCTTAGTCAGGGAGTTGAATAAGCTCGAATCAGCTTTACTCTCATGAAAGCCTATAAACTGCACGCCCCCAAAAGTCTGGACAACTTCCAACTCGGCGACTACGACGAACCCACCGTCAACGACAAACAAGTTAAAATTCAAGTAAAAGCGGTTTCTCTTAATTACCGCGACTGGGCCCTGGCCAACGGCTGGTTTGGCTATCCCGGCGAAAAGCTGCCATTCATCCCGTTCAGCGACGCGGCAGGTTTAGTGACGGAAGTTGGCGCGGCCGTAACTAAAATTAAGGTGGGCGACCGGGTGGCCGTCAACTTCTTTCCTGAGTGGCACGCCGGACCTTTCTCCCTTGCCAAAACGCACGCCTCCCTAGGTGGCAGTACCGACGGTGTGCTAGCCGAGTACGTAGCCTTCGACGAAGAAGCGGTGGTGAAAGTACCTGATTCGTTTTCCTACGAAGAGGCCGCGTGTTTTCCTTGCGCAGGCGTTACGGCCTGGCATGCCCTGGCGCTTCAAGCGCAGCTCAAGCCCGGCGATACGGTGCTGCTGCAAGGCACGGGCGGTGTATCCATCTTTGGCTTGCAAATCGTCAAGCTATTTGGTGCACAAGCCATTATCACGTCGAGCAGCAACGAAAAGCTAGGTCGGGCTAAAAGCCTCGGCGCCAACCTAACCGTCAACTACCAGGAAACGCCAGATTGGGAAACGAAAGTCCGCGAGCTGACCCAGGGCGAAGGCGTGAACTACGTGGTGGAAGTAGCGGGTAAGCTAGCCCAGTCGCTGAAGGCGGTGAAGGCCGGCGGCAGCATCTTCCTGATCGGGGCCGTGGGTGGGCCCGCCTCGCCCGAGGATGCCAAGAGCCTGCAAATGGCGCCCATTTTTATGAACCGGCTGCAATCCATCTATGTGGGCAGCACCGAGATGCTGACCGATTTGCTCAAGGCTTTCGACCAGAACAACATCAAACCCATCATCGGCAAAACCTTCGAATTCGACCAAGTGAAAGAGGCCTTGCAGTTTATGGGCAATGGCTCGCACTTCGGCAAAATCGTGGTGAAGTTTTAATTGCTAAGACACAAGTAGAAAGTCAACGCATGGCTGAGACGCAAAAGAATTGGTTTATCACTGGCGCTTCCACCGGCCTAGGTGAAGCACTAGCGACGCTGCTACTATAGAAAGGCGACCGGGTAGTAGCCACCTTCCGCAAGCCCGAACAAGTCGAGGAGTTCTCCCAAAAAGCGCCCGGCCAGAGCCTAGGAGTGCTGGCCGACATGACGAACGCGGAGCAAGTAACCACCGCCGTACAGCAAGCCATCGATGCCGTTGGTCGCCTCGATGTAGTGGTGAACAACGCCGGTTACGGCTCGCTGGGCAGCATTGAGGAAATTTCGGAGGAGGAAGTGCAGCGTCAATTCGACGTAAACGTATATGGGCCGCTGCGGATCGTGCGGGCGGTGCTGCCCCACATGCGGGCGCAGAAGTCGGGACACATTCTCAACGTCACCTCGGTAGGTGGAATTATTGGGATGGCGCACGCGGGCATCTACAACGGGTCGAAGTTCGCGCTAGAAGGCCTAGGCGAGTCGATGGCCGCGCAGCTCAAGCCGCTGGGTATCCACGTCACCAACGTGGAGCCGGGACCGTTCCGCACCAAGTGGGCCGGCGCCTCGGCCACGTACACCGAAAACAAGATTGCCGATTACGCCAGCTCCGTAGGTGAGGGTCTGAAAGCCTCGCTAGGCCGCGACGGTAACCAAGCCGGCGACCCGGTGAAAGCTGCCGAAGCCATGTACCAACTCGTGCGCCTACCCAACCCGCCCACGCACCTGCTGCTCGGCGGCTTCGCCTACCAAATGGTGCGGCAGAAGTTGCAAGCTATGCTCAAGGAAATCGACGATTTCGCTCACTTGGGCGAGCCAACTGATTTTTAAACGTAAGAACACTGCGCCCTCTGCGAAAACCTCTGCGCCTTCTGCGGGCTCAAGCCGTAACAACGACTTTTAGCCCGCAGAGGACGCAGAGGTTTTCGCAGAGGGCGCAGTGTTCTTACTTAGACAAGGCTGGAAAAAGCGCGGGCGCTTTACGGTGCTTAGTGGCTTGCTCGTAGGCGTAGGTGTACTTGATGAGCGTCGGCTCGTCGAAGGAGCGGCCTAAGAACTGCAAGCCTGCCGGTAGGTTGTCGTAGGTGAAGCCCATGGGCACGGTGAAAGCCGGTTGGCCGGTGTGCGGGGCAATGAGTTGGCTGTTATCGCCCTTGTACCCTTTGAAGTCGCCAACTTTCGCGGGAGGGTTGTTCCAGGTGGGATAGATGAGAGCCCCGAGCTGATAGCGGTCCATCACATCAGTCACGGCTTTGCGGAAGGCAATGCGCTTAGGGTCGGTGTACGGATCGGCGCAGGTGGTGCCTTCCGGCGTCACGGCGCTCTTTTGATGGTAGGTGAGGTTCTGGGCGATGTATGGGGCGAACTTACCGGAGGCAACAATCTCGTTGAGGTTCTTCACCGGCGCCTGCGGACCTAGGCCCGCGAGGTACTCGTTGATATCGTGCTCGAACACGGAGCACCACTGATCCTTGCTCACGTTGGCAAAGTCGGGAATCTCGACGGGGCCGACGATGATGGCGCCGGCTTTCTTCAAATCGGCTATAGCTTGCTCGAAGAGGACTTTCACCTGCGGATCAGGGTCCCGCTCGCTCAGGGTTCGCAGCACGCCGATGCGGGCGCCTTTCAGGCCGTTTTTGTCGAGGTACTGCTGGTAGCTTTTGGGAATTTTGCCTTCGCTGTATTTTGTGAGCGGGTCGGCGGGATCGTAACCAGCCATCACTTCAAGCAGGCGGGTAGCGTCGGCGACGGTGCGGGTCATGGGGCCGCCGGTGTCGTTGCGCAAGTACAGCGGCGCAATGCCGGCCCGGCTCACCAGACCTAGGGTCGGCCGGAAGCCCACCAGCGCATTGTGCGACGATGGCCCGCGGATAGAATTACCGGTATCAGTACCTAGCCCGGCCGTGCCAAAATTAGCCGCTACCGCCGCGGCCGTGCCACCGCTCGAACCGGCCGGCACATGCAGTAGGTTATAGGGGTTCAGCGTCTCGCCGGCAATGGAGCTGATCGACACCATAGGGCTAAACGCCCACTCGGCCATGTTCGACTTGGCCAGCACAATGGCCCCGGCTGCCTTCAACGATTTCACCGTGGTAGCATCCTCTGTCGGCACGAAGCCTTTCATCGCTAGCGAACCAGCGGTGGTCTGCAAGCCGGCCGTGTTGTAGTTGTCCTTTACGATGAGCGGAATGCAGTGCAGGGGCCGCAGCTTCTTGGTTTTCTGGTACTCGGCATCGAGCTGCCGGGCCGTTTCAAGCGCCTGGGGGTTGGTCAGGATAATGGCGTTCAGCTTGGTGGGCTGGTCGTAGGCCTCAATGCGCCGTAGGTACGCCGTCACGAGTTGCTCGCAGTTGCAGTCGCCCTTCTTAAGAGCTTGGTGCACGTCGGCAATGGTCGTTTCCTCCAGCTGGAACTTGGGTTTGAGCGGACGTAGGGGCGTAGGCGGTCGGCTGTAGCTGTGCAGCACAAAGGCGCTGAGCAGGAGCAGACCGCAAACGGAGAATAGTCGAATTCTATTCATGCGGGAAAGCTAGGGTTGATGCAATGTAGTACGTGAAAACAGACGCACTACCAAGCATGGTGTTGCAGCAATCCACAGAACCTAGCCTTATCCCGACAGGCTACCAGCAACTTTTAGCAGGTGTGTGCTTCGTAGCTCCCGGTTTTATGCCATGGCTGCTCCTATTTGCCTGCACAGTCCTTGCACTCTTGCAAGGTGTTGAAGGGGACAGTGCCTCCGCAACCACCCCAGGTAAATGGCATACACTTCTGCTCCTTGGGGTCATAGTAATACCGAACGAAAGCGGCATTGCACGGACCCGGATCAGGAGTAAGTTGACATTGCTCCGGTACTGCTGCTTCCGACTCTTTCTGGCAATTGGTGAGCAGCAACATGATAGCTAGGCCGGCAGCATACAAAGGGGTAGAGTAGCGTTTCATGTAAGCAGGAGCCTACGTCGCCTGTAATGGTTGCAAGCCTAACGTAACAAGGTAAGTACCCATACGGCTCCCAGAACAAAGCTGTCTGCCCCTAGGGCGTCCGGCCGGCAGATGGCTTTGCTCTGAGGTTTATCCTATTATTCAGTTACTACTTGCCACGAGAAGCACGCACCATCTTTTCGGTCGGGGTGGGTGCCGGGGGCGTCGGCGGCGCAAAGGCTGCCGCTGCGCGGGATGGCGAGCAAGTAGCGGTGGTTGCTGAGGTTCATCAGCATCAAATCGCCCCGCAGCATGTCTTGCCACTGAAACGTGCTGGCGTTGCTAGGTTCGCCCTTGATGATGCGCACTTCGCCCATACCTGCCAAGCCTACTGCCGTCACTAGGCCACCTTCTGACTCCGCGCCGCCCGCCGATTCGAGCGCAACGCGCCCTTGCCCTCGATCCACCACGCGGAAGCGCGAGGCGTTGCCTTTCGCCAGCGGACTGTTCAGCGGCACGGGGCGCAGCCAGCCGCGCCAGTTGATGAGCACCGTGCTGTCAGCTAGGCAGGTGAGGGTGATGGTTTTGCCCACTGGAATGGGTTGGGTTAAGCCTTTGGCGCGGGGCTGATCGACCACAAATCGGTCGAAGTCGGCGTAGCCACCAGCGGTGCCTTGCGTGTTGAAGTTGAACAACGTGTAGCGAATACCCTGGAACGTACGAAGCTGATACGGCAGCTTGATTTCGCCACCCATTGCCTGAAACGTGGCGCCGTCGGTGCTGTAGTGCAAGGTAGCTAGGTCGGTGTCGAAGTTACAGTGCGCCCGCAGCCACACTTTGGAGGCTTTGATCGGCTGGCGCTCTAGCTTCTCCGTTTGCTGGTCGTACTGCTGAACTTCAAAGCCTTCTGCCGTGCGCGCCACCCCGATCCAGGTGTACGGGAAGTTGAGCAACGCTAAGCCCGCCACGTCACCCACCTTTAAGCCTTTCAGCTCCAGTTCCGTTGTGGGTGTCGATTCGGGGCCGATGGCGCGTTGAGTAAGCGAGTTGCGCGCCGAGAAGAAGTCTTTGGCGGGTAAGGCGTGCAAGCGCAGGAAGCCCTTGCGCTCCGTCAGCGACCATTTGCTATCATCTGGCAAGTGGTTCCATTGCCAGAGTGGATTGAGCTTGCTGGTGCTGAACTCGTCGTTGCGCTTGAAGGGCGCCATGGGCGGCGAGCTAGCTCCCGTGTTGGGCTTGACCCAGGTGCGGGGCGAGCGTTTCAGGTTGCCGGGTAAGCCGAAGTAGGGCCAGCCGTTGGTCCACGTGACGGGTGAGATGGTCAGCAGGCGACCTACGGCATTGTAGTCCATCATCGAGAAGCCCCACCACTCGCCGGTGGGCGTCTGCACGATGCCGCCCTGGTGCATCGGGATGGCCGAGGAGAAATCATTGGTAGGCTGCGTGAGCTTGAACGGAGGTGTGCGGCCCGGCTGCAAGCGCCAGTTCACCCCGATACCTAGGGCCTCTTCGGCGCTGATGACCGTTACTTCATAGGGGCCGGTCGCCTTGTCGGCGCGGGCGCATACCATCATGCCAACTGGGTCGTAGATGGTGTTGGTGATGTAGTACTTGCCGTCGATTTTGTAGAAGTGTGAGCCTTCGCCCACACCGCTGCCCTTCGGGATGAGCACCTGCTCAGTGCCAGGCTTGGTATCGGTGAGGTCGTCGGTCAGCTCAGCAATCTTCAGCTCGTCGTAACCCCAGATAACGTAGGTTTTGCCATCGTCATCAAAGAGCACCGACAGGTCGTGGAACGATTTTTTTAGTTCTGTGTGCGTCCAGGGGCCAGCCGGGTTGGTGGCGGTGTAGAGTTGGGTGGTGCGCCCGTTCACGTTGGTAAAGATGTGGAACTTGCCCCGCGCGTAGCGAAACGAAGGCGCCCAAATGCCTTGGCCATACACGCTCTTGCCATCTTCGAGGCGGTAAGCCGGGCCGAAGTCTAGCTTCTCAGCCGCGTAGCTCATCAGCTCCCAGTTAACTAGGTCTTTGGAGTGCAGCACCGGCAGACCCGGCATGGTGTGCATGGTGGTGCCGGTCAGATAAAAGTCGTTGCCGACGCGGATTAGGTCAGGGTCGGAAAACTCCTCGTAGAAGAGCGGGTTGGTGAAAGTGCCGTTGCCATTATCGGCCATCCAGGTACGCTCGGTGGAGGCAGCAGTAGGTGCTTTGGCGCGGCGTTGGGCTTGTGTACTGTTCGGTAAAAAGCTAGCTGCTATCGTGAAGCCGAGTAGCAAAGCAGAGCGACTCATAGAAGAAAGGGGGACACAATGAGGCATGCGCGAGAATAGTAGGAAGAACAAGCTAGGGTCTCTCTGCTATTCGGTGCAACGTGGCGAAAAATCTGCGTGACTATCGCAGGCAGCGACTTACTCAGATTCCTCATGTTGCTCGGAACGGTAGAGAGTTCCTAGCTGGTCTATTGATGATTGATTGGGTTGGCAGCTTAAAAAAAGGACGGCCGATTGGCCGTCCTTTTTTGACAGTGATAAACGTATCTAATGACTGTTAGAAGTCTATTTTTTGCACCGGCGAATAGAATAACTCTGCCACACCTTGGGTTTTTACCCCTACACGAGCATAGCAGTAGCCCTTTAAGGAACCAGGTACAATGTAAGTTAGATTCAAGTCCTTATTCAGATCGGCTAATGCTGAACCGGCCAGTACGTTGCGTATGTTCAATTTTGTTTCGGCTTCTGTCTGTACCGCGCCATTGTTGGTGTCTACAAATTGCGTGGAGCTTACAAAGAGGGTAACAGATTCTATGTTCCGACCAGTAGCAACTCGGCTCACGCGGCAAGTGGCGTTAATATTGTTGCCAGACTTCTCGAAACGAGAATTGCTCACAACGTAGTAAGGCTGTACTGGCACGTCGACTACCGTATTGCCTTTCACTTGCACGTCGATGCTGTCGGTGTTGTTTACCCAAGGGCCGCTGTCGCGAAGGCGTACGAGCTTGTAGTTTCCATCAAACAAGGTGGCTGAATAAGTACCATCCTGGCTGACGTACACCGGAATCTTAGTGAATAGCTGATAGCCACGCTGCCAAAGCTCCAGTTGCACACCGTTGGTACGCACGCCTACAGGCTGATCCTGGTAGAGCACTCGTCCGCTGAGGGTCGAGCTAGGTGGGTCCACGTTATCGAGGTCACAACCGGTCAACAAGAAGGCGCCGACCAAAAAGAGGTTGAATAGTGCTTTCATGAGAAGACCTTATTGGAAAGGATTGCGAACAATCTTAGGGTTGTTGTTGATAACCGACTGGTCGATGAAGGAGTAGTAATTGAGCACCTGGAAGTTGCGCGGGGTGCGGAAGCGGGGTGCCACTTTACGGTCGAACACGTACTTGCCGTCGAGGGGGCTACCGGGGCGCACCACGCGGTAGGGGAACAGTACGTAGGCCACAGCGCTATACGTATTGGCGTTACCGTTCCACACTTGGTGCGCAATGCGCCAGCGCTTCAAATCCCACACGCGGTGGTCTTCGAAAGCTAGCTCTACCCGGCGCTCATTTTGCAGGCGCGCAATGTTCAGCGTGCTAGCTGTGAGGCTGTTGGCTGGGAAGCCAGCCCGCTCCCGTACGCGATTCACGTAGGTCAGCGCATCGTTCGTCTGCCCTAGCTCGAGGGCTGCTTCGGAGGCGTTGAGCAGTATTTCGCCAAGGCGGAAACGTACCCACCACACGTCGCTCAAGATACCGCGAGTACTCGTCTTAGGCACTGGGTCGATGTACTTGCGCAGATAGAAGCCCGTGTTGGAAACTTCCACCTGGGTAGCTTGTGGACCTGAGCTGCCCGTCAGCAGCTTGTTGTCGCCGTTGGGGAAAGCAGGTGGAGAATATGTGCTGCCAAGTCCCCCTTCAATGGTCTGATAGGCATTGGTCGTCGCATTCCAAACCTTTACGCCAGCCTGAATTTGTACCTCCTGCCCTTTGAAAGTAGAGCCGGGGTAGATAACGGTGCCGTAGAGGCGGGCGTCCTTGTTGGCAAAGGGAGCGCTCAGGTTGTCGTAGTAGATATAATCGGTGTCGGCGGCGTTGCGTGTTCTGATTTGCCCGGAGGTGCCATCCAGGTACTCGTAGGCTTCTACCAGGTTCAGGATGGGCGAGATGATGGAAGACGACAAGTTATCCTCCCGAATGCCGCGGGCAATGTTGTCGTAGGTGAAGCCGTGCCGTCGGCCTTTAGCCGTCAGAAAATCCTTAGCGAAAATCACCTCGGAGTTCGGCGCTTTCTTGGTAATAGCATCAAAGAAGTTTTCCCCTAGGTTGGGGTTGGTGCGGTACAGCGCGTACGGCCCGGCAATTACCTCTTTGGAAGCATCCAGTGACTTCTGGTAGTACTCCGTCGCCCGCGACGAAGGGATGCCAACTTCCCCGCCCGCCGTCTGAATGTTGAGGCCTGATAAGGAGTTGTACTTAGCAATAGAAGCGGCGTAGAGCATGGCCCGGCTCTTCAGCGCCATGGCTGTGTAACGGTTGGCGCGGGTGTTGCTGCCGTCATTGCCAATGGTGCCCTTAATCGCATCTAGCTCGCTGGCGATGAAGTCGTATACTTCCGACTCCTTGTTGCGTGGATTCTGCAGGGCAGAAGCATCGCCGCTGAAGTCGTAGATCAGCTGATTGGTGATGATAGGCACACCGCCCATCCGTTTCACCATTTCGAAGTACACGTAAGCCCGCAGGAAACGTAACTCCGATTTGAACTGCGTTTTCTGCGTATCCGACAGCGTTGTGCTGAACTTGTCGAGGTTATCGAGGGCTAGGTTAATGTCCCGGATCAGACCATAATCCCAGTACGTCCAGCGGTTGTTGGCAAAGGTGAAAAGGTCATTGGGCCCGTTGCCGTTGCCAGCCCACAGCGCCTCGTCGTAAGCGGTGAACTGTTCCCAGCCAGCATCAATCTGCGAGTGAGAAGGCAGGCGGTCGTAGTAATTAGCCAGCAAGCTGGTAATCAGGTTGGGGTCGTTCCAGATCTGCTCTTCCTTAACGATGGTAGGCGATTCGCGTTCGAGGAAATCCTTCTCGCAAGCCGACAAACCCGTCAGCAGACCTAGGCTCAGGATAAAGGTTTTATAAGAGAGCTTCATGAGTCAGGCGGGAAGAATTAAAAGCTAATAGCAAAACCGGCGTTGAACAAGCGCTGGGGAGGATAAATCAGACCACCGTTAGAAGAAATCTCGGGGTCAACATCAAGGTCTTTGATGTTCGTCAGCACGTACAAGTTAGTGGCATTCACATACACGCGGCAGGCCGAAACGCCAACTTTGCTCAGGACAGGTTTTGGGATGTTGTAACCTACCTCCAAGTTACGTAGGCGCAAGTAGCGGACGTTGCTGACCCAGAAGTCATTGCGGTTGTTATAGTTCGCATGACCAGCGGCGTCGCGTCGTACGGGCGGGTACTTGCCGGGTATCCAGGGGCTATCCGCGTTGTAAGGGTCGGCGTGGTGCCAGCGGTCTTCGAAGATGTAATTGGGTGAGGTGCCGTTGTTCTGGAATGGGATGCGTAGCTCCACCTCGCGGCGGAAGGTTTGCATGCCAGCCCCTACAATATCGAAGCTCAGCGTAAAGCCCTTGTAGCCTAAGGTCGTATTGAAGGCATAGTTGAACAAGGGTGGCGCCCCCTCAATGTAGCCAATAGGACGCTCATCGAGGCCATTGATCAGGCCGTCATTGTTCACGTCTTTGTAGATGAAGTCACCCGGTAGCTGCGTGCGGTTGCCCTGGCCATCGTTATTAACCGTATAGTCGGCAATTTGCTGCTCAGATTGGAATTGCCCAATCACTTGGTAGCCCCAGTTGATATTGCCCCACCGATCTACAAAGGAGTTGCGGTATTCATCCAAGGAGTTGCCAAAGCGAGGCTTATACTGTTGCAGGTCGCGGCGCCGGGCTAAGGTAGCGTTGGCGCTTACCGTATAGGTGAGGCCTCCGGCTTGGTTGGAGTAGGTTAATTGGCCTTCAATGCCACGAGTAGCATCGGTGTTCAGGTTAGCCTGCGGCAGCGCATAACCTACTTCGCTGGGTAGCAATAGGTCGTAGCGGGCAGCGGGTAACCCTTTGCGGCGACGCTCAAATACGTCGAACTGACCTGATATCTTGCCATTAAGGAAGCCGAAGTCTACGCCAACGTTCGACGAGATATTCGTTACCCACGAGAGCGTCGTAACAGGTAAGCCGCGCGGCCGCACGCCAAACACGTAATTGCCGTTGAAAATAGCGCTGCCGGAGGGGAAGTCGTAACCCGGTTGGTAGCTGTAAGGAGGAACTAAGTAGGTATTGTTGTTGGGGTCATCCAAGTCGTCCGCACCGGTGCGGCCATAGCTACCGCGTAGCTTCAACTCACTTAGTACGCTACTTCCTTTGAGGAAAGACTCCTCCGTGAGACGCCAGCCAACAGAAGCTGCTGGGAAGAAGCCGTAGCGCTTACCGGGCGCGAACAGCCACGAGCCGTCGTAACGACCGAGCACTTCTACCAAGTACTTCTGCTTGTAGTTGTAGTTTACCCGGCCAATGTAGCCTGCTCTAGCTCGTTCGTAGCGCTCATCAGCTAGGTAATCCTGGCTGGCAAATAACTGAATAGGAATGGTATTGTTAGGCGGTACAGTGTGAATAACGCTGTAGCGGTCGTCGGTGTCGTAGCGCTCGTAGGCCGCTACCGCCGCAACGCCATGGTCGCCAAACTGCTTGTTGTAATTCAGTTGAAGCTGTCCAAAACGGTCGAGGGTGTTGCGACGGCGGGTTTCGCGCCAGGGGTTTTGGTTGCCGCCCCCCGCCACCACGTTGTAGGCATCATTGGTTGGGTCGTATTTGTACGCGTTGTAGGTATACTCGAAGCCGTCGAAGTTGAAGTTAGTGTAGTTGTAGGAGCCCGTGGCGCGAGCCGTCAAACCAAAGTCAAAGCTGTACTCCGCAAAAATATTGGCTTTGGCCGCGCGGGTGTCTTCTTGAATAGGACCCGTAATATCGACGGCGTAAGTAGCCGGGTTAACGTTGACGTTGTGCGTCTGATTAATGTACTTGGGATTATCATTCGCATACGGCCGCTCGGTGGGCCACATGCTAAAGATGCTCAGGAAAGGGTTGAAGTAGTCATCCAAACCCGGCACGCCCGCTTGAAAGCGGTCTTCGTAACGGCCGCTGATCTGCGTACCAATTTTCAACCGGGGTGTTACCCTAGCTTCAATGTTGGATTGCAGGTTAGTGCGCTTAAAGTGAAAGTCTTTGATGAGTGCTTCCTGACTTAAGTGGGTGCCCGACAGATAGTACGTTACGTTGTCGCTTCCACCCGAGAGGCTGCCGTTCACAAAGTACTGCGGCACGTTAGGCCGCATCACCATCTTGTAGTAGTCGTAGCTCTGGTATCCCTTCTCGGTGCCCACACGCCACTTTTCAAGCTCAGCAGCCGTCAGAGGGGTGCCCGATACAGGGTCATTCACTACGTTGGGCGCACGGCGTGCCTGCTGGGCTAGGTTTTGCTCCGATTCAACCAGAGCGCGCTGGTGCTGGTAAGCATTCGCCGGGTGCGGGTACTTCGTAAAGTTCTGCAAGCCATAATAGCCCGAGATGCTGATGGTCGGCTTCTGCCCGGTCTTGCCTCGTTTGGTAGTCACTAGCACCACGCCGTTGGCGGCGCGCAGACCGTAGATAGCAGCGGAGGCGTCTTTTAGAATCGAGACGTTTTCAATGTCGGCAATACCTAGGTTGTTGAACTGGCCTACGTCGGACACAATGCCGTCGATTACATACAGCGGGTCGCCTAGATTACGGATCTGAATGGTCGAGCCGTTACCAGGACGGGCGTCGGGCTGACGAGCCGTAATGCCGGGCACACGACCTACCAGTGCGCTGGTGGCTGCTGCCGCCGGTGTACGCAAGATGTCCTCAGATTTAACGCTGCTTACTGCGCCCGTTACTGTCGCGCGCGACTGGGTGCCGTAGCCTACTACTACTACTTCGTCCAGTGCTTTCTCATCAGCCGCTAGCTTGATGCTCATGCGAGCAGTGCTCGAGGCGGGTAGCTCCTGGGTTTGGAATCCGATAAAGGAAAAGACGAGCGTGCTGCCTCCCTCTGGTACGTTCAGCGAGAACTGGCCCTGGGCATCTGTTGTCACGCCTCGGGTAGTGCCCTTCAGCACCACGTTAACGCCGGGTAGCGGCTCGCCTTTAGTATCAGTCACAACGCCTCGAACAGTGACGTCGGCTGCTTTCACGAGCGGCGCTGTGGTGCTCGTCGTAGCGCGTTTTAGCGCAGGTGTGTAGCGTGCATCTTCTTCTTCGGAGGCGCCGGAGGCGACGCTAACCGAGGCACATAAAGCTAATGGCACCAGAGAGCCACGAACTGCGCTACGAACAAAATTAGTTCGTATTGTTCTTTTCATAAGCTTAGGTAGGAGTTTAGTGACACAAAGAGGGTACGCTAGGGGTATTAATAACTGGGCCGGATAGGCGAGGTGGGAGTCGATGCATACAGTAGGAGAATTACATGGTGAGAGACGACGGAAAAAGTGTTTGACAAAGACTTACAGTAGCAGTATTCGGTAAGTTAATCTGTTCAATCGTTTGACGCAATCGATTTCTGCAATCGTTTGCCACAATCGATTGTGTCAGGTTTTTACTCGGTATAATAGTCTGAAGAGCAGATAGTTATACCGAAGTATCTAGTAAAATACTAGCGCTTGTAAGTAGATCGGAGGCGTAATACTAGAAAAATCATCAAACTATACCAACTTCATGATGCATTTTATTGTGCTTAAGCTATCAAGAATTGTATACAACCGGGGTCGTTAGCATAGGACAATCGAGTGATTCTAGCGCTTAGCTTGGAAGTGTGGTGGGGCTAGGCTAACACTAGCGGGCGCTACCTCAACAACGACCTCTCGTCGGAGGCCGGCGTATACAACACCACCAAACCAAAACACCCCTCATGGACTACATTCGCTTAGGCCAGACCGGCCTGAAAGTTTCTAAAATCTGCCTGGGCACAATGACCTACGGCACGCCCACCGACCGGTGGCCCTGGGCCCTGAACGAGGAGCAGAGCCGCCCCTTCATCCAGAAAGCGCTAGAGCTAGGTATCAACTTCTTCGACACGGCCGACGTGTACTCCAACGGTGCCAGCGAAGAGGTAGTAGGCCGCGCCCTACGCGACTTTGCCAAGCGCGACGAGGTAGTGCTAGCCACCAAAGTATACAACCCCATGGGGTCAGATCCGAACAACCGGGGCCTCTCGCGTAAGCACATCATGAGCGCCATCGATGCGAGCCTTAAACGGCTCGGCACCGACTACGTCGACCTGTACCAGATTCACCGCTGGGACTACGACACACCCATTGAAGAAACCTTGGAAGCGCTGCATGACGTAGTGAAGGCGGGCAAGGCTCGCTACATCGGCGCGTCATCGATGTATGCGTGGCAATTTGCGCAGGCACTGTACCTAGCTGATTTGCACGGCTGGACGCGTTTCGTAAGCATGCAGCCGCACTATAACCTCGTGTATCGGGAGGAAGAGCGCGAGATGCTGCCGCTGTGTGCGGATCAGAAGATTGGCGTGATTCCTTGGTCGCCGCTGGCCCGCGGGCTGCTCACGGGTGGCCGCAGCAAGGAGCGCAACGAAACTGAGCGGGCCAAAACCGACAACTTCGGCAAGTCACTCTACGGCCGCAATGATGATTTCGACGTAGCTGACCGCGTGACGGAAATTGCGCAGCAGCACGGCTTACCCAACGCCCAAATTGCCTTGGCTTGGATGCTATCGAAGCCGGTTATCACGTCGCCCATCGTGGGGGCCAGTAAGCCTGGTCACCTCGAAGACGCCGTAGCGGCTGTTTCGGTGAAGCTTTCAGGCGAAGAAATCAAGCGGCTAGAAGAACTGTATCAACCTCACCCGGTGCTAGGTTTCTCATAAGGCAGTAAGTTGGGCTTCCGTAAAAAGCCTTAATAAAAGCCGTCGTACTAAGCTTATTGAAGTTTCAAGCGTGCAAGCGTAACCTTAATCATTAGGTTTACCAATACACGCGTAATACTTCGACAAGCTCAGCACGACGGCTTTTTCTTATTAATTCAGCCTTTGAAAACTGAGCCTGTCTGATGAAATTACCTGAACAGATAAATAGCTTATTAGAAATGTTACTTTTGGCCCACCAGTAAACGATTCGAAGACAACTCCCTCCAACCGAGTATTACCCCAGCCGCTATGAGCAACATGATTCAGTTTGTCGCCAACCACGATGATCTGTCCACTGACAAAGGCTTTCAGTTCAAGTTCTACTGCGACAAGTGCCGCAACGGACACATGTCGCGGTTTCAGCCTAACGGTGTTGGTATTGCGGGTGAGCTAATGCGCGCCGCCGGCAGCCTATTTGGCGGGCTCTTCTCCGATGCCGGCAATGCCGCCTACCACGTGCAGCGCGCTATTGGCGGCAAAGCCCACGATGAGGCCCTGGAAAAAGCGGTATTAGAAGGCAAACAGCACTTCAAGCAATGTACGCGCTGCGGCCACTGGGTATGCCCCGATGTGTGCTGGAACAGCAAAGCCGGCCTCTGCGAAGACTGCGCCCCTGACGAACACGAGGAGCTAGCTTCCCAGCAAGCCCAAGCTAGCCGCGAGCAGATTTATACCAAAACTCGTCAGCAGGATTACACCAAAGACTTGGACTTCCTGAACCGTGGTGGCATAGCGCAGTGCCCGCAGTGCAACGCCAAACTGAACCCCGGCCAGAAGTTCTGCCCCGAGTGCGGCACGTCGAATATAGCGGCTCAAGGCAAGGAGAAGTTTTGTGTAGACTGTGGCACGAGCATGAAAGCCGATCAGCGGTTCTGCGCGGAGTGCGGCGCCAAGCAGTAGCAGCCATTGCTCCAAGTGCAGCGAGGAAGTTGAGCTATAAGTATTATAACTCAGCTTCCTCGCTGCATTCGGAATGACAACCGTTTTTTAAGTGCCTAGGTGTTACGGCCGCAGCATGTGAATGTGCTCAATATCATCTTCAAGGTAGATGTCATCTTGCTGCTCGAAGCCGAAGCTTTGGTAGAACTCTCGTAGGTAATACTGCGCGCCAATCTTAATGGGTTGCGGCCCAAACAGGGAATCGCACTGCCCGATGGCTTGCTTCATCAGCTCCCGACCTAGCCCGTAGCGCCGGTACTTCGGCGACACTACCACGCGGCCAATGCTCACTTGCTCGTAGCTCTTGCCGGCGTCGAAGAGGCGGGCGTAAGCAGCTAGGTCGCCGTTTTCGGCGAGGCCTAGCAGGTGATAGGCAGGCTCGTCTTGGCCGTCAATGTCTTGAAAAGCACAGGTTTGCTCCACTACGAATACTTCGCTGCGGAGCTGAAGCAAAGCATAGAGTTCGGTAAGAGCTAGGTCGTGAAAAGACTTGGTGGTCCAGTGTAGGATCATAGGAGGGACGGAAATAGCGTCAGGCAAAGGTAGAACGGCCTTACAAACTCCGCACAAAAGCGGCCATCTTCTCACGGGTGGCCTCATCGGGCAGCTCGCCTTCGCCCGCTTGCAAGTTGTCGGCGAGGTGCTGCGGGTCGCGGGTGCCGGGAATGACGCACGTTACGGCCGGATGCGAGAGGATAAATTTGAGTAGAAACTGGGGCCAGCTACTGATACCTAGCTCTGCCGCCCACGCAGGCAGCGGCTTGTTTTTTACGCGGCTTAGTAGGCTTCCTTCGGTGAAGGGCCGGTTGATGAGCGTGGCGACGCCGCGGGCCGCGGCCGCGGGCAGGAGGCGCTGCTCGGCGTGGCGGTCGAGGATGGAATAGTTGAACTGCACAAAATCAATGCGTTCCGTGGATAGCACCCGCTCCAATTCAGCATGCATGCTGTCGGTGTAGTGCGTGATGCCAATATACTTCACCTGACCAGCGGCCTGCCAGTCGCGCAGCGTGGCGAGGTGGGTTTGCCAATCCATGAGGTTGTGAATCTGGATCAGGTCGAGACTGGTGCGTTGCATTTTGCGAAGCGAGGCTTCCATTTGCTGAATGCCGGCCGTGCGTCCTTTGGTCCAGACTTTGGTGGCGTAGAAGAACTCCTCCCGGGCCGTCGACTGCGCCGTCAGGTCACCAATTACCTCCTCCGAGCGGCCGTACATGGGGGAGGAATCGATAACTGTTCCGCCTGCGGCGTGCAGGGTGTCAAGGGTTTGCAGAAGCGTTGGATAAGCGGCTTTGCTAGCGGTGTCGAACGTCTGCCAGGTACCTAGGCCGATGACAGGTAGTGGCTGTTGGGTGGAAGGAATGGGACGGGTAAGCATAGAATATAAGGTTTAGCGGGGCTTGTGCATGGCGTATCGCAGAACGATTCGCGTCTGCCGGTCCGATGCCCTAGACGTCTGACCGGTTGTCAGCTACGGGCGTTTGGTTGATCGTTCTTTCTGTCCCTAATAGGGTTGCATACATCCGCAACGACAACCGGTCGGACGCCCTAGGTGTCCGACCGGCGGGCGCGAGTCGTTTCGCGGTACGCGAAGTAGGGGCTTCGCGCTACATCAACTCATGTACAAGCCGCCGTTCACGTTGATTGTCTGCCCATTGATGTAGCCGTTGGTAGCGAGCAGCAGCACCGCGTCGGCTACTTCTTGCGGCTGGCCAAAGCGCTTCATCGGAATGAGGTCGGGGGTGATTTTGGGGTTGTTCCGGATCATGTCCGTCTCAACTAAGGCCGGCGCAACAGCATTGGCCGTAATGCCGTGCTGGGCTAGCAGCGACGCGTAGGAGTGCATCAGACCGATCAGGCCCGCTTTCGAGGCCGTGTAGTGCGGGCCGATAACGCCACCCGTTTGCGCCGCCGTCGACGAGATGGTAATAATACGCCCGAAGCCCTTCGCCATCATGCTCGGAATAGCAGCCTGACTGACCAAAAACGCCGACGTAAGATTGGTGTGCAATACCTGCTGCCAGTCGTCTAGCGTGATTTCAAGGAACGGCTTCGGCACGCCAATTCCCGCGTTGTTTACCAGGATATCGACCTCGCCGGCTCGCGCTCTTATCTGTTGGAAGAGCTGCGCCACTGCCTGTGCATCAGCTACATCAGCCTGAATAGCAAAGGCTTTGCCTTGCTGCTGCGTGATTTCCTGCACAAGGGCTTCGGCAGCTTCTTGGTTGGCGTGATAGTTTACGGCTACGGTAGCGCCCGCTCGGGCTAGGGTACGGGCAATGCTTTCGCCCAGGCCTCGGCTAGCTCCTGTCACCAAGGCTACTTTGCCGCTGAGGGGTTGGTTCTCCATAAGTACATGAAAGAGGTTGTCGGGACACGCCACGGCCCGTTCAATTATGGAACGGATTGGCTGCCTGATAGTCATAATGAACTGACGGTAAGGCACGCCGTGGCACGTGCCTACGGAATGATCTTTTCGGCTTTCAGGTGCTCAAACTGGTTGCGGAAGGACGTGAAGCTGTCCAGGTGCATTTCGTGGAAGCCAAAGCGGCGCAATTTATTCACGTCGAAGAAGGCGTCGGCTTCTACGTTGAAGATGAAGTCGCCGAAGGGCCACTGAGCTAGCTCATCCAGTGTGTGCTGCTTCAGGCCGTACTTCTCCACCATTTGCTGCCACAGCTCGGCTTTGTCTTCCATGTATTCGTGCAGCGGGAAGGTGATGGGCTCGGCATATTCCACCCCGAAGTACTCGGCGAACTTGGGCCACAGCTGACTCCAGCGGAAAATGTCGCCGTTGGTGACGTTGAAGATTTCCTCGTTGCACTCTTCGTGCGTCGAGACCCACTCCATGGCTTTGGCTAGGATATTGGCGTCCGTCACGTTCACTAGTACCTCGTAGGCTTTTAGGCTGCCAGGGAAGCGGAACGGCACCTTTAGCTCCTTGCACAAGCTGGCGTACACGGCAATGAGGTTGGCTAGGTTCATCGGGTTGCCCACGGCAAAACCCACCACAATATCGGGCCGCACGGACGTCCAGCTCCAGGCTTTTCCCACGGAGTGCTCACGCAGGAAATCTTCTTGGCTGTAGTAGAAATTGGGGGGAAAGTGGCGCGGATCAGTTTCCAGCGCGGGCGTTTTGTAGCGACCTAGGTGCGCGCCGTAGGCCTTGCCACCCTGAATAAACGTGACATGCTTGAAATTCGGCGCTACCTGTTCCAATCCAATCACGAGGTTGCGGAGCAAGTCCAAGTTGACTTGTGTTTGGGCGGCCAAGGTCTTGCCTTCAATATAAGCGGCGTAAAATACGTGCGTGACCTCGCGGAGCTGATCTGCCTGCTGGGCCACGGCTTCCGGGTTAAGCAGGTTTAGCTGCACGTATTGCGCTGTGGTTTCATAATCCAGCGGCGAAGCGGAGGTGACAATGGTATTCCAATTGCCGGTCGACAGGAGGTGGCTGACCGCGTTGCGGCCGATGATGCCGTTGCCGCCAACTACAAGAACAGTGTTCGTGGGCATGAGAAGCTAGGTTGAGGAAAAAGAATTGGTGAGCATGTAGAGACACATACTTGTGTCTCAATCGTTGCTGATGGTGTTTACCTAGGGATGTTCAAGGCCGGGTCGTTCAATGACGAGACACAAGTATGTGTCTCTACACCGGGCAACGTCGCTTAATGCTCGTGTTCGTCGTCTTCGAACTTGCCCATGCTACCGTTTTCGAAGTCGGCCATGGCTTGGATTAGCTCCTTATTGGTGTTCATCACGAAAGGGCCGTAGGTAGCCAGGGGCTCCTCGATGGGCTCGCCAGCTAGCACCAGCAGGATGCTGTCTTCGGCGCAAGTGACGGAGATATCCGACGAATCCCAGCCAAACACCACGAGCTGCTTGGTTTTTGCCGGACGGTCGCCATTGAACGTCACATCACCCTTCACCACGTAGATACCCACATTGTAGTCGGCGGGCAGGTGCAACGTGGCGTCGGCACCTTTGGCCAGGTGCACGTCCAGCATGATCATAGGGGAGAAGGTCTCGGCGGGACCGTGGGTGCCTTCGTAGTCGCCAGCGATGATGCGGATCGTACCTAGGCCGTCGGGCGTTTCGAGGCTGGGAATGCTAGTGGCAGGCAGCTCCTGGTAGCGCGGCGTAGCCATTTTGTCTTTCTTCGGCACATTCACCCAGAGCTGGGCTAACTCCAACGTGCCGCCTTCTTTGGCAAACTCCCGCTCGTGCCGTTCTTCGTGCAAAAGGCCCGAGCCGGCCGTCATCCACTGCACATCACCGGGTCCGATTTTGCCGCTGTAGCCGGCCGTGTCGCGGTGGGCTAGGTAGCCTTGGTACACGACGGTCACAGTTTCGAAGCCGCGGTGCGGGTGGGGCGGCGTACCCAGAGGCGCATCGGTGGGCGCTACTTCCATCGGGCCGGTGTGGTCGATGAGTAGGAAAGGGCTGAGCTGCCGGATACGTGGCCCCGGCATGGGACTGGTCACGTCGAACCCGTCGCCGACGAACTTCTTGTTGCCGTCGATAACCTGAAAGATCCGACGAGGTGTGGTGGCAGTTTCCATAAGGGGAAAGTTTGGGGGAAGGTGTTTGTAAGAAGGTCTGCTCAAGTTGTCATCCCGAGCTGCGCGAGGGACTGAGTTAGATACCTAGGTACCTAACTCAGTTCCCCGCGCAGCTCGGGATGACAAAGAGGCGCTTATACATTAACCGATAATGGCTAATCCAGTTCTTCCGTGAGGTTGAACGGCAATGGCTCGTGTTGCACGTGAAAAGCCTCTTTCAGCGCCCCGCGCATCAGGTTCCAAGCTTGCTCAGCGGCTTCTTTTGGGCCGTTGTGAGTGAAAGCGTGGTCTACACCCTGAAACTCCCGGTGCGTGACGGGTACATCGAACTGCCGCAGCTTCTCGGCATATGCATTGCCATCCTCGCGGAGCAAGTCGTACTCAGCCGTGATGATGAGAGCGGGAGCTAGGCCCGTCAGGTCGTCGGCTAGCAAGGGCGAGGCTAGTGGGTTCGTCCAGTCGGTGGGGCATGGGGCGTAGACGTGTTTGAAAAAAGCGGTTAGCTCTACGGAAAGTACCTGCTTGCGCCGGGAAAGCACGTGCTTATGGCGAGTACGCTCGGCAATATTGAGCGACGGATAATCCAGGATTTGCAGGGCCAGCGGAAACTCCTGCCGCTCCTTCACCAGCAACGCCAAGGCCGCCGCAATGCTGCCGCCCGCGCTGTGGCCGCCAATGGCGAGGCGGCTGGCATCGTAGCCTAGGTTAGCTGCTTGGTCATACAGCCATTTTACCACCTCATAGCTTTGCAGCACCGGCGCCGGGAACGGGTGCTCCGGGGCCAATGCATAGTCGACGTTCACTACTAGGCATTGCGCGTGATGGGCTAGGTAGCGGCACAGCGGGTCATCTTGCTGCGGGTAGCCGAGCATAAAGCCGCCCCCATGGAAATTCACATAGACTGGCAGAGGACCATTGAGTACGGCATTGGGCCAGTAAAAAGTAACCTTGGCGGGCCCGTAAGTCGTGGGTACTACTCGTTCCTCTATGGCGCGCATCTCTACTTCCGGCAGCCCTAGCTGTTTGGTTTTGAGGCGCATTCCTTTGATGAACTGGCGCAACAGCGCTAACCGAATACGGCCCGCCGTGGTGATGGTAGCACACTTATCAGCTTGAATTCGAAACGGTTTACTGCGGAAGGCCCACGTAAGTATGCCTGCGCCCAGGGCGGGCGCGAGGAGCAGGGCAGCGGTTTTCTTTTGCATAATCGGTTATGATGGCGCTGTTAAGAGCAGCGGGAAAGCTAGGTCGTTGGCGAGAGGCGTTTGAGCTGCTTTCATACGGAAGGCGGGACAAAAAGGAAGAAGCCTTTCCTCGTTCATTCATAATTGGGAAAGAGGCTAGTTCTAAGCTCCTTTCCTTTTTTAAGGAGGGGTTGGGGGTGGTTCCTTGTCGTTGAACGATACTAGTTTTAGGTTTCTAGCTCTAGTCTGACCACCCCCAACCCCTCCTCAAAAAAGGAGGGGAGCTTTTTAGCTCTAGCTTCTCTGGAAGTGGAAGCGCCCTACAGTTCGTCGGCGAAAGCCGCACCACATCCGCCTGATCCGACGCTTCGGTAACCTTTAGTTTCTGACGCCCCGGCTGGCGGCCACTTTTGGGTCATTCAAACGCCCCAAAGCCATGAAACGACTGCTACTTGCGCTGCTGCTCCTGCTAATTGCCACCTGCCACCTTGCCGCCCAAACCTCAACGACTACACTCAGCGGCACCATCCGCGACGCGGCTGGCCAACCTCTGCCCGGTGTGAACGTGTTTCTCAAAACCACCTTCGACGGCGCTAGCACTGATACGCTCGGGCACTTTCGTTTCACCACTACCCAGACCGGCACGCTACCGCTGTTCGTGTCGCTGCTGGGCTACGAGCCCCAGGAGCAGCCCGTCGCCCTAGATGGCACCAGCAAGAGCTTCGCGCTCCTGCTCAAGCCCGTGCGCAATCAGCTAGGATCGGTCGTTATTACCGCCGGTGCCTTCGAGGCCAGCGACGAGAAGCGCAGCACCGTGCTCACTACCCGCGATGTGCAAACCACTGCCGGCGCCCTAGCCGACATCAGCGGAGCCTTGAACACGCTACCGGGCACCTCGCGGGTGGGAGAAGAAGGCAAGCTGTTTGTGCGCGGTGGTGCCGCCGGCGAAACCAAGCAGTACCTCGACGGCCTGCCCCTGCAAACTCCCTACAACGCCAGCGTGAGCGGGGTGCCTTCCCGCGGCCGGTTTTCGCCCAACCTCTTCAAGGGCACGGTGTTCAGCACCGGCGGCTACTCGGCCGAGTACGGGCAGGCACTGTCGGCGGTGGTAGGATTAAACTCCTACGACCTAGCTCCGGAAACGCAAACGGGGCTCTCGCTTTTGTCGGTGGGGCTGAGCGTATCGCACCAACAGCGCTTCGAGCGGTCGTCGGTGGCCGTCACGGGCGACTACACCAATCTGCAACCCTACTACGGCTTGGTGCCCCAGCGCTGGGGTTGGATGAAAGCACCACAGAGCATGGGTGGCTCGCTGGCCTTGCGCCAACGCACCGGCGAAGCTGGCATGGTGAAAGTGTACGGCACCTTCACCCAATCGCAGTTTGCGCTGCGGCAGCCTGATCCAATGTTTGAGGGCGGTCGGCCAATTGCGCTGCAAAACAGCAACCAGTACGTGAATGCCACCTTCCGCAGTCCACTCACGCGGGGCTGGAGCGTGCAAACCGGCGTGGCTGGCACCCGCGACGAGCAAACCGTGCGCCCCGATGTGCAATATCTGCACGAGCTGGAGCAGTCGGTGGTAGGCCGGGTGGTGCTCACCAACGACTCGGCCAGCGCCGCCTTCAACCTGAAGCTAGGTGCCGAAGGCTTGGCCCAGCGCTACCAGCAGCAATACCGTAAGTACAGCGACGCCAACACCATACACCTAGGTTTTGAGGAGCAGCGTGTTACCACCTTTGCCGAGTCAGATGTGGCCTTCACCAACCAGCTCGTGGCCCGCGTGGGTGGCCGGGCAGAATACTCGCGGGTGCTAGGCCGTTGGAATGCGGCACCCCGTGTAGCCTTGGCGTATCAACTCAAGGAAGGAAGTCAGCTTTCCGCCGCCTACGGGTACTTTTACCAGACGCCCGCCAACGATCTGCTGCGCATTGGACAGTACAACTCGACCCTGCGCTTTGAGCGCGCCACGCACTACCTACTTACCTATCAGCGCACCCAAAATAGCCGCACGCTGCGCCTGGAAGCCTACTACAAAGACTACGCGCACCTGCTCCGCTATGACTCCACAGCGGCCCACCTGTATAATCCGGCCTTTTACCAAAGCACCGGCCACGGCTACGCCCGCGGGCTAGACATCTTCTGGCGCGACCAGAAAACGGTCAAGAACCTAGATTACTGGGTGAGCTACGGCCTAGTAGATACGCGCCGGCAGCAGCGCCTCGACCCCGTGCTGGCGGTTCCTACCTTCGCCTCGCGCCATAACCTATCAGTAGTGGGTAAGTACTGGATACAAAAGCTGCACACGCAGCTAGGTGCCACCTACAGCTACGGCTCGCCCCGCGCTTACTACAACCCCAATGAGGCGGGCTACAACCAAGGGCGTACCCCTAGCTTTCAGGACTTGAGTCTCAACCTGAGCTACGTAACAACGATCTGGAAAAACTTCACCGTAGTGCATGTGTCTTGTTCCAACGTATTGGGCCGCAACAACATTTACGGATACCGCTACGCTAATACGCCCAACGCCAACGGCCTTTACGACGGCGTTGCAGTTACACCCGCCGCCCCACGCATGATCTTCGCCGGCCTCCTGATTTCGATCAACAAGAAGCGCCCTGCCGATACCGAAACCGCACCCGAATAGCGGGGAAGTGGTTTTGGGCTGGTTCTAAAGTGAACAGTTGTGAATAAATTTTTGGCAAACCAGACGAACACAACCGGTGGCGCCAGTCGCCACGATAAGAACAGGAGCGAGGGCTGCCCCTAGCTTTTTGGTTGTTCAAAGCCTCGGCTAAGTAGCCGAGGCTCTTTTTATTAGCGCTGCCCTAGCCGCAATTGCACAAAACACCGATGTTGAAATCGAAGCGCAGGAGCAACTGCTAATCTGTTGCTCGTCGCATAGACACTACGCCAGGATACGTGCAGTTTGAAATATATTTTTAGGATATAAGCAAACTTTTTTTGCATAAAAACGATAATAGACTTAGAAGTCTTAGTAGAACTTCTAAGTCCAACTGAGTCAGTTTCCGCACCCCCCATTGCCTACTCCCATCCATTACCGCTTGTGTTTACCACAAGTAGCTGACCTAGGGCTCCTTCTGTGCATCAATCACCGGCGGTACCGCCTAGAATACCTGTGCGCCCGAAGGAAGCCGGAGATTACCTACAGCCACCTAAAACTACGTGGGCCCGTCCGGGGCTCGCACACCGCATCATGAAAATTCTCTTATCGGCTTACGCCTGTAATCCGGGGCTCGGGAGTGAGGAGGGCAATGGATTCAACTGGCTTTGGGAAACGGCTTCGCTAGGGCACGAAGTGTGGTGCCTGACTACGCCGCGGGGCAAAGAGAACCTAGAGAAAACCCTGGCTGCGCGCGCTGCGGAGCCCGCGGCGGCGCGTATCCACCCCGTTTACATCACGGTGCCGAAGTCCATTGATTATATGTACCGCTGGCAGTTTGGGGTGTACCTGCACTACATTGCGTGGCAGTACTACGCGTGGCGTGAGGCCAAGCGCCTCGACCAAAAGGTCGACTTCGATTTAGTACACCACGTTACCTACAATAGTCTGCAAATGGCCTCCTGGCTTTGGCGGCTTAAGAAACCGCTGCTGCTTGGCCCGCTAGGTGGCGGCATGCAGGCCCCGGCTTCCTTGCGCCGCTACCTGCCCGATTGGTTTAAGACCGAAACCATGCGCAACATCGTCGCGTGGCTGCTCACCACTTTTGACCCTAACGTGCGGCAGTCGTTGCGCCACGCAGCCCTAGTGCTGGCTGCCAACCGCGACACGGCCGAGCTGGCAAAGCGCCTCGGTGCTCGCAAAGTAGAGCTAGCGATGAGCGCCGGGCAACCCCTGAGCCTATACACACCCGCCTATGTGCCGCGACCGGCGTTGGAAAGCCGGGAACTACGCATCATGTGGCTGGCGCGCGTGTATCCGCGCAAAGGCCTGCACCTCGTGTTGGAAGCCTTGGGCAAAGTTGACCAACGGGTGAAGTTTCACCTCGACATCCTAGGCGACGGACCCGTGGGGCATTTAGTGCCCGGCTGGATTGCCGAGGCTGGCCTGCAAGACCGCGTGACGTGGCACGGCAAGGTGCCCTACGACACGATTCGGGAGCAGTACCTGAACCACGACTTGTTCATGCTCTGCACGTTGCGCGACACCTACGCGGTGCAGTTTACGGAGGCCATGGCCCTGGGCTGCCCGATTCTTACGCTCGATCTGCATGCCAACACGGACTTTGTGCCCGACACAGCCGGCATCAAAGTGCCCGTTTCAACACCTGAAGAAACGAGTGCGGCCCTGGCTCGCGCCGTTGAGCACCTCTACGATAACCCCGCCGAGCTAGAGCGTCTAGGTCGGGGTGGTTTTGCGTATGCGGCCCAGCAATCTTGGCCTGCGCTGGTATCACGCCTGCTGCACCGCGCGGCTTTGGCCTCGCACGAGCTAGCCGGCTTGGCCCCAGAGCCTACCATACCGCGCCTAGGCTTAGGCGGAAAACCTGCATTTAGCGCTGAGTAAATAAGTGACCTCTTAGGGAAAACAGAACATTAAGGCTTTGTAAGGAGCCGTATGGGCTGATTTGGTGCGCCTCATATAATCGCTCGTCAGAAAGGCCAGTCTGGATCAACGCGTTGCAGGCTCCACCCTTGCGGGACCCGCAACGTGTTAGCGGCACAAATATGTTGGGTGGTCACCTTAAGCATTACACGAAGTGCATGCTATTTTAATCTATCGCCAAATATAAAATGCAATGCATCATATTCTGTAATAAATGGAACCGACATATGGCTATCGTCTTTATAATACTTCCCCTGGTACTTCAATCCATTCTGCTTATTGTTTTCAAAATAGCTTTGCAATTTTAGTGCATTCCGCATGTGTATTGTATCATCTGTAGTATCAGCCAATACTTTGTCTATATCCATACTTTTATCTGCCGTGTTTGCAATACCTAGGTAGAGTGCTGTTCCTTGGAAATTTCTTTTTTCTAACGCCAGTTTTGTTTCTTTTAATAGGGTTTGGTTATCCCACCACATACTCGGATCAATACAGACATAGGAATTAAATAGATTGGTATGATGCACGAAAATTTGCATCGCGGTAAGTCCTCCTAGCGAGTGGCCAATCAGTATTTTGTACGGTTGTGTCGGGTAGTGCTGGTCAATGTAGGGCATCAATTCCTTTTCGATAAAAGAAATAAATGGTTTGCCCCCGCCAGTCGTTTTGCTGGACCCAGGAGCCCAAAAAGGAGGATCCGCGACATACGTGGGAGTTAAATCTTTTCTTCTATCCGGGTGAAGAATACCCACCACGATCATTTCCGGGCAAAGCGTATTGTAATTGGTGCTGAGGTATTGAATCATACTAGTCGCGGCGGCAAACTGGGCATCGGCATCAAATAGATAAACTACTGGATACCGTTTTTTTGCAGCCCCCTTGCCAGAAGCACCAGTGGGTAAATGGATATAGAATTTTCTATTTTCTTTTAATATGTTGGACTGAATACTGTGTGTTTTACCAAGGACCGTTTGGTTGCCTGGTTGCGCAGCACAGTGGAAGAATAAAAAAACACATGAAAGGAAAAGAATAAACTGTTTCATGTGCTTATCTGCTTATCAATGGCGTACAACATATACATTGCTGCTACTCCTTACTGCGACACTACCTCCTTGGCACACAAGATAGGAGCGTAAAGCATACGAATAGCTGCCTACTTTACGCTACTTAGCGTCTGCACTCCTACTGCGATAGAAGGTGCTACCAGCACCAGCCCATACAGACTTGGGAGCTGGTGTTGGTAGCGCCTTATGACTAGTGGCTTCGCTTATTCACATGCTCCTAGGTTAGCTTCGCTTCCTCACTAGCTGGCGCCTTAGTGCGTTGTTGCCAGGCCACTAGGCCCACTGCCAGACCAGCCGCTAGCGCGGCACCTAGCCACTGGCCATTGCGCGGCTTAGTGGGCTTGGCCCAACCACCCGAAATGCCCGTGCCGTGCGGGGCGGGCTGCGGCGTGAAGAGGCTGCCTTCTGACACTGGAGCAGGGTCAGCTTGCTGAAAATACGTGTCGAACAACCGGCGGCTGAGTCTGCCCACCGGACCCGGCGCCAGCGCGTACGACCAGCGCATAACATAAGCCGGCCAGCCGACCATCGTTGTGGGGCGTGGGTGCCGGGCTACGGCTAGTAAGGTGTCGGCGACTTTCTGGGCTGGGAACACTGGCGGCGCGGGTTTGATGAGCCGCCCCACGTAGTTGGCCCCGTGCTGAAAGCCGGGCGTGTCGATGTAGGAGGGATACACGTCGCAGACGTGGATGTGGGGCTCGGTGCTGAGCTCGGCGCGTAGTGTGTCCATTAGCCCGCGAAGCCCATATTTGCTAGCTGTGTAGGAGGCCGTGTAAGGCTCTGGGAGCCAAGCGCCCAATGACACCACGTTGAGCAGCATGCCCTCGCCCTGGCGCCGAAAGTAAGGCAGCACGGCGTGGGCGCCGTAGAGGTAGCCAAACAGGTTCAGGTGCAGAACTTGCTCGTGGGCGGCCAGCGGAACCTCTTCGAAGCGCCCGACGGCGCCGCTGCCGGCATTGTTGATCCAAACATCGATGCGGCCGGCACCAAACTCGTGCGCGGCTTCGGCGAGGTGGCGTACGGCTTCCGCATCAGTGGTGTCAGTAGGCACGGTGAGGACGCGGGCCCCAAAACGCTCGCATTCGGCGGCTACCTCGGCCAGCACCTCGGCCCGGCGGGCAGCCAGCACCAGCGTGGCACCTTCGCGGGCAAAGGTGAGGGCTGTTGCGCGACCGATGCCGCTGCTGGCCCCAGTAATCACAACGACGGCACCTTGTAAGGAATTCGTTTTCATAGCAACAAGCAGGTTAGAACGTGAGCTTCGTTTAACGCTAGGTTGTTGGTGAGGTTAGGCAAGGCAGACGCTGTGTGCGGATCCTGCTGCGAAGTACTGAGCGCGGAAATCAACACTTCATCGGCTTGATCCGACGCTTCGGTAACTCAAAATTTCAGCGCGCGGCGGCAGGCTGCACCTTTGACTCAATCAAACGCCACTAACACACTAACCCTGTTAAACGCCATGAAAAAGTCCGTCCTCCTGCTTGCCCTTGCCGCTGTTTCTTTTTCTGCTACTGCTCAAAAAACAGCCGCTCCTAAAGTTGCTACCACGCAAACTGCACCGGCTGGCTACACCGACATGATGGCCGCCACCATTCAGGAGTTGATGAGCACTGGCGACGTGGCCCAACTCAAGCAAGTAGGCAGCAAGTTAGAGCGCGCCGCGGCCGCCGTGCCCACCGATTGGATGCCTCAGTACTACCTAGCTTACGATCAGCTCATCATTTGCTTCCAAAGCAAAGAAGACGGTGAGGTAAAAGACAAATACCTCGATCAGGCGGAAGCGGCTCTTGCCAAGGCGCGCAAGCTAGGAGGCGACGAATCGGAGCTGCTCGTGCTGCAAGCGTATATCTATCAGGCCCGGCTCGGCATTGCACCCATGACCCGCTCCATGAAGTACTCGGGTATGGTGAAGGAGGCTCTGGCACAAGCAAAAAAGGTCAACGAAGCTAATCCACGCATTTACCTGGTGGAGGCCAACAACGCGTACTTCACGCCTAAGATGTTCGGTGGTGGCGCCGACGTAGCCAAGCCGCTCTACGAGGAAGCGAAAGCACGCTATGCGGCCTTCAAACCCGCCAACAACCTAGCGCCCAACTGGGGCGAGCGGCAGCTGCTAGGGCGGCTGAAAAGCTATGACACGGCTTCGGCCGCTACCAAATAAAGGCTTCCAAGGGGAGTGCCCGACCTAGGTCGGGCACTCCCCTTGGCACTTCCTGCGAAATTGCTGCAGCGTCTAATTCTGGTTAACTTGTCCTTATTCGTCTATCTAGCGCTATGGCCACGTCTTTATCTGCTCGCGACCGCACGAACGAATCGAGCTTACTTGGGAAGCATTATCCCAAAACCATCAAATGGTGGCGGAAGCTAGCCGGCATGACGCTGTTTGGCTTCTTGCTAAGCTTTCTGTTCTGCCCGAAGTGCGGCATTTTCACCGAAGATTTTGTGGTGACGCTGGGCTATACACTCTGCTACACCTACGGATTATGGCTGGCAAACGAGTACCCTAATCGCTGGCTCAACCGAAAAGCCGACTGGACCCAGAACCCCATCCGTAGTTTCCTGATTACGTTGGGCGCTTCCATGGCGGCCTCTCTGCTCGTTATTTCCCTGGTCAATATTGTCTTTTTGGCTTTTTACCACCACCGTCCGGTCAGCGCCATTCGCTGGCAGAATTTCATTTTCCCACTGATGACAACAGTGGTCGTGTCGCTGTTTATGCACAGCCGCTCGTTTCTGCTAGGCTGGCGCGATGCTGCCATCCGGGCCGAACGCATGGAGAAGGAATCGGCCGTGGCCCGGCTCGACTCGCTGCGTCGGCAGGTGGATCCGCACTTTCTGTTCAATTCCCTGAACGCCCTGACTTCGCTGGTGGAAGAAGACCCGACCCGCGCCGTGCGCTTCATCAAGCAACTCTCGCAGGTGTATCGCTACGTGCTCGACAGCCAGGACCACGAAGTAGTGACGCTGGCCGAGGAGCTGCGCTTCTCCGAGGCGTATCTGTATTTGCAGCGTACCCGCCTTGGCAACGGCCTCGACGTGCAGCTCGATTTACCGCCCGCCGATGAACTAGAGAACTTCATGGTGCCGCCATTGGCCTTGCAGCTTTTGCTTGAAAATGCCATCAAGCACAATGTGGCGCTCCAGAACCAGCCCTTGCACATCCGTATTCACCTCGATGAAACTAGCCACCAGCTCGTGGTGAGCAACTCGCTCCGGCCGCGCCGCCTAGCCCCCGGCGAGTCGACGGGCCTAGGGCTGAAAAACCTGGAGGCGCGCTACGGCTTCCTGACCCAGCAACTCGTGTCGGTGGAGAAAACGGAGCAGGAGTTTATCGTGACGCTGCCGGTGCTGGAACTCGTGTAGAAGCGCTTAGCTTGCGCCATTGTATTGCCTATTCATCGTATTTATTTGCCTACCTGTTCGTGCTTATGGCTCAACCTCTTCGCGCTCTTATAGTTGAAGATGAACCCCTAGCCGCTCGCCGCTTGGCCGAGCTGCTTAAAAAACAAGACTCGCCGGTGGAGGTAGTCGGCACGGCGGAGTCGGTGGCCGCGGCGGAAGCCTTTTTGCAAACCTTGCAGCCCGGCCCCGACGTGCTGTTCCTGGATATTCACTTAGCCGATGGGTTGAGCTTCGAGCTGTTTGAGCGGCAAGAGGTGAAATGCCCCGTTATTTTCACCACCGCCTACGACCGCTACGCTCTGCGCGCGTTCAAGGTGAATAGCGTCGATTACCTGTTAAAGCCCATTGACCCTGAGGAGCTAGCGGCGGCGCTGGTCAAATTGCGCAGCCTGCGCGCTACGCCAGCCGCACCGGCCTTCGACGCCGGTTTGCTTGCCGAAATGCTGCGCCAGGCGCAGCCGAGCACCAGCTACAAAACTCGCTTTGTGGTGCGCGTAGGCGAGCACCTGAAAGCCATTCCGACCGAGCAGATTGCCTACTTCTTCAGCCTCGAAAAAGCTACCCTGCTCCAAACCAAGGAGAACCGCCGCTTTGTGGTCGACTACACGCTGGAGCAGCTCGAAAACCTGCTCGATCCGCGCCATTTCTTCCGCCTGAACCGCGCCTACCTAGCTCACGCCGACGCCATCCAGGACATCATTCACTACACCAACAGCCGCCTCCAAACTGTGCTGCGCCCCGCTAGCTCCGATGAGGCTGTGCTCGTGAGTCGGGAGCGAGTAGCCGCCTTTAAGGCTTGGCTGGATCGATAAAGGAAAACTTGTGTAGTGGTAATTAGAAAATCGATCAGCTGGTCAGTCTTTTAGCCACTCTCCCTATGGCGCAGACTACTTTTCTTCCGCCTAAGCCTAGCATGAGAAGGCGGCGCGTAGCCACTTGGGTTTCCACGCTCGGGCATCCGTTGCTGACTGCCGTGCTGTTTTTGGGTTACGTCGCCTTTCGGCTGCTAGGTGGGCAAGGGGCGGCGTGGGTAGTGGGCTGTATGACGCTGGGTGTCGTGCTGCCGATTGCTTTCTGGAACTACCGGCAAGTGCAGCGGGGCGCTTACACCAACTTCGATGTATCGGTGCGGGAGCAGCGGCGCTCCTTTTATCCTCGGTTGCTGGTGTTGCTAGGAGCTGCAACAGCACTGCTGTTCTCGTTTCCGGCAGTGGCTCCGTTGCGGCCGGGCTTTGTAGTCGGCTTGGGCTTACTGATCGTTTGCTACGCCGTTAACTTCTGGTTGAAAGTGTCGCTGCACGCCGCCTTGTCGTTTTTCGTGGCGGGTTGCGTGGGCTCACTTGATGGGTGGAATTGGGGCTTGGTAGCCCTGGTGCTAGCGGTGGCAATAGCCACGTCGCGGCGAGTGCTGGGTCGGCATAGCACGCCCGAACTGCTAGTAGGGGCAGCCCTGGGAAGCTTGGCGGCGGGCGTTCTTCAGTTGTGGCGCTAGTTTGAAGATGCTAGCTGTTAGCCTCTTCCAGGTGTTAGCCTTCCAGCCAGTTCTTGAGTGCGCCGGCTTTCTCTCGACTTACTACCACTTCCTCGCTGGGCGCCGGGGCTAGGTCTAGCTTGAGCTTGCCATTGAAGTAAGGATGCAGGCGCTGCACGGCTTGCAAATGGGCCAAAAACTGCCGGTTAAGGCGAAAGAACTGCTGCGGATCAAGGAGCTTTTCGAGTTGCTCCAGAGTATAGTCCACCACGTAGCGGCGACCGTCGGTGGCCACCAGAGTTGTCACTTCGTTGCGGCTCTGGCACCAGGCTACTTGCGTGATGGGAAGCGGCAATAACTGCTCGCCGCTTCGTACCAAGAAGCGGGTTTTGTACGACTGATTTGGTTGGGGTAAGCTTTCCAGCAGGCGCTCAAGGCGTTGCGCCGAATCAGCGGCCGGGGCGGTGGGCGTGCGCCATTGCCGCAGTTTCGTGAGAGCCGCTTGCAGCTCGGCTAGCTTCACAGGCTTTAGGAGGTAATCGACGCTGTTGGCCTTAAATGCCTGGATAGCATACGCATCGTAGGCGGTCGTGAAGATGACGGGGCTGCTCACGACGGTCCGCCCAAATATTTCCAGGCTCAACCCGTCGGCCAACTGGATATCCGATAAAATAAGGTCGGGAGCGGGGTGCGCTGCCAGCCAAGCTAGGGTGCTGCTCACGCTGTCGAGCACGGCGACCACCTGGGCATCGGGCGCGGCTTGCTGCAGTATGCGTTGCAGACGCTCGGCAGCGGGGTATTCGTCTTCCAGCAGCAGGACGGTCATGTGGGTTCTGTGTAAGAGAAGCCTTGCGTGTTAAGGCTGGGGATGCGTGAAGGGATGCAAGATGGAAACCCAGAGCGGCAGCGCCCAGGAAAAATACCACACCCAGGCAATGAAGAAAAGTTGTAGCGGAATCCGAAACCATAAGTAGCGCGGACCTGGCCCATCGATCGTGCCTTTCTGATAGTCGATGTGGTGTAAGGCCGCGCGAATGTTCGCCGGCAGGATCAGTACGAAAAAGGCAATTAAGGGCCACGCAATCAAGATTCGCAAGGCGGGGACTAACAGGCCAACAGCGGCTGCCAACTCAATGATACCCGTAAAATAGACTAACGCTTTTTTGGCTGGAAGCCAAATAGGCATCATTGCTACCATGCCTTGGGTGAGCGCAAAATGGCCTGCTCCTGTAAAGAACAGCATGATTGCCATCGCCACGTTGCCAGCCAGCAGTGCGTCTGCGTGCCCCTGCACGAAGTACGTAGCTAGCACTAGCAGGCCGAAGGTGATGAGTAATACCAACAGAGGTTTCATAGCCTTGGGTTAGAGTAGAGCGGAAGGCAGCGCCTTACTGTGGGGTGAGCAGCGGCAAGCACACCCGAAACCACTCTGGGCCTTGGCTAATCTCTACCGGTTGTGAGGCTTGCAGCAGCTCATAGCGGTGAATAATATTTTGCAAGCCAATGCCCGTGCTGGAACCTAGCCCCGCTGTTCGGGGACGTAGCTTGTTTTCCACCACCAAGTACGGCCCGCTAGGCTCGTAGCGAATGGCTAGGTGCAAGGGGTGCTCCCGCGACGCAACGTTGTGCTTCAGGGCATTCTCGACCAGCAGCTGCACGCTCAGGGGCGCCACGTGCTGGAGCAAAGCTGCTGGCGGCACGTCTTGCTCCACCTGTAGGTTGTCGCGGAACCTAGCTTTTTGCAGGGCCACATATGTCGCCACGAAAGCTAGCTCCTTGGCCAGCGGCACGGTGGCTTTGTCGCGGCTCACCAGCACGTAGCGGTACACATCGGCGAGCTGCTCCACGAAGTCTTGTGCCGGTGTGTTGTGCTCGTCGATGAGGGCGGAAAGCGTGTTCAGGCTGTTGAAGAGAAAGTGCGGATCGAGTTGATTCTGTAGTGCTTCGAGTTGACTCTGCACGCCGGCACGGGTGAGCTGCTCGGCGTGGCGTACGTTCCGCTCCCATTGCTGAAAGGAATACCTAGCCTCGTACACCATGAGCACCACAACGGTGGGAATCAGGTTGAAGATCGAAGCTCGAAGATGATCGGGCCAAAAGGTGCTGAAATACTGCGGGAGCAGCTGCTGCAAAGGCAGGCGCAGCAGTACCGTAGCCACGCTGGTAAAAAGCACCGACAATGCGGCTAGAGTCCAGAGTCGCTTGGGGGTTTGCTCCACCTGCGGAAAACGAACCAGTACCCACGCCCACAACGCCCGGTTGCCAATCCACAGGAAGAAGGTGAAATAGAGTGAGATACTCCAGCTAATGATAAACCACAGCGGCGACACTGACCCAGGCGCAGGTCCTGTGAGCAGCGTAATGAGCAAGCTCAGCACGGGAATACCAATGAGGCGAAGAAGACGATCGTGCATGAACAGGGAGACGAATTCTGAAAGGCAGGGCTAAGCTAAGAACTTAGCCGGGTGTCGTCATTGGTGAGAAATGCCCACCTAAACGCCCACACTGTACCCGCAAAGGCAGAAAACTACTGGCAACGCCCAAATTTCCGCAAGAAGAAGGCTAGGTTTTAACGCAAAACGGGTGAAATGACAGCTGCGCAATGCGAAACGGCGGAACGGGTAGGGTGAGCCGAACCAGCCAGCACAAAGCTAGCCCGCAGACATGCCGGCAAGACATTCAGATAACCTTGTGAAACCAACTGAGCACCCCCAAAAAGCTAGCTTTTCTATTTCTTCAGCAGTGGTTCCAGCGCTTTCGAGTGACGAATGAGGAAGGCGTACTGCGCGTAATCGGTGGTAACGGCGTTGGGCTTGGTCGCACTCATGGTTTGGCCAAACAGCGGCGCCTTTATGTCGAGCATTAGCCGCGAGTGCTGGTAAGGCGAGTTGGGCGCATCCAGCTTAAAGAGCGTGAGGTTGCTTGTCGGGGACACTTCCGCTAAGTCTTTTAGACCCTGCACAAACACCATTGGGCCATCCTGGTTAACCCAGTCGAGTGCCACGTACGGAGTAGCGGGGCGGATGGCGGCCGGAATAGCGCCGGTTGGCATCAGCGTTTCACTTTCTAGGGAGAAGATCGGCAGCGACACCACTTTATGATGGTACGGCTGGTCGGCATTTTTCAGCAGCGCCGCCAAGGGCATCGTCTTATTAATAGGGCCTTGTAAAACGTGATAAACGCCCCACAAGCCGTATAGCTTCTCCTGCCCTAGGTGCTTGCGCTCGTATTCGGCCTGCAAGTTGAGCGACATCACACTGTCGCGCCGCACCCGCGGGTGCAGGTAGGTGATGTTGTGCACCAAGTGCGCAACGTCGGCGTACTGCGGACCCAACGCGGCGCGGTACGCTTGAGGCACGCGACCTAGCTCCCGTTCGAGGCGACGGGCGCATGTGCTGAGTACCTTATCCGAATCGGGTTGGGCCACGAGTAGCTGCTGGAGGGTATCGAGCGGCGCGAGGGTACCGGCCTTGTACTGAGCGGCTTGTAGCAGAGTGCGCACGTACTGGCTCGTAACGGTTAGATCCTGGAGCCGGTCGATGCCGATGAAGCGGATCTTCGCCGAGTCGGGCAAGGAGGCGTTCAGCGCCCGAATCTGCTTGATCTTATTGTAGAAGCCCGTGTTGCCCCACTGTGCACTATTAATCCACGGCTGAAAGGCCACGCGTAGGTTCTGCTCGTCGCCTGTTTGGAGGTACGTGTTGAAGTAATACGCTTGGCTAGGGTCGATTTCGGCCATGTAATTCCGCAACCCCGTCTTGGCGTTTAGGTGTTTGAGCAAGGCAAAATCCAACTCCTGCGGTGCTGCCGAGCCGTGCGACTCTCCCAGCAGGAAGATCTGGTTTTGATAAAATGCCTTGTCAAATAGCTTGAATGCTTCGGGGGCATTTGTTGCGAATGCCTCTTGGTGCTGCGCCAAATAGTGCATGTGCTCCGGGCTGGCACTGCCGCGCGCAACCAACCCGTAAATCGTGTAGCCGCCGAGCGCAATCAGCGGAATTCCAATCACTAATAAAAGGACGGCTATCAATAGGCCTTTTAGAATTTTCTTCATAGGTTAATGACTATAAAAGGCGTTGGTGTTCGTGCGCCACACCCACAAGCGGATTTACTCAGGCGCCGATGCTGCTCACGCTAGGTTAGCCAACGCCATTACTGATTAGCCAGCAAGCTACTCGTTCAGCAGCAGCTTAAAAGTTTCTTTTGTGCAGTAAACCTCTTACTTGCGTAAACTTAACAATTTGGTAACATGGAAGTCGAAACTTTGAAGTATCCGGCTGTGCGTAACTACGTTGCCGGTCAGTTTGTGCAGGCGACGAGTGCCCGCTCGCTGGAGGTCTTCAGCCCGCTCAGCGGCGGCATGATTTCCACGGTACCGTTAAGTGGAGCGGAGGCACTCAACCAAGCCGTAGAAGCCGCCAAAGATGCTTTTCCTGCATGGTCGGCTACGCCGATAAAGGAGCGGGTGCAGATCTTCTACCGCTACAAAACGCTGCTCGAAAAGCACATCCAAGAGCTAGCCGAGCTCGTGCGCAAGGAAAACGGCAAAACCATGGACGAAGCCCGCGCCGAAGTAGAAAAGGCCATCGAGCTAACGGAATTTGCTTGTTCGCTGCCCCAACTCATCGCCGGCGAATTGCTGGAGGTAAGCAAAGGTGTGGAGTGCCGCACGGAGCGCAAACCCCTCGGCGTAGTAGCGAGCATCGCGCCCTTCAACTTCCCCAACATGGTCCCGCACTGGACCATCCCGAATGCCCTAGCCCTCGGCAACTGCATGATTCTGAAGCCCTCGGAGCAAGTGCCGATCAGCGCTGGCCGTATTGCCGAGCTGCTGAAGGAAGCCGGCCTGCCCGACGGCGTACTGAACATCGTGAACGGCGATAAGGAAATCGTAGAAGCCATCTGCGACCATCCGGATATTCAGGCCGTGTCGTTCGTGGGTTCGACCAAGATTGCCAAGGTGGTGTACCGCCGCGCCACCTCCAACCTGAAGCGGTGCGTGGCCCTAGGCGGCGCCAAAAACCATCTGCTCGTGCTGCCTGATGCCCACGTAGACATGACGGCTTCCAACGTGGCCGCCTCCATGTCGGGGTGCGCGGGGCAGCGCTGCATGGCGGGTTCAGCGATGGTGGCGGTGGGCTCCATTGAGCCTATTATCAGCCGCCTGGTGGAAGAAGCCGCTAAGATTGTGCCGGGCAAAAACCTGGGTTCAGTTATCAGCAAAGAAGCCAAAGAGCGCATCGAGCGCTACATCACCGAAGCCGAACAAGCAGGCGCTAAGGTGCTGCTCGACGGTCGCAACGCCCTCGTGCCCGGCCACGAAGACGGCTACTATGTCGGCCCTACCGTCATCGACCACGTAACGCCCGACATGGCTATTGCCAAGGAAGAAGTGTTCGGGCCAGTGCTAGCCATCATCCGCGCTGATACACTGGATGAGGCGCTGGATATTGAAAACTCTTCCAATTATGGCAACGCCGCCTCGGTGTTCACGCAGAGCGGCGGCCTAGCTCGCTACGTGATGGAAAACGCCTCGGCCGGCATGATCGGTGTGAACATCGGCGTGCCCGTGCCACGTGAGCCGTTCTCCTTCGGCGGCTGGAACGAGTCGAAGTTCGGCGCCTGCGACATCACTGGCAAAAGCTCCATCGAGTTCTGGACCCAGCTCAAGAAAGTGACAACGAAGTGGAATCCAGAGTCAAGGGTGAACTGGATGTCATAGGAAGCTAGGTCGTCTAAAAATCTGTCATAACAAAAACGCCTGTCATCCTGAGCTTGCGAAGGACCTTTTGCCAGTTGAACGAGTCGTAGCTATGATTGTCGTTCTGCCGTGAGAAGGTCCTTCGCAAGCTCAGGATGACAGGAGAAAAATAGAAGTCCTCTCCCATGGAAACCTTCACCGACGTCGATAAGGAGCAGATCCTGCACGACAACCTAGAGTACACGCTTTTCTCGTGGTCGAAGCAGGCGGGGCTGAACCCGATCAATGCCGAGCGGACCGAGGGCGTATACCTGTACGACCGCGACGGCAAGCGCTACATCGACTTCTCGTCGCAGCTGATGAACGTGAACATCGGCCACGGCAACCAGAAGGTGACCGAAGCAGTGGCTACCCAGATGCGGGAGCTGAGCTACGTGTACCCCGGCATGATCACCAAAGCCCGTGGCGACCTAGGTCGGAAGCTCGCCGAAATCACGCCGGCCAACCTGACGAAAGCCTTTTTCACGTTAGGTGGCGCCGAGTCAATTGAAAACGCCATCAAGCTAGCCCGCCTCTACACCGGCCGCCACAAAATCGTGACGCTGTACCAGTCGTTTCACGGCGCTTCGTACGGGGCTATCAGCGCCGGCGGCGACCCGCGCAAGCTGCCCGTCGACAGCCAAGCCATGCCGGGGGTGGTACACGTCGAGAATCCGTTTTTCTACCGCTGCCCCTGGCACAGCCGCACGTCGGAAGAATGCGCCCAGCGTGCCGCCGACCACATGGAGCGCGTTATTGGCTACGAAGGACCGCAGAACGTGGCGGCGATTCTGCTGGAAGGCGAGTCGGGCACGTCGGGATGCATTAAGTACCCGCCCGGCTACTGGCAGCGGGTACGCGAAATCTGCGACAAGCACGGTATCCTGCTCATTGCCGACGAAGTGATGAGCGGGTTCGGGCGCACTGGCAAGTGGTTCGGCTCCGACCACCACGGCGTGAAAGTCGACCTGATGTGCATGGCGAAGGGCATCACGGCCGGCTACCTGCCCCTAGGTGCCGTGATGGTCGACGAGAAAATCGCGCATTCCTTCGACGATAAACCGCTGCCCCTAGGTCTGACCTACTCGGCGCACCCAGTTTCGTGCGCTGCCGCGGTGGCCGTGCTGGACATTTACGAAGAGGAAAACCTTATCGAGAATGCCGCCGAGATGGGTCGCTACATTGAGGAGCAAGTAGCGGAAATGGCTAAGCAACACCCCAGCATCGGGGACTTCCGCAATACGGGTTTGCTGGGCTGCATCGAGCTGGTGAAGAACCGCGAAACTAAAGAGCCCATGGCGCCGTGGAATGCCGCCCCCAGCCAAATGGAGGTAATGAACCAAGTGGCCGCCAAAATCCGGGAGCTAGGTATGTACACCTTCGTGCGCTGGAATTACATCTTCATCGCCCCGCCCCTGAGCATCACCAAAGACGAGGTAGACGAAGGCCTAGATATTATCGCGCAAGCCATCAGTATCGCCGACCAGCATACACATTAAGGTTGTAGGTACAACTAAAGATGCACCACTTCTCCGTCTGTCATCCTGAGCTTGCGAAGGACCTTATCACGCCACAACGATTGTCATCATAACGAATCGTTCAACTGAGAGAAGGTCCTTCGCAAGCTCAGGATGACAGACGAGGTAGACGCTGGCCTCTCATAAAAACTATTTTTCAATTCCCATTCACCTCCCGCATTTGCGGGAGACAAGGCGCTATTTTTCTAATACTAAAATAGGTAAGCCCTTGTATTTGAATTTAGAAAGAAAAAATACTATATTTTCCATCTACGTTCCTTTCTACTTCCTTCCGCCTGATGTCGTCTTTACTCATCAAAAATGGCCGCGTCGTCACGGCCGATTCCGACAGTGTGTGTGATGTGCTGATAGAGGGCGAAACCATCATGGCTATCGGCCGAAATCTGCCGGTGCAAGCTGACCAGGTGATTGACGCGACCGGCAAACTGGTAATGCCCGGCGGCATCGACCCGCACGTGCACTTGGACATGCCATTTATGGGCACCTTCAGCAGCGATACGCACGAAACCGGCACCCGCGCCGCCCTGCACGGTGGTACCACCACCGTCATTGATTTTGTGCTGCAAAAGCAGGGGCATTCACTGCGTGAGGCACTTACGGAGTGGCAAGGCCGCGCCACGGGTACCGCTGTCGGCGACTACAGCTTCCACATGGCCGTCACGGATTTCAACGAGAACACCAAAGCAGAAATCGCCGACATGGTGGCCGAGGGCATCACCTCGTTCAAGACCTTTATGGCTTACAAAGGCGCGCTGATGATTGACGACGCACAGATGCTAGGTTTGATGCAGGAGGTCAAGAAGCACGGCGGCTTGGTGACGGTGCATGCCACCAACGGCGAGATGATCGACACGCTCATTGCGCAGCACCGCACACAGGGCAAGCTTACGCCGCGCTATCATTACCTCTCCCAGCCCGAAGTAACTGAGGCTGAGGCATCGGGCCGCTTTACGGACATTGCTAATTACACGGGCGTCAACGCCTACATCGTGCACCTGACCTGCGAAGGGGCGCTGAACCAAGTGCGCGAAGCGATGCGCCGTAACCAGCGGGTATTCGTGGAAACCTGCATTCAGTACTTGCTGCTAGATGCTTCGCTGTATGGGGAAGAGTTTGAAGGTGCGAAGTGGGTGATGTCGCCGCCGCTGCGGGAGAAGAAGGATCAAGAGACGCTATGGGCAGGCATCAATCAAGGAATTGTGCAAGTCGTTGGTACCGACCATTGCCCCTTTATGTGGGAGCAGAAAAAGCTAGGTGCCGATGATTTTTCGAAGATTCCGAACGGGCACCCGGCCATCGAGCACCGCATGGAACTGCTATTTTCGGAGGGCGTGAGCAAAGGCCGCATCACCCCGCAGAAGTTCGTGGAAGTGACCAGCACCAACGCCGCCAAGATCTTCGGCATGTTCCCCCGTAAAGGCACCATCAGCATCGGCGCCGACGCCGACCTAGTCATTATCGACCCCGAACAAAAACACACTATCTCCGCCGACACGCACCATATGAACGTCGACTACTCGGCCTACGAAGGCTGGGAGCTGACGGGGAAAATTGACACCGTGATCCTGCGCGGGCAAGTAGCTGTGCAGGAAGGAGAAACGAAAGTGGCGAAAGGCTACGGTCAGTTCATCAAGAGAGGCAAAACGAGCTTTTAAGGCCTAGGTTAATGAAAGGATGGTCATGCTGAGCTTGTCGAAGCATCTCGCCCGCTTCGTTGAACAAATCAAACATGCTCGTTCAATATGTTGGGGCTTAAACCCTAGCCTACTGGGCGGCCTTCTGGCAACCAAGATAGCTTGGCAACATCGACACGCGAGATGTTTCGGCAAGCTCAGCATGACGTTCTGAATTGACATTCAACACGCAGTATTGAAAACTTAACACTTCACCGATATGCCCAGAATCATCAAATCAGGTCTTATTCAGATGAGTTTGCCCATGACCGAGGGCGAAGGCTCGATTGAGGAAATCAAGGAAGCCATGGTGCAGAAGCACATTCCGCTGATCGAAGAAGCCGGTCGGCAGGGCGTGCAGATTCTGTGTTTGCAGGAGATTTTCAGCACCCCGTATTTCTGTCCTGGTCAGGATAATAAGTGGTACGCTTCGGCCGAACCGGTGCCTGGGCCGACGACCGACCATATGGCCGAGTACGCCAAAAAGTACAACATGGTGATGATTGTGCCCGTGTACGAGAAAGAGGCCGCTGGCTTCCTCTACAACACGGCTGCCGTGATTGACGCTGATGGCACCTACCTAGGTAAGTACCGCAAAAATCACATTCCGCATACGTCAGGATTCTGGGAAAAGTACTTTTTTAAGCCCGGCAACTTAGGGTACCCAGTGTTCCAGACGAAGTACGCTAAAGTCGGTGTGTACATCTGCTACGACCGTCACTTCCCCGACGGCGCCCGTGTGCTAGGTCTGAACGGCGCGGAAATCGTGTACAATCCTTCCGCGACGGTGGCGGGCCTTTCGCAGTACCTCTGGAAACTGGAGCAACCGGCCCATGCGGCCGCCAATGGCTATTTCATGGGCTGCATCAACCGCGTAGGGGAGGAGAAGCCTTGGAACCTAGGTAAGTTCTACGGTACCAGCTACTTCGTGGACCCACGCGGCCAAATCTTCGCCCAGGCTTCCGAAGACAAAGACGAGCTGTTGGTAGCCGAGTTCGACCTCGATATGATTGACGAGGTGCGCGCCACTTGGCAGTTCTTCCGCGACCGTCGCCCGGAGACGTACGAGAAGCTAGTGGAGCTGTAGGCTAATTACTCTGCTCACCTTTCTTTTTCCACCTGTCATCCTGAGCTTGCGAAGGACCTTATCACGCATGAACGTGCCGTTATTGTAATAATCGTTCTCACGTGACAAGGTCCTTCGCAAGCTCAGGATGACAGACCAGGAAGATGTTAAGTGCCTTCTAATCTCTGCAATTACCTCTCCCATGGCCGAGTATCAACCCCCTACTTCTGAGCAGGAATTTCACGCAAATTTTGCGCAGCTCAAGCCGCGGATGAACAAGACAGAGGCGCTCTACGAAAGCGCCCGGTGCCTGTTCTGCTTCGATGCGCCGTGCATCAACGCGTGTCCGTCGGGTATCGACATTCCGCAGTTTATCCGCCAGATCAACACGGGCAACGTGACCGGTGCGGCCAAGACCATTTACGAGGCTAACTACTTCGGCAATGCCTGCGGCAAAGTGTGCCCTACGGAAGTGCTGTGCGAAGGCGCCTGCGTGTACAATGCGCAGGATATGAAGCCCATCGAAATAGGTCGCTTGCAGAGCTTTGCTACTCGCCAGGTGATTGAAAGTGACCGGAAGTTGTTCGGGCCGGGCGTACCGAATGGGCGCAAAGTGGCGGTGATAGGCGCTGGTCCGGCGGGTATTTCGTGCGCTTGCGAGCTGCGGGCCTTGGGGTACGAGGTCGATGTATTCGAGGCCAAAGCGCAGCCTTCGGGACTGACATTGTACGGGGTGGCGCCGTACAAAATCACGAACGAAGAGGTGTTGGCCGAAATGGCCTACCTGGAAGCGCAGTTTGGCTACCGGGTACAATACAACTCGCCTATCACCTCACGCGAAGATTTGTTGGCGCTGGAAGAAGCCTATGATGCTATCTTCCTGGGTATTGGGCTAGGTAAGACGAATGCCTTGCTCTTGCCTGGCGAGGAACGCACCAATTGCGTAGGCGCTGTCGAATTCATCGAAGAGCTACGCCAACAGCATCACCAGGTGAAAGTAGGGAAGAAGGTGATTGTGCTAGGTGGTGGCAACACGGCCATGGATGCGGCGTCGGAATCGTCGCGGCTGGGGGCGGAGAATGTAGTGCTGGCGTATCGCCGCGGCAAGGAAGATATGGGCGCATACAAATTTGAATACGACCTAGCTAAAGGCGTGGGTGTGAAAGGCTTGTTCAATGTGGCGCCCATCGAAATCGTCGGCAACGGCAAAGTAGAAGGCGTGAAGTTCATCCGCACAGCGACGCTCGATGGTCAGGTGCAAATCGTGCCCGGCAGCGAGTTCGTGGAGGCTTGTGACATGGTCATCAAAGCCACCGGCCAAGCCAAGCAGACGCACTTCCTCAGCCACATTCCGGGGCTGCAACTCGATACCAAAGGTCGCATTGTGGCCGACGCCCGCACCGGCCAGACGACCAACCCCAAGTACTTCGCCTCCGGCGACGCGCTGAATGGTGGCGCGGAAGTCGTAAATGCCGCCGCCGAAGCTAAAGTTGCCGCCCGCGGCATTCACGAGTATTTAACTGCCTTAAGTTCAGACTAAAGCTAGGCTAGAAAACTCCCCTCCTTTTTTAAGGAGGGGTGCCCGAAGGGCGAGGTGGTGAAACTAGAATTAGAAAATTAGATCTAGTATCATTCAACGACAAGGAACCACCCCCAACCCCCTCCTTAAAAAAGGAGGGGAGCTAGGTTCTAGTTCTAGCCTTCGCCCCGACCTAGCTTTTTAGCTCCTAGTCATAGCATCAAAATAGAACCACTATGCCGGACCTCTCCATAAACTTTGCTGGGATTAAGTCGCCGAACCCTTTCTGGTTGGCCTCCGCGCCGCCGACCAACTCCGGCTACCAAGTGATGAAAGCCTTCGATGCAGGCTGGGGCGGGGCGGTGTGGAAGACTCTAGGAGTGCCGGTTGTGAACGTGTCGAGCCGCTACGGTGGGGTGAACTACCGCGACAAGCGCCTGATTGGCTTCAACAATATCGAGCTGATTTCGGACCGCCCCTTGGCCGACAACCTGCGCGAGATTGAGGAAGTGAAGAAGCGCTTTCCCAACCATGCCGTCATTGCCTCGCTCATGGTGCAGAGTCGGGATGAGTGGCACCAGATTGTGCGCGATGTGACCAACGCTGGCTCTGACGGTATCGAACTGAACTTCGGCTGTCCGCACGGCATGTGTGAACGGGGCATGGGCTCGGCGGTCGGGCAGGAGCCGGAAGTGCTGCGCACGATTGTGGAGTGGGTGATGGAAGTGGCGCAGATTCCGGTTATTGTGAAGCTCACGCCCAACATCTCCGACATCACCGAGCCCGCTCGCGCCGCTCGCCAAGGTGGCGCTGACGCCATTTCGCTCATCAATACCATTCAGAGCATTGTGGGTGTTGATCTGGACAGCTTCGCGCCCTATCCGATTGTGGATGGCAAAGGCACCAATGGGGGCTACTGCGGTCCGGCTGTGAAGCCCATTGCTCTGAATATGGTTAAGAACTGCGCCCAAGACCCGAACGTGCAGCTGCCTATTTCCGGCATCGGCGGCATTGAGAATTGGCGCGACGCAGTGGAACATATCTTGCTAGGAGCTAGCTCGGTGCAGGTGTGCACGGCGGCCATGCACTTCGGCTTTGGTATCATTCGCGAGATGACGGCGGGCCTGGAGCAGTACATGACGGAAAAAGGCTTCAATACCATCTACGACTTCGTGGGCAAGGCCTTGCCGAACGTGAAGCATTGGGAAGACCTAAACCTGAAGTACAAGGTGACGGCCAACATTCACGAGGAGAAGTGCATTGGCTGCCAACTGTGTTACACGGCCTGTGAGGACGGTGCGCACCAGGCAATCCGGTTGCGCGAAGGCACCCGCGTGCCCGAAATTATTGAGGAGAACTGCGTGGGCTGTAACCTCTGCTCGCTCGTGTGCCCGGTGGAGCAGTGCATCACCATGGACCGCACCGACGCCGGCACCGAACACCTCACCTGGAAGGAGCGCACCGCCGCCAACAACATCCCGACCACCTTCAACGACGAGCGCGCCGGCGGCTTGCACCACTGGGTGCCTGAACCAGCCGCGGCGTTAGGAAAGGAGAAGCATAAAACCCTGCCTGGCAAAGCTAGGCAGCTAGGCAGTCCGGCTGCTGCTACGACAGCTTCGGATGTGCTAAGCGAATGAAATAATTGCTATTCCGAGCATTCTGCGTATTCAGCAGAGACGAGGAATCGGAACTAGCAGCGTGTTAAAACAAGCCCCTACTGAATGCAATGACATGCAGGCAGTAGGGGCTTGTTAGCTTCTAGCGCTGTAGAGACACATACTTGTGTCTCGTCGTTGCTGATGTTGTTTACCTAGGTTGTTCTAGGGTGAATGTTCTGACTTCATTCGTTCAACGACGAGACACAAGTATGTGTCTCTACAGCGCTAATGTAAAGGATATCACATGATTATGTGATTGTGCGCGGGGTGGTAGAAGCTGTACTTTAGGAATAATTTCTAGGCAGATACTTAGATAGAATACAAGCTAGGCTATTTGACAAATTCCGTCGCTCGAATGTGTGCCTCTTGCGAAAGGCTTCATCTATATAAGTCGGCAAAGTGAATCCAAGGGCCTATTAGCTAGATAATTCAACTACTAAACCGATGATCTACGAGGCATTAGCGATGATTTGCGCCGAGCTAAGAGCCTACATCAAGGCGTTCGATGCGACGGCGAATGTGGACCTAGGTAGCATCTGCGCGCCGGGCGCCGCTACTGATGCGTTGTTGCTGAGCCTGGTGAATGTGGAGGAAGAAAGCGCGCTGAAGAACAGCAGCCCCTATGTGCGCAACGCAGCCGGTAGCTTTGATTTGGTGAATCCGCCGGTGTTCCTGAACCTCTTCGTGCTGATTGGCACCAGTTTCACCGACAACGGCACCTACGCTACGGCGCTAAAGCGGCTGGCCTGGGCGGTTCAGTGCTTTCAGCGCAAAAAGGAATTGAGCGTAGCTAACACGCCCACCGACAGCCTGCCCGACGAAGCCTTGCGGCTGCGGCTGTCGCTGGACTTGTACTCGCTTTCGTTTGAAAAAATCAACCAACTGTGGGGCACGCTCGGCGGCAAGCAGGTGCCGTTTGTGGTGTACAAGGTGCGGGTGGTGGAAGAGCAGGCCGAAAGCCAATTTGGCACCGGCGCGGCCATTACCACGATCGAGGGGCGAACTGAGATTATCAACCCCACCTTAAACTGACGGTCATGGCCATGCAACGCTTTGTTACGGGCTACGAAACGCTGTGCAGGGTACAGGTGCTGCACCGCTACTTCCTGAACTTCGGCGCCACGCCGTTCGACCTAGCTAGCCCCACGCCCGCCCAGCAGAAAACCCTAGCGTTGGTGCGGGGCGACTACGACATCAGCAAGTTCTGGCGCATCGTGCCCGATGCGGCGACCCAGCTAGCGATGCGCAACGGCTGGATGGTATTCAAGAACCTGCCCGACGGCTTTCGGGTGGGCGTAATGACCGCCGCTCACCAGCCCGTCGTGCCCTTGGCCGACGATCTTACCTTGGTGTTTGCCATTTACCAGGCCGACACTTACTTCCCCTTATACACCGACCTCGACCGCACGGTGCTAGACGGTCTTGCGAAGCAAAACCGCGTTTTTCGTTGGCACAATGTACCAGGTAGCCTCCGCCTGAATGCCGACGAAACCATTCGCCCCGCCGACTTGGAAACGCAACCAGCGACAACCGACCTAGGTAGCGGCCGACCGATTGGCTTCATCGAGATTCAGCACCGGCCAGCCGACGGCAATAGCCTGCTCGATGAAACCGGACAAGTGCAAGACCTAGCCTTTGAGGTAATTCTGCGCAACCGCTCTACGCAGTGGGAATACCGGGCCACTAACCTAGGCCAGTTTCCACTGGTGCACTACGGGCGCATCGGCGTAGCTTCCGACTCCACGCCGTTGCCGAATCCGACCCCTGCCACCACCACCGACCGGGGAACTCAGTTTGTCTCCATTATTTATTGACGCCTTCTAATCCCTTTCAAGCGTATGGCCAGCACTCTAAACCTAGCTTCCGTCAGGACGCCCGGCGTCTATATTGATGAGGTGTCGTTGTTTCCGCCCTCGGTGGCGCAGGTCGAAACCGCCATTCCGGTGTTTATCGGCCCCACACAGGACCACGTGAAAGACGGCCAGAGCATCCGCAACGTGCCCACGCGCATCAAGTCGATGGTGGAGTACCGGCGCTATTTCGGCGGCGGCCCCGACCGGCAGGTGACGGTGCGGCTCGATGCGCTCAACAGCGTCAGCTCGGTCAATTTTGCCACGAGCTTCTATCTGCACGATAGCCTGATGATGTTCTTCGGCAACGGCGGGGAGAAGTGCTACATCGTGTCGCTGGGCAAGTACACCGACGTGCTGACCCAAACCGACTACACCAACGCCCTCGACACGCTCAAGAAGTTTGATGAGCCTACGCTTATTGTGCTGCCCGATGCTCTAAACCTGACGGCAGCTGGTGCCGTGGCTACGGTGCAGCAAGCCGCTATTGATCATTGCCGGTACATGCAGGATCGGTTTGCGGTGCTCGATGTAAAGGTGGCCGACCCCACCAAAATAGACCGGGACGACACGGATATTGACAACTTCCGCAACGGCGTTTCCAGTCACCTCAACTACGCCGCCGCTTATTATCCGTACCTGCGCACCACCTTGCCGCTGACCATCAGCTTCGCCAATCTGACGATCAAAACCGGACCGGACCCTGGCACAACCAAAACGCTCGATGAGCTGTTGGACCCCGGCCCGGCCAAGGACCTAGCTACTGCAGCTAAGAACATCGTAACCGACCTAGGTGCCGTGACAGGTTTGTTGCCGGATATAACCGATTACCAAGCCGCCGCGAGCAAAGACGATAAGAAAACCTACTTGCTAGGTTTGCTGACGGCCTTCACCGGCGCAGCCGCTTTTACCGACCCGACAAACCAAACCGATTTCAACAACTACATCAAAGAAAGCGCGCCAGCAACTTCCGATGGCTTAAAGCTGACCGCTCTGCGCGACGCCACCAACGCCCTGCAAACCAGCGGCGGCAGCGAATCGCCGCAGCCGCTTTTTGACAAGACCTTCGAGCAGATCAGCACCTACATCAGCGGCTTCCTGACCAAAGTGCAGGCTAGGTTGCAGGCCAAGGAAGTCGAGATGAAATCAACGATTCCGCTGTACTCGGCCATGACGGCTGCGGCTGAAGCCATGGGCATTGTGCTGCCGCCGAGTGGCGCGGTAGTCGGTGCCTACGCCCGCACCGACAACGACCGGGGCGTGTGGAAAGCGCCTGCCAACGTAGGCCTCAACTACGTGCTAGGTCCTACCGCGATGCTCACCGACAGCGAGCAGGAAGACCTCAACGTCGACACCAACGCGGGCAAGTCGATCAACGCCATTCGTGCTTTCACTGGCAAAGGCACGCTGATCTGGGGTGCCCGCACCCTAGCCGGCTCCGACAACGAATGGCGCTACGTGTCGGTGCGCCGCTTCTTCATTATGGTAGAAGAATCGGTGAAAAAAGCCTCCGCGCAGTTCGTGTTTGAGCCCAACGATGCCAACACTTGGGTGAAGATACGGGCCATGATCGAGAACTTCCTGACACTGCAATGGCGAGCCGGTGCGCTGGCCGGCATGAAGGCCGAACATGCGTTTTTCGTCCGCGTTGGCCTAGGTCAAACCATGACCGCCCAAGACATTCTCAACGGCTTCATGATCGTGGAAATTGGCATGGCCGTAGTGCGCCCCGCTGAGTTTATCATCCTGCGCTTCTCGCATAAGATGCAGGAGTCATAAGCTAGAGCGAGACTAAAAGGAAAGCTAGGTCTAGCAGCTAGTTCTCCTCCTTTTTTCAAGGAGGGGTGCCCGCAGGGCGGGGTGGTCCTTCTCGTTGAACGATCTAGCTCTAGCCTAACCACCCCGGCCTTTGGCCACCCCTCCTTGAAAATAGGAGGGGAGCTTTCTAGACCTAGCTCTAGCCTCCCAGCTCCTGATCATAAATCACCCTTATTCCCCCTGTGCAAAATGGCAAGCTATCCATTACCGAAATTCCACTTTCAGGTGGAGTGGGGCGGCTCCAAGGTCAGCTTCACGGAAGTGACCGGGCTGAACGTCGAAACGGACGTGATTGAGTACCGCGACGGGGCCTCGCCGGAGTTCCATAAGATCAAGATGCCGGGCTTGCAGAAGTTTCCGAACGTGACGCTCAAGCGCGGTACCTTCCGCAGCGACAACGAATTCTTCAAGTGGTGGAACACCGTAGCGCTCAACACTATCGAGCGCCGCGATCTGACCATCAGCCTGCTCAACGAGCGCCACGAGCCGGTAGTGGTTTGGAAAATCAAGCAGGCATGGCCGTCCAAAGTCATGTCGGGCGACCTGAAGGCTGATGCCAACGAGGTGCTGATTGAAAGCATTGAGCTGGTTCACGAAGGCCTCAGCATCCAGAACGGCGACTAACCCATGACTGGCCTGATCTACCCCCCAACTGGCTTTCACTTCTTGGTTGGTTTCGAGCTGTTTCCGCAGACGTTGCAAGACGCACGCTTTCAGGAGGTAAGCGGCCTGAATGTAGAAATGCAAATGGAAAGCGTGCGAGAAGGCGGCGAAAACCGCTTCGAGCACCAGCTGCCAGTGCGCTCCAAGTACGCCGATCTGGTCCTAAAACGCGGCCTGCTAATCGGCTCGGGCGTGTACCAGTGGGCCAAAAACGCCTTCGAGGATTTCACCTTCCAGCCCGTGAACCTGATTGTATCGCTGCTAAATGAGCAGCACGCGCCCTTGCTCTCGTGGCACGTGGTGCATGCCTTGCCAAAGAAGTGGGACGTTTCATCCTTCAACGCCGAGCAAAACACCATTGCCATCGAAACACTGACACTTACCTACCGCTACTACAACACCATCAGAATCTAATACATGCCTATTGTAATCAAAGAGTTAGTTATCACGGCCGTCGTTGATGGTAACGCGGATCAGCACGCCACATCAGCCGCCACAGCTTCTCCCGAAGCGCAGCAACAGATCATTCAAGTCTGCGTGGAGCAGGTGCTAGCGATTCTGGAAGAGAAGAAGGAGCGGTAGAAAGTAGCGCGAAGCTCCCGCTTCGCGCATCGTTGAACGACTAAAGCTAGGTGTCGCTCCAACGATTTCGTTCAACGCCGCGCGAAGCTGGAGCTTCGCGCTACAACAAACTTTTTATGCTCGGCGAACTGAAGAAAATGACCCTGACGGGCTACCAGAACGACCGGTTCGACCAGCCGACAGGAGACGTGTACACGGCCGTGGTCAACCCGGAAACCTACACGCTCAACTACGAGATTCAGAGCAACCAGGAGCAGGCCAGCGGCACGAGCGCCAACCAGCCGGCCTTCAACCGCATTGCGCCGCGCAAGTTAGAGTTCGAGTTCCTGTTCGATTCGACCGGCGCCTTGCAGCAAACGGGGCTAGCCCTGCCGCTCAGCGTGGGCACGAACCAGGGCGTGTGGGACCAGGTCGAGCAGTTCAAGAAGACGGTGTTCTACTACAACGGCAGCACGCACCAGCCGCCGTTCGTGATTCTGGAGTGGGGCAAGCTGCGCTTCAAGTGCAAGCTGGAAAAGGTGAGCGTCACCTACAAACTGTTCAAGCCCGACGGCACGCCCATCCGGGCTGTGGCCAAAGCTAGCTTCATCGAGACAACCAACGACGATCTGCGCGTAGCCCAGGAAAACGCCCGCTCCCCCGACCTGACCCACGTGCGCACCGTGCAAGCCGGCGACAACCTGCCGCTGCTGTGCCACCGCATTTACGGCGACGCCACGCTGTATGGCGAGGTAGCTAGGGTCAATCACCTCATCAACTTTCGCACGCTTACGGTGGGGCAACAGCTCTTTTTTCCACCCATTGAAAAGGCTTGAGTAACGCTTCGTTGCACAGTGTAGAGACACATACTTGTGTCTCCCCGTTGAACGACAGCACCAGAACGAACCAGTATAAACAACATCACCAACGATTGAGACACAAGTATGTGTCTCTACACGCAGATGCCCGAAAATCCGCGCACACCCGACACGCCCGCTCCGCGCGACCTGCCCACCTTCACCGTGAAGGTAGAGGGCCAGGCCTTGGCGCGAGCTTACCAGGTGTTGGCGGTACGCGTGCAGAAAGAAGCCAATCGCATCCCAACAGCGCACATCGTGCTGAAAGATGGTAGCGCAGCCGCGGGCACGTTTCCGGCCAGCAACGCGGACTTGTTTGTGCCCGGCCGTAAAGTGGAAGTGTGGGCGGGTTACCACGAAAAAGAGCAGCTGATCTTCAAAGGCTTGATTATCAAACACGCCATTGAAGCGCGCACCACCGGCACCACGCGCCTGAACGTGACCTGCAAGGATGCTTTCGTGAAAACCACCTTAGCCCCCAAGCGCCGCTACTTCCTGGATAAGAAAGATAGCGAAGTGGCTGAGCAGATTGTGGAGGCGTATAGCGGCCTCACCCTAGATGCCACAGCCACCACCTCGAAGCACGAAGAGCTGCTACAATACGACGCCACCGACTGGGATTTCATGGTGATGCGGGCCGAGGCCAACGGTATGCTCTGCCTGGTAGATGATGGCAAGTTGACCATCACCAAACCCAAGCTAGATCAAGCCCCCATAACTAAGCTGCAATTCGGCGCAACGGTGCTGGACTTCGACGCCGAAATCGACGCCCGCGACCAGCTTAGCAGCCTCACCACAACGACTTGGGACTACAGCGAGTCGAAAATGGCCAAAGCCGAAGCCGCCGAACCTAACTTCAAGCAGCAAGGCAACCTCTCGGCCGACAACCTAGCCGAAGCGCTTGGCACCAAGCTGACGCTACAACATGGTGGCTACTTGCCAACTGGGGAGCTGCAAGCCTGGGCCGATGCGACGCTACTCAAGCGCCGACTCGCGAAGATTCGGGGACGGATACGGTTCTACGGCAACGCCGATGTGAAGCCGGGAACCATCATCAATCTAGCTGGCATGGGCGAACGGTTCAACGGTGATGCTTACGTGACGGGTGTAAACCACCGGCTGGAAAGCGGCAGCTGGACCACTGATGCGCAGTTTGGGTTGAATCCGCAGCCGTTTGCAGCGGAGGTGAACGTGAGTACGCTGCCGGCTGGTGGCTTGCTGCCGTCTGTGTCTGGGCTCCAGATCGGAACAGTGACGGCCCTAGAAGGCGACGCGGCAGGGGAGGAGCGCATTGCGGTGCGGCTGCCCATACTCGATGCGGCCGGCACCGGCAGCCGGGCCCGCGTGCTGAGCGTGGATGCTGGCAACCAGCGCGGCTTCTACTTCCGCCCTGAAGTTGGCGATGAAGTAGTGGTTGGCTTTCTCAACAACGACCCGCGGGAAGCCGTGGTGCTCGGCGGCTTGCACAGCAGCCACAACCCTATCCCCGCGCCCTTCAAAACCGCCGATGCGAATCCGAAGAAAGGCTATGTGTCGCGCAGCAAGCTGCAAGTGGTATTCGACGACGAGAAAAAGAGCCTCACACTGGAAACGCCCGCCGGCAATATATTCAAGCTAGATGATGATGCGCAGAGCATCACGCTGCAAGATCAGCACGGCAACAAGATCGTGATGAGTGACGCCGGCATCAGCTTGGAGAGCATCAAGGACGTGATTATCAAAGCGGCTGTGGATGTGAAAGTCAACGGCGTAAACGTGACGCACACGGCCCAAACGCAATTCAAAGCCAGCGGCTCCGGCACCGCCGAAGTGAGCAGCAGCGGCAACACAACGATTAAAGGTGCTATGGTTCAGATTAACTAACCTATTCAAAACCAATTACAATGGGACAGCTAGCCGCCCGCGCCAGTGATATGCATGTTTGTCCGATGGTAAATCCGGGTGGCGCGCCCCATGTGGGTGGCCCGGTGCTGCCGCCGGGTGCTCCCAATGTGCTGATTGGCGGTATGCCCGCGGCTCGCGTCGGTGACCTAGCTACTTGCTCTGGTCCGCCGGATAGCATCATCAAAGGCTCAGCAACGGTGATGATCGGGGGCGCGCCCGCGGCCCGCCTTGGCGATACGACGGCGCACGGCGGAAGTATTGTAATCGGTTGTCCTACTGTGCTAATCGGCGGATGACATGGCAAATCTCGAAGCAAATTTCCTAGGTCGCGGCTGGAGCTTTCCGCCCACCTTCAACCCCAATCTGCACCCGAAAGGCGTGGAGATGACCACGGGACTGGAAGATATTGAGCGCAGCTTGCAAATCCTGCTGACCACGCGGCTGAATGAGCGCATCCTAGTCCACGACTTCGGCTGCGACCTACAAGATGCCGTGTTTCAACCGCTAGATACGACCCTGGAAACGCGCCTGAAAGACCTCGTGAGCACGGCCATTTTGTACTACGAGGCGCGCATTGATCTGCTGAATGTGACGGCCACGGAACCTCCTCAACAACCTGGCTTGCTGCTGATTGAAGTCGAGTTTAAAGTGCGCGCTACAAACGCACGCCACAACTTCGTCTACCCATTTTACAAGCAAGAAGGCACCGAACTCGCCCTCTCCAACGCTGGCCCCACGGCGACCCCTGTAGTCCGCTAACCTGACTCGTTTTCCGCCCCATGTCAACCAACTGCCCCGATACGAATCCGTTGCAACGGGAAGGCCTAAGCCAGCCACAGCGCCGCCTTGCGGCCTTGCAGCCGGCCTATGTCAGCCTCGACGAACGCTCGCCGGAGGACCTGTTGCAGTTTGCGAAGGCATATGCGGAGAAAGCTAGGGTGCGGTTTTTTGACCTAACCGGTACGCCCGACAACGGCGAAGCATGGCGGGTGCTGATGAACTACGAAAACTACGTGCAGCCCGCCGAGCTGGACAGCCGTAGCGACATCGAGCCGCATTTCGCACTGTTCCTCACCTTCTTACAGCTGTTTGGCTACGCTCAGCAGCACCTCAACTCGCTCACCAAGCGCCACCTCGATTTCTACTACAAAGAGGTACTGCAACTCACTAATCAGGCGTCCGTGCCCGACCGCGTGCACGTGGTGTTCGAGCTAGCCAAGAATGTCGCGGAACAGATCGTGCCGGCCCAAACCGAACTCGACGCTGGCCGCGACCTAAAGAAGCAGCCGCTACTCTATGAAACCACCGAAAACCGGACGGTAAACCAGGCCAAGATTGCCCACCTGCGCACCCTCTACGTGCACAGCGACCAAACCATCTACTACGCGCCCGCCGCCAACACACAAGATGGTATTGCCAAGCCCCTCGACAAAGACGACCCTACCTGGAATGCTTTCGGGCCGAAACATAAGCCGCTCGTCAGCTGCGAACCGCCCACGCCCGAGACCATCAATCTGCCGGAAGCGCAGCTAGGTTTTGCCTTGGCTTCGTCGATTTTGTTGCTGGCGGAAGGCGAGCGGAAGATTACGATAAAGCTAGCTTTAGCCCAAACAGCTAGTGTGCCAGCAGGCATTAAGTTGCGAGTGCAGCTCAGCGGAGCCAAAGCTTGGATTGAAGCGGGTGAAGCAGAACTAACTAAATCGGGCAACGACCTCACGTTCAGCGTCACGCTGCCCATCACCGAAAAGCAGGCCGTGGTAGCGTACAACGCGGCCGTGCTCGATGGCGGCTACATCACCACGGCGCCGGTGCTACGCTGCTACCTCGGTCGTTCCGCTGATTATTCCGTGCTGCGAAACTTAACGCTGCAATCGGCGAAGATCGACGTGAGCGTGACGGGGCTGAAAAAGACCCTGCTGCTCGAAAACGACCTAGGTAGTCTCAACCCCGAAAAACCGTTCATGCCCTTTGGGCCGACGCCGGTAGTCGGCTCGACGCTGTACGTGGGTAGCCCGGAGGCTTCAGCTAAGCCCTTGACTTCCGTGACCGTACACCTGCCGGAGTGGGTTGGCAAACCTGGCTCCTGGAGTTCGTACTACAATGCGTACGGCAGCAGCTACAAAGACATATCTAAGTTCACAGCCACCGCTACGCTGCAAAACAGCAGTCTGGCCGGTAGCCACACGGCGGCGCTGTTCAGCGCGTTTTCCAGCCTGAGCGTGCCGGATACCACGACCACAAGCAGCGCGGGTTCGTCGGTGCTGACGAGCTATTCGGGGTTCAGCCTCTACAAAGACTACGTGTTTTCGGGCGGCGTTTTTCAGGCCGTGTCGCCGCAGTTTTATCTCGCCAATAGTCTTACGCTGAGCGAAACTTCCGTTAGTGATAGTCTGCTGAAAATCGAGCTCAATCACAGCTTTGGGCATAGGTCGTACCCAAAGAAGCTCACGAATGCCATTGTCGCTGATCCGAAGGTCGAGATTCCCAATCCGCCTTACACGCCGGTGGCGAAGGAGCTGACGCTCGATTACCTAGCTTCTACCGGTGCCGTGTCGCTCACCTCCACGAGTGCCGAAGACTTTACCAGTCGTGACCTTCAGCTATTTCATAGCACGCCATTCGGGCAAGCGGAGGAACACGCTTTTCTGAAGCAGAACCTAGCTTTTCTGGATAATACGTCGAAGAACAGCGCCTTCCTGCTTCCGCAGCTAGCTTTAGGTGGTACGTTCCTAATAGGTTTACAGAATATTGGCACTTTGGAAAGCGTCGCCGTGCTATTCCAGGTTGCCGAAGGCAGCGCCAACCCCGAGCGCGCCGTAGCAACGGTAGCTTGGAGCGTGCTGAGCCAGAATCAGTGGCGCCGCCTCACGGAAGAGGAAGTACTGAGCGACGCTACGAACCACCTGCTGACCTCGGGCATCATTCAGTTTTATCTTCCTCCCGAAACCCGCACCGACAACACGCTGCTCGAAGCCGGCCTAGTCTGGCTCAAAGCCGAGTTGCTGACCACCGTCGGCAGCCCCGCGCCCATCGATAGCGCGAGCAACTTGGTGGCTTTGCACCCGCAAGCTAGCCTCGCCGTCTTCCACGACCACGGCAACGACCCGAGCCACTATGATGCGGCGCTGCCCGCCGACACCATCAGCAAAACGCGGCAGAGCCTAGCTGGGCTGAAGGCGGTGCACCAGCCGTATGCCTCGTTCGGTGGGCGACCTGCCGAGCCTGATGCGGCCTTTTACACCCGCGTGAGCGAGCGGCTGCGGCACAAGCAGCGCACCGTCACGATTTGGGACTACGAGCATTTGATTTTGCAGTCATTTCCTGGGGTGTACAAGGTGAAATGCCTGAACCACAGTCGGCTGGACGCTAGCTTCAAGCTGCATGAGCTAGCTCCGGGCTACGTGACGGTGGTGGTCGTGCCGGATTTGCGCAACGCGCATGCTATCAACCCGCTGGAGCCGAAAGTGGACCTGAATACACTGGCGGCTATCCAGGATTTCTTGCAGCGCCACGCGGGTAAGCTCGTTGGCATTCAGGTAGTGAACCCAGCTTACGAGCGGGTGAAGCTGCATTTCAAGGTGCAGTTTCTACGCGGCTACGCTTTCGCGACTTACCGCAAGAAGCTCCAACAAGACCTGCTAGCCTATCTCTCGCCCTGGGCCTTCGACACCAGCGCCGAGATTCCCTTTGGCGGCACGCTGACCAAGAGCGCGGTTATCAACTACATCGAGCGGCTGCGCTACGTCGATTTCGTCACTGACCTGACCATGCAGCACTTCACCACCAACCCCACGGTGCGCGATGATAATGAGGTAATTACTGCCTCCGACGCTCGGGCTGTGCTCGTGTCCTGTAGCCAACACGATATTCAACTCTTCACCGAGCCCTGCACCTCATGAGCGAGAGCATCACCATATCGACCGCGCCGCCGGAGTGGAAAGCCTCGGATTGGGAAGCGCTGCGCGAGGCAGGGCTAGCCTACATTGAGCAGTACGCCCACACGCTCTGGACCGACTACAACCGCCACGACCCCGGTATCACCACGCTGGAGCTGCTGTGCTACGCCATTACTGACCTGAGCCAGCGCACGGCGCTGGATATAAAGGACTTGCTCACGTCCTCGTACGGCAGCGCGGCCCAGATGCAGGCTAGCTTCCCGACCGTAGCGCAGGTGCTGCCGACGTGCCCCGTGTCGGAGCTGGACTACCGCAAGCTGTTTATCGACCTAGAGGGTGTGCGCAATGCCTGGCTGGCGAAAGCCGCGCCTGCTCAAACCATCTACGTCAACGCCAAAGAAGCTGACCCGCACAAGCGCCTGAGCCGCACGCCGGTGCCGGGCAGTTCGCTCTCCTTCGATCTGAATGGATTGTATGACCTGAAAATCGACTTAGATCCGTATTTTATTGCAGAAGAAGTAGAAGCCGGCCATGCCGCCGATGAGGCTGCGGCCCGCAAGGCAGTGCTGGAAAAAGTCCGGGGAACCTACGTGGCGCACCGCGACTTGTGCGAAGATTACGCGTTGATTGCGGAAGTGCCGGTGCAGAAAATCATGTTCTGCGCTGATGTCGATCTAGCCCCAGATGCTAATGTGAGCGAGGTCTACGCCCAGATTTTGCTAGTCGTGAATCAGTACCTAGCTCCGCCCATAAAGCGCTATTCGCTGGCTGAGATGCAAGCCAAAACCGACGCCGACGGCAACCCGCTCACGATAGACCAGATCTTCGAAGGGCCGCTGCTGGAAACTGGGTTCATCCTGGATAGTGAGCTGGAAGCCAGCGAGCTGCGCCGCGTAGTGTATACCTCCGACCTCATCAACCTGATTATGGGGATAGAAGGGGTGGAAGGGCTAAGAAAGGTGCAGCTAAACGAGTTGATTGAAGAAGCTGGCAAGCCGTGCACGGATTGGAAAACCAAGGACTCCACGGGGCACCGGTGGTGCCTGCCGATCCGCGAAGGGTATCAGCCGCAGCTTTGCGCCGAGCGAGTAGCCCTAGCTTTCTACAAAGACATTATCCCAGTCGGGAGCCTTGCCGATAAGAAGAAAGCCTTGCTGCGCCTCGCGGAGCTGGAAAAAGCTGCTTACCAAGCCAATCAGAAGCAGGTGAACGACTTGCCAGTGCCCACCGGCGCCGTGTACGCGCTGAACGAGTATCGCTCGGTGGCCAATGACTTTCCGCAGAACTACGGCATCGGTCCTTACGGGCTGCCCGACTCAGCCTCTGGGGAGCGCCACAGTCAGGCCAAGCAGCTGAAGGGATACCTGCTGTTTTTCGACCAACTCCTAACCAACTACCTAGCTCAGCTAGCTAACCTGAAGAACTTCTTTGGAACGGATGCTAGCGCGCTGCAAACCTATTTTGGCCAAGTAGTTAGTGCCCGCGACATGGTGGGCGTGGACGAGCTATACGTGAACTACGCCGACTTGCCAGATACCCTCGACGATGTGCTGGCGGAGCAAGAAGGCTACCGTGAAAACCCTGAGCGCAAGAACCGCTTTCTGGACCATCTGCTGGCTAGGTTCGCGGAGAACTTCAACGAGTACGCGCTGCTCATGCACAGCTTATATGGCGAGCGAAGCGACCAGGAAATAGCCCACGACAAAGCCGCGCTGCTCCAGGACTACCCCAACTTCTGCAACGCCCGCGCTTACAACTATTGCGAGCCCGCCTGGGAAACCGACAATGTAGCGGGAACTACGCGCCGCATTGCACGGCTGGCGGGTATGCGCAACTTTCAGGCGCACGGCGCGGCGGCTCTCATCGTGCTAGAAGCAGTACCCGATACCAACGACACAACCCAGTTCCGCTTCCAGTTGCACGCACCAGCTGCGGGTATGCCGAGCAAGGTGTATTTGATTTCAGAACAGCTATTTGCGACGAAAGCATTAGCTGAGAAGGTGATGCGCAAAGTCTTCAATCCCGTGCCGCGCCGAGAGCAGTTCTTAGTGGAAGGCGGTTCGGTGTGGCCCAACAACTACCTGCTGCGCGATCTAGAGGGTAATATCATAGCACAGTGCCCACGCGTGTTCGTGGATGCCGAGGAAGCCTGGGACGATATAGATGAAGCCTTGGATGCGCTGGTGTACGGCGGTGAGGCCTTGTTCTTGGTCGAGCACCTGCTGCTGCGCCCCGACCCGCTGAACCCGGCCGAAGGCTGGATGTCGGTGTGTGCGGAGCCGGACGGCACCTTCTGCGAGCCGCTAGACCCCTACAGCTTCCGTGTGAGCGTGGTGCTGCCGGGCTACACCACCCGCTTCCGCAACGTGGACTACCGGCGCTACCTCGAAAAGATAATCAGGCTGGAACTGCCGGCGCACGTGCTGGCCCGCATCTGTTGGGTGAGTCGGGAACACTTGGCCGAGTTTGAGCAGAAACTACAGCAGTGGCTCACGCAGAAGGCTGCGGCCTGCGGCACGAAGGATAATACTGCCTATGCTCTAGCTCTCAAAGAGCTGATTCTAATTCTCGAAAAGCTGCACACCATCTATCCGCCCGGCGTGCTGCACAACTGCGATAATGCCGACGAGGAAAACCCCATCGTGCTAGGTCGCAGCACCCTAGGGTCGGTTGAAAAAGAGAAATGAACCATAAAATAAGAACGTCATGCTGAGCTTGCCGAAGCATCTCGCCCGCTTCGTTGCGGACGCCAGAACGATGTAGAGACGCAATAGTTGGAGTATCCTCGTTGCACGATCTAGGTCAGAACGACTGATTTAGAACAACCTAGGTAAACAACATCAGCAACGCCGAGACGCAAAGTGTTGCGTCTTTACGCTAAGCAATGAAGCGGGCGAGATGCTTCAGCAAGCTCAGCATGACAGACGATTATAGCACGATAGCCGACCTGGTTGCCTGGGTCCAAAACCTGGCTAGCCTCCGCATTCCACATTCAGCATTTCACCGCCATGTCGAATCCTTATCTATCCACTCTGCCCGCGCCCTTCGACCCGAGCAACTATGGGCTGACCGTGTTTCAGCCTGACATGGTACTGACTGCCGATCAGTTGAACAAGCTCTTCGGCTTCTTGCTAGGCCAGGAGCAGCAAACCCGCACGCGGCTGATTGGCGTGGGCGTGGTGTGCGGCTTGCATGTGGGGCTAGGGCAGGGGCGAGCGGGTGGCGTGACGGTGTCGGTGGGCTGCGGCGTGACGACTGAAGGTGACCTGCTTAGCATCGAAGCTAGCACAACCTACACGCGCTTTGCACCTTATGATCTGAGCGCACACCCGGTGTACGCGCCCTTTCAGGTGATTGGTGGGCTGCAATTGTGGGAAATCTTTCCGGAGCCCAAAGCTAGCCCCACGCGCCCCGAACAGGACACGAACACATTGACGCAGCTCGACCTAGCCGACAAAGTTGTGCTGCTCTACCTGGAAAGCGCCGTGAAAGCGGCCGACGAATGCACCGGCGTGGCCTGCGACAACAAAGGCGACGCTTACAACAACCGCCTTCACGTGCTGCTGGTACGCCAAACCGACGCCGATGCACTCATTGCTGCCGAGCACCGCGAGCTAGCTGCTGCCTATACGCGCCTGCCGGTGCTGGCCATGCCCCGCGTGCGCTTAGATGATCGGGGCTACGCGCCGTCGTTGCAGCGCTTCCAGAATTTCCTGAGTCGGGCCGCTACTACGTTTGGCAATGAACTGAAGCATGCGTATAGTTTAATCAAAGACGTGGGCGGTATCACCTCGCCAGCGGTGTGGATTAAACTGTTGCTCAGCAAAGTAAACACTGTCAGCAGAGATGCGCGCAGCCAATACGTGTACGACTGGCTCAAGGATCTGCACGATGCGTACGAGGAGTTTCGGCAGGCTACTCGGCACTGGCTGGTGTTGTGCATGCCGCCCGAAACGGCCTTCCCGAAGCACTTGCTGCTAGGGGAGCTGGTGCTAGCTCCCGGCTTGTGCAAGCCGCAGTACCGGCATGCGTTTCGGCCCTCGCCCGCCGTGACGGAAGAGAAGGAAGCACGCGAACGAGCTGTGGCTTTCTACCAACGTATCGGCAAGCTGATTGAGAACTTTGAAGTGCCGGCCACGCGCACCACAACCCAAGCTTCGTTGAGCTTCGTTGCTGCGTCGCGGACTAACGTCTTCGCGCTACCAGCCATCGGCATCACACCGGACCACTACCGGGTCGCACCGATTGATAAGCGGGCCCTGCCGTTCTACTACAAGCCCGAAACTCGTCCGTTCTGGAGCTATGCGCTAGCTCGGGTGTGCCGTTCGGCGTGGGTGGCTTCGTATCATCCGCCGCTGGCGGGGGCACCGCCGGAGGTGGTGCAGTCGTTCCGTTTTGGCATCGAAACGGTTCCTTTTTATCGGATTGAAGGCTTCCTCGGGGCGGGCTTGGTACCGACGCTGACCAAGCTGCTGGCCCTCCGTCAAGAATACAACCTAGCTTTCGACGTACTCGCCCTGCGCGCCGACGCCAACCAGCGCCTCGTAACCTTCGGCGAAGCCTTTGACTTCGGCGACCTGCAAGCCGACTTTGATGACTTGCTGGCGCAGATTCATTGCCTAGAGAAGGAGTTGAAAACAGCCGCGCCCATCGCGCCGCTGAACGTGGTGCTGCAACTGCCAGAAGATGCCTTTGCCAAAACGCTGATTCCTTACCAGCGCGTTCTGCAAACAATGAGCAGAGAACAGCCGCCTGCGCAGTGCATCCTAGATAAGCTGCCGCTACTACAACGCCTCAACGCTGCCTATCACCGGCGCCGCACCACGTTTGAAGATGCGCTGACGTTTGGTCCCTTCCTGCGCGCCAATCCGGGCCTGGAACACGGGGCTGGCGTGCCGCGGGGTGGCACGTTCGTGCTGGTGTACATGGATAACGTAGCAAATGTGCGAGGCGGCTCGCCAGCAGTAGTAGCCGATTTCTCCCTGCCTTATATGCGGCCGGCGCGCGGCAACGGCGTGCAGTTTGTGCTGCCCCAACCACCGCCCGGCATCGCGCTACCCAAAACGACGTTCTGCCTAAACGAAGAACCTAGCCTGATTGAAATAACGCCCCTCGGCGGCTCTTTTGTGGATGCCCTAGTGACGCAAAAAGGCGGAAGTTTCTTCTTCAATCCCACGGTTGTGGGACGTCATACGCTCACGTACCGGGCGCCGGATAGCCAAACGGTTTCGATAGAGGTGGAAGTGCTGCCGCTACCCACCCCTAGGTTTCGCTTTAGCGTGCCCGCCCGGGCTAAAGTCGGCACCATCGCCTTTGCCAACCTAAGCTCCGATGCCACGGAAGTAACTTGGGATTTTGGCGACGGCTCGCCCACGGAAACTATTACGCTCAGCAGCACCGTGAACGGCAACACCCAGCACCTCTACCAACTCAAAGAAGATGGGTCGGGCGAGTTCCGGGTGACCTTGGCGGCCTCCAACGGCGGCTGCAACGCTAGCGCCGAGCCGCAGACGGTGACGTTCAAGCCGTTGCCTACCATCAAGCTGGAAATAAAGTCGCCTATTGTATGCTTTGGCACGGACAACCAAGTACTAGCGCAGCCGGAGGGTGGCGAATTTTCGTCGAAGACGCTGCAAGTCAACGCGCAAGGGCAGTTCACGGCGACGCAGGAAGGCAAAAACACGATTACCTACAAGTTGGAAGGCGCTACCGCTAGTACCGATGTGTTTGTATTGCCGGGCAACTTCACCATCGAAAACACGCGGCTCAACCCCGATCAGCGCACCATACACTTTGAAGCAAATATCCTGACGCCACCCGATAGCATTGCTTACGAATGGGTATTCAACAACAAGCCAGTCACGCCCACGGAAGTTGTTAAGATCGACAAAACGCGCAGCCGCTTCCTATTCGATGCCGACATCGCGCCCGTGTTTAGCACCAACATTCCGGTTGGTAGTGGCTTGCTGGTGCTGACCATGAAGCAAGGCGCAGAGCGGTTCTGTGGGCCCATTCGCGGACAGGTTCAGGTAGGGTAAATTGACTCATGACAGGTATGCCTTCGACTAGTCCGCACATAATCAATCGCTTGGTTCTGCGTCTGCACCTTGCAGATACTACGGATAGTCGTGAGGTGCAGCAGCGGGCCGAGCAGGAGCTGCAAAGCCGCCGCTTGTTCTCGTCCCTAGACGAGGTGCTGTCTGAGCTAGGTTCGCCGGACGAGTGGATAACCTTGGAACGAGTAGTGGTAGCCCTGGGTCCCTTGCAAAGCGCGTTGTTGGAGCGCCAGCTGACCGAGCGCCTACCTGACATGTTGCGGCCCGCAATGGCCGATGCGGTAGCAACAGCGCGCAGCCAAGGCGCCGTTCGTACCAAGGATGCGCTTGATTTTGAGTCGTTTGTTTACTTCCTAAGAAATGGGGTACTACCCGCTTACAGCTATGTGTTACCCGTACTGCGGCAATGGGAACCGCAACTGGTAGCGTTGGTTGGGAACCTCAGCAGTGACCAGCAAGCTAGCCTCCGACAAGCACTGACCAGCGCAAATGCCCGCCAGCGTCTGATGACTCAGTTCTCAGTGTTGCTATGGCTGGCCGTTGGAACGGCACTAGAACCCGCTGTCGCAACTCAGCTGCGGCAGTTAGCTGAGCTGTTGCTACAAATGCGGCATCTGCCATACGATGAGGCCGCGGTGCCTTTGGATAGCCTCATGTGGGAGAAGATAATGCAGCGGCTCAGCTATGCATTGCCTACCAACTGGCCTTTGGTAATCAAGCAGATAACAGCCGTGAATAAAGCGGCAGAATCGCGGCAGTTGGAAACCGCACGGAATCTGTTGGCGGAGCTACTGAGTGGCGAAAATCTGTTGGCGTCCGTCACACACCGCGATGCGGAAGAGGAGCTAGCCAGCGACGTTCATTTTGTGGAAAATGCCGGGGTCGTGCTGCTGCATCCTTTCTTGGCGGTTTGCTTCGAAGCATGTGGTTGGCTGACTGATGGAACATTTCGCAACGAGACAGTGCAAATGCAGGCCGTGCGGTTGATTCATTTTCTGGCTACCGGCAACAGCCAAGCAGCTGAGTACGAACTGTTAGTGCCCAAGCTACTGTGCGGCATGCCGGCGCATCAGCCGCAAAATGCCCGTGTGCGCCTCCCCAGGCAGGCCCGCGTAGAAGGGTTGGCGCTGTTGAATGCTGCGATTGAACACTGGCAGGCACTAAAAAACACTTCGCCGGCGGGCTTGCGTGAAGGCTTTCTGCAGCGTGATGGCAAACTGGAGCGTTCCGCCGATGGCCGTTGGACCCTAACCGTCGAGCAGAAAGCCCAGGATCTGTTGCTCGATCAGCTGCCCTACGGCTGGGGCCTAGGGGTGGTGCAACTGCCTTGGATGCCACAGCGGCTAATGATAAACTGGGGGTAAGCACCAGATGCTCGCAGCGCCATGAAAACCCACGCGAAAAAATCGGCTACCACTACCACCACGTCGGCGCCGACGCTGGCAGGGCGGCCATTTTTCCAGAAAGCAGACCGCCGCAATTTTTTCGAGCAAGCCAGGCAAGCTGCCTTAGCGCCAGGGAAAAGCGAAATAGTAGGGCGAGAACCGGGGCTACCGCAAAGCCTAGCTACTACGTCTGCGCTGCCTATTGTGCTGAATATAAGCACTGGCAAGAGGATGCCAGAAGCTTTTCGGCGCATCCTAGAAGTGAGGCAGCTACCTGACGGAAGTATCATGGTCAGCCGCCGAGACCATAAGTTGTTGCCGGTCAAAAAGCAGGTTGCTGCTGAGCCGTTCGTAGCGCCGCAGCCCAGAACGGATACCAATTCAGCAACTGTTCAACCTGCCGCGAGGGGCGCCGAGAGTAGTGCCAAGCCCAACGATAAACCTGCTCCCGGCCCTTCAGCGGCACCCATAAAAACGACCGAGCTAGCTACTGCGGAGGGTACCCCAGCGGCCATTCCAACGGCGCCTAAAAGTCCGCACGAAGACCCAGATTTTCAGAAAGTAATTGCCCAAACGCGGCAGGCCAAGCAGACCCAGAAGGCGCATCAGGAACCAGAGGCCAAGAACCTCGCGGTTGCCAAATCAGCGCACCTGCCGGAAGCCGATCAGAAAGCATACAACGACCGCAAACAGCACCTGCAGCTTATCGGCAAGACCGCTGATAACACGAAAAATGCGCAGCAGAAATTTACGGCTGCGCAATTCAAAATGGCTTTGCAAACCGAGCTAGATAGGCTGGGAGAGAAGCTGCCGCACAGCGAGGCTGATACCAAGCGCTTCAAGCGGGAGAAGCCCCTGGAAGGCATTAAAAACAATGTGAAGCGGCAGGTGGAATCTGAAAATCAGAAAGTAGCCAGCCCTATCGCCACCGAAGCTAAGCGCGCGGAACCACCTGCCAGCGGCATTGCGCCTATTAAGCCGGCGTCTTTGGCCGCCGAACCAACGGGTGCCCAACCTAGGTCTATCAGTCCGGTGGCGGCGGCGCCCAAGCCCATGACCGACCCAGAAATCTCACTAGAAAAAGACCGTCGCTCGCTGGACGAGCTGATGGAGCAAAACCACAACACCGAGGAGCAATTTGCGGACTCGAAGGAGCCCAAATTCCAACAGGCCCTAAAAACCAAGAAAGATGCGCAGGCCCAAGCTGATGCCGCTCCGCAGGTGTACCGCGCGAAGGAGCAAGCGATTATTAAAGGAGCTCAGCAAACGGCCCGGCAGAGCGCCGGTGCTGGCTTCGGGCTCATGCACTCTTTGCGAAACACGGCATTCGGCAACGTTTTTACGAAGCAAACTAACCACGACAAAAGCGACAAAGACGAGCAGAAACGCATAAAAGGCGAGCTTGAAACTATCTACAACGGCACCAAAAAGAAGGTAGACGAAATTTTCACGGCGCTGGGTACATACGTAGAAGAGACGTTTGAGAAAGAATCGACGGAGGCCAAAACGGCGTTCGAGAAGCGCGTGGAAGATCAGCTAGACGACATCCACGGTTTAGGCGTGCGGGATTTTTTCTTTGGCGAGGATACTGAGGCCATTGAAACGGTTTTTGCCGCTGAGAAGCAGAAGTTTATTGATGCCATGGATAGCACGCTCGGCAAGATTTCGGAGCGAGTAGCCAATGATTTAAATGAGGCTGTAGCGTGCATCCACCTCGGGCAGAGCAATGCAGAAACGTTTTATAATGGCCTAGATACCAAGCAGCAGGAGCTGGTGAGCGAGGCTATGACCACTTATCGGCTGCAGTTTGCAAACCTAGAGTCTAGCGTCGATGAAAAGCAAAAGGAGTTAGCGAGCAGCTTGGCCGACTCTTACCAGAAGAACGTGGGTGCGTTGCGCCAGACCTTCGATAAGATCAACGAAGAAGCGCGCAAAACCTGGATTGAGCGGGCCGCCGACTTTATCAAGGAAGTAGCCCTCACCATTTACCGGCTGGGCGAATTGCTCGTGACGGTGCTCGTGCGCGTCGCCCACGTCATTGGCGACATCCTGGCGCACCCGATCCGGTTTTTAGAAAACCTGGCGGCAGGTATCAAACAGGGCTTTGCCACCTTCGCCGGGGATTTTGACAGCTATCTGATCGAGGGTTTCTTCAGCTGGCTGAAGGGGAAAGTAGGTGGGGCCGGCATTAAGCTGCCCGCCAAGCTCGACACGGCCGGCCTGTTTGGTTTAGCCCTGCAAGTCATTGGACTGACGTATGATAACTTCCGCGACATTGCCATCAGCAAGCTAGGGGCGCCCGTAGTGGCTGCTATCGAGAAGGGCGTGGAAGGTGCGCAGGAGGTCTACAAGCTCATTCAGCTGGCGCGGGAAGACGTGGGTGCTTTCTGGGTACACATCAAAGAGGTGCTGGCAAATACCGTAGATGAGATCTTCGAAAAGATCAAGCAAACGGTGCTTTACGAAACGATTAAGAAGGTGCTGGCTTACATCGTGACGCTGTTTAACCCGGCCGGGGCCTTCATCAAAGCCGCGCAGGCCATCTACGCCGGCATTCAGTTTTTGATGAACAACATCGAGCGCATTGTCGCGCTGGTGAATGCCTTCCTGGACGGGGTAGAAATGGCAGTGCAGGGCAACGTAAGTGGCATTGCGGCCAAAGTCATCTTCGGGCTGAAAAACGCCATTGTGCTGGGCATCGATTTTCTGGCGAAACTGCTCGGGCTAGGTAACTTGTCGGAGAAAGTACACGCCATTATCAAGCAGCTCCGGACGCCTGTCGATCGGGCTCTAGGGTTCGTGGTGGATAAGTTGCTGAAGCCGGTAGTGCGCTTCATTCAGGGCGGCAACACGCCCGGCGAGCGAGTCAGCAACGCGTTGGCCGCGGCCGTGCCCATCGTCAACCGCTTCGCGGGCCGGCCCGTCGCTCGCGCCGTGCTCATGCCCTTGCTAGCGGCCATTAAAGGCCGCTACCAGTTGAGCTTACTGGAAGTGGTGCCCACGGAGCTAGGGGTATGGGCCGTGAAAGCCGCCGCTAGTCCGCCCCAGCAGCAGAATACGCAAGCGCAGGTGGAAGATGCCGCTGCTCCAGCCGCCGCAACGGTTTCTACCACGCTGCTCCGAACTGGGCAGTGGGTTAGAAACCTAGCAACTCAAAAAGTTGAGAAGATCATTACCACGAACGACGACCCAACTCACTTCCGGCGCGGACAGGCGAGGCCAGCACTGGCAAGTTTTGCCACTCGCACGGAGGCCGGTAGTGTTAGCAACTACAGCATGACGGAGGAAAAAGTGAAGTGGGAGCTGAGCACCTTCAGTCACAATTCCAACTTCGTGACCGATGGCGGTATAAACGCGGCGTTTATCTTGAAGCCTAACCATCAAGGTAGCGTAGCTATTCGCGCCACCTTCTACCGCGACCCCTCAACCCGACCTAGCCTTGCAGGCCGACTGACGGCTCTGCAAAAAGGAGCGCCAACCGGCATGTTTTTCAGCGAAGCCACGGCGGCCGAGGAAGCCGTTTTTGGCTACGCAACGCACGCCAATGGCAAAGCGCTTATTCCCCTCACCAACTATTCCGAAGATCATATTAAACCCGTTGCTCAACACTGGAATAGCAGCGGCAATGCTACCACGCAAGCCGCGCGCGAAACCTGGAACGGGATGGCCAGCAACTTTGCGCTGATTTCCAGTCGGCTTAACTCAAGCCGGGGTAGTGGCGGAGTCAACTACACACCAGCGGTGCTGCTTAGCTTCCGTGGCCCCGGCGACCCTCCGTAACAAACCCCAGCGCATGACCAACCTAATTCGCCTGCTTTCCTACTTGCGCGATGTTACCGCTTGGCGCCTGCGTGCCCCGGCGGGCGTTACGACGGTGCCCCCGCCGGGGCCACCAACTTTCAGCCTAGAGGAAGACACGGCCTTTACTGGTTTTATAGCTCAAACGCAGCCTAATCAGCTCGAACTTTTGTACCTAGGGTTGGCCTTGGTACCTCACTTACAACCGGGCTTCTTCGATGAGCTTATCAGGGAGCAGTTGCCCGACGGCGGTGAGTGGCCCGAGCTAGGTGGTGTGCGCGGTACCAATCACCGGGGCCTGCTACCTACCGGCGAAACCGCGCTGTTTTTGCTGGCCGGCACCGACCTGGAAAAGCGTCTGGAGTTTCTGGACCTGTTTAATCCTGACCATTTCTTTGCCCGTCAAAAAATACTGACGCTCGAGGAGGTGAAGCCCGGCGAGCCGCGCCTGAGTGGCCGGCTGATGCTGGCTCCTGAATACGTGGAGCTATTCACCCTCAACCGCATTTCCAGGCTCACGCTTGGTGCTAGCTTTCCGGCGCAACACCTCACCACGGAGCTAGAATGGACAGACTTAGTGCTGCCGCCCGGCACCCTAGCGCAAATCCGCGACCTGGAAAACTGGGTGCAGCACAACGAGACGCTACGAGGCGAGTGGGGCATGAAGGCCCGGCTGAAACCCGGCTACCGGGCCTTGTTCTACGGTCCGCCCGGTACGGGCAAGACCATGACGGCCAGCCTGCTCGGTAAGTACACCAGCCGTGAGGTATTCCGCATTGATCTTTCGCTAGTGGTGTCCAAATACATCGGCGAGACGGAAAAGAACCTAGCTAGCTTGTTCGATAAAGCGCAGTCGAGAAACTGGATTCTCTTCTTTGATGAGGCCGATGCCCTGTTTGGCAAGCGCACCGAAACCCGTGATGCCCACGACCGCTACGCCAATCAGGAAGTATCCTTTCTACTCCAGAAAATTGAAGAATTTGATGGCCTTGTGATTCTCGCCTCCAACCTGAAGAGCAACCTAGACCCTGCCTTCACCCGGCGCTTTCAGGCCATGATTCACTTCCCGCTGCCGAGCGTAGCCGAACGCTTGCAGCTATGGCAGAATACCTTACCGCCCCATGTGCCACTCGCCGCAGATGTAATGCTGGAGACCTTGGCGGCGCGCTACGAGCTGTCGGGCGCAGCCATCCTGAATATTGTGCAGTTTGCCGCGTTGCGGGCACTAGCGCGGGAGCAGCAGTTGCTTACGCTGGAGGACGTAATGGACGGCATCCGGCTGGAGTACCAGAAGGAGGGCAAGCTGCTGTAGGCTGAAGCTTCCGCTTCGCGCATCGTTGAACCCGGTTAGGTACCTAGGTCATCGGAATGGCAGGCGTGCTATTAGGTGAGCTAGGAAGAAAGCCATTCGATTTTGTTCTTGTTGCGTAGTTTATCAGTACTCGAAACCAGAACCCCTAAATCCACAATGTCTTTTTACTCTGCCCGACCTGAAGACCTGTTTTTTGATGCCGCCCGCAAGGGAGATGTGGCCTACCTCCAAGAGTTGCTCGGCGCCGGCGTGGACGTGAACGTGCAGGATGGCCGTGGCTTTACTGCCCTCATCCTAGCTAGCTACGACGGCCACCTAGAAGCCACCAAGCACTTGTTGGAAGCCGGTGCTGACCCGAATATCCAAGACGTGACCGGTAACGTGGCGCTCATGGGCGTGTCCTTCAAAGGGTACCCAGAAATTGCCAACCTGCTAATTCAACACGGCGCCGACCTGGACGCACGGAACGGCAACGAAGGCACGGCGCTCATGTTTGCCACGCTGTTTGGCCGCAATAATTTGGTGAAAATATTGGTGGAGGCTGGCGCCGATCAAACCCTGCGCGACCGCCGCGGCTTATCAGCCTACGACCTAGCTATTCAGCAGGGCAACGAAGAAGCTTTGCAGTATCTCCACGCTGGATAGTAAGCCCTGTCATGTAATGCCCTGCTTTGCGCGGCAATGTACTGCTACCAAAGCGCAACGTCGGGTCCACTGACTAGCGCGGCTTCACGGTAAGCTAATCTTGTTAGTCCCTTCTTCTCCGCCCAAAGAGAACACCCAAAAGGTCGTTGCCGGACAAACCCCGCAACGACCTTTTTCCTTCCCCCTTAAACCACCCTTATGGTACCCCACTTCCTCTTTGCTACCGGCATCGAAAACAGTTACCCAACCATCCAAGGCGGCAAAGTTCGGATGGATGAGATGGAAAAATGCGGCCACTACAAACACTGGAAAAAGGACTTCGACCTGGTGCAGGAGCTAGGTATCTGCTTTTTGCGCTACGGCCCGCCCATCCATACCACTTGGCTCGGACCCGATCGGTATGATTGGTCTTTCGCCGACGAAACCTTCCAGGATCTGCGGCAGCGCGACATTGTGCCCATCGTCGACCTGTGCCACTTTGGGGTACCCGACTGGCTGGGGAACTTCCAGAACCCTGACTTTCCGGCGCAGTTTGCCCGCTACGCTCGCGCGTTTGCCCAGCGGTTTCCGTGGGTGCAACTGTACACGCCGGTAAACGAAATGTACATCTGCGCGGAATTTTCGGCGCTGTATGGCTGGTGGAATGAGCAGCTAAAATCGGATCAGGCCTTCGTGACGGCGCTTAAGTACATCGTGAAAGCCAACGTGCTAGCCATGCAGGTCATTGCCGAGGTGCGCCCCGATGCGTTGTTCGTGCAGAGCGAATCGTCGGAGTACTTCCACGCCGAAAACCCCGCCGCCATTAAGCCCGCCGAGCTGATGAACGCCAAACGGTTTCTGTCGCTGGACCTAAACTACGGCCGCCGCGTCGACTCCGAGATGTACGAGTACCTGCTGGACAACGGCATGACCCGCGACGAGTACCACTTCTTCTTGGAAAACAAGATGAAGCACCAGTGCATCATGGGCAACGACTACTACAAAACCAACGAGCACCGCGTGCTAGCCGATGGCAGCACCCGCGCCTCGGGCGAAATATTTGGTTACTACGCCATTACCCGCCAGTACCACGACCGCTACCACCTGCCCGTGATGCACACCGAAACCAACCTGTGGCAAGGACCCTGCGGCGACGAGGCCGTGAACTGGCTGTGGAAGGAGTGGGCCAACGTGCTGCGCGTGCGCAACGACGGTGTGCCAATTGTGGGCTTCACCTGGTATTCCCTCACCGACCAAGTTGATTGGGACTCGGCGCTGCGCGAGAACAACGGCAACGTAAACCCCCTAGGTCTCTACGACCTCGACCGCAACATCCGCCCCGTGGGCGAGGCTTATAAGCAGCTGATTCAGGATTGGCGCGAGGTGCTACCGGCCCAAAGCGTGTGTCTGCAAGTGCCCATCGTAGTGCCCAGCGAAACCGACCAGCCCTGGGCCAAAAAGCAGCGCGAGCGTGCCAAGCGGGTCCGGACAAACCGAAAATCAGTGGAGGCCAACCAAACCACGGTGTAGGAAAGGGTGGCGGCGCCTGTTACCTAGGGTAGTTTCGGCGCTATGTAGCGTGAAGCTCCCGCTTCGCGCCTCGTTGAACGACTGACATCTAGGTCGTAGCATCGGTTTCGTGCAACGATGCGCGAAGCAGGAGCTTCGCGCTACACAGCGGCGGTAGTCTTCAGCGGTACTATTTCAGAACTAAGCTCGACAAGAGAACGTAACACGCGCGGCGCGTCCTTATACCCTCGCCCTACAATTGCATGAGATTTCAAGACAAAGTTGTCCTCGTAACCGGCGGTGCCAGTGGCATTGGCTTGGCAACGGCCAAACGCTTCGCCTCCGAAGGAGCCCGCGTTGTCATCATCGATTTGAAGCAGGAAAACATCGACAAAGCTCTGCCCGAGATAAAAGCCGCCGGTGCGCCCGATGTGTGGAGCTGTGCCTGTGATGTATCGGACGAAAAGCGAGTGGAAGTGGCCGTGCAGGGCACCCTAGCTAAATTTAATCGCCTCGATGTGGTAGTGAATAATGCCGGCCTAATGCAGTTCAAAGCCTTGGAAGAGCTAACTGGCGAAGACTGGCTCCGCGTGCTGAACGTAGACTTGCTCGGTACTTTCTACTTCACCAAGCAGGCGTTCTTGCACATGAAGCCCGGCGGCACCATCGTTAACGTGTCGAGCATTCACGCCATCGAAACGAGCCCGCTGGTAGCGCCTTACGCTGCCGCCAAAGCAGCGGTGTTGTCGCTCACACGTTCCGCGTCGCTTGAAGGCAAGCCCAAGGGAATCCGCATCAACGCCGTGCTGCCCGGCGCCATCGATACGCCCATGCTCTGGGAAAACCCCAACATTAAGAGTGGCGTGGAAAAAATCGACCGTGCCGATGTGGGTAAAGCCGAAGACATTGCCGCCACCATCGCCTACCTAGCTTCCGACGATGCTGCTTTCGTGCAAGGCGCGGAAGTACGCGTCGATGGCGGACGGTTGGATCAGCTGTAATCGGCTGACGTCTCAGTAGCCAACGCGGCGCCAGAACCTAGGTTCTGGCGCCGCGTTGCGTGTAGTAAGTGTCCGTTAGCGCACCGCTATTAGTGGAATGCCTTGCATGGCTTCCCAGAAAAGGGCACCGGTCAGCGCGACGTAGGCTAGGGCAAAAGCCCACGTACCTAGCACTGCCCGGCGCGGCGCATAGCGGCCCAACAGCCAGCCCACGAGCGGTACCAACTGCAACGCGTGTAGCCCGAGGAAGTGAGCAATGCGCAAATCGCCGGCGCGGGTGCTCCACCCTAGGCCCAACAAGCCGGGACCACCATCGGCGGCGCCCACCGTGTGGGCAGCTTGGTGCACCATCATGCCCCCGACCAGGCTGCCCACCAAGAACAGCAAGATACCGAGGCGCATTCCCCACACGTACGCCGTCGAGCCGTGTGGCCGGTGCCGTATCGTCAGCACCAACGCCCAGATAATGAGGACTGTATTTAGCATGATGAAGATGCCCATCAGGCTAAATAAGAGGGCGTTGAGCGGCGTGCTGCCGTTGTAGTGCGAGGTAGTGCCGCGCGCTGCCTGCACGAAGACAATAGTGATTTCAACCAGAATAGCCACTGCCACGCCCCAACTGATGCGCCGCACAGCCCGCTCCGCCGCCGCTGGTAAGTCGGCCAGTAGCCACCCTAGCGTCCACAAGTAGATAATGTCTGAAAGGACAAATTTGATCGGCTTGATCCACGCATTCATGCCCGTGATGATGCGGTGGTCGAGGAACATGGCGACCATGGCTATTACCAGCAACCCCACATGAATCCAGGCTGGCCACGACAGCACCGGATTAGCGCGGTGCAACACGGTGAGCATTTCACGGAGTCTTGTGAACGGGGCAAGGCCAGATGGCACCGACGCGGTAGAAGGGCGTTTCGAGAAAATGAGCGTTGTTTCCATAGTAGGTAGGGCAGAAGAGTGAAACGTGGAAAGGCAGAATCAGAGGGCAGAAGCTACTTGGGGCACGGCATACCAGCGGCGCACCACGTGGTAGAGCAAAAAGCCGACGGGGCCAAATAGAAACGTGAGCAGCAGCGCCGGCACCAGCAGCAGGTGAGGCACTCCGCGTTGCTGGGCGTCGCGGCTAGCCCAAGCGCCCACCGCTAGGTCAAAGCAGAGGTAGTGTACCCAGCCGGCCAACAGCGCCCACGGGTCGCGGAACAGAGCCGCTACTTCCGTGAGGGAGCCAAAGCCTCCTTCGCTGGCGTGCCCACCTAGGTAGTGGCTCAGAATCACGACGGTGTATACCACCGCCAGCCCCAGCGACCAAGCGCCGCTGACGATTAGTCGTTGGGTAAAGCGCCAGCGCGGCGCCACCAGCAATAAGAGCCAGCCGAGTAGGGCCGCTTGGTTGGCGTACTGAAACAGCGTGCTTGGGGTGAAGGTCATCGTAGTCGGCTTTTGATGGTCCTAAGGTCTTGTTATTGAATTCGCTAACCAGCCCAAATGAGGGTGAACCGGCGGGGTGCCGGGGGTGAAGCCGCGGAAGTTAGCAGGTGAACCGACGTTATTTCTAAGTAAACTTGCCTAGGTTGCCGTGCGTATCCGAGCTACTAGTCCTTTTCCACGCCGTGCGTTGTTTGCTCTTCAAGCTGTTGTTGCCCGGTTTCTTGGCGGGTTCGTTTTCCGTTGCGGCCCAAACAGCCCTGCCGGCGGAAAGCTTCAGCTTGCGTCCCGATTCTACGTATGTGCGTGCCCGGCACCGGCGCCTCGTTGCCCAATTTGATCAGCGCTTTTCGCCTCTCAATGGCAAGCTCGTTGGCATCAATGGCGTCAAGCTAGGGCTAGAATGGCGTGGCCGCTTGCGCACCGGCCTAGGCGTATACCTGCTCAGCGGCGGTGTGCCTACTAATCCTTCGGGGCCAGTCATCTTTCCGGCCGCTACTAGCACCGAACTGCGGTTTCGCTACGTGGTGGCGTATGGCGAATACGTGCTCATCGGCACGCCCCGGTGGGAGCTGAGCACCCCCACGCAAATAGGCTTTGGAAAAGTGTTTGGCCGCTATTACTTGCCCGATGGCAGTCGGCAACAGTCGCCCACCGACCACATCTGGCTGATAGAACCCTCGATAGTAGGGCACATGCGTGTCTTTCGTTGGGTAGGCGTGGGAGCCGGAGCCGGCTACCGGCAAATGCTTTTTCAGAACAGCAACCAGGAGCGCGAACTCAGCGGCTTTATTCTGATTGGGCGGGTAAAGTTATTCCTCGGCGACTTGTACAAGATTGCCCGGGGCCGTGAGCGGCTGTTGTCACAACGAGGCCTGCACCGCCGCAACAGGCGTGAGAAGGCGACTGATCACTAGATTCTAGCAGTTCGGGGAAACAGATGCGGCCAAGCTACGAGCGTGGTTCAGGGCTGTTTTTGTCCATTTTGCAACCAATATAACAAACCGAGTTTTGTTGCATATTATTGACTGTCACATATTTATGTGATTGACGTGGTCGTTTTAAACTTAGATATTTGAACACTGATTAGCTGATCAAATGCTCTATTGATCGCAGAGCAAGCTAGGTAGTGCTGGCAGTACTAGTAGGTTATCTTCTATTCTTATTACGGTTAAGGTTGCTATCCCATTACTTCTGGTCAGGCTAGGATCAGCGCTTACGAGCATCAACGAGCACTAGCCAAACTCCCACTTTTAAACCAGTAAAACATCAATGGATACCCTTCTGCAAGACAAAGAACCCGTAACTATCCCCAGTGTAGGCAAGCCTATGAATGGCCACACGCCCGTCTCTAACTTATCGGAAGAGGCAACCCAGGAGGCCGCGCAAGCCCCCGCCGGGCGGGCCCTGCCTTCCAGCCCACCCGCCGAAGGCACGAATCCTCAAACCATACAACCGGGCAAAGATGGCGTGGAAGCGGTAAGTGGCTTCAAGCTGCGCGAAACGCAAAACCTGAGCGAAGCAGCCCTCAGCAAGCTCTACAAGGCTCCCGATACCAGCAAACTGCGCGATATTGGCGAGGCTTCATACGGTGTGCGTGCGCTCAAAGACGATGGCACGCTTCCGACCAAAGCCGAAACCGTACACGGCCCCGACGACCGGGTGCAAATCACGAACACGACTATTTATCCGTGGCGAGCCATTGCTTCACTCCTGATTACGGCCCGCGATGGTTCGCAGTGGATCGGCACTGGCTGGTTCATTGGGCCACACACGCTCATGACGGCGGGCCACGTCGTATTCATTAAAAACAGCGGCGTGGCTGGGCGCGACGGCTGGGTGCGCAGCATCCAGGTGATGCCCGGCCGCAACGGCGCCTCGTTGCCCTACGGCTCCGTGACGAGCACCAACTTCCGCTCCGTAACCAACTGGACGAACAACGGCGACGAGAATTTTGACTACGGTGCCATCATCATTCCCACGAACCTAGGCAATACTACGGGTTGGTTTGGGTTTGGCATCTACTCCGATGCGGATCTTCTGAACACCGTGGGCAATATTTCCGGCTACCCCGGCGACAAGCCCGGCGGCACGCAATGGTTTGATGCCCGGCGCATTGCCTCCGTCAATAGCCGCAAAGTGTACTACGACATCGACACGGCTGGTGGACAAAGCGGCAGCGCTGTATACCGGCTCGTGAACGGGGCTCGTTATGCCTTTGCTATTCATGCGTACGGCGGCGCTACCACCAACTCCGGTACGCGCATTGTGCAGGATGTTTACAACAATATGGTTAGCTGGAAAGCGTAGGAAGCATTGGCTAGGTATCCTGGCCGGCGGCTTCTTGGTTGCCGCCGGCCTAGGATTCTGGCTACTACGAACGATGACCAGCAAATCTTACCTTATCGCCGGGCGGGTGCACGAACCGAATGGGACACCTGCCATTGGAGCACGCATCTACTTCCTGGCAGCACCAGTTGCCGTAGCCGATATGGCGCTCATCACGGACCAGAACGGCCAGTTTACGCTTCCCGCGCCTGCCCCAGGCACCTACCGGATTGGCTGCACCGCCGACGGTTTTGCGCCAGCCACTGTCACGGTTAAGGTTGCGGAGGAAGATGCACGCGTAGAAATAGAACTGCGGCACTAGCAGCGCGCATGTTCAACACAGATGTAGGCCACACCATACGGTGAGCCGCAAGGGGTAACGCCCGCCTGGCCATAGCTGGGTGGGCGTTACCCTTTTTTACTGATAGCTCAAGTTGTAAATTATAGCAAAAGCTAGAGGTGTAGTTCCCCTCCTTTTTTAAGGAGGGGTGCCCGAAGGGTGGGGTGGTCCTTCTCGTTGAACGATCATCTAGCTTTAGCCTTTTAGCTCTAGCCTAACCACCCCGCCCTACGGGCACCCCTCCTTGAAAAGGAGGAGAACTAGGTTTTAACGGTAATTCTAGACTACGCCGACTTAGGTTGGCCAGGTTCTGTCTGGCTTGGTGGGGTAGCATTCGCTAAATACCCAATCGTGCCTAGCCGGTCAAGCTTGCCAGAAGCAGTGGCCTGAAACTGCGGCGCGTAAACGAACGCGCGCGGCCGTTCGTAGCGGTCGAGGCGCGTGGCGAGTAGTTGTTGTAGCTGCTGGGTTTGTGCATCGGTGAGAGCTTCGCCTTCTAGGAACGCGGTTACTTGCTCGCCTAGGCGGTCATCCGGTTGGCCCGCTACAAAGGCTCGCCGAATGGGTAGCCCTAGCTCGGCTAGCGCCACTTCCAGCACCTTCTCTACCTTTTCGGCCTGCACTTTCACCCCGCCCGAGTTAATCACAAAGTCGGCGCGGCCGAGCCACTCAAAGGTGTGCTCGTCTACGAGGCGCACCCGGTCGTTGGTGGTAATAAGCTGATCGGCTGTTACATCGCCCCGAATAGCCAGGCAGCCACGAGCATCAAGCTCTACGTGAATACCTGGCAGCACCCGGTAATAAGGCGAGGCTTCAGGGCCGTTGATGCGCCGCAGCGCAATGTGCGAGGCGGTTTCCGTCATGCCGTAGGTGTGGTACACGGGCACGGTTAGCTCCTGAATAGCGCGTTCCAGCGTGCTTTCTACCGTTGCGCCACCTACTAGAATGACCTTCATCTGGTTGAGCTGCGCTGTGAAGTCACGATCTAAGAGCGTGCGAAGCTGTAACGGCACAAAAGAAGCAAAGTCGAATTTGGCGTTCGGTTCTACTTGCACCAATGGGTTGGCGTTCGGTTCCACGATGGTCAGGTGCATTTGATGCTCCAGGCCGCGCACTAGCATCATCAGACCACCCACCGATTCGCAGTTTAGGCACACCAGCTCCCGGTCGCCGGCACCTAGGTCGAAGTACTCGCACGTGCGCCGCGCACTGGCTTCTAGCTGCCGTCGCTCCATCTGGATAAGCTGCGGCGTGCCCGTTGAACCCGACGTATGTAGGTCAAACAGAAGAGTACCATTGAGCCACTGCCGGCAGAAGTCCAGCACTTTTGCTTCGTAGCCATTAAGGTCGGTAGGACTGTCGAGTGGGTATTGTTGAAGGTCGGCGTAGCGAAACACACGGCCATTCAGCAGCAGTGAATCGGGGACGAGAGAAGCAGTCATAAGAACTGAGAAGAAAATAATGCTTCGTAATAGAACAACAAAACTGCCTAATTATCACACCGCTAGCTACGCTCAGCAAACGTTTGCATAAATTTAAAACGTTTGCGCTTGCTTTTTTGAAATCACTCTTGTACATTTGGATCAGGATTAAATCATACTTGCTATGACTAATGCCAAGCACTTCTCAGTCGGATCGGTAGAAAATGCTCCTACCGCCACTTCTAGCACGTCTGCTAGCTTCTCCCAAGAAGCCGAGCAGAAAGCTCAGGCGAAAGCCATGAAAAAGTGGCGGAAAAACGAGCGGCTTCGCTTTTTCTTCGGCTGGTGCTCTGGTTGTCAAGCATACGGTTCAATATTCTAGCTCTAGTTACTGCACGCAAATCCCACCCAGAAAAGCCCCGCTGAAAAGCGGGGCTTTTGCTTTTTCAGCTAGCCTCAGTCCGCCATCAGCGCAACAACCACTGCCGGTACTTCGGCTCAGTAGGCGCTGTGAGCAAGCAAAGGAAAAGTAGCAGCGCTCCAAAGAACACAAGATCAAGCCAATGCCCCGTGACGTGGTAGATCATGAGAGGCGGCAAACCGAGAATACCTAAGAAGCTGTTTCGCAAGATGATACCGCTCAGGTACAAGCGGCGGTTTTGCTCTTCGGGGCGGCGCAAGTTCGGCCGGATGCGCTTGGAAACCAGGTAGAGACAGCCGCCCACGATGAGCAGCAATAGTGCAAGCGCTAGAATGGCCGGAGCAGGCGCAGGTGTAGTCGTTGTACTCCGCAGGCGGTGCCCCGCTGATAAGGTCAGGACGATCATCAGGGTAGCCTGCACGGGAAACTGTGCAAAGTGCACTCTCCGAATCCGTTGGATGGCGTTCATTTTCTTACCTACGGACCGGCGGGTTTCGTGGTCAGGTGGTTTCGTGCGGCTATTAGTAGAGTTTGCATGGCAGGACGCGCTAAGGACTCGTCCTGCGCAACGTGCTGTCCGCCGTGCAAGCTAGCTGATGAGCTATCTGGCCTAAGCTTGCTAGGAAAATAGCTAGCTTCTTGGCTCCTCTACGGTGTCCAGCCGATGCTTTTCAGGTACTCAACTAATTGCGGATTATTGGCGGAAAGCGGCGGAATCCACATGCTCACCAGTTCCCGATGCCACCAGAGGCCTTGCCGATTGTTTGGCTCAGCAAACCTGTAGCGGTACAGCACCGCCCGGATGTAGCGCGGCGGCTTATGAGGGAAGGGGTTGTCGGCAAACAAACCGACTATTTTGGGGTCGTTGTGAAGGAGCTTCCACACGAGATTCAACGTCCAGGGATATTCGTTGACCGACGCCATCGAGGCAAACCACATTTGCCAGTCGAGACGCAGTTGGTAAGGAGCAACTTGCGGCGGCTGTTGGTCGAGTAGCACCGGCAGGCCTTTGTAACGATAGGGCTGCCAGTTAGCTTGGTCGCTGGGGTTATCATCGTCGGTGCCTTCAAACACCACGTTCAGCCGTTCCCGTCCCACCGAGCCGAAAGCCCCGTAGGTATTCACCAAGTCCAGCGGATCGAAGGAGGTATTCATGATTTGCCCCGGCGAGACAATATTCAGGGCTGGCTGAATACTCAGAACAGTAATCAGCGCCGTCACGACCCAGGCCGTGACAAGCATCGGCTTTGATTCTTCAGCATTGGCAGCCGCAACTTCAGCTTTCCGCACGAACCAACTTGGGAGAATTCTAGACCAAAAACCATCATCCAAGCAAGCCAGGGCTGGAACGATCGTCAGCCAGTTCAGGAATGAAAGGTTGCCGCTAACGATAAGGTTGAGCTGAAATAGGATCATCACTACGCCCGCAACATGCCGGGCAAACCTAGGCCCGAAGGCAAACAGCGGCGCGGCTAGCTCAGCCAGCCAGTTAAACCAAACGCCAATCTTGAGCATGATGCGCGGCATAAAATGAAACCACCGGCTCAGCGGTCCCGGAATAGGCTGTGTTTCGAAGTGGTAAAAGAGCGCGGTACTGTTGCGCCACACCTCATCTCCGCGCACTTTGATTAGACCAGCCCCGAGCATAATGCGGAAAATTAACCACCGAAACAGCACAATGATCGGCATAGGTGGCGCGTACCGCGGGAAGGGTCGCATATCGAGCAACGGACAAAGAAAGATGGCCAGAAATCCGGTTTCGAGCAGTTGAATCTCCCAGCCGTAGCCGTACCATTCCTGACCCACGTGCACAAAAGACATGTACAGAAACCAAAGCACCGCTAGCAGCAGCGCGTTGGTGAAGCCCGCCACCACCACGCAGGAAAGTACAAACCCAATCCAAGCAGCCGTCAGTAGTGCCGCATCCGAGTGCCCAAACCAGAAGACAGACGGTAGGCGCAGAAAACCTGCGCTATCGGAACCTAGCGCCGCACTCACCTGCTTCAGATACAGCCCAACCGGCAGGAGTCCGTTCGCACCAATCAGTGGAACAATCTGGTTGATAGCCACCAAAAAGGCCATGGCGTAGATGGCGCCCAGCAACCGTAGCAGCACAAAGCGAGTGAGCCAGTAAGTGGGAGGGGTGCCTAGTGCACGAGTAGCTTCTGACGATTCGCTAGTCATGTCGTTTCACTTCCGTTCGTGGATGGTCGATGGAAGCTAAATACGGCTGTTCCCTAGCTTTAGGCGGTCAGTGTCGAGGTACAAAAGTGCACGCAGTAATACCTCTGCTGCTTTATCTTGGCTGTTTTGCGTATTTAAGCCGTAATCGTGTAGCTCTTGGCACTCGGCCATGCGAGGCATGTCGTACGGGAGCTATACAAACAAGCCCCGCAAAACCTGCTAAAGCTTCTTAGACTCAGTATCAGTTAGTTGCTCAGCGTGCTTGATCGAAAAGCGCTGTAAGCATATTTGAAAAGCCTAACTAGCATGAGGAAGACCATCCCAATTGCAAGTCCATTCTTTCTGTAGATGCTAGCAGGGTCAGCGTAAACCAAGGCGTATGTCAGCAATGACAGAGTCGCTAAAAGAACAAGGCCAAGAAGTAAGAGAATGACCTTTTTGCCGGTAGATAGTGCGCTCAGATTCATCGTAGTGCTTTACTAGCTTCTTCGTACTGACAGGGGCTATACCGAATAGCGAAGCCTTGAAGGATACATATTCTTAGGTACGGTAGCTTACTACCGATTCCAAAAGGAGGTTGCCGCTTCCTATAAGTAAGATATACCCTGATGGTGGCGGTTCTAGAAGTAGCGCTCTGCTGCTAGTAGTGCTGAGGCCTCCGTATTTGGAGGCCTAGGTATTTAAGAAAGTGTGCAAACACCTAAGAGACTAGCAACGGCTTAGTCCCACATGGTGCCAGCTAGGACAGTACCAAGCCACAGCCCCACGATGTACACCAGCAAGCTCAGCACAATGGCGACTACTTTGCGCCAGCCGCCCCGGTAGCGCAGATAATCTAGCAGGTAGTAGCAAACGCCGCCCATTGCACCAGCCAGTGGTACTACCACAAGTGGTCTAATCTGCCAGAACCTAGGCCAGGCGGGGTTAGGTTCTCCGGCTTTCAGCAGGAAAATGGCAATTAGTACAAAGGCAATCGCGGCACCCTGTAGGGCGCGTTTGCTAAGGGGCGCCGTATGCAGCGGACGCTGTAGTTCGTTTGAGTTGTACATGGTCTTTGCTTTTTGATGATCCTGTTTTTCAATAAGCTTCTACAAAGCGTTTCCAGTAGTAATGTGAATCATACTTAATTAGAAAGAACTTTGTATTTCAAAGTAAAAGCTACTTTGTGAACCGCGCAAATGATTTCTGGAAAAAATGTTGTCTCTCTGCTAGTTGGCGGTATCTACAGCACCTGCTCAGCCGCCTGCCTGCTACTTAGGTAATAACCGCATCGCAAAGCCATAGGCCCACCAAGCGGTGCTTACCCGTGGTAGCTGCGAGTCGGAGGCAAGGAGAGATGCTTATGCTTACTTCTTCTTCTCCGTCAGATGATACTCTTGGATTCGAGGTATTTGGTCGGGCGTGAGGGTAAAGCTTACTTCTAGGGTTTCCTTTTCTCCTTCAAGTAGGAAAGAGCCGCGGAGCCCGTTCTCTGGTATCAGCTCGCCCACCCGTACAATTTTGCCGGCTCGCTCGAAAAGAGTGGTCGCTTCCTTGCGCAACGAGGTGGTGAAGTAGTCGAGAAAGAAGTTTTCGGCGAAAATGCCGCTTGCTTCCGCGCCGGTCCAAGAGGGCAGTAGCTTTATAAGCTGCGCCTTCCGCTCATTCAGCACGCTGGAGGGGCGAAGCTGGCGGGGCTTGAGGTCGGCTAGGGTCGTGAGCGTGTCGAGCATCCGGATCATGATGCGCGAGGTGGGCGCGTAGGTGACGTTGGCAAAGCATGCTACGCCGATGCCATAGTCGGGCATGATGGACCAGTTGCTGCCAAAACCGGGGAGGCCGCCGCTGTGCCCCACCATCACGCGGTTGTCACAGTCCTTGCTCCACCGCATGCCGTAGCCATAGGCCGTCACCTGCGGACAAGCCCGCCCCGACGGGTATTTGTACTGCGCATTTAGGGTATTCAGATTCCACGGGTGCTGCATTTCCCGCACTGAGCTCCTCTTCACCGGGCCTTTTTCGGGCGCGCTGGAAGGTGGCCACGCCGACTGATGGAAGGCCATGTATTTACCAAAGTCTTCCATGGTGGTGATCAGGCCGCCCATGGCTCCGCCAGCACCATCATGCAGCATTGGTTGCTCTACCCACTGCTCGTTCAGCCAGCGGTAGCCGTGCGCCAGTTGGGCAGCGGGCACCTTGGCGTACTCCCAATAGGTGTGCGTCATGCCCAAAGGCTTCAGTATATTTTCGTTGATATACTGCTGATATGGCTGCCCCGAAACCTTCTGAATAATATAGCCTAGCGTCACAAAACCTAGGTTGCTGTACTCGTAGGTTATCCCCGGATCATTCGAATAACTGAGCCCATTATTGATAAAAGCTAGCAGCTGCGCATCGCTAATGGCAAGCTGCCGGTCGCCCCACGGGTTGTCTTCTGGCAAGCCGGCCGCGTGGGTAAGCAGGTGCCGAATGGTCACGTCTGGCGCATCCGTAGTCGGGAAGTGCTGCTTTTTGAAGCCGGGAATATACTGCGCTACGGGGTCATCGAGGCGGAGCTTGCCGGCATCTCGGAGCTTCAGAATGGCCATGGCCGTGAAGCTCTTGCTCATCGAGGCAATACGAAAAGCCGACTGCGGCGTGGCGGGTATCTTCTGCTCCAGGTTGGTGTAGCCAATACCGCCCGTAGCCAGCAACTGTCCGTCTACCATCACCCCGTAGACGAAGCCCGGTGCGTGCACCGCCGCGGCGTATTCCTTGTACATCCGCTCGAGTACGGGCAAAGCCCGGCGGATCTTCGTCAGGCGGGCCGTGTCGGCGAAAACCGGCGCCGCGTAGGTGATAGGGGCCGGCTTTAGTTGGGCAAAGGCGGTAGAAGTAACCAGCGTCAGCAGGAGTACAGAAGAAAAGCGCATAGCAGAGCGTTAAGCAATCAATATAGCTAGGCAATTCTAATAGGGGATCCTAACTACTGAATCCTTACTCGTTGCGTGAGATTACTCCAGATTCCCGTTGGGAGGGCGCTTTGCACTCCAACGATGTCCAAATGGGTTTTTCCAAATAACATCGAGGGCTAGATAATGAACGTAGGAAGGCGAAGTAGCCCCGAGCCGGTTGGCCATGTAGCCTAAGTCAAAAATCAAGGGCAGCGATTTGGGCGATAGGGAATAGTAGCCCACAAAGCGACTTTCATGGTACACAAGACCCGTCCATCGGTTTGGGTACGATAGTTCGCTTGCCGAAAACAGTTGTTCTGAGCTTATGACCAGTCGATGAACTTTTGCCGCGTCTAGGTTTACCGTCAGTTGCAAGCGTAGCCTTGAGCGGAGCTGAAAGCTTTCTGCTTCCTTGGTAAAAGCAGGCGTGAAGAACTTCCTAAACTCTTGCCGGAATGTGGGCACAAACTTGAGACGCGGCGTTTCGAGGAGGTAAGACAATCGGCTGTATAGCCTGAATTCCTGTTCGAAAGCAGGGTTCTCGTGTTCGAACGGGTATTCGTCACTGTACTCATCTTGCCGGCGGTAGCTGAGGGCGAAGGAACTCTGCCAGTGCTTGTGAAACCGGTAGTAGAACTCCTGATTTAAAACCAGAATAGACGACTTATAGAAGGGATTGTAGTTCGTGAGGTTGCTTTTTCGTCCTAGGCCGACATAAGACATAGATTCCCATTTCTTCAAAGAATCAAGATCCTGCCGAACGCCAAGTGCAATCCAATCGGCGGTATGGCCTGCTCCCAAACCTGGCGGACTAATCTGCGCCACGGCAGACCTAACGAAGATGCAGAGAATGAAAAAGAAGCCTTTTGTTACTTTCATCAACTCTTTTTAGGGTTCATCAGTAGTGCCCTATGGCCTGAAAACGGTAAGGAATTCGGCATTGGCTCGGCGCAAACTGACGACTATGTTTCTGAAGGGAACATGAAGGGGTGCATGGTCAGGCCAGAACGTACAACCCGATTTGCGGGAGCTTACCCTAGGTTCTTTACCAAGCGTGCTCGGCTTAATTGCGAGTATGATTTGAAACAAAAAAAGGCTCTACATCACTGCCAAGCAGGATGTAGAGCCTTTTGAGTTCTGATGCAACTGTTGGCCGGTTACGACAATTTCTTATGCTTAAAGTAGCCCGGCCCTAACAGCAATTATAAATGAATTGCTGATTTAAAATCGTTTGACGCAATCTGTTTATTTCACTAAATTTTTAAAAGCTGATCCAAAAATTAAATAACCAGTATTGCCTGCAATTGTGCCCTCATTTTCTCCCCACAGAAATGGCCAGTCGTCGTAGTTTTCGAAGTGATCGGGTTTTCTGAATAATACACCCGGCGCAACGTTGCCTGGAATAGCGGAGAAATCGGCCCTGTTATTTCCATAAAAAACTGCTTTAGGACGAGTCGCGCCCACCGTGGCCACAAACGAATAATTATGATACGGATGGCAGCCAAATAACCAATTAGCGACCTTGAAAGCATGGCTGGCGTCGACAATATCCGGGAAGTACTTGTTGGCAAAGCAAACGGTGGTGCCAAAACTCTGAATACCTCCGTTACCTGCCCAGTTAGCAAGGCCGATAGGTACTCCGTAAGGGTTGTCCTTTTCAAGCCCTTTTATGTAGTCATTGTATTTGACAACATATGGCCGCAGCTTCTCTTTGTAAGACGCGTCCATGTGCGGTATGGCATTTAATGCCGTGAGAAGGTTGAAGTTGAGGTTACGCTCAAGTCCAGGCCATAAAAGCTCCTGAAATTTATTGATGTATTGTTGCTCCCCGGTTGAGACGTACAGTTGAAGATTGGTAGAAATATCTGCCGATGGGCCCTCCCTACGTGCATCATTCTGCGGCTTGTTAGCGAGCAATTCCGTTGCCTCTTTCAGAAGCCTTTTCGACTGTTGTAAGGCTCTGGCCGAAAGATCGTCGTTGTACCCCTTCAAGGCCCGGCTTGCGGCGGCAAACATCGTTGCTGCACTGAGGTCGAGGCTAGGATTACGGCTTGTAAATGCCCACATATCATCCTTAACCCCACTCGATCGGCCGTCAGGAGCTACTTCGTAAGGGCGAAGGTTAGGATTGTACGGTAGGCCGTCAGTTAGTGAGGCTGCGTCACCTAGGTGATGGTAATTATCTAGAACGGAGTTAGAAAGCGTTTGTGACATGTGGCCAATATTCTCGGCCTGCGCTACCAGGTTCAAGGTTCCGTGCTCGATAAACTGCAACATGTCTGGCGTTCCGTCCGGCCGGTGAAGATCAACATAACGCTGCTTCTGACTAACAAACGTCTCATCGCGCAAGGGCTTAAAGTATTCCCATGTCTGAACGAAGTTCTGCACCACGCTGATGTTCGATCCGGTCTCGATATCAAAATCGCCGGCATCAAAAAAACCGCCCACGTTTAGCCCAGGAATCAATTCCAGTGCTTTATACTTGGTATCGGTTGTAGGTCCCTGGCTATGCAGGTCAAAGTGATCCGTGTTTGGCGGAGCCTGATGATACCCTTCCTTGAAAGGCTCGCCGTGCCATACCCTATACGCCTCGTTTACGAACATATGATCCATATGGATCGGGATCCATACATCGCTCGTGGCATCGGTAATTTTATCGTAAACGTTATTTTCTATTAGAAAATTATTCGTTTTGAACTTACCGTACTGGATATAATATATACCGGGAGTTTTAACGGAAGAAAAATCAAACTTCACATAGTTGTATTTATAATAATTACCCCAGGGTGCGATTTTGCTGCTAAATACTTCGGTAGCATTGCCCTCGTCGCCTATTTTATATAAAGAAGCTTTTGCAAGTGGTTTGTCTTTTTTGTCAAGTTCAATGACGGCAAGTTTTGGTTGCGCAGGAATATAGCCCACTTGGGAGAAACCAATATTTGGCTCTCTTACCCAACCTTTAATAGCATTTGGCTCAACTGTCCAGGTCAAAACCTTGCCTGTTTTGCCTGCTGGAAGTAGGCTGCGCGCTACAAACCAGCCGTTTTGTGCCAGCATCCGGCCGTCGAAGAGCATCAAGTCGGCATCAGGCGAAGTGATTTTCACCAAACGTCCGGGTTCATCGGGTGCCAGCAGAAAAGTATGGCCGGTTTCGAGAGGAAGAGGATCGATAAATTTGCCGGTTCCGCGGTCGTCGGAAGTTACATACCCCTTAAATTGTTTTATTTTTTCACTGTTCGGCTTTGTAACAGTGTTGCTTACCGCATAGCGTGGAAAGCGGTTGGGGCGACCGTCCATCAAATAGGCCTTTCCCCAATATTGCGAGGGCAGAAACTCAAGATTAAATCCGGCTTTTCCTTCAAGTGCCTTAGGAACGGGTTTATCAAGGTAGACGGATATCTCAACACCTTTACCCTTCGCGGTAACTACCACTCGAGAATCAAAATCGTACTCTTTGTATCCTAACGTAGTCTCAATGGTTTGAGACGCACGATCTACCTTTCGGTTTGATACTGCCGGCACAAGATCCCACTGCTCCGGAGTATTGGAAAGCCTTATAGCACCACCTTGCGCCGTTCTAACGCCGTGGTGAATCAACTCTATGCCGGCGTTTTTCTCATCGTTAAAACCTCCCGTAAAAAGGTTGTTATACACAAGGACATTGACGCCTTGCCTCTCGAAATATTCAAGATCGTTGAGTTTTAAGTCCTGGCCCGAAGCATAATTGAATGCCGCCAGTAGTATTGCAAACGAGAAAAGTATTCTTTTCATGTTGGTAAAAACAGCCCTCCATTTAAAAGATTTATCAATTTGTTAGCCTAATAGAAAGCCTCGTCCGCAAAGGCGAACGAGGCTTGATGAGTCAGATAGCCCCTCAGTCATTACGGGAATTTGGGGTACTTCGAGAAGTCCGGCTGCCGCTTTTCGATGAAGGCGTTCTTGCCTTCTTTGGCTTCCTCGGAGAGATAGTAGAGCAGGGTAGCATTACCGGCTAGCTCCTGAATACCGGCTTGCCCATCCAACTCCGCGTTGAACGACGATTTCAGCATGCGCAAAGCTAGGGGGCTCTTCTCTAAAATCTTGTGGCACCAGGATACTGTGGTTTCTTCCAGTTTTTCCAGTGGCACTACTTTATTTACGAGGCCCATGTCGAGGGCTTCTTGGGCGTCGTACTGGTCGCAGAGGAACCAGATTTCGCGAGCCTTCTTCTGGCCCACGATGCGGGCTAGGTAGCTAGCGCCGAAGCCGCCGTCGAAGGAACCGACTTTCGGGCCAGTCTGGCCGAAGCGAGCATTCTCGGCGGCAATCGTCAAGTCGCAGACCACGTGCAGCACGTGGCCACCACCGATGGCCCAGCCGGCTACCATCGCAATAACAGGCTTCGGAATGGAGCGGATCTGCTTTTGCAGGTCCAGCACATTCAGGCGGGGCACGGTATCCTCGCCCACGTAGCCGCCGTGGCCCCGCACGCTCTGGTCGCCGCCCGAGCAGAAGGCGCGGCCGCCTTCGCCGGTTAGGATGATGACGCCGATGTCGGTGCGGTCGCGGCAAATGTTCATAGCCTCAATCATTTCCTGCACGGTGAGGGGCGTGAAGGCGTTGTGCACCTGCGGGCGGTTGATACTGATTTTGGCGATGCCTCCGTGCTGGGTGAAGAGGATTTCGCGGAACTCCTTGATCGGGGTCCAGGTGAGTTGTTCTGCCATAATGTTCGTGATCAGCGCCCTCTGCGTCTCTTCTGCGCCCTCTGCGGGCTAACGTCGTTGTTACGGGTTTTAGCCCGCAGAGGGCGCAGAAGAGACGCAGAGGGCGCAGTGTTCTTTTAGGAGGTTCTTACTAACGTACGGTAATGCTCGAAAAAAGCGGCGTTGGTGGCGCTGTCGGTAGTTATTTCCAATAGCGCTGCGCCGCCTTCCGGTGCAAAGAAAATAGGTAGCGCCGATTCGAGTTCGGCCAAAGACGAAACAGGGAAGTAACGCAGTCCAAAGTCGCGGGCGGTGTTCTCGGCGGTGAGCGGCTGGCGGGTTTCGAAAAACTCTTCCAACTCTGGCTGCTGCCTAGGTCCGTCGATGATGCGGAAGATGCCGCCGCCGTGGTTGTTGAACAGCACCACGCGCAAGTTGGGCGTTGGATAGTTGTGCCAGAAGCCATTGCGGTCATAGAAAAACGCCACGTCGCCGGTGAAGAGCACCACCGGTCGCTCCGGCTGGGCCAGGGCCGACCCGACGGCAGTGCTATTGCAGCCATCGATGCCGCTGGTGCCGCGGTTGGCAAATACCTCGGTAGCAGGCTTGTCGGCCAGACCCAGGATGTTGGCGTAGCGCACGGCCATGCTGTTGGCGAGGTGTATTGCCGCGTTGCTGGGCACAAACTGCAAGGCTAGGTGGAAGGCACCGAATTCCGTAAACGGTTGCGTGGCAGCCTCAAAGAAGTTGGCCAAGAAGTCGTCAGCCCAACTCTCAGCGCGCTGCCAAGAAGCTAGGTAGGCTGCCGCGCCGGCGTGTGCCGATGCATCCGGAGGCGTGAGGAGCACGCGGGGAATGGGGATGGTGCGCTGCTGCGCCGAGCGCACGGCGGGGTTTGCTACCACAACCCTAGGTTCGCGGGCAGCGGGTTCGGCAAGCATCGCTTCGAAAAACGCGGCTGGCTCCATCCGAATGATGCGGGTCAACGACTTGAAGGTGTCGGCTACCGGACCAGCGGCTTGGATGTGCCAGTGCTGCTTCGGGGCGTATTCGCGCAAATACAGCTTGAGCGCTTTTGAGATGAGCGACTGTCCAAACGTAATCAGTAGCTCTGGCCGCAGCGCTTCTTTTTGCTCCTTATCTGGTACGGCCAGAAAGACATCCTGCCGCCCAATAGGCGCAAATGGCTCCTTCGATTTAGGCGTGGCCGCCAGGTAAACGTTGGCAATAACATCGCCTACAACTGGCACTTGATAATCGATGCCGAAGTGCCGCAGAGCCGTTAGGAGCGCCGCATCGTGGTGGTACTGACCGGCAACTACCAGCGCCCGCGACGTTTGACCTAGCTCTTGGCGCAAGGCAGCTAGCTCTGAGGTCAGTAGAGTCGGTGCACCCGGCTGCTCGCGGATTACCTTTACTTCCTCGAAGTGAAAAGCCTCCCCAGCTTTCGGATAGAAAGGCTCCCGCAGCGGGATATTCACCTGTACGGGGCCAGCGGGAAACTGTTGGGCTAGGTTGATGGCCTCCGACACGATGCGCGCCGAGTGCCACTTGGCATCGTGGTGCGCGGTGTCGGCGGGGAAGGTAGCGGAGCCTTTAACGTGGTTGCCGTAAATGTCGGTTTGACGAATCGTCTGGCCGTCGAGCTGGTCAATCCACTCCGGGGGGCGGTCGGCGGTGAAAACCACGAGCGGGATCTGCTGGAAAAAGGCTTCGGCGACGGCGGGTGCGTAGTTCAAGGCGGCCGTACCGGAGGTGCACACCAGCGCCACCGCCCGCCGCTGCGCCTGCGCCAGGCCTAGGCCAATAAAGGCAGCGGCCCGCTCATCGGGCACCGTGCGCACGTGCAGCTTGGGGTGGCGCGCAAAAGCAATGGTCAGCGGCGCGCACCGGGAACCCGGCGACAGCACCACATCCGTAATGCCGTGCTGCGCGCAGATTTCTGCAATGTTATAAACAGCCTGCATAGAGTGACTGAGTAACTGAGTGACTGAGTATAAACAATGATAGTGGATAAATGGCCTGCTGAGGCTAGGTAGAACGTTGTATTGCTGAGAACGTGAGAAGCTTCCTCTCATTAGTATGAAGTTAAGGCATCTACCATCAGTCACTCAGCTACTCAGTCACTCTAGCGAAGCTACTCCACCTTCCCACCTAGCACGGCCCCGACGGTAGCTAGCTTCAACTCCGTTTCGTTCCACTCCCGCAGAGGGTCTGAAAAAGCCGTGAGGCCCGTGCCGGCGTACAGAATAGCCTCGTCTTCCCGCAGCTGCAGGCAGCGCAGATTGACAAACACCCGCGCCACGCCTGGTTGGGGCAGATTCACGGGGCCAAGGAAGCCACTGTAGTAGGCCCGGTCGTAGCCTTCGTAGGCTTGCAGAAAGTCCAGGGCAGCTTGGCGGGGCATACCGCCCACGGCCGAGGTAGGATGCAGCAGGCGCAGCATGTCGGTGGCTAGGGTAGGATGGGGCACTTGGCGCAGCGGCACGGCAAAATCGGTGCGCAGGTGCAGCAGCTGACCCGCCGCCGCTGTGCGCGGGCCTATTTCGTCGTAGTCGCGCAGACGCAACTGCTTGAAGCAGCTCACAATATAGCGTGCCACCAAGGCTTGCTCCTCGATGTCCTTGCCCGCCCACATGGCTGTTTGAGGCGTCAGGTCGGGGGTGAGGGGTTGGGTGCCGGCGAGGGCCATGGTGCGGAACACGCCTTGCTCGTCTACTTCAACCAAGGTCTCCGGCGTGGCACCTAGCCACGTGCCCGCTGAGGGCGTACTGACCAGCGACACAAACGCCGACGGATAGCGCCGGTGCAATTCGCCGAAAGCAACTAGCGCATCGAAGCCCATAGGCAGCATCCGCCGCGCTGCCCGCGATGAAACGATTTTGCGGATATGCCCCTCTTCGATGGTCGCCACGGCTTTGCGCACCAGCGCCGCGTACTCGGCCCGGGTGGCGGTCTGCGGCACCGGCTGCGGGCTCACGTGCCAGGGCAGCGGGGTAGAAGAGGAGGGCGGCGCGGTGCGCAAAAAGGAAAGTAGCTCCGCTGCTTTCGCTTCGCCAGCCTCATCCAGTGCCGTGCCTAGTTGCAGCTCCGTGGGGGTAGCCGTGTCAAAAAACACGTCAGCGGACAGAAACAGCGCCGGGTTGTGGTCGGAGTCGCGGAAAGGAAAGAAGGCAAAGCCGGCCGGTGCCTTGGGCTCCAGCACAGGCGTGAGACCTACGAAGGCGGCTTCATCCGAAAAGCTCAGACAAAGCTGGGCTTGCTGGGTATTAGGCAAACGCCACAGCGCTACCGGCAAGCCTTGTTGCAGGGCAAAAGCTAGGATTTGGCGCAGCTGAATGCGAAAGTCGGGTGCCTCGCCCGGCCATTCCACAGCGCGCAATTGCGGCTTCTTCATGCCGCGTTATTTGATTTCTGGGGCAAGTCGATAACTGCCATGGTAATGCGGCTGAGGCACACCAAAGCGCCTGTTTCTTCGTGCGTGATGCGAATTTCCCACACCTGCGTTGTGCGTCCCACGTGGATGGCTGTAGCTCGTCCTACTACGTAGCCCGAGTGCACCCCTTTGATATGGTTGGCGTTGATTTCCAGGCCTACACAAGCCTTCTTGGTTAGATCAACTTGTAGGGCCGCCCCAATACTACCTAGGGTTTCGGCTAGCGCTACGGAGGCGCCACCGTGTAGCAGGCCCATGGGCTGGTGGGTGCGGTGGTCGACGGGCATGCGGCCCACCAGGTACTTGTCGCCTACTTCGGTAAGCTCAATGCCAAGGTGTTCACTTAGTGTATTGCGCGACCACTCATTGAGTTGGGCAAGATCGTGGGTGGGAAGATTCATGCGAAAAAAACAAGGCAACTAAGACTTTTCCAGCGTAAAACCGCTAGTTTGGAGCCTTGTTCAGCAAAGCTAGCGGGAAAGTGAGCGTCAAAAAAATCTACCTTATTCGACACGGACAAACGGACTTCAACGTGCGCGGTATCGTGCAGGGCAGCGGTGTGGATTCCAGCCTGAACGAAACCGGTCACCGGCAAGCAGCCCGCTTCTTCGCAGCCTATAAACACGTAAAATTCGACAAAGTCTACACCTCTACGTTGCAGCGCACGCACCAATCGGTGCAGGGCTTCTTAGACCTAGGGCTGCCGCACGAGCAGCACGCCGGCCTCAACGAGATTAGCTGGGGCGCCCGCGAAGGTACCCGCATCACGGCTGAGGAAGACGCGCAGTATCACGCCGTGCTGGAAGGGTGGAAGCAGGGCATCACCAACATCGGTCTGCCCGGCGGGGAAAGCCCCGACCAAGTGGCGGCCCGTCAGCGCCCTGTCATTGACCTGATTGTTTCGCGGCCCGAAGAAGAAACCATTCTGGTGTGTATGCACGGCCGGGCGATGCGCGTGCTGCTCTGTCAGTTGCTAAATTATCCGCTCAGCTGCATGGATTCCTTTGAACACCGTAACCTGTGTTTGTATAAGCTGCACTACACCGATTCCATGTTCTCCGTGCGCAGCTTCATGGATGTAGTGCACTTGCAACCTAGCTAGGGGCGTTGCGAGACTTCGGCTTTAAGACGTAGACGTAAGAAGAACTGCAGGCTTGCTTGCCGGTTCTTACATCTTCATCTATACTATCCAAGCTAGGTTTATACCGGTTCAGCCCACATTTCGGCGTTTTTGTGCACGTACCTCTTGAGGGGAGCAGCCAAATATAATAGCTTTATAACCTTGTGATTTACAAGTTTATGAGCTAGGCTCCTCTCCGCCATGAACGTACTAATCATTGAAGATGAAGCGCTGGCAGTCCGGAAACTGACCAAGATGCTGCATGAAGTGGCGCCTACCTTCAACGTGGTCGGTACGGCCGGCAGCGTGCGGGCGTCCGTTAGTTGGCTGCAAGCCAACCCCCCTGGCCAACCCTCCGCGCCTGACCTGATTTTGATGGACGTGGAGCTAGCCGACGGGCAGAGCTTCGAGATATTTGAGCAAACAACCGTAACGACTCCGGTAATCTTCACTACTTCCTACGACGAGTTTGCGCTTCGGGCATTTAAAGTCAACAGCATCGACTACTTGCTCAAGCCCATCAAGCGCCACGAGCTGGAAGCTAGCCTCGATAAGTACCGTCGGTTCAGCGGCAAGCCGGCCGCCGCAACGGCGCCCCCGGTATCTATCGATGCCCTGGTGCAGCAGCTCCGGCAGCAAGTAGCGCCCACCGACTACCGGCGCCGGTTCCTGGTGCGGTACCTTTCGCAATGGATTCCGATTGACGTGAGCGACATCGCCTATTTCTATTCCGAAGAGGGCGTAAGCCTATTTCGTACCCGCACCAATCAGAAGCACTGCCTCGACTACACGCTCGACGAGCTAGAAGCCATGCTCGACCCGACGCAGTTTTTCCGGGCTAGCCGCCAGTTTATTGTGCACAGCGGCGCCGTGCAGCAGATTCACGCCTACTTCAACAACAAGCTCAAACTTACCCTCAAGCCCGACCCCGACGACGAAGTGATTGTCAGCCGGGAGCGCGCCACGGATTTTAAGAAGTGGATGGGCAAGTGAGCAGGGGCGTAAGCCGCTTTTTTAGGATCTAAGTGGGGTGAAGCAGATTGATGCGAGATAGTGGAAGCCTACAAAACAAAACCGCCACCATCCAGCCCAAGGCTAGGTAGTGGCGGTTTGGCTAAAGCTAGGTCCAGTATTCAACTACGACCTAGCAAGCGGCATGTTTTACCACGATGTTGGTAGGAAGGTGCTGGTGTTGGCGTCGTCCTTGTTGAAGCGCACGACGATGTTGGGTTTGCCGTTGCTGCCGGTTTTTACTTCATAGTGATAGGTCTTTTCCTTCAACTCCGAGGTTTCCATTTTGCGGTCGATGTTCTTGCTCGGATAGCAGGAGTAAAAGCCGCGGTAGCGACCCTCAGTAGCTTTCGTGGTGAAAGTGCCGTCGGCTTCGTCGAATTTTACGGTGCCTTTTTCGTACGTGAAGGCTTCGGTGCGGCAACTGCTGTAGTCCCTAGTTGAGGCGATAAAGTACTGTTCGTAGGTGCCGTTGTTCTTGAAGTCGAACACCACGGCTAGCTCGAAGGGCTTACCCTGATACGCGCCGTCGTAGGACCAAAAGTCGGACATGGAGAAGGAGCCGTACATCCATTTGCCGGCAGCTTCGCTCGGCACATGGCCGCTCGGTGCTACGACGGGGTCGTCGGTCTCGCACCCAGTGTTTAAGAGGAGCAAGGAGGAAAGGGCAAAAAGGAGCTTTTTCATAGCTTGGAAAGGAAGAAATGAAGGTAGAGTGTGGAAAAGAAGTAATGAATTGGAGCGTAGCCCAATCAGGTGTCATTTAGGGCATCATTTCGACCAGCGGGAGAAATCTCGCGTGCGGTCGTTGAATACTATCTGGCGTCAGCACGCGAGATTTCTCCCGCTAGCCGAAATGACGAGCTAGCGGATATACTGCAGCGAGTCGGCGAAGAAGCTAGCTTGCCGAAATAGGCTGCGCTAAGGAGCTGTGAGGGGCCGGCTGAGACGCCCTGGTCATCATCTCTTGGAGGTAGGTGGTGGCTAGCTCGTGGGGGTGGTACTGCTGAAACTCCTGCGCTAGCTGGCGCACTTGCTGCCGGTAGAGCGAGGTGGTGAGCACCTGCGTGACGGCCTGCCGGATCTGCTTAGGTTTGGGCGTTTCGGTTTTCAAGTTGATGCCCACCCGGCAGTAGTCGACGCGGCCGGCAATTTCATTTTTGCCTTCGTAGACGCCCGCCACTACCATCGGCAGTTGGTGCTGCAAGGCGAGCATCACGCCGCCGTAGCCGCCGTTGGTGACGTACACGCTGGCGTAGGGCATCACCGCATCGAAGTCGATAAAGTCTTCAATGATAAAGTGACGTTGGGGGTAGCGGCGGCGCAGCTCCTCCGTGCCGGAGCCACCCGTAGTGGCAATGACCAGCGTATCGGCGTTGTCTTTGTAGGCTTCAAGCGTCGGAACAATAATTTTCTCGACGTTGCGCTCCAGGGTGCCCTGCGTGACGAGCACCACGTGCTTGTGCGCCAAGGCTTGACTTATGTATTTGAAGGGGGCTTTCTGACTTGAGCGGTGCGGGAGCAGAGCGCCTACAAATTTGACCGTAGGGCTGATGCGCTTGCGCGGGTACTCAAAGGCCGGTACGCCGCTTTGCAGAAACAGATCAGCGTACTGAAATACCGAATCAAACAGGAACCCTTGGAAAGGCGGCAGGCCGTGCTGCGCACGCAATTGGTTGTAGAGCTCATTGCAAGGCTTGAACATGAAGCGCTGCACCACGTAGCTCAGAATGCGTTGCCCCAGCCGACCTAGTCCGCTGCGAGCCGGCTGCTGACCTAGGCCGGGAGGACCTAGGTTCTCGTCGGTTTCCATCAGGGGCATGACGCCTATTGCCACGCCTTTTACCCCCAATAGCTGTTGGGCCAGCACCGCCCCAAGGCAGGCCTCGTCATAGATAAGAATATCAAAGGGCCAATCTTGGTGAATGGCGCGGATATCCTGCACGTATTCCGGCGCCCGCAGCAAGAACACTTGGGTGACATCAAGCTGGCCTCGCGCAATGGGGCTCTTCAGCTTGGCTCGCTCTGGCAGCAGCTCATCCAGGTTTTCCTGGTTGATAAGTTTCGCCTGCACTAAAGGATAATGGGGCAGACCTAGGTTCTTCACCCGCTCGCCGTAGTGCCCCCCAACGTACCAGCGTACATCGTGGCCAAGCTGCTGGAGGTGAACGGCTAAACCGGTGAGCGGACTAAAGTGCCCATCGAAGGGCATGGTGGCAAAAAGGATGCGGTAAGTGGTCATGGGGTAGGCGCGTTTTTGCGTTGGTAGACCAAAAATGGCGCTTGCTACTGCCCCTTGTCAACGGCTAGGTTGATGGACCGGAAAAAGCGGCAGATGAACCGGCTTTTTTTTACCTTGGCTTTGTATCTACTTCATAGTCAAGTATGAATCAGATTTCGCTCACCTACCAACAATGGTTGTTGCTGTTTGAAGGAGCTTCCGCCGTTATTCTGGCGGCCAACTTCATTCAGTGGGTGGTCAGCCGCGACCGGATCTATGCCTTGTACAGTGGCTATATTCTGTTGTGGTCGGGGTTCTTTGGCTTCGTGCAACTGCTGAGCCCTTTCCTGACGCGGGTGGTAGCATCCGTCTTCCTGCCCGTATTCTCCATCTTGTTTGTGGAGTTAGCTGTTGTCTTCCTGAACCTTAAGGCACAACCCCGCCAGATGCGTTGGTTTCGGGCCGGGCAATGGGCTATGATAGGGGTGGCGGCGCTGGAGCTATATTTCTACTTTTTCACTTCCTTCTGGCAAACACCATGGCATGAGTACCAGCTTAATGTGAGCCGCATTATTACGCTGTTGCTCACGGCTTACGTCTTCGTGGTGTATGCGCGCGCGCCTAACCGGCTAGCTTCTTTCTTTATTGCGGGCACGGGCCTGCTACTACTGGGCGAAATGGTGGGCGTGGCGCTTGTTCTGCGGTACGGCATCGGGGCTACCACGCTACCCATGCCCTACAATGGGCAATTTTTGATGCAGGTAGCTATCCTGTGCGATATAGTGAGTGTGTCGCTGGGTTTGTCGTACCGACAGCGCCAACAGGCCGTGCAGCGCGTGCTAGTAGAGCAGGAGCTCGATCGGGAGCGGGAGCAGCGTCTGCGTCAGCAGCTCGAAGCCGATTTGACTCTACAGCAGCTCAAGCAGCAGCACACCGACGCGCAGATGAAGGCCCTGCAAAGCCAAGTGAATCCGCACTTCTTGTTTAACAGCCTCAATACGCTCTCCTCCCTCATCGACGAGAACCCGCCGCAAGCCATCACCTACGTCGATGAGCTGTCGAGCGTGTACCGCTACCTGCTCCGGGCCAGCGACCGAGAGCTAACGCCGCTGAGCGTTGAGCTAAGCTTCATTCAATCGTATTTTCACCTGCTGAAAACCCGCTACGACAGCAGTATTTGCCCCGAAATAGACGTGGCCGAAGAGCACACCAACGCGCTGGTGCCGCCCCTTACATTGCAGCTGTTGGTCGAAAATGCCGTCAAACACAATCGCGCCTTGCCCGAAGAGCCCCTCACTATTCGGATTCGCACTACTGCTATGGGGCAATTAGCCGTGGAAAACAATATCCAGCGCCGCAACGTGCGCGTAGAATCGAACGGCGTCGGGCTAGCTAATATCGCCGATAAATACTGCTTATTGAACCAACCAGCGCCGCTGATTGAGGAAGTGGAAGGTTGGTTCCGGGTCACGCTGCCGCTGCTAAAGCCGTTGGATGCCGCTGCACCGAGTCATTTAGTTGGGCAAGCCAGCGGTGTAGTTGATAAGCAGCCGCAGTGAACCATGGGTTTTAGCCAAGAGCGGTACTAATCACATAGCAAGCTTTGTGGCCTATTGAACGTCATGCTGAGCTTACCGAAGCATCTCGCCCGCTTCGTTGCGGATGTCAGAACGATGTACAGACGCATACTTGCGTCTCCTCGTTGAACCACCTAGGTCGCGCTGTTCAGAACAAACAACATCAGCAACGACGAGACGCGAAGTGTCGCGTCTCTACACTGGGCAATGAAGTAGTAGAGATACGCCGACCAGCGCAACATGACGCCCTTTGGGCTCACAGCCTACCCACCTAGAAAGGGTGAAGACCAGTAGCGAGTGCGAAAAGCGGCTAGTGTTTTCTGCGTTTCCGGATAGACTCTAACTTCTTCTTGGACATAGCCAAAGAATGCGGCAGTCGAACAAACGTATGAGGAAAGCTAGCTCAGGCCTAGCTTTGACCCGTATCTAAGCGTACTTTGGTTTGCTTGCCCGGAAATTCGGGCTAATTTTGACGCCTCAACTCCAACCCAAGAAGCAAATGGCCGAAATCATAAAAATGCCCAAAATGAGCGACACGATGACCGAAGGTGTCATCGCAGCGTGGCTCAAGAAGGTAGGTGACAAAGTGAAATCCGGTGATATCCTAGCCGAAGTCGAAACCGACAAAGCCACGATGGAACTGGAAAATTATGAGGATGGCACCTTGCTTTATATTGGTCCGAAAGAAAAAGACTCGGTTCCGGTAGATGGCGTGCTCGCCATCGTGGGCAAAGAAGGAGAAGATATTTCCGGTCTGCTCGGCCAAGTAGGTGGCGGCGCTGCACCGGCAGCAGCGGCTCCTGCTCCGCAGGCTGCTGCTCCTGCTCCAGCGGCTCCCGCGCCTGCACCAGCCCCGGCGGCTGCGCCCGCGCCCGCTCCGGCCGCTGCTCCTAGCAACGGTAAAAAAGCTACCGTTATTCGGATGCCGAAAATGAGCGACACAATGACGGAAGGCACTATTGCGTCGTGGCTCAAGAAAGTAGGCGACAAGGTGAAATCGGGTGATGTGTTGGCCGAAGTTGAGACCGACAAAGCCACGATGGAGCTGGAAAACTACGAAGATGGCACCCTGCTCTACATCGGACCGAAAGACGGCGAAGCTGTTGCGGTAGATGGCGTGCTCGCCATCATCGGTGAAGAAGGCGCTGACGTACAAGCGCTGCTTGGCGGTCAATCGGGTGGTGCTGCGCCACAAGCTGCTCCGGCTGCTGAAGCACAAGCGGCACCAGCCGCTGCTGCTCCTGAAGCGGCTACTACGACCCAATCGGGTGGTCGTCTGTTTGCTTCGCCCCTCGCCAAGAGTATTGCCAAAGAAAAAGGTATTGACCTGAGCCAAGTAAAAGGCTCCGGCGAAAACGGCCGTATCGTACAGCGCGACGTGGAGAACTTCCAGCCTGGTGCTGCTCCCGCTGCCGCGCCGCAAGCCACTCCGGCTGCTGCCCCAGCTCCGCAAGCTGCTCCAGCCGCCGAAGCTCCCAAAGCCGCTGCTCCGGCGCCTGCCCCAGCCGCTGCCGAAGGCACCTACACCGACACGCCCGTGTCGCAGATGCGCAAGGTTATTGCCCGTCGTCTGTCGGAAAGCCTGTTTACGGCGCCGCATTTCTATCTAACGATGGAAATCCTGATGGACAAGGCCATGGAGGTTCGCACGCAGCTAAACGCGCTGTCGCCGGTGAAGCTGTCCTTCAACGACCTTGTTATCAAAGCGTCGGCTGTCGCGTTGAAGCAGCACCCCGCTATCAACTCGTCGTGGCTCGGTGACAAGATCCGCCAGAACAAAGTGGTGAATATTGGTGTGGCTGTGGCTATCGAAGATGGTCTGCTGGTACCAGTTATCCGCAACGCCGACGGCAAAGGTCTTTCGACGATTGCTACAGAGGTGAAAGACCTAGCTGGCAAAGCCAAGTCGAAGAAGCTCCAACCCTCAGAGTGGGAAGGCAGCACCTTCACCATCTCGAACCTAGGTATGTTCGGCATCGAGGAGTTCACTGCCATCATCAACCCACCGGATGCTTGCATCTTGGCCGTGGGCGGCATCAAGCAAACTGCCGTGGTGAAGAACGGTGAGCTAGCTATCGGCAACGTGATGAAAGTAACGCTCAGCTGCGACCACCGCGTAGTAGACGGCGCTACCGGCTCGGCCTTCCTCCAGACGCTGAAAGCGCTGCTTGAAGACCCGATGCGCATGCTCATCTGAGCCTAGCTTCAAAAGAGTTCTTTTACCAAGAAAGCCAGCCCGCAAGAGCTGGCTTTCTTGTTTTGTATGCATTGCTGAAAACCAAGTTAAAGCTAGGCTAGGCTTAAGCTCCCCTTCTTTTTTAAGGAGGGGGTTGAGGGTGGTTCCTTGCCGTTGAACGATGACTAGTTCTAGTCTTCTAGCACTAGCTAACCACCCTCAACCCCTCCTCAAAAGAGGAGGGGAGCTTCTAATTCTAATCCTACCTTAAGTTGCTGCCGGGATACGCTCTTGCAATAAGGCTAAGCTTTTATTGCTTTATTGTAAAAGAATACCGCTCCCGCTTGTAAATTCTACTATACCATACCATCACCATTCTTTCTCACGATGAACAAACATTTACTACTAGCGCCTATCTGCTGCGTGCTTAGCGTTGCGGCTTTTGGGCAAGGACAAGCCCTAACGGGGCAAGTGCTCGACCCAGCTGGTCGGCCGCTGGTCGGAGCAACCGTGGTGGAGAAAGGCACTAATAACGGCACCGGCACTGGCGGCGACGGACGGTTCACGCTGAAAGCGCGCACCGCGCAGCCTAGGTTGGTGGTCAGCTCCATTGGCTTTGCCTCGCAAGAAATAAGCGCCGCGGGGGGAGCTACAACTGTGCGCCTGGCAGAAGCTAGCACCAGCTTGGCCGGTGTGCAGGTAGTCGGCTCGCGCAGCCAGAACCGCTCTATCACCGATTCACCTTCGCCCGTTGATATCATCGACGTGCGCACCGTGACGGCCAAAACCGGTCAGCTCGACGTGAACCAGTTGCTGCAATTCGTGGCGCCCTCGTTCAACTCGAACCGCCAGACCGGCTCGGACGGCGCCGACCACGTCGACCCCGCCACCTTGCGCGGCCTAGGTCCTGACCAAACGCTGGTGCTCATCAACGGCAAGCGTCAGCACCAGTCGGCGCTGGTGAACTTGTTTGGCACGCGTGGCCGCGGCAATACGGGCACTGACTTGAACGTGATTCCGGCCGCCGCTATCGAGCGGATCGAAGTGTTGCGCGACGGAGCGGCGGCCCAGTACGGCTCCGATGCTATTGCCGGCGTCATCAACATCGTGCTGAAAAGCTCCAAAGACCTGACGGTTAATGCCAACTATGGGGCTTACGACGCTAAGTACCGCTTCGACGACCGAGATTTCGATGGCGGTAACTTCAACACCAACATCAACTACGGAATAGGGCTAGGGGATAAGGGTAGCTTCATCAACGCCACCGTCGACTACAACCGGCGCGAGCACACCCAACGGGCCGACGTGCCCTCGCCCGATGGCCTAGCTCGCCGCGAGTACGGCGACCCGCGCGTGACGAACACCTCGGCGTACATCAACTCCAAGTTTGCCCTCAGCGATAAGGCGCACATCTATGTATTCGGCGGTGGCAACAAGCGCAAGGGCGACGCCTACGCTTGGACGCGCTTTGCCGACAGCCCACGCAACGTACCGTCCATTTACCCCAACGGCTTCGACCCGATCATCACGAGCGACATCTGGGATGCCACCGGAGTAGCAGGCATCCGCGCGAACCTAGGAGGCTGGGACGTGGACTTGAGCAATGATTTTGGCTCCAACCGCTTCCATTACGGCGTGCGTAATACGCTGAATACTTCGCTGGGAACTAGTTCGCCTACGACGTTCGATGCGGGAGGCTTTCAGCTGCAACAAAACGTGGTGAACCTAGGTCTCACGCGCAACTATAAAACGGTGCTGCAGGGCCTCAACGTGGCAGCTGGCGCCGAGTGGCGCAAGGAATGGTACTCGCTGTTTGCGGGTGAGGAAGCATCGTACCGGAACTACGACCCGGCGGGCACCCCTGATTCGCTCCGGCGGCCCGGCGGCGCGCAGGGCTTTCCCGGCTTTCAGCCCAATGACGTGATCAAGGCAAGTCGGGACAACATCGGCATCTACGCCGATGCAGAGTTGAATGTAACGGTGCGCTGGCTGCTGGAAGCTGCACTGCGCTACGAGCACTACAGCGACTTTGGTAGCACGCTCAACTACAAAGTAGCTACCCGCTTCAACCTGACCGATTTTCTGACGTTGCGCGGTACGTACAGCACGGGCTTCCGGGCACCTTCGCTGGCCCAGGTCAACTTCAACTCCACCGTCACCAACTTCATTCAAGGGCAGCCGGTGGAAGTGCTATTGGCGCGCAACAACAGCGCCGTCACGCAAAAGCTAGGTATCCCGAGCCTGAAGCAAGAAACCTCGAACAACGCCAACATTGGCCTGACTAGCCGCATCGGCTCCAACTTGAGCTTGACGCTGGATGGCTACTACATCAAGGTGAAAGACCGGGTGGTGCTCACGAGCCAGTTCTCGTCCGACGACCCCGTTATTGGCCCTGACTTGCAAGCGTTGAATGTAGGGCAGGCGCAGTTCTTCGCTAATGCCGCGGATACCCGTTCCATCGGTTTGGATGTAGTGCTGAGCCACTCGGCCACGCTCGGAACGGCGGGGCGGCTGAATTCTACTTTCGCGGCGAACTTCAACAACCTCAAAATTGATCGGGTGCGTACCTCGGGGCGCCTGACGGGGCGGGAGGAAGACTTCTTTGGCGCCCGCGAGCAGGCGTTCGTGAAAGCTTCGGCGCCGCCGTCGAAGCTTAATTTGACCTTCGATTATCAGGTAGGACGTTTTGGCGCCTTGGTGCGCTTTGTACGGTTCGCCAAAGTATCGCTCATTGATTACAATGGCGACGTAGATAAATATACGCCCCGCGTCACGACCGACCTCACGCTGAACTACGCGCTAACCAACAACTTACAGGTTATCCTAGGTAGCTCCAACCTATTCAATCAGTATCCCAGCATGTTCAATCCGCAGATAACAGAAACAGGCGGCGCCTGGGACCCGGTGCAGATGGGCGCGAACGGCCGATTTTACTTTGCTAAATTGCAGGCCCGATTCTGAGTAGGTGCCAGCTGAGAACCATCTGTCATCCTGACGCAGGAAGGACCTTATTCCGTGAAAACGACTCGTCTATCGAAGATCGTTCTGACGGGATAAGGTCCTTCCTGCGTCAGGATGACAAACGTTTTTTCTGCTATTCAGTAATCGGTAACTGACACCCGCTAGGTATAAATCGATTATGAAAATACGCTCCACTACCGTTCTTGGCGTGCGCCACAACGGTGAAATTGCCCTCGGCGCCGACGGCCAAGCGACCATGGATAAGCACGTGGCCAAGAGCAACGTGCGCAAAGTACGCAAGCTGCAAAACGGCAAAGTTGTGACGGGTTTTGCCGGCTCCACCGCCGATGCCTTCATGCTGCTTGATAAGTTCGAGGAAAAGCTTTCCGGCTACGGCGGGCAGCTCCGTCGCGCGGCCATCGAGCTAGCCAAGGAATGGCGCAAAGACCAATACCTGCGTAAGCTGGAAGCCATGATGGTGGTCTGCGACAAAGACGAACTGCTCATCATTGCCGGCTCCGGCGACGTGCTCGAACCGGACTCTGACGTAGCCGCCATCGGCTCCGGCGCTATGTACGCGCAAGCTGCAGCCCTAGCCCTCAAAAAGCACGCGCCGCACCTCACAGCCCGCCAGATGGTAGAAGATGCCTTGCACATTGCCGCTGACATCTGCATCTACACCAACCACAACCTGATGATCGAGCAGCCGGTATAGCTAGCTGTTTGGTAAGCAACCCAGCCCGAGTTGTTCATTCTTCATAATCTTTTAACAGAGAGCCTGAAGAATGAACGATTTAAGGTTGCTAATTGATTGTAAACCGCAACCTATTCATTGAACAACGAGTCGATGCAAATCACGAACTTCCTTAAGCACCACTACCGCCACTTCAACGCCGCTGCGCTTATCGACGCGGCCGAAGGCTACAACAAGCACCTCGCGGAAGGTGGTAAAATGATGATTACCCTAGCCGGTGCCATGAGCACAGCCGAAATGGGTATTCAACTGGCCGAGCTAATTCGTCAAGATAAAGTACATATCATCAGCTGCACGGGCGCTAACTTAGAAGAAGATATCTTCAACCTGGTAGCGCACGACTTCTACGAGCGAGTACCCAACTACCGCGACCTGACGCCCGCCGACGAGCACGCCCTGCTCAAGCGCCACATGAACCGCGTGACCGACACCTGCATTCCGGAGGAAGAAGCCATGCGTCGCATCGAGCACACGGTACTGAAGTTCTGGGAGAAGGCCGACCAAGCTGGTGAAGCCTACTTCCCGCACGAGTTCTTCTACCAAATCCTGAAGTCGGGCGAGCTGGAGCAGTACTACCAGATTGATCCTAAGGACTCTTGGATGCTAGCGGCCGCCGAGAAAAACCTGCCGATCATCTGCCCCGGCTGGGAAGACTCTACGCTCGGCAACATCTACGCGGGCCACGTCATTTCGGGCGACATCAAAAATGTGCACACCATGAAGACGGGCATCCAGTACATGATGTACTTGGCCGATTGGTACACGGAGCAAGCTACGCACGAAAGCACCGTAGGCTTCTTCCAGATTGGCGGCGGCATTGCCGGCGACTTCCCGATCTGCGTCGTGCCCATGCTGCACCAAGACCTAGGCCGCCACGGCGTGCCGCTGTGGGGCTACTTCGCTCAGATTTCGGATTCCACTACCAGCTACGGTAGCTACTCTGGCGCCGTGCCCAACGAGAAAATCACGTGGGGTAAGCTCGGGGAGAACACGCCCAAGTTCATCATCGAATCAGACGCTACGATTGTCGCGCCGCTGATTTTTGCGATAGTGCTAGGGCAGTAATTAACCTAGGTTACCTTATCCAAAGGCCCGCCGCTGAAGCTCAGCGGCGGGCCTTTGTCTTAACACAGGGGTTGACTATCGTGGAAAGCGGCACTTCATTGCTGACGCTATTTACTTGTGTCTGGCTTGCCATGTAGGTTTTCGACTCAGTTTCGGGTCGATGCTCCTTTAGAAGGTCTTCTTCTGACGCGGTAGTTTTTGCTAATCAGCTAGGTAAGGCTTGTTGTGCTTCCATTTTACTTCCACCTTCGACAAATACCAGGTGCGCCCTTGGTCGTTGTTGCCTTGGTAGAACAAGTACGTGCGGCCGCTGACCGGGTCCTGAAAAATAGCCGGGTGGCCCGACTCGCTGCTGTTCCAACTGCCAGCGGGGCCGTTGGGGAGCAGCGGCTTGTCGGAGAGCCGCTCCCATGTTAGCCCGTCGCGGCTGCGAGCTACGCCGATCTGCTGGGGCTCGTTGTTGTAGGCGCCGGCGTAGAATAGGTACAAGTACTTGCCTTTTTGTAGGCACGAAGCTCCTTCCACGCAGTTCTTCTCCCAGGATAAGGTGGGGCTAGCACGGGGCCAGTACCCTGCTGTTGCCAAGCGGTGCGACCAAAGCCAGTGCTGAGCGGTGCCGTAGCCACGCCTTGCATCTGCACCTTGTAAGCAGGGTCGCGGGTGGCGAAGTAAAGAAAGTATTGGCCGCGGAAGGGTACCACTTCCGCGTCGATGGCACGGCCTACGGTCCAAGCGCCAGTCGGATGAAAGATAGGGTTGGAAGCATCGCGGCGGAAGTGCACGCCATCGGCCGAAACGGCGTGACAAAGTGCATCTTGCGGGCCGTTGCCGTAGGTCTGATAAAACAGGTGCACCGTGTCGCCGCGCACCAAAGCACCGGGCGCACACAAGCCCTTCTGCTCGTAGGCGGCCGCAGGCGTCAGCTCTCCTACTTTCTGCCAGTGCGTTAGGTCTGTGGAGCTAGCAATGCCGATACCCCAGCCGGTCGTTTTGTTTTCGGGAATGGAGTAGTAGAGCAAATACTGGTTTTTAAAGCGCACCACACAAGGGTCTTTGGCCATGGGCCGCCCTAGGCGAGTAGTGTCGCTGAAGTACATGCTAGGCCGTTGTTGCGTGTGCCCTGTAAATGCCAGCGAGAGTAGGAGAAGAAAAAGTAGAACGTTTTTCATGACCACAAGAAAAGCTATTTGGACAAGCTATGTTGGTTGACCAACGTAATCTTCCACGCAAATCAACGGTATGCAGCTAGGTACCGTGAAGTATACAGCTGAGCAGTTGCAGAATATTTTCAATACTCCTGCTGGAGGCAACGGTCTGATTTCTTTGGCTCATCAACTTATCGCGGCTAAGTTGAATGTCGCGAATGGAGCCGATGCCACGGCTGTGGCTGCGAGTATTGCTGCTGCCGATGCGCTTATCGGTGGGCTGGTTGTGCCGCCCGTTGGCGGGGGCAACCTAGCTCCAAAGAAGACGGGCGCACTTACAACTGCATTAGCCAATTACAACGAAGGTATCACTGGTCCAGGCTATTGTGAGTAAGGCTTCAACTGCCTTTCTACAAAAACACGAAAGGGTAACCAGCTGGTTACCCTTTCGTGTTTTTAAGGATAGTAATTGCCTCTGAGCCTTACGCCTCCACAAACGCGGTAGCTGTAGCAGCTTCTTGCCACTGCTGCATGTCGTGCTGCAAGGTGGCCATCTTTTGGCCAGCTAGCTGGTAGGCGTCGGCACCTAGGAGCAGGTGCACGGGCGGGTTTTCGGACTCGCTTACCTGAATTAGGAGCTCCATTGCCTTTTGCGGGTCGCCGGGCTGGTTGCCGTTGATCTGCTGCTCGTGTGCCGTTTGCGAGTCGCGCACGGCTTGGTAGGCGTCGATGGGTGTTTGGGGTTTGCCCACGGAGCCAGCCGAGAGAAACTCGGTGCGGAAGTAGCCGGGGTACACCACCGTGGCATACACGCCAAACGGCTTTACCTCGGCGGCGTACGATTCGGTGAGGCCAGCCACGGCAAACTTAGTGGCACAGTAGACGCCCCAGCCGGGAAAATCTCCGGAGATGCCCCCGATAGAGGAGATGTTGAACACGCGCCCGGAGCCTTGCTGGCGCAGGTGCGGGGTGGCGTAGCGAATCACATTCAGCATCCCGAACACGTTCACTTCAAAGTTGTTGCGCGCTTCTTGGTCGGAGAGTTCTTCCAGGGCACCAATCTGGCCGTAGCCAGCATTATTCACAACCACATCGAGGCCACCTAAGGTGCTGATGGTCGTTTCGATGGCTTGCCGCACGCTGTCCTCGTTGCCGAGGTCCATAGCTAGGGGCAAGAACTGATCAGTCTTAAGCGGCACGGCGCGCTTCAGTTCCTCCACATTGCGAGAGGTGGCCGCTACTGCGTAACCGGCGGTTAGAAGTTGTTGGACGAGCGTCAGACCTAGGCCCTTCGAGGCGCCGGTCACGAACCATATTTTCTTCGTAGTCATCGTGGTAAGTAAGAGAGTCGCTTAGCGCTAGCTGGGCAAATAAATAGAGCATAGTAGGAAAGGAAGAAGGTTAACAGATCGGAACACAAGCAGGCATTCCTGCGGAGCTTGCTACTCGTTGAACGATTGTCGAAACACAATATTTTGTGCCTCGCTATTGCAGTAGACGAATAACACTGGCTTTTGCTTGACGCCACCGCATGATTTTTTTGTTACCTGTCCTGCTATTCCCTGATTCCCAACGCTGATGCTCTACTAGCCTTTAGGCGTCGAAGCTGGTGGAAATAGTGAGAGGTTGCCAGGTTTGAAATTCTTGCTGCAAGGTGTCGAGTTTTTGCAAGGCGCGTTGGTAGGCGTCTTGGCCGAGGAGCAGATTGATTGGGGGTTTGGTTTCGGAGGCTAGCTGTAGAATGGCGGCGGCGGCTTTCTCCGGGTCGCCGGCTTGGGTGCCATTCATTTGCAAGTACTTCTCGTGCGAAGTGCGCACGGCTTGGTAAGCCTCAATGGGCTGCTGAGCGAGGCTCAGCGACTCAGTCGTGAGAAAGTTGGTGCGGAAAGCGCCCGGCTCTATCACCGTGACCTTGATGCCGAAGCTCGCCACATCTTGGGCTAGCACTTCCGAGAAGGCTATCATCGCTGATTTGGTGGCTGCGTAGATAGCCCAACCCGTCGCACCGGTGATGCCGGCAATGGACTAGATGTTGATGATGTGCCCGGCGCCGACCTTACGCAGGTGCGGCAGCACCTTCCGAATCACGTTTAGCGTCCCGAACACATTCACGTCGAAAGCTTGGCGCGTTTCGGCATCAGTTAGCTCTTCGATGCTGCCACCAATGCCATAGCCAGCATTGTTCACGACTACATCCAGACGACCGAACATATTGATGGCCTGCTCAATGCCTTGCTGCACGCTGGCTTCGTTACCTAGATTAACTTGCAGAGGCAGGAAAGCGGGGGAGGTGGTGCCAACGGCTTCGGCGAGGCTAGCTTGGTTGCGGGAAGTGGCGGCTACTTGGTGACCTTCGTGCAGAAGGCGCTTTACCAGCGCTAAACCGAGGCCCTGGGAAGCACCCGTGATAAACCAGGTTTTGGGATTGTTCATCGTTGCTCTGTTTGTACAGTGCAAAACTAGAACCCACCAGAGCCTAGGCGCTTGCCCGGTTCAAACAGATACTTGCAAAAATCAAACAGTGCGCACCGCGGAGGGTGTAGCACCCGCTCGTTTCTTGAAAAAGTTGCTGAAGTGCGCCGGTTCCTCGAAGCCTAGGGAGTAGCTGATTTCCGACACGTTCCAAGCGGTGTGTTTCAGCAGGGCGTGCGCCTCTTGCACAAGGCGGTCCGCAATGAGCTGAGAGGTGGTCTTGCCCGTTACTTCCTTCAGCGCCCGGTTCAGGTGGTTGACGTGCACGGCCAGTTGGGCAGCTAAGGCGTTGGCGTTGCGTAGCTTTACCTGTTGGCCGGGCAACTCAATTGGAAATTGACGCTCCAGTAGCTCCGTAAACAGCGAAGCAATGCGCGTAGCAGCGTTGCTGTCATGGTACAAGGTGGAGGCAGGTTGCAGCTTCATGGCCCCGTGCACCAGCTCAAACACATAGGCGCGCAACAAGTCGTATTTATAGGAGTAGTCCGAGTCAATCTCGGCAAAGATCTTCTCGAATAGCTGCTTAGTAGTCGCTAGCTGCTCGTCGTTCAGAAAGTAAACGGGCTGACCACCAGGCTTAAAGACGGGTAGCTCCTGCGCTAATACCGTCATGTGGCGTTGCAGGAAAGCTTCGGTGAAGATGCAGAAGAAGCCGGTTTGGTTATCGTCGAGGGGCTCCCAGTGGTAGGGCACTAGTGGGTTGGCAAACAGCAGCGCATTGCCGTTTATCTCCACCGTTTTGTCGGCGTAGTGATACCTGTTGTGCCCCGTCACGAGCGTGATTTTATAGAAGTCTTTGCGGCTGTAAGGCAGCGCGCACGCATTCGGACCCACGTAGTCATCTAGGCGGAATACGTTGAAATGTCCGATGTCCTGTTGCAGGTTTTCGGGCATCCAATGAATCTTGTGCTTGTAGAAATCTTCGAGCGTTTGGGTCTTCGGCATAGACCGAAGTTACGTAAATCAAACCAGAAGGAGCTAGGTCGTTTTAGATTAGGTATGTACTTTTATTGGACCTAGCTCTTCTGTACATTAGGTTTATCTATTGGTCTTAATGATAAAGTATGGGTTTCTGGAGCTTCTTGTTTGGGGAGAGAACTCGTGTAGAAGATAAGTATTTTGGAGACGAGCGACTCTTTAAGCCCACTAGTAAAGTAATAGGGCTAGGTATTAGCGGTAAGTTACCAGGATTAACAACTGCGCAGAAGGAATTTTATCGGCAGGTGGAGGAAAACTATCTCGCACTTATACCTGGTATACAAAAGCTTATCACAGCTAAGGTCAGAAACTGGAAACCTGACTTCACTATTCAGGATTTTACAAAGGAATTCTGGCCGGTTTATCTTTCGATACCTGCTATCGAGAAGAAAGAGAAAGAGTTGGAATGGGAAATAGCATTCGAAACCTTTCACGACCAGAATCATACATTCACGATATACATGAAAGGGTTCTTACCTGATTATGTTCATATAGACGGCTAGCAGCTATGCCCGCAACCACCATTCCCAAGAAAGTTCTAGCGCGCCAGCACGAGATAACCGCTGATTTTACTCGGCTTGTGCTCGCGCACGTTGATGACTTAGTAGCCGGCCGCGCTACGGAAGCACTCGAAATTCGCGACTTTGCTAGTCAGCTTTGCATTCACCCGACGCACCTGAGCAATACTTTGAAGCTTGCCACAGGCGAGGCAGCCTGCGCTATTTACGAGCGCAAGCTAGTAGCTGTGTCCAAGGAACTGCTGCTCGACCCGCGCTTGTCGATAGCCGAAATAGCGGCGCGGCTCACCTACGATCCGTCGAACTTTACCAAGTTCTTCAAGCGCTTTGTGGGCGTCACGCCCAAGCAGTTTCGGGAGCAGACGTGGGCAGAGCAACGGGCTGCTGCTTCGGAACTACTCACCATTTCTTCTTAACTACTCACCAGAATTAAGGCTAGTGGGCGCCCCATCTTTGCAGTGTTAACCTGAACACGCAAACACATGAGCACAAACAAAATAGCCCTGGTGACCGGCGGTAGCCGCGGCCTCGGCAAGAACATGGCCCTGAACCTAGCCCAAAAAGGGATCAGTGTAATCTTGACCTATCATACCCAGCAGGGTGAGGCCGAAGGTGTCGTGGCCGAAATCAAAAAACTAGGTCAGCAAGCCGTTGCCTTGCAACTTGATGCTTCCGACATTAAGACCTTCGACGGGTTCTTTGAGCAGGTAAAAACCGCCTTGCGCGACACCTTCAGCACCGATAAGTTCGACTTCCTGATCAATAACGCTGGTACTGGTCTGTACTCGCCCTTTGCTGATACTACCGAAGAGCAGTTCGACCAAGCGTTGAACATTCATTTCAAGGGACCTTTCTTCCTAACGCAGAAAGCCTTGCCCTTGCTCAACGACGGTGGTGGCATCATCAACATCTCGTCGGGCCTAACGCGTATTGTTTACCCTGGTTCTTCGACGTACGCCAGCATGAAGACGGCCATGGAAACCCTGACGAAGTACCAGGCCAAGGAGCTAGCTGACCGCCGCATTCGAGTAAACATTGTGGCCCCTGGCGCCATCGAAACGGATTTCGGTGGTGGCCGCACGCGCGATAACAAAGAGATTAACAGCCACATCGCCTCCCTAACGGCGATGGGCCGCGTGGGTCTGCCCGACGATATTGGTCCCGTAGTGGCCTTCCTCTGCACCGACGAAGCTCGCTGGATTGATGCGCAGCGCCTTGAGGCGTCGGGTGGGCAGGCCATCTAACTAGAAGAGCTAGCCTAGCTTTGTTCTACCGTTGTAACCCTGACAGGGCTTGAAGCCTCTGTCAGGGTTTTTGCGTTACTACCTAGCCTATGCGGCGGCTTCTAGCACGTGCTGCGAAATATGCAGCCGAAACAGCGTGCCGGCGTAGCTGCTCAGCTCGAAAGAGCCGCCGATCTGCTCGCTAAGTGAACTAATGAGACGCTTGCCGAACGACCCCGTAAATTGCTGCCATTGTAGCGGATTGATGCCGGGCCCATTGTCCTGTACTTCGAGCAACAAGCCACGTAGTGAATCTTCTGGGTCATGGCCTAGGTACACCCGCAAGCTAGGCTGCGCCACGTGCCCGTAGGCGTGTTTGAAGGCATTGGTCAGCAACTCATTCAAGATCAAGCCCAACGGCATAGCTAGATCAACGTCGAGTCGGGCTTTTTCAACCTGCACATTGAGGTCGAGGGAGCCGGGCTTGTAACCGTAGGCCGTCATGAGGTTATCTACTAAATCGGGAATGTAGCGCTGCATATCTACCGTCGTGACATTGTCGGTTTGGTAGAGGCGCTGGTGAATCAACGACATTGCCTCTACCCGCTGCTGCCCTTCGCGCACCGCTTTTGTCGCTACTTCATCGACCAAGCGGTTCGACTGCAACCGCAACAAGCTAGAAACGATAGCTAGGTTGTTCTTCACCCGGTGATGTAATTCCTTCATGAGGATCTTCTGCCGGTGGGCCTGCTCACTCATGCGGTGGTTGTTCTCCAAGATAACCTTGTTGGTGGCTTGCAGCTGCCCATTGGTGTGCTGAATGGTGCGGGACTGCCAAAGCGCAAGGCCCAGCAGCAAGCTCAGTCCTGCTGCACCAATACCAGCCAGCAGAAGCCCCTGCGTCTTACGCGCGTTAGCTTCGTGAAGGCGTGTAATCTGCGCCTCCTTCTTTTCGGCGGCGTACGTGGCTTCGAGTTTGGCTACTACTTGGGTCTTTTCAATATTAACGAGTGAATCTTCCCGCGTTTTCCACTCGGCTAGGTAGTCGAGGGCTTGCTGATAATTACCGGCTTCTTTATTTGATAAATACGCCACTTGCAAGGAGTTGAAGAGGCGGTGCGGGTCATGCAGGGTGCGCGCTAAGGCTAGCGACTGGTTAGCGGTAACAAGGGCTTGTTGGCGTCTACCTTGCTTTAGGTAAGTATAGCTCAAATTGCGGTACGCGTGTTCGAGGCCCGTTAGGTTGTGCTCTTGCTTGTAAAGCGCCACGGCTTGGTTAAGGTACCACACCGCTTTCGGGAGTTGTTGGCCCGCGTCCATGAAAAGTTGTGCGTAATCGGCATAGCAGACGGCCAAGGTCGTCGCCGAGAGATGGTGCTGATTCTCAATCGCCATCACCCGCAAGTAGCAAGCCTCCGCAGAATCAGGCTGATGCAAGTCGCGGTAGATGATGCCCGCGTTGATGTACGCTTTGCTCAACTCCTTCAGGTGCGGTCCCTTACGGGCATTCACTATCGCGAGCTGGGCAAAGTCTAAGGCTTTGCGCGAGAGTAGCTCCACATGCTGAGCATCGGCAATACGCTTGTAGGTGAGCGCCATAGTGCTATAAGCAGTGGACATCCCCATGGTACTACTCTGGGATTCAAACAACGTCAAGGCTTTCTGACTGCACGACAAGCTGGCCGAGAAATCGGCCTTGTTGCGCAGCGCGCATGCCAGCAAATTGTAGCCTAGCGCCTCTCCGTAAGCATACTGGATGCGATGCGCCACCCGAATGATTTCCCGGCTGCGTATTTCCGCCGAATCATTGTTGGCAGACAGCAAGCTTTGCGCGGCTTTACACCATTGCTTCACTTCACTGGAATCGGGAGGGCTGGCGGTAGAAGCGAGGGAAGTGGCACCTAGGTTCTGCGAATAAGCGTAGGCAAGTAGCAGAACCAGAAGGCGAAAGGCACGAAGCGGGTAGCGCATAGAAAGGGGCCTGACCGTATGCTGATCTTTAAGGGTAGAGTAGGGGCAATAGGCTGGGGTGTGGTAAGCTAGGATAGGAGGTAAGCAGCGCCAGATGATCAGTGCACCTGGAAGTGGCGTAGAAAAGCGTCTTTGTACTGTCGTCCAAGTGGAACGACCTGTTCTCCTAGCGTCATTTCGTTGTCGTTGAAGGATTGGATATGTTGGATATTCACTGCATAAGAGCGATGGGTACGCACGAGTTGCGGAAAGTTCATTCGGTCTAAAAGTATACTAAGCGTCAGCCGTAGTGCATACTTGCGGGTGGGCGTCACCAGGGTTGTATACGTGTTGTTGGCCTCTAGTAATATGATGTCCTTGAGCGGAATACGGACAAACTGGTAATTGTCTTTGATGAAGACGTACTCACCTAGTTGCAAAATTGTTTCCCGCGAAAGCATGTCCTTGCTCGGCTGCGCGGGAGTGGGGCAAGCCACAGCAGTGCCCGGTGTTTCTGGCAGCGCCGCGAGGGTAGTGGGCTGGCGGGCGAAGGCCCGTAGCGCCACCTCGATGGAAGCGCGCAGGCCAGCTGTTGTTGCTGGCTTGGTCAGGTAAGCCGCGGGCATTGTTTGCAAGGCCCGATCAAGGGTCTCTTTGTCGGCGAGAGCCGTCAGGTAGACGATGGGTACCGGCCGCACTGCCAGCAGTTGGGTTGCCGTTTCGATGCCGTCCCAATCTCCCTTAATGTTGACGTCGCACAAGAGTAGGTCGACCTGATTCTTCTGAAATAAATCCAATGCCCGCCGCCCATTGCTAGCTGTGCCAACCACAACGTACCCTTCAGCTTCCAGGGTATCGCACAAATCCATGGCTAGTACGGCTTCGTCTTCTACAATTAGGATTTGAACACGATGATCAAACATGATATTTACCCAGTAAATAATTGAATAAGGCTCCTAAAGTATGCCATTTGGCTTCAAGTTTCAACTTTAATTTTTGCCTGAATCATAAAAGGTTACAACGGTTGACATACCAAAAGCCGTCGTTGACATACCAAAAATAGTCCTTTATAACCTTTGATTAATTCCATTGCTGGCAAGGCTACATCTTTGAATAGTAAGTAGCTCCTACGCTACGATGCGCACCTGTTTGTCAAGTTTGACTTTGGAAGCAAAGTCAAGCTTGAAAACGGGTAAATAAAGCTACTCCTGATAAGAGTAGCAACGGACAAATCCCTGATACCAGCTACTATGAAGCATACTCTACTCACTTTTCTTGGCCTAGCTAGCGCGCAAGTAGCGTTTAGTCAAACCAACCAACCGCTTGCGGTGCTCGGGGCAGCCGGGCAGCCATCCCAAACCACCTCCGGCGCTAGCCTCGACTGGACCCTAGGCGAGGTAGCCATAGCTGCCTACGAAAACCCGAAAGCGGGCCAGGTGCTGCTGGAAGGCTTCCACCGCAGCGACCTAGACCCACTGCTGAGCCCTAAGATGGGACCGAGCCTAGCAAAGGCGGAGGCTTTTCCGAACCCGTTTCGCTCTAACCTGACCGTCAGCTTGCCCGTGAGCCCGGCCGCCACGCTCGTGCAGATTCTGGATGTGCAAGGGCGACTGGTGCGCAGCTTCACACTAGCGCCCGGAACCGGCTCTACCAGCCTCGATCTTTCCGATTTGCCGCTGGCCAACTATGTCCTGAGCCTTCGCAACACCGTCACGCAGGAACGCTGGACGCAACTGGTGCAGAAGAACAAATAACCATTTCACCCACTCCTCTTTTCTCGCTCTATGAAAAAAATATTACTCGCGTTGGGGCTTACGCTGGGCACCTCTTGGGCTGCTATGGCGCAGGTACCACAAGCAATGAACTACCAGGGCATTGCCCGCGATGAAGCCGGCAAGCTGTTAGGAGGCAAAGTAATTTCGCTGCGGATAAGTGTGCTGACTGGTGGAGCGAACGGCGCAGCCGTGTACACCGAAACGCACAAAGCCTTCACCAATGCCTATGGTTCCTTCTCCCTGCCCGTTGGCCGGGGACAAGTAGTAAAGGGGGATTTTGCTAGCATTAATTGGGGCGGCGGCAACCAGTACCTGCAAGTAGAGATGGACGCCGCGGGGGGCACCAACTACAAGCTGATGGGGGCCTCGGAGCTGCTGTCGGTGCCGTACGCCTTTTATGCCGGCACGGCCGCACGGCTTTCGGGAGAAACCTCGGCTAAGTCGGGACCAGTCGTTGGGCTGCAAGGAACCAACGGCATTCCCTCCCAAACTTGGTCGTTGTTTGGCAACTCAAGATCAGATCCCGCCACTGATAAGCTAGGTACCACGGATTTGGCCGATTTGGTGATGGTGACCAACGACCTCGAACGGCTCCGTATTACTAGCAACGGCGATATTAATATCAAAACCAACCTGAACGTGGGCAACGACCTACACGTTGTCCGCGACGCTGCCATCGACCGCAACACAGTGGTAGGCAATGACCTGACGGTAAAGCAGAACGTGTACTTGAACACCTTAGGTGGCACTACGACCAACAACGGGCCCTTCACGGTAGCCCGCACTAGTGCCACTGCCCTGACCGGCACGCTCACCGTCGACAAGGCCACGAACCTAAAAAGCACTCTTAATGCCGATGGCGCTGCTACTCTCGGCAGCACCTTGAACGTAACGGGTGCTACGAAGCTAGCGAATACGCTGGGCGTGACCGGCGCTACTAGCCTCGACAACATCCTCACAGTGGCCGGTGCTACCTCGCTCAACAATACCCTAGGGGTTACGGGCGCTGCCAACCTGAACAGCACGCTGGGCGTAACCGGCGCTACTACGCTGAAAAGCACCTTGGGCGTAACGGGCAGCACCACGTTGGGCAGCACGTTGGGCGTGACCGGACCCGCTACTCTCGGCAGTTCATTGCGAGTGAATGGCAGTACCTTCACCAAAGCTTTGAACACCGAAGGCAAAGTAAGTATTACGGCTGCGCTAACCGGGGATAAGTTTAATTCCGGCAACTACCCACTGGCTATTTCGGGTGCCAACCAAGGCATCATGATCCAAGTGAACGGTGAAAGCAATAGCAGCAAAAACTATCTTTCCTTCGTTAACGGCAGCAACACAATTGTCGGTAGTGTGGAGGGGCAAACATTAAGCGAGCTAAAGAATAGCTTCGACTACGGCTGGCAAGTGGCCATGAATGCTGGCAACGTAGCCTTTGTGATAGCCGAAGGCGTAGCAACCGGTGTGCAACTTGATCTTGGTGAGGTAGCTGTGATGGCATTAGAAGGTATTGTCGCAACGGCCGAAATGACCAAGCACATTGTGGACATGGAAAATAAAGCCGGCGTCACGTACGAGTCGGGCAGCGGCGACTACGCCGAATGGCTGGAGCGGAACGATGCGCAGGAGAAATTTTCCTTCGGCGATGTGGTAGGCGTGAAAGGTGGTAAAATCACTCACAACACCGCCACGGCCGACCACTTTATGGTGGTGTCGATGAGCCCCATCGTGCTCGGCAACTCGCCCGCCGCGGAAGCCAAAGCGAAGTCGGAGAAAATAGCCTTCATGGGGCAGGTGCCGGTGAAAGTGCTGGGTTCGGTGAACATCGGCGACTACATCGTGCCTTCGGGCAACAACGACGGGATGGGCCGCGCCGTGAGCCCCGCCGCCATGACCCTAGATCAGTACCGGCAGATTGTGGGTGTGGCCTGGGAAGCTGCCCCCAACCGAAAGGGGGTAGGCTTGGTGAACGTAGCCGTGGGCATCAACTCCAATGATATGGCCCAGAAGCTGCAACAACAGCAGCAAGAACTGGATGCCACGCGTACCAAGATGAACAGCATCGTGGCGTACCTGAAAGCCAAAGATCCATCCTTCTCCGAAGAGCCTCTGGGCGCACCGGCTTCTACAAGCGGTGCCACGCGCACAGCCCTGGCTACAGTAGCGGCCCCAACGCAAGCTGCGCCCGTGCAGATGAAAGCGACTCCCAAAAAGAACAGCTCCAACTACGCCAGCGTGACGCAGATGTTTGAGAAAAACCCGACGCTGCTGCGAGAAAGCATGGACAAGGCGCGGCTGGCTTTCGAAAAGCACGGTGTTGACATTAACGCCAATCCGGAGCTAAAGCGTCTGTTTACCGACGAACAGTACTTTATGGCAGCTTACAAAAAGTTGCAATCCAAGCAATAAGCTTAGGATAGTTATTACTTAAGCAAGTGCCAAATACCAGCGCCTCCCGATATACATCGGGAGGCGCTGTGGCATATAGACGGTAGCTAAGTCGAGAAAGGGGCTTCGCGTAGAAAGCTAGGCTGTCTGGCGGAGAGCAACCTCTTTGGTCTTCTTATAATCTTCTAGGTTCTGGCGTAGTGCCTCTAGCACGCGGCCATACTGATGTTGAGCGTCCAGAGAGGTTTCCAGCTTTTGCAAATGGGAATCCATCAGATAACAAAACTCCTCACGGGAGAAGCGAGATTTAGCCAATGACTTTTGCACGTTGCGTAGATGTGTTGCAGGTTAGAACTCAGGTTAAGTGTTGTGCTTAGGACTAATACGGGCAAGGAGACGGATTGTTATGTCTAAGTATTAATATTTTATTATATATAGAGCAATAATGTTGCTGTAATTCACAGAAGGCAAGTACAAGGGTAATAAAAACGGATAAAGATAATTAGGTAGTCATAAAGTACAAGAGCTGCGCCCTCTTCACAAGTGACGCAGCTCTTGGATACTTAGAGTCGGAACAGCGGGCGCGCCGGGTTCCAGATGCCCCACGGAATCATGAGGAGCACCAGCACTAGCGCAATAGTGAACCAGATAAAAGCTAGCTTATGCTTGCGCGCTGGTATCGTTGCCTTCTTCGAGAGCGAGCGGCCAACCTGCGCACAAACGACGGCGATGATCATGGCCGTAATATGCTCGACACCCCAAAAGCGGGTCACGGGGTTTTTCATGGCGGCGCCGCCCATCGTTTGCATGGCTTGCAAGCCAAGTGGGCTCAGCCCTAGGTACAAGATCAGACCGAGTAGCAACTGTAAGTGCATAGAGCCTACGAAAGCTGCACCCATGCCATTATCGGCGCCCAAGTAAGGCCGCCGTCCCTGCCAGCCACCTAGGGCGCGGAACACGGCAATCAGGCCAAAAATGATAACGAGCCAGCGTGACCAGGAGTGCAGGGCAAGTACGATGCTGTACATAAAAGAAGAATGGTTGGTTTATGAGGGCCCAAAGGTCGGGCACAGGCACGAGAAAACCGTCGGGGTGGCAGCAGCGGCTTAGACGCTGATTTTGTTGCCGGTCAGATTGAAGCACTCCTCACACACAAATTGCGTCCCTTCCTGCCGTAGAATGGTGATGTTGTTGACGATGATCTTGAGGTTGTATGTTTCCTTATTAAGAAATTGCAATACAGGGCCTAGCAGGTCGGGAGTAGTGTCATGCAGGGCGAGCGAAATGTGGGGCAGCCAGCAATCGGGGTTGCTAAATTTATCGGTGCGCAGGCAGAGTGGCGCCGTGGTTTCCAAAATGCGATGATGCAGCTGGTTGAGCGCGTCGGAGCGCAGCACCGGAATATAGATAACGGGGTTTGGCCCCGGAAAGACGCCTAGCCCTGTGGTGTGCACCGGAAAAGGCGCGGTCGTTTGGGCAATATCGTGTAGTACTTCCTTCAACGACTCCAGCTTGCGCACCCCAGCGAGCTGGTAGGTGATATGCGGATCAGGGGTGGCCTGCACATCGTCGAGGCCAAAATCCGTTTCAAGTCGTTTGATGATTTTGTTGATGCGCCGGGCATGCGGAGGGCTGAGCAGCGAAGTAATTGCGAGCATGGAAGTACTTTACTCTAAAACACTAAGAGTTGTTGGCTGAACGCTTAAGGTTGTGCGTAAACTGTTCGCTTTGGCCGCGTGGAATGCTGAGCGTCTGCCACGCGTGGCCGCGCAAATGCTTAGCTAGCTGCACCAACTGGCCCGCGTGGTAAGCATAATGGGCCACCTGCCGCTGCAAGGCCGCCAGCGCTGTGTGGCCCTCCCCGCGAATGGTGACGGTACGAAGTAAATCATCGGGCTGAAGCGTGTCGAGCAGCGTGAACAGGATCTGCCAAGCGGCTTCCCATTGCTGTTGCAGCTCCGGCACAACTGCTAGGTCAGCAGGTTCCTCAAACTCCCAGTCGCGCTGACGATCAGGCTTTTCCCCGTCGCTAGTCAGAAAATCGGTGAAGCGCGAGCGAAGGTTGCCCGTCATGTGCTGCACAATCACAGCAGCGCTGTTCGCACCCGGCGCCGGACAAAACAGCCATTCGGCGGGCGTAAGCTGCGCCAAGGCACGATCGGATAGGCTTTTATAGCCCGTGAAGCTGTGACGAAACGAGGCGAGCAACGCCTGGGCAAGCGGATCAGAATCGAGCATCGGAGCAGCCGGTTAGAGATGAGGTGTCACTAGTAGTTGGTAAACATGGAAAGAAATAGTGAAAATCTGATCGGCGCAACCATCGCAACCTAGCTTGGCGCCGCTAACCAAACATAAACCATAAATAATTCGCTATTCTGCTAGATTACAAACCCGAATAAGGAGGTTTATCGTTTAGGGAGTTCGTTTCTTACCTAAAGTATAGTTCGTCTTGTCTACGCTGCTGCCAGTCGCGCCATCTGCCGAAAACGCAATGACTGTCCACCCACGCAGCAACTGGCTGAAGTGGCTGGTCATCATTTTGCTCGTTCTGGGCGGTTTGCTCACGGCGGCTTCCCTGCTGTTCGATCCCTGGCTGCGTCGGAAGCTGGAAGAACAAGTTGCGGAACGCTCCGCGGGGCGCTATCAGCTACAGCTAGCCTCATTGCACACAAGTTGGTGGCGCCGCTCCGTGCGCCTACGGGGCATTCATTTGCGACCTGGTCCTGTCGCCCGGTTTCAAGGTGCCGGAGGTCAGTGGCCACGCGCTACGCTCGAGGTAAAAGAGTTGTTTATTACGGGCATCGGGGTGGGGGCGCTGCTCCGACATGGCGTACTGCCCATAGGTCACCTGCTGCTTGATACCCCCCGCGTGCAGGTGCTGTCCCTGCCGACTACTATATCTCCAAACAGCAACAAGCCTTTGCACGAGCAACTGCCTTTTAGCCTAGAAGGCATTCGTGTAGGGGCCTTGGAAGTGCGCGGACTGGAAGCTAGCTACACCACGGGGCGGCAGCCTCTAGCGTCGCTGCGCCGCGGCGATGTGCGTCTGCAGGACATACTGATCAGCGCGGCTGGGGCTGCCGACACGCAGCGCATCGGGTACGCGGCGAGCATAGAAGCTAGGGTAGCTGGCGTAATAGCTACCGTGCAAGCGCACCAGCTAGCACTTGCGGCCGTGCAGTTTTCTTCCCAAGCGCATCGGCTGACGCTGGATTCGCTGGGGGTAGTGCCGACGCGCAGCGGCGGGGCGAAAGGGGCCATGCAGGTGGCGCTGGTGCTACCCCACCTAGCCCTGACGGGCCTGCAAACTGCCGACCTGCAACGGCGGCAGTTCCGCGCCGACTCGTTACTATTTGAACGGCCCCGTATCACGTTTAAACCGCCCACCATACCACCGCCAGCCCTGCATAAGCTGCTGGCGCCCTATTTCGACCGGGTGCAGCTCGCGCATGCCGTGGTGACGCATGGGCAGGGAACGGTAACGATTCAGCGCGCTCCGAAGGTGCAGGAGGTGATGCTCAGCGGCCACAACCTGCGCATCGATGCTGTGGGTGCGCGCGATGCAAGTCGCGTCTACTATGGTCAGGCGTGGACCGCCCGTACCGGGGCGGGGGGGCTGCTGCTCGATGCGCCCAACTACCGGTTAGCGTATCAGCACATGAGCCTGGCCACTCACTCTGGGCTTTTACAGCTCCATGATGTAACGCTGGTACCAACCCTCTCCCCCGCAGCCCTCAATCGGCGGAAGCACCATCAGTCTCCGCACCTCACGGTGCGGCTACCTTCCTTGCGTCTGCTCGGGCTCGACTACGCCGCTTTGGCTAATCGTAAGATGCTACTGGTGCGGCAGGTTGAAGCTAGGCACCCCCGAGTAAAGGTGGCCGGTGACGGACGGTTTGCCCTCAACCCGGAAAATTCGGTGGCAACGCCCGATGCTATTGGAAAGCTGCCGTTTCGGGTGAACGTACGTCAACTGCGCGTCACAGACTGCACCATGCATTTTACCTATTTGTCGCCGCAGAGCGGGCGTGTCGGCTCGATGAGTCTGAACCGTATGCAGGGCACCATCACCAACATCACCAACGACCCGCGCCGCATGACGAACGCTCACCCAGTAGTAGCGCGCGTATCGGGGTGGATCCAGAACCAATGCCACGTGCAGGCTACCTTTTGGCTGCCACTCCTCGATCCGCAAGGGCGACACCGGGTGGAAGGTACGTTTGGAGCGGCACCTATCACGATGCTCAACTCTATCACCCAGCCGTGCCGCCTAGTTGGTTTTAAAAGCGGACAGGTAAAACACGTGTTTGTGCAGATGCGGGCCGACCGCCGCCACATCGAAGGTATTATGCGGGCGCAGTACGCTGATTTGCAGCTCACGTTTCTGGCAAAAGACGGCGGTGCCGACCACAAGAACCTACTCTCGAAAGTGAAATCGAAGTTGGTGAATGTAGTAGTGATTCGCGACGAGAACCCGCGCCGTCGCGGCACGCTCAAACCCGGCTACATCCAAAGCCGCCGCGACCTTCGCTTGTCCGTCTTTTCGTTGTGGCGTCAGGGCTTGGTGAGCGGTATGCTCAACAGCATTGGCGTGCCGCAGAACATGGCGCAGAAGTTTAGTGAAGCAGAGTAGGCGAACCTAGGTAGGCAAGCGGAAGCGCGAAAACCTGCTCCGCACTACTAGTCAGTTGGCTTCGCTTAGAACCGTACTTTCTGAATTGTAAACTCACGGACTGGTGGCTGCTGGTTATTTTGCAACGCATTCAGGTGCGAGTAGAGCACGTACGGCTCCTGGGCCGTGCGCCGGGCTAGGGTAGTCGGGTACACGTCGGGAGTGGTGAAGGTGCCCGTGGTAGTTGCCGTGAGCCAGTTATCGGTGCTGTGGAGCCGCACGATTTTGTTCTGCTTATTCAGCACTACTAGCAGGGTCGAGTCGCCCTGGAATTGCATGCCGTCGCCGCCAGTCAGGTCTTGGTCGGTGGTAATCTTGGTAATGGTGCCGCCAGTGCCATTGCCATTAACTGGGATTTTTAGCAGCGTACCCGTGTCCGACTTAACCGTTACTACAAAGCCTTTGGTGTTATAAGCGATGCCGTTAAGTCCAATTACTCCCGGTCCGGACGGAGCTAAGAGCGCATCCTGCTTGAAAATGGAAGCGGCATTCTGGGAGTTTATTCTGTAGATAACGGGCGAGAAGCTGTCGGTTACATACGCAGTGCCTGCGCCATCCAGCGCTATGTCGTTGGCGTAGTGTGGTTGGAATCGCTGAAAAAGGCTGTCTAGCGCAAGGTATCTGAGGCGGGCGCCAGTGTTATTATCGAAAATAACTACGCGGGCTGTTTTTCGCAAGGTGCGCGCCGTAGAGCGCGTTGTGTTGTAGCCAAGATCGCCAACGGCGACTAGCAGGCGGCCGCTGGCCCGGTCAACGTTCACGCCGACGCTGGATATTAGGCTGGTGTCGTTGATAAAGGCTTGGTAAGTGTTGTAGTCGGATACCCGGCCAATGGTGCCAAACGTCTGGGAACCAACCACGAAGCAATTATTCTGCGCATCGAATTGAACGCCTTCCGGATAAAGAGCCTGTTCCTTTTGAGTAACGGTAATAGTTTCTTGATGCTTCAACGACAAGTCGTCGGTGTCGTCGGTGCAGCCGGTCGCCAGCAGGAGCGTGCTCCCCAGGAGCGATAGGGTAGAATAAGAGCGGAAGAAACGCGAGATAGGCATTTAGAGACTATAATAACTTGACGGGTACAGGCTTGCCGAACAAGCAGACAGCAGATAATGCCTCCGCTTTTCAGACAAAGATCGAAGCTAGCTAGGTTCAACGCTTGCATAACGTTGAGCACGATGAATCGGTATGCCTAGGTTAACAACTTGACGCTTGGTAAAAGTAATACCTGTAGCGCCAACCCGCCACAAGCGCCCCACCGACGTTGGTAAGCTTACAGATGGCAAAAAGAGCTTGGCTCGCGAAAAAGCCCATCGCTAAGCTAGCTGCGCCCGGGTAGAGCACCTATCTTACCAGCAAAAAAGCTGCATGGACCGAAGAATATTCTTGCGCAATGGCGGCCTCACCGGCCTTGCTTTATCTACTTTCTCCTTCAGCGCGTGCACATCGGCGCCGGAGCAGGCTAAGCAGGCGGACAGCGCCGGCAATACGGACGCTAGCACCACCGAGTCGTTTGAGCTTAACGAGGCTACTATCGGCGACTTGCAGAACAAGATGAGCGGCGGCCAACTGACGTCGCGCGCCATTACGGAGCTGTACCTAAAGCGCATTGAGGCCATCGACCAAAACGGACCTAAGTTGCGGGCTGTGGTGGAAGTCAACCCCGACGCTCTGAGCATTGCCGATGCGCTGGATAGGGAGCGCAAAGCAGGCAAAGTGCGCGGGCCGCTGCACGGTATTCCGGTGCTCATCAAGGACAACATCGACAGCGGCGACAAGATGCAGACCACGGCGGGCTCGCTGGCGCTGGCTGGCCATAAGGCGGCGCAGGATGCATTCATTGTAAAGAAGTTACGCGAAGCGGGTGCCGTGCTGCTTGGCAAAACGAACCTGAGCGAGTGGGCTAACTTTCGCTCCTCGCGCAGCACCAGCGGCTGGAGCAGTCGCGGCGGCCAAACCAGGAACGCCTACATCACCGACCGCACACCCAGCGGATCTAGCTCGGGCTCGGGCGTAGCCGTATCGGCGAGCATGTGCGCGGTGGCTATCGGCACCGAAACAGATGGCTCAGTGGTATCGCCGTCGTCGTGTTCGGGCATTGTGGGCGTGAAGCCGACGGTCGGGCTGCTGAGCCGCTCGGGCATCATCCCGATTTCGGCTACCCAGGACACGGCCGGCCCCATGGCGCGCACCGTGCGCGACGCCGCCATTCTACTCGCTGCCCTGGCCGGCGCCGACCCCGCCGACGCCGTTACGCAGGAGAGCACCGGCAAAATGCAGCCCGACTACACCAAGTTCTTGGATGCCAACGGTCTGAAAGGCAAACGCATCGGGGTGGAAAAAGGCCACCTAAAAGGCGAATCGGATGCCGTGCCGCTGTTTCAGCAGGCCGTGGCGTTGTTGAAAGCGCAAGGCGCGACCATCGTAGAAGTTGACGTGGAAAAGCAAACCGATTCGCTCGGCGAAGCCGAGTACAACGTGCTGCTTTACGAGTTCAAGGATGGGGTGAACAAGTACCTAGCTACGGCTGGCGCACCGGTAAAAACCCTGCAAGACGTCATTGCTTTCAACACCCAAAACAAGGCCAAGGCCATGCCCTTCTTTCAGCAGGAAACGCTGGAATCGTCGCAGAAGCTCGACGGTCTCGCTAGCCCCAAGTACAAGGAGGCCGTGAGCAAATCGCGTAACGGTGCCCGCCGTGCCCTAGATTCAACCCTGCAGAAGGACAAGCTCGACGCCATCGTGGCCATCACCAACGGACCTTCGCCCTGCATCGATCTGGTGAATGGCGACTCGTGGAAAGGACCGGGCTTTTCGTCGCCGGCGGCTATGGCGGGCTACCCGCACATCACGGTGCCAATGGGCCTCGCGCACGGGCTGCCGGTGGGCTTGTCTTTCGTAGGCTCCGCCTACAGCGAAGCTAGCTTGTTCACCTTGGCTTACGCCTACGAGCAAGCCTCGAAGCTGCGCGTGGCTCCTAAGTTCCAGGGTCCGCTCGTCGGCTAAAAACGAAGCTTAGCATGTGTGCCCGGTCGGAGGCCCTAGGCGTCCGGCCGGCTTTCGGTTGTGGGCGTCCGTAGAAGCTGAGTGCACGTACTTCCAAAACCCTGACAGGGGCTTAAAGCCCTGTCAGAGTTGCAACGGCAGCACGAAACTTCTTAACAACTGGTCCGACGCCCTAGGCGTCGGACCGGAAAACGGCGATCCTACTATCTATTAAAATGCTCGCTTCAAGTTCTCAAACCTCTCAGCGTTGCCCTTGGGCCGAGCGCAGCGAGTTGCTACGCGACTTTCACGACCATGAATGGGGCGAGCCGGTGGCAGAAGCTAGCATCTTGTTTGAATACTTAGTGTTGCACACCTTTCAGCTAGGCTTCGACTTTCCGGTGGTGCTCAAGCGGCGCGAGGCATTCCGAGAGCTGCTGGCCAGCTTCGACCCGGTGCGGATAGCGCGCTTTGGGGACGACGATATTGCCGAACTGATGCTCAATCCGCGCATTATCCGAAACCGGCGCAAGCTGGAAGGCACCGTGCAAAACGCTCAGGCGTGGCTGAAGTTGCAACAGGAGCTAGGGGGCGAAGCGGGCCTGTTGCCGTTTTTCTACGAGTATGTGGGTGGCAAAACGGTTGACAACCGGCGTAGCGAGCAGAACCCCGTACCGCTCTCCACACCTGAAAGCGAGGCCATGAGCAAGGACCTGAAACGGCGCGGCTTCGTGATGACCGGCCCGATGACGTGCTACAACATCCTGCAAACGGCTGGTATCGTGAACGACCACTTGCTCACCTGTTCCCGGCACGCCGCATGCAACAGCCTCGCTATAGCGGAGGGGCGTACCTAGGTTGCACGCCTGTGTAGCACTTTAGTGTAGCTGCAACCAAGCTCGCGCCTCTGCCTCTGTCGGGAAAGAACGATAGGGCAGATGCAAATGCTGCGCCTGTGCAACGACCGGCACGGCGGAGAGCCGGGCAAATACATCTGTGGCAACCACACAAGCCACGGATTGGAAGCCGGCTAGGTTGGGTAAACATGGTAGCCATTCGTTCACCATCCAGCTTTTGGCGGCTTCCGAGTAAGGCGCTGCCTCGTGCTCATCGAGGAGCAGCTTAGGATAATGGGTAAGATGCTGGGCCCGCAAGAGTTGACTCAACAACGGCTGGAGCCCACTTACATCGCGTAGCACGCGGTGCCAGCACAGGCAGATGAGCTGTTGGTCAGGCTCTTGCGTGATGTGGCCGAGAGAGTTCTCAAACAAGAGAACAGAGGACGTGAGTTGCTGAGCAAGCATAAGGAACCCAATAAGACCGAGAAAAAAAGTGTATCGGTTGAACCATGCAGTAATGGCTTATGGGTTCCTAATAAAGATCGGGGTGCCTAGTGAATGCCTGATGAACTGGCTCTTAAATGGCGAGACCATGCAGCACGTTGAGGCTGAACCTGGGCTTGGTGTCGTTTGAGCGAACGAATAAACCTAGGTAGCTCAAACCGCCGGGCTTTCTTTTCCAACGGTCTGAACACCTAGGCTCGGAACTTCTTGAACCAGGCTAGGTGCTTATTGGCTGTCTCGTGGCGGACCTTGGCCGTCTTTGGGTGGCCGCGAGCGGTCTTTTTTCTTGGCTTGGTACTTCGCATACTGCTCGCTGGTCAGCGTCGCCTTCAACTGAGTATCAACCTGGCTTTCCAGCTTGCGCATGCCGCTCATCAGTTTGTCGCGGTCGTTGCCGGTGGTGCTGCGCAGGTCTTCTATTTCTTGCTGCTGATTCTTGAAGATGGCATCGACGCGCTCCTGCTGGTCGACCGATAGGTTCAGATCCTTCAGCAACTCGGCCGACAATGGGCCGGGGCCGCCCGGCGAGCGGCGGCCAGGCGTTTCCTGCTCAATACCTTGCCGGAAACCAGCGGCAACAGGATGCGTGGGCTTGCCGAGTACGCTAGCGAGGCACAAGCCCAGAAATAAAAGCTTCATAAAAGAAAGATGGAAGGATGAGTAGCAACCGGATGCAGTACCCGTTGTAGGGATGATGCCACCAAGCTATCCGGAAGGCTAGCGCAAAAGGAGGGAAGTCGGCCGAGGGGCCGATTTCCCCGATCAAAGCCGCTTTTCTTATCGTTGCTGACGGCAGCAAAGCACCACATTAGCGCCGCGGCGGCCGGCGCCCCGACATACCATTGTACTTGTGTTTGCCCGCGGCTTGCTGGCTCTGATACTTGGCGTACTGATCGGCAGAGAGTACGGATTGAAGCTGCATTTCTTCCTCGTCTTTGGGGCGCTGCTGGCTGTTTTTCATGACGAAAACCGTTTGAGTGTTAGTAAGTAGAGGCAAGCAGGTAGAAAGGACGAGAACCACCATGAAGTAAGGGTGAACTTCCTTTCTGACTTGACCAAAGCTAAAGAGCAGCTTGGCTGCGATCCACGCCAACTCGGCTATATAGCTGCTTCGCTCGACCGAGAGCCGCTTTTTACCCTTGAAGCGGCCAGTGTCAAAAGTGCTTTTCTCGACCGGTTTCAGCTCCTCGTCATCAACATGACGGGCCGGTGTAGAGACACATACTTGTGTCTCGTCGTTGAACGACTGGCGTTAGAACGACACACCCTAGAACAACCTAGGTAAACAACATCAGCAACGACGGAGACACAAGTATGTGCCTCTACATTGTCCTAGCATTACAGGAGGTCCGTGGAAGGCAAAGAAGCTAGGTGCTTGACCGCTCGGCGCCAGTTCTTGCAGGTTCAGGTCCCGAAAAACGCCATTCGGCAACATTGGTTTTAGGGGCCGCTATTGCGCTGGTAGTTTCGTGCCGTTATCAGTTCGCTTGGTATGGCGCTGGTAACGGCCTCCTATGAAAAAAACGATCCTCTGCCTAGCTCTGGCTAGTACTCCTCTCTTAACGAAAGCCCAAGCGCCCACGCCCGGCGGTGCTCCGCCTGCCGGGTTCACCCCGCCGACGGGCGCGCCTGCGCCTGCCCCAAAAGGCAGCGGCAAGCTCACAGGTACGGTCCTGGATGCGGCCACCAAGAAGCCCGTGCCCTTTGCCACGGTAGCGCTGCTGAACGTAGCCACCGGCAAAGCTGTGGATGGTACCGTGTGCGACGACGACGGCAAGTTAACCCTCAGCAGCATTGCCCCAGGCAGCTACACCGCGCAGGTCAGCTTTCTAGGTTACAAGCAGTTGGATAAAGTAGGACTGGTATTCACCGAGAAAGGCGAAGCTGTGAACCTAGGTCAGCTCACGCTTGCCAGCTCCACCACCCAGCTTGCGGAAGTGCGTGTGGAAGGCCAACGTGCTTTGATTGAGGAAAAAGTGGACCGCACCGTATACAACGCCGAAAAGGACGAAACCACCCGCGGCGGCGACGCCACCGACGTGCTCAAGCGCGTGCCACTGTTGAGCGTCGACCTCGACGGCAACGTGTCGTTGCGCGGCTCCAGCAATATCAAGGTACTCATCAACAACAAGCCAAGCACCATCGCGGCCAGCAACTTGGCCGACGCGCTGAAGCAGATTCCCGCCGACCAGATCAAGTCGGTGGAGGTGATTACCTCGCCTTCGGCCAAGTACGATGCGGAGGGCTCGGGCGGCATCATCAACATCATCACGAAGAAGGATAACCTACAGGGCAAGACGCTGGATATGCGTCTGAGCGGCGGTTTGCGCGGCTCCGACCTAGGTTTGAACGCGAGTTACAAGGTGGGCAAAATGGGCTTCTCGCTGGGTGGCGGCGGCCGCACGGGCTATAACACGCCCGGCCACTTCAGCAACACCCAGCTCACCACCAATCCGCTCGACGGCAGCCAGCTACTCACCACCCAGGAGGCTGACACCCGCTCGCGTTACACCTTTGGGCGCTACAACTTTGGCTGGGATTACGACATCGACAAGCAAAACTCTTTATCGTTGGGCGCGCAGGTGGGCGTGCGCAACTTCAACTCCTACCAATCGGGCCTGCTGACCCAAACCTATGCCAATGACGTGCTGCGCTCCAGCAGCTTGCGCAACGTGCGCGTGGCCGACGAAACGAACAACCTGGATGTAAATCTCACTTATACCCACCTATTTGAAAAGCCCCAGCACGAATTCAGCTTTCTCACGCTGTATAGCCGCACCAACGCCGCCAACAACTTCACCAACAACATCCTAGGTTCGGACAACGGAACCGCGCGGCGCCTCAAAAACGAGAACGACAGCTACAACCAGGAAGTAACGGTGCAGGCCGACTACCAGGTGCCCATCGGCAAAAGCCAGCTGCTGGAGCTAGGTGGCAAGGATATCATGCGCCGGGTGCGCAGCGAGTATACGTACCTGTCGGCTGAGGGCGACAACGGCGAGTTCCTGCCGCTGGTGAGCAGCAACCTCTCCAACGTGTTTACTTACAACCAGAACGTGGCCGCCGCTTACGTGTCGTACACGCTCAACTTCCTGAAAAGCTACACCCTGAAGGCCGGCACCCGCTACGAGCACACTACCATCGATGCCGACTTCCAGACGAACGAAACCGTGAGCCTGCCGTCGTACGGTGTGCTGGTGCCGAGCGTAAACCTGTCGCGTAAACTCAAGAACGGTAACTTGGTGAAAGTGGCCTACAACCGCCGCATTCAGCGTCCGTCGTTGCAGTTCCTGAACCCCAACTTGCAGGCCTCGAACCCGCTGAGTGTGACCCAAGGCAATCCGCTGCTGCGTCCCGAGTACACCAACAACGTTGAGTTGTCATACAGCACGTTCTTGAAGAGCACGATGCTCAACTTTAGCGCCTTTGCTCGCAACACCACCGGCTCTATCCAGGCGGTACGCAGCGTGCTAGGCGGTGACACCATCCAGACGACTTACGCCAACATTGGGCAGGAAAAGGCCTACGGCCTCAGTGCCTTTGCAAACGTAAACCTTAATAACAAGCTCACGCTCAACGGCGGCCCCGACCTCTACTACGCCGTGCTGAATAACAACGTAAGCGACCCGCTTTACAACGCCAAAAACCGCGGCTGGGTAGTGAGTGGCCGCTTGTTTGGCAACTACACCTTCGCTAAAAACTGGGGCTTGCAATTCTTCGGCTTCTACCGTGGCCGGCAGGTGCAACTGCAAGGTTATCAAAGTGGTTTCGGCATCTACAGCCTCAACATCAAGCGCGACCTGTGGGACAAGAAAGGCAGCATCGGCTTCGGGGCCGAGAACTTCCTGACGCCGACCTACAAGATGCGCAACGAGATTGTGTCGCCGCTCATCACTCAGAACAGCGTGAATGAAATGCGCATGCTCAGCTTCCGCGTGAACTTCAGCTACCGCATCGGCAAGCTGACCGTCGAGGCTCCGCGCCGCAAGAAATCCGTAAACAACGACGACCTGAAAGGCGGTGGTAACCAAAGCACCACTCAGCCTGGCGGCGGAAGCTAGGTGCGTTCTGGAAGGGCGCCTCACCCCCCAACCCCCTCTCCGAAAAGGAGAGGGGGAGCCTTTACCGAGCTGTTAGCTAGTAGCCGTTAGCTCTTGTTCTAAAAACTAATAGCTATAAGCCATTAGCTAGCAGCTAAGTCGTTTGGCTCCCCTCTCCTTTTCGGAGAGGGGCTGGGGGTGAGGCGCCCCGCGCGAATAGACCACAAAAATGCTCTAGCTTGTAGCCGCTCAGTAGCTCGGGGTTTATGCCTCTGACTATGAGTGAAACATACTCACAGCTAGGTCTGTACCATTTAGCTACATGCCTCTCCCCACAGATACCTACCGCCTGAGCAGTCGCCAGAAATGGAAGCTAGCCCTGAGCCTAATCATCATTTATTACCCCATCCTGACCTACGTCAACTTTCCGGAGTGGGACCGTAGCTGGACCGGTGTTCAGCGCAGTCTGCCAATGTTCTTCGTTGGTATTGTGGTCACGGTGCTGTTCTATTTTGTGTGGCTCAACTTGGTCGAGTGGATTCAGCACCGGCTGTTTGGCTGGTTTGGTGAAGATTTTCTGTTGGAGCTGAAAGTGCCGGCGCAGCTAACCACGCTCGTTATTTCGATGGCATTAGCTGCCGCTTTCATTATCGCTTACAGCAGCGTCATGTTTCTGATAAGCAGAGCGTTGCCGCATGTTGAGCACCGGCCACCCAAGATGGCGTTCAGCCCGGAACATATATCGCTGTTTCGGCGGGCTAACGAAGGCTTTTTTCTGATGCTGATGCTGTCGGCGTTTTACCTAATTGCCAATAGCCGGGCCTTGCTGCGGGTGCGCGCCTTTCACCAGCGCACCGAGCAGCTGGAAAATGAAAACCTGCAAGCCCAATTTGCGGCCCTCAAAAACCAAGTGAACCCGCACTTCTTGTTTAACAGCCTCAGCATCTTGTCGTCGCTGGTGTACGTGGATGCGGAGCTATCGGAGAAGTTTATCGATCAGCTTTCCCGCTCGTACCGCTACACCTTGGAGCAGAAAGACAACGACTTAGTGCCGCTCAGCACCGAGCTGGATTTTATTAAGTCGTACACGTTCTTGCTCAAAATTCGCTTCGAGGAGAAGTTCGATGTGATGCTGGAAGTGCCCGAGACCGACCGGCAACACTACCGCGTGGCGCCTCTTACCTTGCAGCTACTCGTGGAGAATGCCGTGAAGCACAACCAGATGTCGGCCGAGCACCCGCTTATCGTGCATATCAGCAGCGAAAACCAGGAACTAGTGGTGCGCAACAGCCTCCAGCGTCGCCCGACCGTGGCGGCCTCGACGGGGCTAGGTCTGCAAAACATCCTGAATCGCTACCGCCTCCTTACGCCACGCCCCGTGCGGATTGAGGAAACCGACGACACCTTTGTGGTTCGCATTCCGCTTTTAGCATGAGAGTACTCATCATTGAAGACGAAAATCTGACGGCCCGCCGGCTCGAAGGTCAACTGCTCAAGTACGACCCTAGCATCGAGGTGCTCGACCGGCTGCCGTCGGTGACGAAGGCGGTGGCGTGGCTGCGCACCCACCCGGCGCCCGACCTGCTATTCCTCGACATTCACCTGGAAGACGACCTAGGTTTCCGCATCTTCGAACAGGTGCAGGTGAGCACGCCCGTCATCTTCACCACAGCCTACGACGAGTACATGATCCAGGCCTTCAAGGTGAACAGTATTGATTACCTGCTCAAGCCAGTTAACTACGACGACTTAGCGGCGGCCATCGAGAAGTACAAAGCGCTACGCCAGCACTTCGCCGCCCCCGATTTGTCGGCCCTGTTACAACTGGTAACCAAGCCCGCTGAGCCTGCCTACCGCGACCGGTTCATGGTGAGCATCGGTCCCAAGCTGCGCAGCGTGGAAGTGGCCGACATTGCCTACTTTTTCCTCGAAGAAAAAGTCGTTTTCCTGACCACGCAGCAAGGCTCCATGCTGCCCCTCGAATACAGCCTCGATAAGCTCACCCAACTGCTCAACCCCCGGCAGTTTTTTCGGGTGAGCCGGCAATATCTCGTGAGCCTAGGTTCCATCGATTCTATTCACACTTACTCCGCCGGCAAGCTCCGGCTAGAGCTGCGCCCCACGCCCCGCCACGAGGTGTTCGTGAGCGGTGATAGGGTGACGGATTTTAAGGATTGGCTGGGGCGGTAGCTAGGTTTGCTGCTGAAACCACTTTTGCTTGTAACATAAAAAAGCCCGCGCCGACGAACTGGCACGGGCTTTTTGCTTGAACCTAGCTTTGAATTAGATAGCTGGGTCGGCAGGCGTGTTCGTGTTATTTACCCGCTCTTGCTGTGGATAGGGGTAGAAGTTCCGCGTGCGCTCAACCAAGCTGGCGGGCGGTGCAGGCCGGCCGAAACGGCGGCTATCTTCTAGCCGTTGCCCGCTGAGGTAAAGCTCGGCGCAGCGCTGCTTGTACACTTCCAATAACAACGCATCAACCGTTTCTGGACCGGAGTAGGCAGGTAAGCCAGGGTGCACTAAGAACGGGTCACCTGAGGTTTGGGTGCGCACTGCATTAATGTCTACCAGCGCGGCCGCTAGGTCGGGGGTAGCTTGGCGCAGGTAAGTTTCAGCCCGAATCAAGCGCATCTCATCCGGCAAGTACGTAGGGATTTCCGCAGTTTGGGACGTAAAGAAACCAGCCAACAAGCGTACGTTGTCGGTGCTGCCGTTGGTGCTATTCACGGTAGTAGGTCCTGCGAGATAAAAGTCCAACCGCTTATCGCCAGGAATTACCAAGGCTGCCGGCAGACCTAGGTTTTCGCGGGAGCGAAAGTTGCCGGTACCCACAACGGCAGTTGTCGTGACCACATTCTGGAAGATAGGGTTTGGCGACTGCGCCGAATAAGTAAAGGTAGAACGAGCCGTTAGGTTCACCAGGTTGGCCGCCGTACGAGCCGCCGCATAGTTGCCCGCCCGTAGGTTGAAGCGGGCGCGGTAGGCCTGCACCGTGTTTGGTAAGTTAAAGGTACTACCGAGCACCTGCGTACTGAAATCCGTCGGAATGGGGTTGGCTGCTAGCTCCTGGGTAGCTAGGTCGAGCAAGCGGACGGCCTCCGTCAGCAATGCTTGACGGGTCACGAATGGGGGCGCCGTGAGAGAAGTGGTAATGGGCCCTTGCTCGAAGCCTTGCGCAATACCTGCCAAAGCGGCGGCCTTAAACAAATACGCATGGGCCAGCACGGCACTACGCGCCGGCGCCTCGGCCGAGAGGGTAGCAGGAGCTGCATTCAGAATCTGGTCGGCCACAAGGATCACGCGGTAGCAACGGGCATACAGCGCGGTCACGTTGCCGTTGTTGGGGGGCAGCAGCGTACCGCCTTGTTCTATTTCGGTGATGTTGGTAAAGGTGGTTACGCCTTTTAACTCGCGGGCGGTGGTGCCAGTCGTGAGGATGATTGGCTCTAGTGCCGACGTGGAGTATACCTGACGCAGACCGATACTAAGAGCATACAAACCCTCGCGGGTATTTAGGGTGCGGTCTTCGTCGCTGGCGTTGGGGTTCGGTAAGTCGAGGCTACAGGCACTGGCAAACAAAAGCCCGGCACCAAGCAGCAGGCGCGCGGCGAAAGCACGCGGCCGGGTAGAAATAAGCTTCATATCAACAGGAAGTTAACGTTTGAGAAAACCAAGTATGGTGCGTACTTGGCTAGAAAGTGGCATTAAAGCCTACTGACACGGAGCGTGGAATCGGTACTTCCACGAAGTCAAAACCCCGTACGGCATTGCTCTGCCCGGCAGCATTCACCTCAGGGTCGTAGCCACTATAATTCGTGAATACTAAGAGGTTGCGGCCCGCTACCGACAAGCGCAAATCGCGCAGCCCGAGCACCTTGGGCTTGATGAGGTAACTGATAGATGCTTCGCGCAGTTTCACGAAAGAGCCATCTTCGATCCAGCGGTCGAAGGTATTGTAAATGGCGGCGCTGGTGCCCTTCGGTACCTCGCCGCGCAGCTCAGGCTCGTAGCCAGCTAGGCCGCCGTACAAGTCGCGGCTACCCACGCGGTTAGTGAAGTTGAACACGTCAAAATCCTGCTGGGTGTCGAATTGCAGGCGGAAGGAGAGACGGTTGTCGAGCAAACTCACTTCGTTGATGAGCGAAGCGATATAGCGAGGATTTGGGTCACCGATTACCCCGTTGAGCAGTGTGCCGGAGGGCTGACCATCGTTGCCGCGCTGAGGCGTATTGGCCTGTCCAAAAGTACCCTGAACACCTCGCTCGCGCTGGGGTAAGCCCGCCGGTGTAAGCAGCAGCGAACCATCAGGGTTACGCGCCGAGTAGCCACCGTAGTAGGTGCCGAGTGGTTTGCCTTCCACCCCAGCTACCAGGCCGAAACCGTTGGGGAACGTAACCAAGCCGTTCGGGATGTCCGTGATGCGGTTCTTGTTGTGCGTGAAGGTGCCAGTGACGGTCCATGTCACGGCTTTCGTCTTCACGGCGGTGCCGCGTACCAGCAACTCAATGCCCTGGTTGCGCATGTTGCCAATGTTATCGAAGCGGTTGAGGTAGCCGCTGCTCAGATTCAGGTCACGGGCCAGGAGCAGGTCGCGTACGCGCTTGTTGTAGTACGAAAACTCAATGCCCACCCGGTCGCCAAATAAGCTAAGGTCGGTGCCGACCTCAAACTCAGCTTGCCGCTCAGGCTTCAGGGCGGTGTTGCCCAGCAGCGTCGAGTTGAGCAGGCCTGGCAGGGAGCCCGCTACCACCGGGTTGTAGTTGGTGAATCGGTCGTAGGGGCCAATTGCGGTGAGGTTGCCTGCTTGTCCGTATGAGGCGCGTAGCTTGAGTTGCGGCAACAGCGTACCTAGGCTGCTTTCTTTCCAGAAGCTTTCTTCCGACAGCACGTAGGCGCCGCTCACCTTCGGGTAGTACTGCGTCCGAACATCGATACCATACACCGAAGCCGCATCTACGCGAATGGCACCCGTCAGGAACAGGCGGTTGCCGAGTCCAAAGGTTTGCTGAGCGAAAGCCCCACGGATTGTACGCTCCGAGCGGAATTCTCCCGACACAGCAATGCCATTGGAGGTAGTTTGGATGATGGGCGCTAGCACGGTGCTCTGCAACGAAGTCGAGAAGTTGCGCTGAAACTGAAGCGTACCGCCCACTGTGGTTGTGCTCGTTAGCCACGGTGTGAAGTCGCGTCGGTAGCTGAGGGTCAAGTCGTTGTTTGTTAGCAGCGACGTTTGGTCGGCGCGCCGGGCTAGGCCGGTGCTGTAGGTTGGGGCGGTGCTAGGATTGGGGATGTAGCCGGTAGCCAGCTGCGTGCTAGCATCATACCCCAATACATAGTCAATCGTGAAGCCCGCGAAAGGGGTGATGTTAACCTGCGCATCGCCGATAAAGCGCGAGGTGCGCTGGCGGAAGTTGAAGCGGTTGATGGCTTCCAGTGGGTTGGTGCGGGTGATGTTCAGCGCCGTACTCGGGTAAACTCCGCTGGCAGGATTGGGGCTAGGGTCAATGAAGTTGTTGGAGAAAATGAAACCCGTCAGGGCACCATAAGCTTCGTTGATACCGCCGTTAGGTACCTCGCGGCTCTGGCTCAAGGTGTAGTTGGCACCCGCGCTGAGGCTGATCTTCGAACCTAGGTTCTGCTGGATGCGCACCCGGCCACCGCCCCGGTTGAAGTCGGTGTTGTCGACGATACCCTGGTTGCGGAAGTAGTTGCCCGAGGCAAAATACTTGGTGGAGCTGGTACCGCCCGTTAGCGACACATAGTTATCGGTACCCACAGCGGTGCGGAAGATGCGGTCCTGGTAGTCGTAGCGCTGCACCGGCTCCTGGGTCAGATCGGTATTAGCAGTGCTGGTAAAGCGAAACGGATAGTCGTTGTAGTCCAGCTTCTTCCGGATTCGCGAGGTCAGAAACTGCGACGATACGGTTACCTGCGGGGCGCCGTCGCGGCCGCGCTTGGTGAAAATCTGCACCACGCCGTTGGAAGCCCGCGAGCCATAGATGGCGGCAGCCGCAGCTCCCTTAATCACCTCGATGCGCTCCACATCGTTGGGACTAATATCAACGAGGCGGTTTTGGGCGTAGCCACCTAGGTCTAGGAGTTGGGGCGAGTCGTTGTTGACAATCACGCCGTCGATGATGTAGAGCGGGTCGGAGGAACCGGCTACGGTGCTAGGTCCGCGCAGGCGCACCGAGATGCCGCCGGCGGGGTTGCCCGAGTTCTGGGTAATCTGCACGCCGGCAAATTTGCCCTGCAACGCCTGGTCAATCTGGGTGGGCACGGTGGTGCGCAGCTCGTCGCCACTCACCGTGGCGATGGTGTTGCCGAGCTGGCGCTTGCTGGTGGCTACCGAAGTGCCGGTCACCACCACTTCGTTTAGGCCGACTTGGTCTTCGCGCAAGGCTAGGTCGGGTACAGCTACGGTTGTTTCCGTAGCCAGCGTGAGGGTCGTACGCTGGGGGCGTGAGCCGATGGAGCTGGCTTCAAGCTGGTAGGTGCCAGGGGCTAGGCTGGCCGTTAGCTCGAAGCGGCCGTCGGTATTGGTGCTGGCGCCCAGTACGGTATTGAGGACGCGCACGGTGGCGCCGGGCAGTGGGTCGCCGCCGGCGTTGGTGACGCGGCCTCGGAGCAAATAGCGTGTGGTCTGGCCCGCTGCCGGTCCACCCACCAGGGTGAGCAGCAACAGCAGCGGTCCGATGAGCCAGCTTCGCCGGCTCAGAACGGGGTACAGGTATGGCATGGAACAAGAAATGGGGTGAAGTGAAAAAAGCGTTGTAAGGCCCATTAAAGCAGCTGAAATGGAAGACCTTAACCGCAAAGTAGTGAGGGAAGCAATTGAAACCTAGGTCGTGCTGCCTGCCCAAGCCGACAATAGCTGGGCCCATTCGCCAAGTGCAGCCGATGCAACTAAATTTTAAGCGACCAACAAGCCGCGGCTAGAAGGAGTAATCCGTAGCGCAGAGACGGCACAAAAAGCCATTGAAGCACAAACAGCCGACTTTTTAGACTGCCTAAGCCTAGCTCTTTTGTAGGCGGTTTTGCTGTTCAGGTTCACGACTTGGGCTTGCAAATCTTCCCCAATTCGCACAAACCAATGGGCATAGGGCGCGTAAGCCATGCTATGTCTGTGCGGCCTTTTCCGTGCGTTCGGCCGCATGAAGTACCTAATGCGGCGGTAGGTTCAAGTAGCAACTCTTATATCGCTGCCCACAGTGGTTACCCCTGATATTATTGTAGTTGGCGCCTCTGCCGGGGGCATACCCGCGCTGGTAGAGTTGGTGCAAATGCTGCCGCCCGGTTTTCCCGCGGCCTTATTCGTCGTGCAGCACATTCCGGCCTACGTCACCAGCTACCTGCCTGATTTGTTGAGCAAGGCCGGCTCCTTGCCAGCCCGACATCCGGAGCACGGCGAGGGAGTACAGCACGGTGTCATCTACGTGGCCCCACCCGACCACCACCTGCTCGTAGAGCAAAACAAGGTGTTAGTTACGCGTGGGCCCAAGGAAAACCGGTTTCGGCCGTCTATCGATGCGCTGTTTCGGTCGGTGGCCCACGCCTACGGGCCGCGCGCGATTGGCGTGGTGCTGAGCGGCTACCTCGATGATGGCACCTCGGGGCTGTGGACCATTCAGCGCCTGGGTGGCGTCACCATTATCCAAGACCCGGAGGAAGCCTACGCACCGGCGATGCCCCGCAACGTACTGGAGTACGTGCAGCCCGATTATACGGTGCGCTTAGCGGAGCTAGCGCCGTTGCTGATACGTCTGACAGCGCAGCCCACCGCCAACCTAGCCACCCTCACGCAGGCGGAGATAGATCGGATTCGCGTGGAAGTACGAGTTGCGCACGGCGATTCCACCATCGATTTGAAACTTCTTCAGCAGGGCGAGCTAACGCCGTTTTTCTGCCCCGAATGCCAGGGCCCGTTGGTGCAGCTGGTGGAAGACAACCTCGTGCACTTTCGCTGCCGCATTGGGCATGCGTTCAGCCTAAGTGCCTTACTAGCTTCGGTGACGGAAGGCGTGGAAAACCAGCTCTACCAAGTGATGCAGAGCCTGGAAGAAGCGCAGCAACTATTGAAGCACCTCAGCGAACGTTTTGCCGACCAGCCCGACCTTGCCCACTCCCTTGCTGTGCAGGCCGAGCAGGCGCGACGGCGGGCCCAGGCCGTGCACGAATCCATCATGAAAAACGAGGCGCTCGGTGGCAGCACCCGTTCCCAGCATTCCTAGCCTTTAGTAGTCATGGTCGATGTTAGCACCTTTTTGCTGGAACAAGCCCAGACGAGCCTGACTGTGCAGTTCGTTTACGACCTAGCTAGCCGCCGCGTCGTGTTCGTGAATGCAGCTTACGAATGGGTACTGGGGCAGTCGCGGGCGCGCACCAATGAGGAGCTGCCGCAACTGCTGGCGCGCCTGCATCCCGACGACCGCGCCTACCTAGCCGAGTGCTGGGCGCAGTGGCAGCTAGGCAAATGGCACAACCCGATTGAGTTTCGCCTGCAAACGCCAGGGCAACCCGACCAGTGGCTGGAGCTTACCCCGAGTTACCTCGCCGATAGCAACGGCCCCGGCGCCGTTGGGGGCGTGCTGCGCGATATCAGCGTGCAGAAGTACTACAAAGCCCACGCCGACCGCTTCAACGCCCGCAAGAACACGCTGCTGGAAATTCTGTCCCTCGACCTGTCGGATGCGCTTGTTCTCTCACAAGGATTGCGTCATCAGGCCGAAGCAGAACAAGCGTACATCCAGGAGCGGCTGCTAGAGGGCTTGCGCCACATAGAAGCCATATCGCAGGAAGGAGCGGAGTTGGTGCGCAACTTCACCAGCGAAGAAGCGCAGACCTCGGTCAACGTTGCCCTGAACCTGGAGCGGGTAGAGCTTGGCGACAAGCTGCAACAGACCATAGAAGATTATGCGCGTCCGGAGGCCTACAAAGCCCATGTGCTCGACCTACAGCTGCCCGATTATCCCGTGTACCTGGAAATGGACGTGAACAAATTTTTGCAGGTCGTGACCAACCTGCTCGGCAACGCGTTCAAGTTTACCCCCGATGGCGGGCGCTTAGTCATCCGGCTCGAGGTGATACGCGACGTGCTGGTGCAGCTCACCTTTTCCGACGATGGCATTGGAATACCGGAAGCCATGCTGCCGCACGTGTTCGAGCGTTTCACCCCAGCGCGCCGCCTAGGTCTGCGCGGCGAGCCAACGGTAGGCATCGACCTCTCGCTGTGCAAACACATCGTCGAGCTGCACCAAGGCACGCTCACAGTGCGCAGCCGCGAGGGGCAAGGCAGCACGTTCATCGTAACGCTCCCCAAGCAACTGAGCTAGGGTACAGTTCTGCCCAAAAACGACAGCGCCCAGCGAGTAGAACTCACCGGGCGCTGTGCTTTCAGGCGAAAAAGCTAGGTTACTTCTTCGCGGTGTATTGTACCTCAATAGCCACCGGATAGTGGTCGGAGGGCGTCTTTCCGCCGCCGTAGGTGTCCGTGAGGATGCCGTAGCGGGTCGGCGTGAAAGCTGAGGTCAGGAAGATGTGGTCGATGCGGGAGTCGGTTTTGGTCTTCGTATTGAAGTTGTTGAAGGTACCGTTGGGTGCGTACACCACCTTGGCCGTCGTGAAGGCGTCCTTCATCACGCCCGAGGTATTGAGCAACGTGTAGCTTTCGTTGCGCTGATCCACGTTAAAGTCGCCGCTCAGGATGGCGGGCGTAGTGCCGGCCATTTCTTTCACTTTGGCCAAAATCAGCTTCGCGCTTTCCCGGCGAGCCTCAACGCCCACGTGGTCGAAGTGGGTGTTAAACATGTAGAAGGTGAAGCCCGTTTTCTTATCCTGAAACTGACCCCAGGTGCAGATGCGCGGTAGCGCGGCGTCCCAGCCCTTCACCGGAGCCGTGGTGGTAGGCGCGAGCCAGAAGGTGCCCTGTTTCAGGAGCTTGTACTTGTCTTTCTTGTAAAAAATAGCCGAGTACTCGCCCGCCTGCTTGCCGTCGTCGCGCCCCACCCCGATGTGGTCGTAGCCGGGGAGCTTGCCGGCCATGTCCTGAAGCTGGTTAGCTAGCACCTCTTGGGTGCCGAATAGATCAAAGTCTTGAAACTTAATCAGGTCGGTGAGGTAGGGGAGGCGCTTGAGCCAGGCGTTGGTAGTATCTTGCTTGTTGTCGTAGCGGATGTTGTAGGTGGCAAGCCGCATGGTTTGGGCCGATGCGTTTGCCGCTCCGCAGAGCAACAAAAGCGCGACGAAAAGGAGCTTTTTGAGCATGGCAAAAGAATACTAGGAAAGAAAAGAGTGTTTAGGCAGGCGGGAAAAGGAGCGCTTCAAGACATGTTGCTTGCCTGTAAAGTAAAGCGGTTTTTCAGTTGGGGCAGGTGGAGCGCGGACTTTTTAGTCCGCGTCCGGGAGTGATAAGCGCGGACTACAAAGTCCGCGCTACATATATTATTACCAGCCGGGGTTCTGACCTAGCTTCGGGTTGATCAACCGGTCGGCTTCCGGGATGGGGTAGAGGTAGTACTTCTCCTCCCAACGCCGTGGCACGTTATTCAGCCAAGTGAGTTCGCCGGAGGTGCCGTTGCTGAGCTGCTGTGGGTTGGTGCCGCTGCTGATGGTGGGCGCCACGTTCACGTAAGTCACGCCGGCAGGGCGGGTGGCGGGCAGCGTGGTATAGAAGGCCACATTCTGAACGCCATCTTCGTTCAGATCAAGCGGCTGGTTAAGAGCAGGCACGTAGAAGCCATTCCACGGCATTTCCATCAGCTCGCCGCGGCGCCAGCGCACGATGTCGTAGAAGCGAAGGCCTTCGAAAGCTAGCTCGATGCCCCGCTCGCGGCGCACTTCTAGCAGCGTAGGGTCGGAGATGTTGGGGAAGTACTTGGTTTGTAAGTAAGAATCTACCACCGTGGGCTTGGTAGCGAAGCCTCCGGTGATGCCAGCACGTTGCCGCAGAGCGCCTACGGTTTTGGCCCAATCGGCGTCGGTGAGGGTACCTAGCTCGGCTTTGGCCTCGGCGTAGTTGAGCAGCACCTCGGCGTAGCGGAGGGTCGAAATGGAGTTGATGTTGCGGCTGCCTCCATCATAATAGGTGTCGTCGAGCGTCCACTTGATGGGCTGGTAGCCGGTGTAAGTGTAGGAGAAAACGGGCGGGGCCGCCTCCCGTGTGCCACCATTGAGGCGCTTGTAGTCGCCCATCCGAATGGTCTGTTGCAGGCGCTTGTCGCGGCCTTTTACCTCCTGGGCAAAGGTCATGGTTTGGTAGCCTGGCTTGCTGGTGAAGGGCGTGCCATCCTCGTTCAAGTAGGTGTTCACGAACGTACGAATCAGGCTAACGCGCGAGCCGTACGTGGCGCTGGTCCACCACCAGTTGGCGTCGTTGTAGATGCTCAGGGCGGGGTCCGATACGGCAGCTAGGATGATTTCGGAAGCCACAGGCGCCTGACTCGTGAACAGCTGACGGTACGAGGCGGTGGGGCCACCGGCCGTGTTCAGGCTGAAGCCGCCGGTGGTCATCACCGTGTTGGCGGCCGAAGCGGCTTCGTTCAGCCAGGTGTTGGCGCTGCTACCTAGGTTGTAGCCGGTCTGGTACTTCCGAAACGTGCCCTCAAACAAGCACACCCGCGACTTGAATGCGTAGGCCGTTTGCTTGGTGATGAGGCTGCGGCTGTTGTCGGCGGCCGTGGTGATGTTGGCGCAGGCAAAGTTCAGGTCGGCCAGCACCGAGTCCATTACCAGCGTGCGCGGGTCGCGGCCGTTGTAGAGCGCTTGGTCGTTCACGGCCATCGGCTTGCTGATCCACGGCACATCCCCGAAGCGCTGCACCTTATCGAAGTAAAACCAAGCCCGGAAAAACCGCGCAATGCCTAGGTAGTTGTTGCGCACGGCGGGCGCAATAGCGGGGTTGTTGCAGTTGGCAATGAAGTAGTTGATGTTGCGCAGCTTCGTCCAATCCCAACCGGTGCTCTGGCGGGCACTGAAGGCGCCGGGCGTGAGGAAATCGGGGACTTGGGTGCGCGCCGCGTAGTCGGCCATGGCGTCGCCGCGGTGGATGTCGTTGGCCGTGGGCAGCACGTCGTAGAAGGAGTTGGCGTAGAGCTGCAAGCCCGTTTCGCTGCTGAATACGGCCTCGTTCGTCACGGTGGCCTGCGGTTCCTGATCTAGCTTTTCGCAGCTAGCAAAGGCCATACTTAGTAAAACGAGCCAACCTAGGTGTCGCTTCATGATATTGTAAGTCAAGGTTAAGTTGGTGACCTCCCCCCCGCCCCTCTCTTTTGGAGAGGGGCGGGGGGGAGGTCTGCGTTAGAAAGTCACCGACAACCCGAGCGTGACGCTCTTCAGGATGGGGTAATTGTTGGCGTTGCCGCTGCTGTTGCTGTTGGGGTTCGAGGCAGTAGCATCCGGCGGGCTCAGCACAGCGTCGGAACGGCCGATGCTCTCCACGTCGATGTCTTTGGTGATCTTGTAGAAGGGCGACCAAGACCACAGGTTCTCGCCCGATAGATACACCCGCGCCGCGTTCATCTTGATGCGGCTGATAAATGCCACGGGCAGGTTATAGCCGATTTGCAGGTTCTTAAGGCGGATGTACGCTACGTTTTGTAGGTACTTCGTTTGAATCTGGGTGAGCTCGCCGGCACCGTTTTGGGCCACGTAGCCGCGGTAGCGCGGGAAGTAGGCATTCGGGTTATCCTCCGACCAGATGTTGCCGAGCTGCGATGTCGGAATCTTGTTGTAGGGGCGGTTATACTGTCCCCAAAAGGTGCCCGCTTCAGAACCAGGATACCAATCTTGGTGCCCCACGCCTTGGAAGAAAACCGACACGAAGAAGTTGTTCCAGCTAGCATCGGCCATGGCACCGTAGGTGTAACGCGGTAGGGCGTTGCCAATCACGCGTCGGTCGCCGGGGTTCGCCACGGTGTTGTCGCCGGGGTTAATCACACCGTCGCCATTCACATCCTTAAACTTGATGTCGCCGGGCAACAGCTTGCCGCTAGTAGAGGCGCGGAACAGGGCCTGCGAAGCAGAGGTCGTAATCTGATCCTGCGAGGTGAAGAAGCCATCCGTCGTGTAGCCCCAGATTTCGCCTAGCTTCTGGCCTTCGTAGTAGCTCAGGTTGGCGGGGTTGCTGTTGGGGTCGTTGAGGCGCTTCTCGGGGTTGTTGTACTTCGTGATGCGGGCTGTGTAGTCGGCCATCGTGAGGCGCAGGCCGTAGTTCAGCGGCTTGGCACCTAGATTCAGGTTGTCGCGCCAGTTCAGGGCCACTTCCCACCCTTTGGTTTTCAGGTCGGCGTAGTTGCCTTTGGGCACGGCCGTACCGAATACCGCTGGCAGCGTCATACCCACCGTGAACATGTCGGTGGTGTTGCGAATGTAGCCGTCGGCGTTCAGCGTCAGGCGGTTATTCAGCATGCTCAGGTCCAGACCTAGGTCCTGCGTCGTCGACTTCTCCCAAGTCAGCCCGTCCGGTATAACGCCCGGCTGGCTCGTGAGCTGCGGGCGCACGCCGTTCAGCACCCGTCCCGACTGCGAAATACCGAACTGCTCCTGGAAGGCGTAGGAGTTGATGTTACCGTTGCCCAGCGCCCCGTACGAACCGCGCAGCTTCAGTTCCGAAATCAGGTTAGGCGACACCTTCCAGAACGATTCGTTCGAAATACGCCAGCCCGCCGAGAACGAAGGAAAATAAGCAAAGCGCTGATTCGAAGGAAATTTCGACGAACCATCGTAGCGGCCGCTAGCTTCCACCAAGTAGCGGTCTTTGAAGGAGTAGTTCAGGCGGTAAAATCCGCCCAAGATGTTCCACCGCTCCCAGCCACCAGCCGTCGAAATCGACTGACCTAGGGCTAGGTTCAGGTCCTGTGCATCGGGGTAAATGAGGCCGTTGCGTTGGGTCTGGAGGCCGCGGAAGGTCGATTGCTCATAGTTGTAGCCGACCATGGCCTTGAAGTAGTGCGCCTCCTGGAAGTGGTTTTCGTACTCGCCGTAGAGGTTGGCGGCTAGGTAGCGCGTCTGCCCGAAGCCGCGCAGAAAGTCGTTGGTGTTGGTGCCCACGTACTCAATCACGCCGGGCTTGCGGCTGTAGGGCACTGGCACGCGCGTTTGGGTGCGGTCGTTGTCGGTGTTGCGGAACGTGAAGTTGCCGTTGATGCGGAATTTGTTGTCGAAGAAGTGCGCCAGGAACGCCGATGTATTGCGCGTCACGCGCTCATCCAGGTCGATGCCGTTTTTGCCGTACCACATGTCGCCCACGGTGTAAGCCGCCGAGTAGGTGAGCGTGCCGTCGGGGTTAAACATGGGCGCCACGGTGTGGCCTTCGTCGGCGATGTTGCGCCAGATACCGCCGCCCTCGCCCACGTTCAGCGGGTTGTGGTAGCGCATGCTGGAGTAGTCGGTATTGTTGTCGATGCGCAACCACGGGAACAGGTCAATCGACCCCTTCGCCCGGAAGTTGTACATGCGGTAGTCGTCGGAGTTGTAGCGGAACAGGCCGTCTTGCCCGAAGTAGCGCCCCGTTACGTAGAAGCTAGCTTTGCCACTGCTGCCCGACAGTGACAGGTTGTGCTCGGTTGAGCTTGTGCGCTTCTTATACAGCTCTTTGTACCAGTCGGTGTTGCCGTAGTACACGTATTCGCCGGCGGCATTCACGTCGACTTTCGGCAGGCTAGGGTCTTCGGAGCGGCGCTTTAGCTCGGCGAGGTACTCGGGCGAGAACTTCACCGTTTTGTTGATGTTCTGGGGCGTCTGCGAGTAGTCGTTCCACGCCGACCAGCCCTCGTTGAACATGCGGGCGAACTGGTACCCGTCCGTCACGAAGTCCGGCACCGTGGTTGGGCTCTTGATGGATTGGTTGAAGGAGTACGTCACGCTGGTTTTCTCCTTCGACGGCGTTTTGGTCGTAATCAACACCACGCCAAACGCGCCCCGCGCTCCATAGATAGCTGCCGCCGAGGCATCTTTCAGCACCGACACCGAGGCCACGTCGTTAGGGTTGATGCGGCTCGGGTCACCTTCCACGCCATCAATCAGCACCAGCGCGTTGCCGCCCTGCCCAATCGACGTGGCTCCCCGAATGTTATAAGCGGGCGACTGAGTAGGTTTACCGTCGCCGGGTATCAGGTTCAAGTTGGGCAACACGCCCTGCAAGCCCTGCGTCAGGTTGGGTATCGAGCGGTTTTCCAGTACCTGCGAGGTCACTTGGTCGACGGCGCCGGTCAGGTTCACCTTCTTCTGAGTGCCGTAACCGACCACCACGACTTCGTCCAGGGCCTTAGTGTCTTGCTCCAGCGTCACGTTGATGGCCGTACGCTTGCTAATGGCCACCTCCTGCGGCTTGTAGCCTAGGTAGGAAATCACCAAAGTGGTAGCATCGGGGGGCGCTTGCAGGGTGTACTTGCCTTCCCCGTCAGTAATGGTGCCCGCCGTCGAGCCTTTGGCCAGCACCGTGACGCCCGGCAAGCCTCCCCCCGCCTTATCGGCAACGCGGCCGCTGATGGCTTGGACTTGTTGCGAAAATGCGGCGACGCTGTAGCATAAGGCTACTGATGTCAGCAAACTTCGCTTCCAGTTAAAAGCGCAAGTAAATGTTTCCATGCATCTGCTAGGTTATTTGACAAAAAGCAAGAGAATAGGGTAAGCACACAGTGCTTCTGCTCGGCCATAAATACCTACGGCGAGCTACTACTTTTCTGAATTGGGTGGGGCAGCAAACGCTATTGATTTGCTGAAATAAGAGACAATGGGATTGGGCGGACGCTACTGGTCTCTTGGTGGCGCAAAGATAAAAGCACCGCCTATGGTTTATTCAATATAAAATAGACTTTACAAATTAGTAATCTTAATTCCCTAATTAATTATTGCTTTGGTAATATACAGGTAACAAATAAGCTCATATGGCCGAGTACTCGAAATTGAAAAGAGTACTCTGCTTACCATGTTTTATGCAAAGGCGCATTCATAGTCGTGGGTTTGATCTTGCTCCTTAATTATATGACACGCTGATCTTCTATACCTACTACTTCATTGCTTTGTCTGATAGTTCGCGCGGTGAAAAAATCCGGCAAGCGCAGTAGACCCAAACCTAGCTCTTGTATAATATTCGAGTAAGATATTGATGAGTTAATTTTATTGTGTTACTGGCTATCTACTTTATATATAATAAGAGGTGCGATTGATTTTAGTATCTCTTATTATATATAGCATGCTTTCATGCCGGTGCATGTAAAAAAATAGCGGTGCATGTTGCTGTTTATTAACCTCTATTTTTTGTCATTCACTGCTAAAATCACCTAAATGATTTTAATAACAATTGCGTAATATATAAGTAATGGTACTCGCCTATTTTTGTCATGCAAAAGGTACAGTGCGTTATACTAAAGTGTATTCCTATAAGGAAATTAGCTAACTCCGTTATACAAATGAATTCTTATAAGAAGTATAGTAGAGAGCTAGCGTGCTAGGTACTAAGCATGCTAGCTCTCTTATGCTTATCGAGTAGTTGCCCCTTGTATAGGGCTTCTTGTACCGCAAGTAGAATAGGGTCAAAACCTTGATTTTAAGTAAGTTTCAAGTAAGGCCTACCTAGGTGCTGTTGCGTCAAACTAAGGCTCTTGTTATCAATTGATGCGTGGGTAACAATTCGGTAATGCCTGTTACTTTATAACCTATTGATCTATAGATAATTGAATTTGGTGCTTGGTAACGCGAAGTAACAATTAGATAAAGAACGCGGCACATTGAGGTAATCCAGGGGCTCTAGTTTTGCCCCCACTATGCAGAACACACCTACCAAGATTCTTTACGTTTTTCTGCTGAGCTGCGGTTCCGTCGTGGCAGCAGTAGCCCAGGGCACTGGCAGCATCAAAGGCCTTATTAAAGACGCCAAAACCTCAGAAACAGTCGTGGGCGGCACGGTTCGGCTAGAAGGCACCACGCTCGGCGAACAAACCGATGCGGACGGTAACTTCACCATCAAGCAAATACCCGCGGGCAAGTACACGGTTATTATCTCCTCCGTATCGTACAAAAATCGCACGATACCGGATGTGGTGGTAAAAGCCAACGAAACCACCGTGCTGAATTCGACGCTGCAATCGGACAGCAAGCAGCTCAACGACGTTGTAGTGACTGGCGTGCGCCGCACCAACACGGAAGTATCGGTGATCAACGAAATCCGGCAGGCCAACGTGGTCGTGAGCGGGGTGTCGTCGGAGCAGATTGTAAAAACCCAAGACCGTGACGCCGCCGAAGTCGTACGCCGCATTCCGGGCGTAACCATCGTCGACAACCGCTTCATTCAGGTGCGCGGCCTTAGCGACCGGTATAACAACGTGTGGCTGAACGACGTGACGGCTCCTAGCTCGGAAACCGACCGCAAGTCGTTCTCTTTCGATATCGTACCTAGCTCCCTGATCGACCGGGTGCTGGTGTTTAAAGATCCCTCGCCCGAGCTGCCCGGCGACTTCGCTGGCGGCCTGGTAAAAGTATATCTGCGTAAGCCCGTGTTCAATGAGCGCGTGCTGAATATCAACTATGTAACGGGTTTCCGCGACGGCACCACCGGCAACGACTTCTATACCGACAAATCGCAAGCTGGTGACGCTTTCGGCTTCGGCGCCCGCAAGCGCGAATTCCCGCGCGGCATGCCACCGCTGACGACCGCTTATCAGCAGTACGAGCGTGATTTCTATGCCAAGCAGCTGGAAAATACCTTCGGAATGTACCGGATGAAGGCCATGCCCGACATGCGCTTCAACCTGTCGTACATGGACCAGATCAAGATTAAGGGTCGGGAGATTGGTAGCGTTTCTTCTCTGAACTACACCAACACGTTCACTCGCTTCAACATCGACCGCAACCTGTACGATGTAAGCGGCGCTCGTACTGACCAATTCAAGGACGACCAGTCGACCCAGAACATTCGCCTAGGTGCTATCCAGAACTTCAGCTACGTGCTGGATAATGGTGACCGGTTGGAGTTCCGCAACTTGTTCAACCAGCAGTCGCGCAACCAACAGGTAACGCGCCAGGGTCTTGACAACGATGGAACACTAAACCGTCGTAGCTACCTGATGGGCTACCAGGGTCGCTCCACTTATAGTGGTCAGTTGGCGGGTACGCACAGCTTTAATAAAGAAAAGACGCACTTCGATTGGGTAGGTGGCTATGGTTACTCAAGCCGTAATGAGCCCGATTTGCGTCGTGTTTCTTACCAAGTAACCCCCGCTAGCACCGACGGAACGCCTGAAACGCAAACCGTGCTAACCCCTGCTGCCGGTGGCGTCGACGTGAACAACGCGGGCCGCCTGTACCAGAAGCTCGACGAGCACATCTTCACCATTAATGCCAACCTGAAGCATAAGGTGAACGTGGCCGAGCGGGATATAGAAATCGGTGCGGGCACGTACCTAGAGTATCGTCGCCGCCACTTCAACGCACGGGCCTTCGGTTACTCCTTCAACGCGGGCAGCGACCGGGGCCTGCTCAACGAAGACGTGGGCAACATCTTTGCCCCCGGCAACATTGCCAAAAACGGTTTCCGTCTCGACGAAGATGTGAACTCCACCTACCGCTACGGCGCTTCCAATGAACTGGAAGCTGGGTACTTGAGCTTTAACATTCCGGTTACTAGCAAGCTGAAACTGCTCACCGGGGTTCGCTACGAGCGCAACGTGCAAAAGATCAACACGGCTGTCAATGGTCAGCCAGTGAACCAGGATGTACCCACCAACTTCGTACTGCCCTCGGCGAACTTCAGCTACAACTTCACCGAGCGGAGCCTAGTACGTGCCTCGTACGGCCGCAGCCTCAACCGCCCCGAATTCCGCGAATCCGCGCCGTTCTACTACTACGACTTCGATTTCAACGTTCTGAACTTCGGCTCGCTGTATCTCAACCCGACGACGCCGCTGAAGGTTGCTACCATCGACAACTACGACCTGCGCTACGAGTTTTACCCAACCACGGGTGAGCTGATCCACGTGGGAGCGTTCTACAAGAACTTCAAGAACCCAATTGAAAACTCGGTGGTGCTGACCACCAACCTAGCTTACACCTTCCTGAACGCTCCCAGCGCGACGGCCTACGGGGTAGAGGTAGACGTGAAAAAGAGCCTGAACTTCTTGGATGACGCGTTTGGCACGAGCGCCTTCAAAAACCTATCGGTGGTGTTCAACGGCTCCTTAATCAAGAGCGAAGTGAAGCTAGGTAACAACTTCGTTTCGTGGAACGGCAACCGCGCCCTGCAAGGCCAGTCGCCCTACGTGTACAACGGCGGCCTGTACTTCCAGACGCCTGACAACAGCTGGCAGGTGACGGCCCTCTACAACGTGTTCGGTCCGCGCATCGTGTTTGCTGGTAGCAACGACTATCCCGACGTAGTAGAGCTGCCCCGTCACACGGTTGACCTATCGCTGACCAAAACGGTATCGAGCCGCGTGTCAATCAACGCCGGCATCCAAGACTTGCTGAACCAGAAAGTAAACCTGGTGCAAGACTACAACCGCGACGGCAAGTACAAATCAAGCGACCCTTCCCTACAAGGCTATCGTCGCGGCACTTACTACACAGTGGGCTTGCGCTTCAACATCGAGCCTCGCACGCCTAGCATCCCGGTTCCATAACCTAGGGTAGCTCCTCTAACTCTCGCCTATTTCACTCACTTTTGTATGAAAAAGAATACCCTTTCCCTGGCCCTCGTTGCTTCGTTGATGCTAGGTGCGTGTCAGAAGGATGCCATTACGCCCGCTCCTAACGTAGTAGGCACCGGTACAAATGAGCCTACGACGCCGATAAGCCAGCTACCTACCACGACGGTACAAGGGGACATCACCACGAATACAACTTGGTCGGCAGCCAACCGCTACCTGATGAAAGGTTTCGTGTATGTACGCTCGGGTGCTACCCTCACCATCGAAGCAGGCACGGTTATCAAAGGTGATAAAGACACCAAGGGCACGCTGATCATTGAGCCCGGCGCGAAGATCATGGCGATGGGCACGGTTGCAAAACCGATTGTGTTCACCTCCAACCAAGCGAAAGGCTCGCGCAACTACGGTGACTGGGGCGGGGTCGTTATTGCTGGCAATGCCCCTGTTAACTCAATCGACGGCACCAACTTGCCAACGGCAGAAGGTGGTATCACGACCAAGTACGGCGGAAGCAATGCCGCTGACAACTCGGGTACGTTCCAGTTCGTGCGCATCGAATTTGCTGGAGTTGCCCTCACGCCCAACAACGAACTTAACGGTCTCACGCTCGACGGCGTAGGTAGCGGTACCACCATCGACCACGTGCAGGTCTCGTATAGCGGCGACGACGCCATCGAATGGTTCGGCGGCACCGTGAATGCCAAGTACCTGGTAGCACACCGCACGTTCGACGACGATTTTGATACAGATAACGGTTTCTCGGGTAAAGTGCAGTTTGCCGTAGCGCTGCGCGACCCCTTGCAAGCGGACCAGTCGGGTTCGAAAGCCTTCGAGTCGGATAACGACGCCAATGCTTCGACTAGAACGCCTATCACGTCGGGCGTGTTCTCGAACACGACGGTAGTAGGTCCTATCCTGAACCCAACAGCGGGTGCCTACAGCCCGCAGTACACGGCCGGCGCTCATATTCGTCGTAACTCGTCGTTGAGCATCATGAACTCCGTCATCATGGGCTTCCCTACGAGCTTGCTGGTCGACAACGGCCTGACCGCAGCTAATGCGGCGCGTGGCGACTTGCGCTTCAAGAATAACATCGTGGCGGGCAACCTTGCCGGATCTAACTCCAAAGGTGGGCAGCGGGCCATCATCTACGTAGGACCTAGCGGCGGCGCTGGCAGCTTGACGGTGAACAACGTGATGAGCGATTCAACGGCTGCTAACACCTGGACCACGGCCATCGGACCGCTGACATGGTTTGGCTCGAACACGAACAAGCGCTACACGACTTCCGACGAAGTACGCCTCGCTAACCCGTTCAACCTGACGTCGCCTAGCTTCTCGCCCTTGTCGACTTCGCCGATTGTGTACACCGGCACTAGCGCGCCAACGACGCCCGTAGTCGCTGCTAACTTCACCGATAGCAAGACCTCAGACGCCTTCTTCACCAAAGTAAGCTACATCGGAGCCTTCTCCGGCTCGGGCTTGTCGGCCGACAACTGGCTAGCTGGCTGGACGAACTTCGATCCGCAGAATACTGACTATTAATCTATCAGAAATAACGCCTTTAGAAGCCGGGGCTGCACTGTAGCCCCGGTTTTCTATTTCTATCCAGTTTAGCTGTAGCTGCTGGCTATGCCACTGGTCCGGCACAACCTTACGCTCCATACCGTTGTCTGCCTCTAGCTTCTTCAATCCTACTGCGCTGTTCGAGCAGGTGCGCAAGCGCTTGCAGGCTATTCTGGCAACGAACATCACGGCCTCACCAGCCGCCGCTGGCTCGCCGGGATCAGACACCCAGGTTTGGGAGATAGGGTCCGTCATCCGGTTTTTAGCCACCGTACCTAGCGTGGGTACTGCTGATGGATTAGCGTTGCCTAGCTGGCGCTCCTCGGCCGAGGGGCCGCTGCTCGTTATCTACGATTACGTATCCAATGAGCTTGGCAAACAGCTGCGGGCGCGGGGCCTGTGCTACGCCGACGCCGTGGGCAACGCCTGGGTGAAGCACCCAGCCACCGAGCTGATGGTGGTAATTCAAGGGTGTAGCCGCCCCAAAGAAGATCCGCGCGTGGCCTCTGCCAACTTGCCAGCCGATCATATGCGGCTGTTGTTTCAGCTAATTGTCGAACCCTCCATTGCCACCTATTCGGTGTTGGAGCTGGCGGCCGCTACCGGCATCACACCAGTAGCCGTTGCGCGGGCGCTTCGCGGACTCACGGCCCAGGGCTTATGGCTCGATGATGCCTCCCTGGCTCCGAACAAGCTCCGCGACCTAGCTGCTTACTGGCTGGAGCACTACGGTAAAACCCTACGCAACCGCCTGAACGTGCACCGCTACCGGTGGCGTGACTCCGTTGCGCAGGCTAACTGGCATCGTCTGTCGTTGCCCGCCGACTGCCTGTGGAGTGGCGAAGCGGCCGCGCACCAGTTGCTCAACAAACCGGAAGTGCCGAACTGCTTCACGTTGTATAGCCGCATGCCCCGGCTCAAGCTAGCGCACTACCTAGGGTTGGTGCCCCACAAGCACGGCAACGTGGAGTTGCTGAACACGTTTTTTCCCGTCAGTGCGTCCCCGCTTTTTGCCCCGAATGTGCAGCGGTGCGTGCATCCGTTCCTGGTGTACGCCGATTTGCTGGAAAACCAGAGTGCTCACAGCCAGTCCCTGGCCCAAGAGCTCCATAGCAAGCACTTACTGAATTTGTTGGCGCGCTAGCCTCTGGCTTACCCAGGTGCCACAAAGCTAGGCAACAACTCCTTAGGCAGCCCCCACGCGGGGCTGTTGTCGTTGTAGGACAGGGGATCAGGAAAGCAGGCGAGCTTGGTGCGCAGCGTTGATGAGGGCCGGGGCATTCTTGAGCGTGGCCAGCACCACTTCCTTGGCGGCTTGCTTCAGTTCGTCGTGGCTGATGTCCCGGGTTTCTTCCCGCACCAGCTCTCCTAGGGCGTGGAAAGCGTGCGTTAATGCCTGGCGTTTGGGGCGCTCCTGCTTGAGCTCTTCGTACACTTCGGCAAAATGCGCCTGGATCTTCTTGCGCCGCGTCCGGAATACCGACTCGCTAGCGACGTGCGGCTGAATGGTCTCCACGAGCTTTACCAGGGGCAGCAACTGGGCTGCCTTGTTCAGCATAGCCCCGCTGATCCGTTCGCGGCGCCGCGTACCAGCAGTTGCCGGCGCATCGGGTGGAACTACATTGTGCTCGGGAAGAGGGAAGGAAGATTCCCCTTCGCCCAAGGGCTCAAGCGGGCTAGCATCCATGCAAAAGCGGTGAGTAATAAAAAGGCCGTACGTTTCTCTAAACGAGAGGCAAATTAAACAAAGTACTTAACCGGATGCAGGAGGCAGCTACTGCTCACCTCATCCTGCACGCAGTCGAAAATAACCTACGCTGGTGCGTAACTGGTACCTAACAAAAAGCCCTCCGCAATACGAGTTGCGGAGGGCTTTTCTATCAGACAGCGTGCCTATTGAGCTAGCTGACTAGCTATTTATTGGCAAGCAGCTTTGTTGAACGTTTTAGAAGGATCGGCCAGTGGCGTGTACCAGTCGGGCGTGAAACCTGCGGAAATGCTCGTGAATCTAGGATAAGGTAGGGTGATGGAGGTTTGCTCCAGTGGCCATCTCCAATCCAGAGGAATAAGGATGCCGTTCGGGTAAAGCTCGCCGTTGTATTCATATGTATTGGTACTGCCAGGGCCTGATACCTCGTAGATGTAGAGGTCATAGAACTCGCCTGTACCAACCGTTTTGGAAGGCCACACCCGAATGAAAGGCTCATACGGCTTTGCCTTGTTGTAGACGAAACCTGGCTTGAGCGTGAGTGTCACTGAGGCAGTGGCGAATGGCGTGCACGCCGCGCCAGCTTGCGTATTTGCGTAAATGCCGTTCTTCTCGGGCAACACTTTCTTGGTGCTGCCAAATACCGTGACGTAGTAGTAGGTGCCATCGTCTGTCACCGGGAAGTTCGGGTCGGAACCGAAGACAGCGTTGATGCCTGCCATTGGAATGCGGAACTTGAAGCTGTGGTCGTAAGCAGCACCGCGAGCCGTGGCCAGGAAGTTAATCTTCATTTCCGTGAAAGATTTCGTGACTTTCGACTGTACTACCAAGTCGTTGTAGTCACGGTCGTTGCTAGCCTTCAGGTCTTCCCAGGCGTAGGTGAAGTCGATGGTCTCGCTGCATTCCTTTTTGCAGAACTCGAAGTAAGCACCCCAGTTATTGCCCGGAAACTGCTTGGTATCGTCGAGCTTCACTCCTTTGGGGCCCTCGTCGCATATGCCACCCCAGGCCGTTTCGCCGTTGGAGAGTGCCGCGTGGGTAGCAATGAAGAAGCACTGGCCTTCGCCTGTCGATTGCGGTAGTTCGCTCGCCTTCAGACGGATGGTGGCGGTTGTGGTGCGCGAAGCCCCGCTGAACGACTGCTTGTAGGTGAATTTTCCAGGAATGGCCCCGCCATTGTTTAGCTTCTTGGCGTTGCGAAGATCATCCAGACTAGTAAATGCTTCTACATGAATCTCTTGTAGGAAGACGTTGGAAGAGGTCAGGTTGTAGGTTACGAGTACGTCGTTGCCGTCCATTGCCACGTTTACCGCGCCCACGTACGTGTGCTGTCCGGCTACTAGGCAGACCTGTTTGCAGTAGTTTGTTAGTGCATTAGTGCCTTGCGTACTGGCACTGGTCGTCGCATTGGAGCTAGGCTTGAGCTCTTCCTGTTTTGTACAACTTTGAAAGGAAAATAAGAGTAATCCGGCAGCGGCTAGCTGACGGAGCAAATGAGGTACTTGTTTACTCTCCATAGTGCGCGTGCGTTTGGGTGAAAATAGGTGGAAAACAAGGTAAGCTCTGCTATGAACTACCAGTTGCTAAATGTATATAAACTTAACTTATCTATTATATTTTTATACTAAATATAGAATAGTATGCAATAAAAGAACAATTATCCAATTGTTAGTTAGCTGAAACGACAGATAGGATGCTTTATATTATATGAATATTATTCTATAAGCTCGACAGCTATTTCTGTTGAGTTGTCACAATAATAGCTGTGATTAAATTGTCACTAAGCAGTTCAGTTGAGTGACACTAGTCAGTGCAATTCCACAAGCACAAATAAGTAAGCCACTAGCCGCGCAGCTAGGTTGAATATTATTACCGAAAGCATCAAGGTTGCTTCAATAGAACTCTTGAATAATAGGCGGAGCAACCCTGACGCTTTCGGTGTTGCTACCTAGCAGAGGCAGTATATAAAAGAGCCCTACCTAGGTACCTAGGTGGGGCTTTGTCGTTTTCGGCGCTGCGCTGGCTCTTCCTTTTGCTGCCACATTCTTGCACAGTTTAGCACCTTCATATTAGCTGCGTAGAAGGTTGCCGCCATGGGCAAATCGCGCTTGCAGATCGTAGCAAAAGGGCGTAACATCACGCCATGATTAAGTTCGCCTTTCGCGTGCAGCGCTGTTTTCCGGAAAGTCTTGCCCAAAGCTGGGGGGAGATGATTACGCAGTTTCACCTAGACACTCCGCAGGCTCGAATTCTAGAAATTCAGCACCAAACGACCGCAATTGGGAAGTCGCTGCATCCAGAAATCATGCTGTCGCTGCTGATTAAATACGAGGAATAAACAGATAGAAGCCGTTGGCGTTTTCTAGGCACAAAAAGGGGGCGCGCACGCCGTAGCGTGTGGCCCCCTTTTAGGCATCTTGCAGGAAAAATGGCTGATCTATTCAGTAGCTGGCTCGGCACCTAGGGTGCGAGTGCCAGCGTAGTAATACAGTTCTGCTAGCGTCTTTTCGTAGCTGGCGCGCATGCTTTCCTGCTTGAGTCGGAGGTCGATGAGCTTGGTTTCGCGGCTATTTACCAAGAAGATGGTGCTTTCTCCTAACTCAAACTTTTGCAGCTCGGCTTGCAGCAGGGTGCGTTGGTTGGCAATGGTTTGGGCTTGCAAGGTAAGTTGGCGCTCGTAGGCTTTGAGCGTGTTGTACACGGCGCTAACCTGGTTCAGGATGGTGCGGCGACTCTGCTGTTGTTCCAGGGTTGCGTCCTGTACCTTCAGGCGCGTTTGCTGGAGTTTCCCGCGCTCCTTGCGCAGAAACAGGGGAAACGCAAAGTCGACTCCTAGCTTGTAGTTGTTCCAGCCAATATCGTAGTAGGCCGGCACCTCGGGGCGGTAGAAGTCGCCGCGGCTGAGCAGGCTACCGCTCACGTTAACGACCGGCTTGAGCATCTCACGCTGATAACGCTCTTCAATGCCGAGCTGCCGAATCTTGGCGTCGAGCTTGATCAAGGTGGGATGGCGGTTGGAAGCTAGGTCGCGCAGCTGCCCAAACTGCGTCGAGTCGACAGCCGTGAGGCGCGGAGCCTGGGGCACGGCGTAGGCGGGTAACTCCACCGGCTGAGCCTCCTTGTTCCATAAGTTATTCGACAGCACCAAGCGGGCGTTTTGCAGATCTACGCCCAGCTGTTCGGCCTGCACTTGCCGGTCTTGCACCGTGATGCGCGCCTCGACCGAATCGATGGGCGCCTGGTCGCCGAGCAGCGCCTTGCGGCTGGTTGCCTGAAACCGGGTATCGGCTAGCTCCACGCCTTCCTGAATGAGCAAGGCCTGTTGATAAGCATAGTACCAGTTCCAATAGTCCTTCACCGCTTGCAGCCACACTTCGTTGATCTGCTTTACCTTGTCGGCCTCAGCGGCCGTCACCATGATGCGGGCTTGGCGCAAGGTGCTGCGGCGAGCGTCAATTAGCAGACCCTGACCCAAGGGCACTGATATGCCGACCGCTGCCAAGCCGTTGAGCGGCGTGCGGTGTTCGGGGTTCACGTAGGTGCCCACCATGCGGTCGTAGCCAGCCTTCAGATCGATGCCGCCCGGCCATAGTGGTACCTTCAACTCGTTAGCCCACAAGTTATAGTAGTCGGTGCTACCAAACAGCTTCCGGTCGAAACCCGAACCTAGCTTGGGGTCGAAGCCGCCGCGGGCTTGCTGCACCTGCGCTTGGGCATCGGCGCTGAGCAGGGCTGCCTGTTTCACCACGGGGTGATTAGAAAATACCAGATCTGCAAGGTCTTGCAGGGAGAACACGCGCGCTGTGTCGGTGGGCGACCGATCGGCAGCCAACTGGTGCGATTCCAGCGGCGCCGGGGCTCCCGTGCCGGGTGGGCTTATTGGCAGCGCCTTTTGCTGCGAATAGGCGCTAAAAACTAGCACAACAGGACTGAGTAAGAGCAGCCACTGCCGCAAGAAACGCCCAGGAAGTAAGGGCTTCTTCATGACTGTTTTTTGTCTGCTTTGTCTTTTACAGGAGCTTCTTCAGGAGCAGCTTGCAGGCTAGGAGGGAAGCCGTTGAGTTGACGCCAGATTTCGTACCACACCGGCACAGAATCCAGAATCACCCAGCCGTACACGCCCGAACCTAGGCGTAGCTGCGCAGGCCACGCACCGTCCTCATTTTTTTGGTCGAGCCTGGGGCGCACCAGCAGGCGGTACTTGCCATTCGTGCTGCTGACCACATCAATGACCGTGACGGTGCCGCCGAAGGTGCCCACGGCTACCGAGGGCCAGCCCGAAAACTGCACCGCCGGCCAGCCATCGAACTGCAAGCGCACCGTGCGCCCGCGCTGAATGAGTGGTACATCCATGGCGCGCACGTACAGTTCAGCCGCCAGCACCGGGGCGTCGGGTTGCAAGGTGGCAATGGATTCGCCTTCTTTGATCGTCTCGCCGATACCGGCTTTGAGGGTGCGTACTACGTAGCCAGCTTGCGGGGCCCGCACCACGTACAGGCCGCGGCGCACCTCCACGTTGCTGATCTTGTTGCGCAGCGACGCCACTTCACCTTCCGAGCTCGATAGGCTCGACACGGCCGAGCTGCGGTCGGAGAGGGTTTTGGCGAGGTCTTGCTCGTACTTGGCGCGTAGGTTAGCTAGCTCAATGGCCGCGTTGGCCAACGACTGTCGGGAGTTCAGGAGCTTGTTGCGCTGGGCCGTCACCTTGGCTAGGTCTTCCTGCAACTTCAGGCGCCGCGTTTCAATGTCAGTCAGCGAAAACAAGCCATTCTTATAGCCAGCTTCATAGCGGGCAAGCCGCGCCTGCGCAATCTGAAAGGAGTTGTTGACGGCCACTAAGTCGGCGCTGTCAATCGAGACGGTGTTGCGGGCCTGCGTTACGCGGTTGCGAGCGGCGGAGAGCTGCACGTTGAGGGTAGCGCGCAAGGCTGCTACTTGCTGATCGGTGGCATTGATCTTGGCCGCATAAGCCGAGACGGTGCCGCGTTTGGCAGCTAGCTGCTCGCGCAGACGGAGCGGTAGGTTGGGATCAAAGTACTCGTCCTTGATTTCGGAGATGGTCAGCAGGGTGTCGCCTTTTCTCACCAATTGGCCTTCGCGCACGTTCCAATGCTCAATACGACCCGCAATGGCGTTCTGCACGGTTTGTGGGCGGTCTTGGGGGCTCAGGGTGGTCAGGCTGCCGGTGCCTTCAATGGTTTGGCGCCAGGGCAAAAACAGGATGATCAGGAACACGACGCCTACCACCGTCAGGACACGGCCAATGCGGCGGCCACCTTTGGGGTCGAGGAGTTCTTTCTGGGAACGGCTAAGCTCTTCATCCCAAACAGCTTCGTCTACATGTTGATTTGATAGATTAAGCATGGGCTTCTGATGTCTTTTTTTCGTCGAGGGGTAAATCCGTCACTACGGCGAGTTTTTCCACGCCGGTCAGGATGTCAAATATGGTGCTGACGCCAGTAACCAGCTTTTCAATCGCGCTGCTAATCTGCACGATAAGTACCTCCGCCGCCACAAATTGACCTAGGGTCATTTGGCGCGACACCACGAACAGGGTACCGGCAATAAGCAAACCTCCCGTGAGTACCGTGCGCAATGCTATCGACCAGCCAAAGTATTGCTTTAGCACCCGGAAGTGGTCGTTGCGGGCGTGTAGGTAGTCAGCAGTGAGCTCGTCGGTGCGCTGAATGGCGCGGCGTTGTTCTTCGGGGTTGTCGCGGTATTTGGGTAAGGCACCCGCCACTTGCTCCAGCCAATCGACGGTTTTGTACTTGTACGACGATTCTTCCAGGCTCGTGCGCAAGGCGCGGCGGTAGTTCACCCAGTAGATGAACACCAACATGATCAACGTGAACAAACCAAACCCAATAAAAATGGGGTGGTAGAACGACAGCACAATTACGCCGAACAAGATCTGAATACCGGCAAACATCAAGTCAATCAGAAGCTTAGTGAGGCTCTTTTGCACCGTCAGGATGTCGAAGAAGCGATTGACCAGTTCGGGTGGGTTCTCGCCATCGAGGGCACTAGGCTGAATGCGCGGCAAGCGGTAGGCAAATTCGGCAGCAGCTTTGGCATACAGCCGCTGTTCAATGGCTTCTACCAGCGTTAACTGCCCAATAAGCAGGAACCCACCGAGTAGCACACCTAGCACTACCACCCCGATTAGAATGTAGGTGGAAGCAAACACAGCCCCCGTCGACACCAAGTTGAACACGGCCTGCGTACCGAGCGGCAGCGTGAGGCTGATGAGACCCGTGAGAATGGCGTAGTAAATGATGTAGCGGATGGAACGACGTTCGGTATCGAGCATGCGCGTGAGGCGCTGCCAGGGAGTAGGCGGTGGTAAGTGAAGGTTTTTAGAAGCCATGTAAAAAGGTGATAACTACGGGGTAGCGTGCGGCGCATGCCACGCCCTATACGCTACAAAAGATGCTGGGATAAGCTGAACTGTAGAAAAAAACAAGGACAGCGAGAAGAAGAAAATTAACCAGCTTTTGGGTACTAGTAGCTTAAAGGACATTGCTAGCTTTTCCTGATGCAAAGGTAATATCAGGAACACTAAATAGGATTAAAATCAAATTAAATATGAATAATGAAACTTTTTGACTTCTAAATTGTACTATAAAGTTTGCCTATAACAATACTAATACTGCACCTGTGCAATACTAAGAAAGCAGCGCGAACTCCATAGTGGATGTCCATCATGAACAAGGCAGCCTACAGATTTCGCGCTACACGCACATTGACTTTGCAGCTATGCTTCTACAAGAGCCGACCTACCTAGCACAGGGATGTTCGTTGGCTTTCGTCTACTTGTAATGGTTGGAGATGCTAGCAAATAGCTAGCTCCCGACATGCGCTGGACCCGCTAAGGACGCTGGTTGAGTGAATCGCGATGCTGTACGGCGTCGAGCGCTTCACGGGCCGTGAAGTCTTTGTTCACATTGATGTAGCCAGTAGGCGAAATACGACGTCCGTTGCTGGTAATGAACGTCGGCCGCAAGCGCAATGTCAAGCGCATCGGCTGCTGATCTTGGTTGGCTAGCCCTAGCACCAAGTCGGTTAAGCTCGCGCCCGATTCTTTACCGAGTGCTTCGTGTAAGTTGCTTTCCAGTGTAACGGGTACCGTGGCTAGGCCGCCATTGGGTGCCACTTCGATGCGCTCGGTGGTGTGGCCCGTAGCTACCTGCTTTCCATCAATAAGCGCAATGTAGTCTAGCTCGTTGAGCGCGGCGGTTTCGTCGTTCGGGTTTCGCACTTCTAGGTTCACGCGCATACGCAGCGGCAGGTTGCCGGAAGCATACGAGGTAGCAAGCCTGGCTTGATCCAGAATGCTCAAGTCACTCGCCTTCCGGATACCCAGCACGTTGACCCCCGCAACGGTGGCCTGCTCGATAGAGGCCAGGCGGATGTCGGCATCTTTAAAGGCCTTGGCCTGCTGCACTTGTTCGCCTATGCCGCAGCAACTCAAGCCTAGCAGTAGAAACACGCTGACGGTAGCAAGCGAAATTCGATGCTGCTCACGGTAAAAGTAGCGAAGCATAGGAGGGCGGGTTTGGGGAGGAGAGGAAGTAATTATCTTCCTACTCGCTCACCCCAAAATAGTTGTGCCAACCTGTGCTACATAAGCTAGCTTCCGCTGCACCGTCGTGTAGCAGGAGGCTCAGCCCCATGCAGCATCATGGCTTGTCGCCTAGGTGCTCCGCCTTCCACTGCATGGCGGTATGCACGCGCGTATGACCGCTGGGGTGGTCGAAAAAGAAAATTTCCTCCCAGTAGCCCGGCGAAATCTTGCGGTATTCGGAGAGCTTCATCGCAATAGAAGCAAAGCCATCGGGCTGTTGGGCTGCATTCAGGCCAAACTGATCGGCCTCCATCTCGCTTACCCGGGTGATGGTGTTCGTGGCAGGCGTAATCAGAAAGCTATACACGGAAAACAGGACCAGTAGCAACGGCAACCCGCCAATATCGGCTAGCCCGCTTACGTTCCAACGCGCCCCGTAGCGAGCGACTAAGCGCCGAAATGCCCAGTTGACGAGCGCAAAACCGATTAGCACGAGTAAACTGAAGAAGATCAGGCCTTTCACAATATGGTTCAGCACATAGTGACCTAGCTCGTGCCCCATCACACCCTGTATTTCTGCGGGTGTGCTACGCTTCAGGAGGTTGTCATTCAAAGAAATCCGAATGGTGCTGCCAAGTCCGCTCACGTTGGCGCTGATGCGCTTGCTCTGCCGCGAGGCATCCACCAGGTACACATTGGTCGCCGGTACCAGATTGGCCCGCGCCATCGACAGGATGCTCTCTCGAACGGGGCTAGGAGGTAGGGGCGTGTATTTATTAAATAAAGGACTAATAAAGATCGGGGCGAGAAATACGCCGATAACTAAAAAGATAACCGTCAGGCCCGTGCCCCACAGCCACCAACTCGCGCCCACTTTCCGAATGGCTAGGTAGAGCAACATAATCAGCAAGCTGCCAATGACTACGGATAAGACTAACCCGATGAGTGACTCGGAAAACCAGGCCCCGAAGGTTTGGTTGGACAAACCGTATTGGTGCTCTCGGAAGAAGCCCGTGTATATCGTCCACGGAAAGCTCAACACCGCAGCTAACAGCGTGTATAGAGCGGCGTAGAGCAAGTTGCGCAGGTTTTCGCTCCGGATTCCTCGCAGCCACCCACGTATCCGCGCCGAGAGACCTAGGCCTAGAAACACGCCGGCTACTGCCACATTATAGAGCACACCCCAAAGGAGCAGCCAGTAACCGCCTTCAAAGTAGGCGTCCGACTTTGCTTTTTGCGCTGGGGTTAGCGTGTCGAGGTAGCGTTGAGTTGCCGCCTCTACGTCGAAAGAAGGCGCCGCGGCAGCTAGGGTAGGGGATGGGCTAGCTTTACTAGGCCCCGCAATTATAGAGTAACTTAAAAGGCTCAGCAATACGAAAAAGACGAGGGCTCGTAACGGTACAATCATCAGGCGAGTAGATAAGGCAGCGAATAAGTGCTTGCTGGGTCGGCTGGTAAGCTACTAGCTTTCAGGAAAATATCAAATGATTTCTCGTAGGTGTGGGCTTGCAACTGATGCTTCCCATCCGACGGACTTGTCGCCCGCAGTTGTGCCCTAGCTAAGTCCGTTGTTATTAGGTTGCCGACAAGTCCGTCGCCTACAGTACACGGGCTGTAAGCCCACGCCAGCAAAGGTGGCACTTCGGCTTAAGCGCGGATGTTGTACCTAGGTCTATACGGCGTGAATTGTTGTCTGGTGCGGTCTTCGCTTAGACAACTGCTTGAGCGTAATAGCCATTTGGTACCGCTCAGTGGCCACCGAACCCTACAGTTCTTATCCAAGCACAGCGTATAGATAGTATCTTTGTTCTCTCATAGCAAAGTAGGATGATTTCCATTACCGATCTAGACTTCCATTTTGGCTCGCGTACGCTCTACGACAAAGCCAGTCTCCACATAAAGCCCAAAGACAAAATCGGCCTGATCGGGCTGAACGGTCGGGGCAAATCCACGCTGCTGCGCATCTTGGTGGGCGAGTACAAGCCCGACGGTGGCAGCATCTCCATGAGCAAAGAGGTAACTCTCGGTTTCCTAAACCAGGACTTGCTCAGCTACGACTCCCACGAGTCGATTTTGGTGGTGGCCATGCAGGCGTTTGAAGAAGCTCTGCGCCTTCAAAAGCAGATCGACGAGATCCTGCTGAAGTTTGAAACTGACTACACTGACGACCTCGTCGACAAGCTGGCCGACTTGCAGGAGCGGTTCGAAGCCCTAGGTGGCTATACCATGCAAGCCCGCGCCGAAGAGATTCTGGAAGGCCTAGGTTTCACAACCGAAGAGCTCCAGAGGCCCTTGAAGCTGTTCTCGGGGGGCTGGCGCATGCGCGTGATGTTGGCCAAGATTCTGCTGCAGCAACCCTCGCTGCTGCTCCTCGACGAGCCCACCAACCACTTGGACTTGCCCAGTATCAAGTGGATCGAGAACTACCTGGCCGGCTACGAAGGCGCCGTGATCATCGTGAGCCACGACCGGGAGTTCTTGGACCGCACCACCAACACCACCGTGGAAGTGACCGGCGGCAAGCTGGTGCCCTACGCCGGCAACTACAGCTTCTACCTCGAGGAGAAAGAAGAGCGCAACCTGATTCAGAAAGGCGCCTTCGAAAACCAGCAAGCTCAGATCAAGCAGGCCGAGCGTTTTATTGAGCGTTTCAAAGCCAAAGCTAGTAAAGCCAAGCAGGCTCAGAGCCGCATGAAGATGCTGGACAAGCTAGAGCGCATTGACGACGTAGCCGGCGACGATGCCCGTGTGAACATCAAGTTCAACTTTACGGTGCAGCCCGGCCGTCACATCTTGCGCATGGAGCACGTGGGCAAGAAATACGGCGAAAAGATCATCTTCCGCGATACACACGTGCACATCGAGCGGGGCGACAAAATCGCGCTGATTGGTGCCAACGGTAAGGGCAAATCGACGCTCATGCGCCTGGTAGCCGGGCAGGAGTCGCCCTCCAACGGTAACCACCAGCTTGGCCACAACGTGATTATGGCCTTCTACGCCCAGCACCAGCTGGAGTCGTTGAACGTGGATAACGAGATTATTCAGGAGATGAACGAGGCCGGCTCGCGCCGCAACGAGATGGAACTGCGTTCGGTGCTAGGTTCCTTCCTGTTCACGGGAGAAGAGGTGTACAAGAAAATCAAGGTGCTATCGGGTGGTGAGAAAAGCCGCGTGGCCCTAGCCAAAACCCTGATTTCGGAAGCCAACTTCCTGCTCCTCGACGAACCGACCAACCACTTGGACATGCAGTCGGTGAACATCCTGATCCAAGCGCTGGAGCAGTACGAAGGCACCTACATCGTCATCAGCCACGACCGTTTCTTCGTGGAGAACGTGGCCAACAAGATCTGGTTCATCGAAGATTACCAGTTGAAGGAGTACCCCGGCACCTACGAGGAGTACGAGATGTGGCAGGAAGATCGGGAGAAAGCTGCCAAGAAAGCTGCTCTCACTGCGCCCGCCCCAACCAAAGCCGCTGCTCCCAAACCCGCCGAGACGGCCAAGCCAGCTAGCAGCAATGGGAGTTCGAAGAACAATCGGGAATTGCAGGAGGTAGAAACTCGCATCACCAAGCTAGAGAAAGAGCTAGCGCAGTACGAAGCGCAACTCGCCGATCCTACCACGTATAACAACGCATCCCAATTAAAAGACGCGACGCTGAAGTTTGAGCAAGTCAAAAAAGAGCTAGCCGCCCAGACAAAGCGCTGGGAAGAATTGGTGTAGAAGCTAGCTTAAGTATTCTTTGAATAAAATCCCTCGTTGGCAAAACAATAATGTTTTTGTCCGACGAGGGATTTTTGCTGTGTAACCGTTTCGGGTTTTGCGTTCCGGTAAGCTTCAGAGTATAAATTTCAATTTATTACTAAAATTTATTATAAGCGCAAAGCTCCAAAATTGCACGTCAGCCCGCCTGACGTAAAACCCGTGTTATAAGGCACTTTTCCCTCTGTTTTTATTTTATTGTCGGGTCAAAACCGTACATAAAATTATTTAAGTGACCATCTGAACTTTCAAGTCCGACAATGTCCATAAGTTCTTCATAGTAACTGCAAACCCGTTCTCTATCTTCTGTGTCAAGGTCAATATAAATTTCGGCGAACCGGTCAAGTCCTTTCTTAATCGCATCCTGATACTCTTTGCTGGTCACATTTCCTTTGTCTGCAAGAGTTTTAAAGTCGTCAGCTGAAATGTTAATTTTCTCGGTCAAGATTGGTTTCAATCTAAGGTCACTAATTCCTGGATAAAACAATTTATTATCCTGTAGAAATTTCTCTTTGTTTTTGAACTCATCGAATTTTGCCATTGCGTTTGCTGGTATTTTTACTTGTCCTTGTCTACAAGTTGCGAAAAGGAAAATAGTCAGTCCAATTAGTAAGGTTATTATTTGTTTCAAAGTTGTCTTTCAAAATGTCCTATGATATTTGTATTGACGCTACTCAAAGTAGCGTCAAGCATATCAAGTCTAGCATGGTTGACGCTACTGAGTAACTCTTTATAGCTCTAGGCTATTGAAGGGCGAGGCCGGTTATGCTGTGCCACATGGGTATAGATTGTGGTTATATTTATGCTAGAATCGTACTGTTTCTATTTTGTGGCTGTTGAACGGTAACCGTGGTCTGATGATAGCAAACGCGAGTCGTTCAACGCGGCGCGAAACGGAGCTTCGCGCTACAGCTCATGCCAATAGGTGTGGGGCCAGAGCTGCCAGTCGTCGGTCAACCTAGCTTTTACCGGGTTTTCCAGCACGTAGCTGATGATACGCTCCATCTCACCGGCGTCGCGGATGAGGTGGTCGTAGCTTTCGCGCTGCCAGAACTGACCGCTTCTGCCCAGCAGCGCATTGCACTTGGTTGCCGAGTAGCTTTTGATGGATTGCAAGGTGCGTAGGAGCGGCAGGGATGCATCCGGGAGTGTAGCGACGAGATGTACGTGGTTGGGCATGATGCAGTAGCAGACCAAGTGGTAGCCGCAATCATCATAATAGTGAAGCGCTTCGGCCACGACGCCCGCCACGGTGGGTTCATCCAGCCAAGTTGGGCCGATGCTAGCTTGGTCGAGCAGCTTATCGAACCGACCGAAGTAGCGTTTCTGGCGGGCGTACGAATCTTCCATGGAGTGCTGCTTATCTAGCTGCTCCCATTCGGTTCGGAGGTTATCCAGCACAGCGCGAGGCAGCGAGCCAGCTAGTCGGAAAGTAATGAACAGGTTCACGCCCGGTGGCAAGCGGTGCGGCAGATTGCGCCGATAATAGGTTAAATCCGTATCTAGCACAGATATCAAATAAAGGCAGCAGAACGTCGTAGCGCGAAGCTCCCGCTTCGCGCCCGCGCCGCGTTGAACGATGTCGTAGGATGACAGCCACAATAATGCCGTTCTGTTGCTGTTGTTCTAACGGTGCGCGAAGCGGGAGCTTCGCGCTACGACGTTCTGCTGCCTATTGCTTTAACGGTGCGCGAAGCAGAAGCTTCGCGCTATATTCGTCTATGCATCACCTCCGCTACCTAGCCCTGTTCTTCCTAGCTACGGCCTGCGTGCCGCTCGGTACGCCCATCACCGACCCCAATGCTGCTCGCCAGCCTGGCCAGCAGAAGCCCCCGGAATACTACGCCGACCGTACCTTACGCTACCAGGATTACACCTATGATCCCAATGTGCGCTCGGTGCAGTGCTACGTGTACACAGGCGTAAACACCGAGATATTCCAGCCGCCCGTGGTGCCGCTTTCCCAGGAGCAGCCGATTCAGCTGGAGTTTGACTTGGTGAACACCGGTTCTCAGCGCCTCACCGCCAAGCTCATCCACTGCGACATAGACTGGAAGCCGTCGGTGCTCACGGACATGCAGTTTCTCAGCGAGATAAACGAGTTTTTGCTGACGAACTATCGCACTTCCATCAACACCAAGATGCCGTATTACCACTACAAGCTGCAAGTGCCACGCGTGAAACTGAGTGGCAACTACTTGCTAGTAGTGCAGGGGCAAGGCGGCACGCCGCTGCTAAGCCGGCGCCTGCTAGTGTACCAGAACAACGTAGAAGTAAACCTAGCTCAAGGCATTCCGGTGGCTGGCTCGGAGCGCTACACCTTGCAGCAGGTAGATTTTGGCATCCGCTACAATGGCATGGAAATAATCAACCCAACGCAGGAAGTGAAGGTGATTTTGCGTCAGAACTTCCGCTGGGATAATGCCAAAATCGGGCTCAAGCCTACCTTTGTGCGTGACGCCGAGCGGCGCCTCGATTATCAGTACTTCAACTTCGAGAATGCCTTCGCCGCCAGCAGTGAGTTTCGTTTTTTTGATACTCGCTCGTTGCGGCAGCTAGGAGTGGGCATGGCGCACCTAGACCAGGCAGCTACCCCCCGCGAGGTAACCCTGACACCAGAAGCCACGCGCAACGGCCAAAGCTATACGCAATACCAAGATATCAACGGCCAGCGCGTGTTCGAAAACCGTGAGTACGGCAACGGCGAAACCAACGGCGATTACGCCAACGTCACCTTTCAACTCCACGCGGAGCAAGCCGCACCTGGCCCGGTCTACGTCTTTGGCGCCCTCACCGATTGGCAGTTGAAAGATGAGTTCCGCCTCAACTACGACGCGGCCACGCAGCAATACACCTGCAAGGCTCTGCTGAAGCAAGGCTACTACAACTATTACTATGTGGTCGGAAAGCAAGGCACCGCCCCCGACGATGTATACTTCGAAGGCAGCCACCAGGAAACTGAAAACCAGTACGATCTGCTCGTCTATTACCGTCCGCCTGGCACCCGCGCGGATTTATTGATTGGCTATAAATCGATTGACTTTAATGCTAGACCTTAGCTACTCACCAAGCTAGCTTTTGCGCTGCCTTTCAAGGCGTAAAGTTGTAAAAAGCCTACCCTCTGCCGCTGCGGAAGGTGGGCTTTTTGCTTGAAAACGAAGCCGTAACCAAACATTAACCTCAACGTTGCTAACAACTGAGTCCCCTCCCGACCCTACATTTTGCAAACCCACCTAGCTCTCTCCCATGAAAAAGCCCGTCATCCTCGGCCACACGCTGGCCCTCTTGTTCTTGCTCAATTCTTGCGCCACCAACCCTGTCACTGGTAAGAAAGAAGTGATGCTCGTGTCGGAAGGACAAGAGCTAGCTATGGGGCAACAGTCGGACCCATCGGTTATCAATCAGTTTGGTCTGTACCCAGATCAGAAGATTCAGAGCTTTATCAACGATAAGGGCAAGAAGATGGGCGCTGTGTCGCACCGCGCCAACATCAACTACCAGTTCCGTGTTGTCGATTCACCCATCATCAATGCCTTCGCGGTGCCGGGTGGCTACGTGTATTTCACCCGCGGCATCATGGCGCATTTCAATAATGAAGCGCAATTTGCGGGTGTGCTAGGTCACGAAATCGGGCACGTAACGGCTCGGCACTCGGCTAAGCAGCAGACCAATGCCATTCTGGGGCAAGTAGGCTTGATGGGTGCTATGATTGCTTCGCCGCGCTTGGCGCAGTTTGGCGATCAGGCCTCACAAGGCATGCAACTGCTGTTCCTCAAGTTTGGGCGCGACGACGAAAGCCAGTCGGATGAGCTAGGGGTGCAGTACTCCTCCCAAATCGGCTACGATGCTGCCCAAATGGCTGATTTCTTCCGCACGCTACAACGCCAGCAGGAGCAAAGCAGCGCCGAACCCGTTCCGGATTTTCTTTCTACGCACCCCAATCCTGCCGACCGCTACGAGCGGGTACATCAGCTAGCGGCCCAATGGAAGCAACAAAATGGTAGTGCTACAACAAAGCTAGCTGTCAACCGAGACCAGTATCTGCGGCTAATTGATGGCATCGTGTACGGAGAAGACCCCAAGCAAGGCTTCGTGGAAGGTAATGCCTTTTACCACCCCGAGTTGAAGTTCCGTCTGCCGGTGCCGAGCGGCTGGAAGCATCAAAATACGCCTCAACAATTTCAGATGGCTGACCCCGCTGGCAAAGCGCTCCTCATGCTTGCCTCCGCTCCCGGTGCTTCCTTAGACGAAGCGGCTCAAGCCATAGTGAAGCAATTCAGCCTTCAGCCCTCCGATTCAAAGCGCGTCACGGTCAATGGTTTTCCGGCCCTGGCTTTTGTGGCCGACCAAGTGCAACAAGACCAGCAGACCGGACAGCAGGTAGCGGGTGTTCGGGTGCTTTCGTATCTGATTCAGGACGGTAAAAGTATCTTCATGCTGCTAGGTGCCGCTGCTCCCGCCGACTTCAACACGTACGTCAGCACTTTCACGAGCACGATGGAAGGCTTCGCCCGCCTCACTGACCTTAGCAAGCTGAACCGCCAACCCGAGCGAGTTCGCATCAAAACAACTAAAACTAGTACGACACTTTCGCAAGCTCTCAAAGCCAATGGCATACCGGAGAAGCGGATGGAAGAAATGGCTATTTTGAACGGAATGCAGCTTTCGGATCGGCTAGGAGCGGGGATGCTGTATAAAGTGGTAGGCAAGTAAAAGAAATCAGCACGAAGCTATCAGTTACAAAAAAGCGCCCCGACCATACGGCTGGGACGCTTTCATTATTGCTGTTAAGCGAGCAGTTACACGTTGAAGCGGAAGTGCATGATGTCGCCATCTTGCACCACGTATTCTTTGCCTTCTACGGCCATCTTACCAGCTTCCTTGATCTTCGCTTCTGACTTGTATTCCTGATAGTCAGCTAGCTTGATAACCTCGGCGCGGATAAAGCCTTTTTCGAAATCGGAGTGGATAACGCCAGCAGCAGCAGGCGCTTTGTCGCCGCGGTGTACAGTCCAGGCACGTACTTCTTTCACGCCCGCGGTGAAGTAGGTGATGAGGTCGAGCAGGTCGTAGGACGCACGAATGAGGCGGTTCAGGCCAGACTCTTTCAAGCCGTACTCACCCAAGAACATTTCCTTTTCGTCGGGGTCTTCCATCTCCGCAATCTGCGATTCGATGGCAGCCGATACGACAACGATTTGCGCGTTTTCGCTCTTCACGTGCTCACGCAATGCGTCCACGAAGTGGTTGCCGTTGTTCTGGATGCTTGCCTCGTCCACGTTGGCCACGTAGATAACGGGCTTGATAGTGAGTAGTTGCAGATCTTCCACCGCTTCCAGATCATCTTCATTGACCGCGAGTGAACGGGCGTTGTTGCCAGCTTCCAGGTGATCTTTGAAGCGCGTCAGCGACACGACTTCCTTCTTGGCCTTCGCATCGCCACTCTTGGCCGAGCGCTCCGACTTCGCCAGCTTCTTATCGATGCTCTCTAGGTCCTTGAGCTGTAGCTCGGTGTCAATGACGTCCTTGTCGAATACCGGGTCGACGCCACCTGCTACGTGCACGATGTTAGGGTCGTCGAAGCAGCGCACTACGTGGATGATAGCATCCACTTCGCGAATGTTAGCTAAGAACTTGTTACCTAGGCCCTCACCCTTGCTGGCGCCTTTCACGAGGCCGGCAATGTCAACAAACTCGACAATGGTAGGTACCACACGCTCCGGCTTCACGATTTGTTCCAGAATCTGAAGACGCTCGTCGGGCACGGTGATAACGCCCACGTTGGGCTCAATAGTGCAGAAAGGATAGTTGGCCGATTCGGCCTTGGCATTCGAAAGGGCGTTGAACAAGGTGGATTTGCCTACGTTCGGCAAGCCCACAATTCCGCAGCGGAGACCCATAATGGAGTGACTGAGTGACTGAGTAACTAAGTTAGAAATCGGGCGGTTGGCTCGATTTGGGTGCAAAGGTACGGCTGTTTTTTGGGTAAACCGTCGTGTGCTAACGCATTGCACCTAGGTTTGCTGTTTCGAAAACGCTCGTAGGTCGCAACTAGCGCTAGGGTTAGAAGCTCTCCTCCTTTTTTGAGAAGGGGTTGGGGGTGGTTCCTTGTCGCTGAACGATACTAGTTCTAGTCTTCTAGCTCTAGTCAACTACCCCTAACCCCTCCTTAAAAAAGGAGGAGAGCTTCTAACCCTAGCGCTAGCTTCATAACTGGTTTGACTAGCCACAATAAAAAACAGCGCGCACCTACCTAGGTAAGTGCGCGCTGTGTAAAGGGAGCGTAAGGATTTGCTTCGATAGGCAGAGAAGGCTAATAATTTTCTTCGCGGCCGCTGTACTGGTCGTCGTTGTACTGCCGCGGACGGTCTAGCTCGGCTACTTCTTCAGGCGAAAGCAACTCTTCACGCACGTAATCAACGGCATCTTGCAATGCATCAACGAACTTGGCGAAATCCTCTTTATACAGGAAGATCTTGTGCTTCTCGTACGAGAAAGTATCATCGTCGCGGAGTTTGCGCTTGCTCTCCGTGATGGTGAGATAGTAATCCTGGCCGCGCGTTGCTTTCACGTCGAAAAAGTACGTGCGCTTGCCGGCTTTAATGCGTTGAGAATAGATTTCTTCCTGATCTTGACGGTCTTCCACGGGTCCTACAGTCGGTTGGTTTTTTCTGAAAAGGGTTGAATTTCAGGCCAAAATACAACGGTGAGTTGGGATATAAAAATTCAGGAGTTTAGTTTTTTGTGACCAGATTTGATTTGGCTTTGTTAAACAGCAACAATAAGTAAGCAACCAGCTTGTTATTGGTGTGTCTTTGTCTGAATATCTGCGCTAGCTGGACCGTAATGCGCTATAGCGCGAAGGGGCTAGCTAGGTAGGAGGGAAGAAGTAGATTGCCGAAAAGAATGGGGCGGCGATGAAATGAAAGCCGCCTGTTGAAGTTTGGCCCAACGGCATCCGCCTTTTATCCTTATACTGTTACCATTATGGCCCAACCGCTTGACCTAGCTGCCGTTCGTCCCTTCGAAAACCTGGAGTTTCTGGCGCGTCAGCTCGTCGAGGGCTTTATCACGGGCTTGCACCAGTCGCCTTACCACGGCTTTTCGGTGGAGTTTTCGGAGCACCGACTCTACAACCCCGGTGAAAGCACCCGCCACCTCGACTGGAAAGTGCTAGCCCGCACCGATAAGCTGTTTGTGAAGCGCTACGAGGAAGAGACAAACCTGCGCTGCCACTTGCTGCTCGACGTGTCGCCAAGCATGTACTACCCCGAGCCAGGGCACGATAAGTTGCGCTTTGCCGTGCTGTGTGCCGCGGCTATCACGACGCTTCTGCAAAAACAGCGCGACGCGGTTGGCCTAGTTACTTTCGCCGACCAAATTGAGCTGCAAACGCCGGTGCGCTCCACCAGCACGCACCGCCATACGTTGCTGCTCACGCTTCAGCAGCAACTGGAGCGTCCCGTGGTCAGGCGCTCAACGGACGTAGCTAAGGTTATCCACCAAATTGCGCAGCAGATTCCAAAACGCTCGTTGGTGGTGCTTTTCAGCGACATGCTAGGCCGCGGACGTGAAGAACAAACCGAAGCGCTGGCCGCCTTGCAACACCTGCGCCACCAGCAGCACGAGGTACTGCTCTTCCATATCATGGACCGCACCACCGAAGCTGACTTTGACTTCGCCGACCGCCCTTACCTGTTTGAAGACATGGAGACCGGTGAGCAGGTGAAGCTGCAACCCTCGCAAGTGCGCGAGCAATACCGCGCCGCTATGCGCCAATATGAGCAGGAGCTAGCCTTGCGCTGTGGTCAGTATAAGATTGACTTTGTGCCTGTTGACACCCGCGAGCCGTTCGACAAGGTGCTGTATGCCTATTTGGTTAAGCGCGGCAAGGTGAAGTAACTGTCATTCCGAACGTAGTGAGGAATGACAGTTAGGCAGGCATATTGTCTAATGACCGCCACAAATACTTACTAGCCAGGGTCCGGTAGGGGCGCCACGCTTCGGCAATCTGGGTCATGCGGGTAAGCAAAGCGCGGCCGGTTTCATCTAGGCCGTACAAGCGGCGCATGGCGTTCTGAATACCTAGGTCGCCTTCAGGAAAAACGTCGGGTTGATCGAGGGCAAACATCTGGATCATCTGGGCCGTCCAGCGCCCGACACCCCGGATGCTAGTGAGGTGACGCGTCAGGCCTTCTTCATCGAGGCTGCTGATGTGCTGAAAATCGAGCTGGTCGCGTTGAGCAAAGTCAGCAATGGCGCGCAAGTAGCTCGCTTTTTGTCGCGACAAACCTACGGCCCGCAGTTCCTCATCCGATAGCGCCAACACGGCCAATGGCTCGGGGTAGCCATCGGGTGCAAACAAGCTCTGAAACTTGCGCCAGATGGCTGCTGCCGCCTTCGTCGAAATCTGCTGGCTCACAATGGAGCGCAGTAAAGCTAGGTAAATGTCTTCGTGCGGGTTAGGTTGCACGGGCGGAACACGGTCGAACACAGGGGCCAGAATAGGGTCGGCCTGACGCAGATAGAGCAGAGCGGCTTCGGCGGAAGTAGACATGCCGCAAGCTAGAGAAATCAGCTGATATCGTTAGGATCGACCGGAACGGCGATAATCTGTAAAATATCTCCCTGCGGCGTGAGCTTCACGCCTGTGAGCGTGCGCCCTAGGTAAGCACCTGTATCGATGCTGAGCGTGTGTGAAAGCCGGTCGAACAGAGGAAGGCCGTTGGGAGTTGGCGTGTGCCCAATTACTTGCAGCTTGCCCACATTGCGCAAGGGGCCGCGCCGCCACAACACACCATCGAGGTTTTCTTCATCATAAGGCTCGGGCGTATCGGCTAGGCCCGCGTGGCTGGCAATAACATGGTCATTTTCCCAGATCAGAGGGCGGTGTTCCAGCCAATGCAAATGCAATCGGAGTAAGGCAGGCTGCGCGGCATATTGTTGTACCGTAGTTCTACCTCCCCAGTTCAGCCACTCTGGGAAGGGACCGTCGGGCCCGTAGTGTCGAATCATGCCCGCCTCGTGGTTGCCCCGTAGAAAGACCGTTTGACCAGGATACGCCGCGTTCAGCTCCATGGCAAGACCTACAGTTTCAGGCGCAAAATTACCGCGGTCGACTAAGTCACCTACTTGAATAAGAAACTCCTCCTGCGGCTGCCAATAGCGAAGCAAGGTCTGAAAAGTATGGCAGCAGCCGTGGACGTCACCGATTAGAAAAAGATTCATGAATACGAAAAATAGGCAGCGCACTGACCGAATCACTACGTAGCTCGGCTGACTTACGAATGATTTAGTGAGAAGCGGGTGCTGGATCTTCCGGTGCGGTGCTTAACCCCAACCGCTTTACCAGTGGCCCGATAGAAAGACCCTGAATAATGATAGAAAAAACGACGACTACGTAGGTGATGCCCACGACCCGGTCGCGTGTATGACCCGGAGGCAAAGACAAGGCCAACGCTACCGAGATGCCGCCCCGCAAGCCACTCCAAGTTCGAATTGTGGAGGGCAGCCGCAAAAAGCGGTGATTGACGTAGCCAACCAAAGCCGCCGCCATCAACAAGCTAGCAAAGACGGTGTAGAGCTCCATAGGCCGTACAAGAAAACGAATAATTAACCTGCAATTTCAACAATCTCCTTTCTTCGTAAGAGAACTCCCCCTCTGGACCACTTACATGATACAAGCAACCGCATAGAATTCTGGGGAAGCTGCTACCCTGGATGCTACTACGGAAAATTCGCAAGACCATTCTAAGCTTATTGAAATTAGGTAAGCAGACTGGCTTCGGGTTTGGAGCTAATAGCAGACATACAAAGCCCTTAGCAGACGTAGCGCCCCCACTCGGAGAAGAGCCGAGGGAGGGCGCTACGTCTGTTCAACAACCTTCAGAAGTAAGGGAAAAAGCTAGCTAAGAACCATAAACGTGCAGCCCGTGCCGCCGCAACAAAAGTGCGTGTGACCTTGGCCAGCTGTGTGAACCCAAACGCTTAAGCAGGCACAGGCATGGCAGCCAAAGCAGCTTCTACGCGCTGAAGCATGGCGTCGTCGAAGTCTAGGTGCGTCACGAAACGAATCATCTGCGGACCGAAAGAAGAGGCACGGATTCCTTGCTCTTCTAAATTTTGTAGAAACATCTTTTCAGGTAGCTCATCGGCCAGACGAAAAATAACCAGGTTGGTTTCGGCGGGTAGCACCTTCGTCACGTACGACTGCGCCGCTAGCGTGGCGCTGAGCTGCTGGGCGCGGCGGTGGTCGTCGGCCAGGCGCTCCACGTTGTGCTCCAGCGCGTACAATCCTGCTGCAGCTAGGTAGCCCGCCTGACGCATCCCACCACCCATAGCTTTGCGAATTCGCTTCGACTTCTGGATCAGTTCTTTACTTCCTAGCAGCACTGAGCCAACTGGTGTACCTAGGCCCTTGGAAAGACAAACCGAGATAGAGTCGAAATACTGACCGTATTCCTCCGCTTTTTGGCCAGTGGCTACCAGGGCGTTGAACACACGGGCGCCGTCGAGGTGCAGCTTCAGGTCGTGCCGGCGCGTTACTTCCGCAATTTCTTGGATGGCCTCAAGTGAGTAGCAACTGCCGCCACCGCGGTTGCTGGTATTCTCCAAACACACGAGGCGGGTAGGCGGGTAGTGAACATTGTTCTTGTCACGAATAGCAGCTTCTACTTGCGCTGCTGTAAGGCGGCCCCGGTCGCCAGGTAGCAAGGCCACTGAGGCGCTAGAGTTAAAGGCAATACCGCCAACTTCCCAAAGATAAATATGGGCAGTATGGTCGCAAATTACCTCCGTCATCGGCTCCGTTTGAGCTTTAATAGCAATCTGATTGGTCATGGTGCCGGAGGGGCAGAAGAGGCCGGCTTCCAAGCCGAAGCGGGCAGCAGCCACTTCTTCGAGTTCGCGCACGGTCGGGTCTTCCCCATACACATCATCGCCAACGCGGGCATGAAACATGGCTTCCAGCATGGCTGGCGTAGGGCGTGTAACGGTATCGGAGCGCAGATCAATGATAGGTTCAGGCATAGTGGCTGAGGGTAAGGCCGAAAGAGAAGATGAGGTATGTTTTCGCGATTCAAAAATAAGACTTACTTTTGCCCTCCAATTTACAAATCGACTTTAACCGACCCGGATATGAGCACTACTCGCCTCAAGCGGAAGCATCGCAAGAACATTGCGCGTGCTAACAACAAGCAGCGTATCATCAAGCAACTGCTCCTGACGCCCGTTCTGAAGAACGTGGACCTCGAAGAACTCAAGTCGCGTTTCACTACGACTGGTGCTAGCCCTGCAGTAGCCAGCGCACCAGCTACTACTGGCGTAGTTGCTTCTGTTAAAGAAGCTGCTACCTCGGCAGTCGATAAAGTGAAAGAAGTTGCTGCTGACGTAGCTGACGCAGTAGCGCACTCTGACGTGGTGGAGAAAGCCAAAGAGGCAGTAAGCGACCTAGTAGAGAAAGTAACGCCTGCTACTTCGGCGCCTTCGCAGAACGAAGAAGCAAAAGTAAACCAAACTGGCACTGAAGGTTTTGATGAGGCTGAGGCCATCACCAAGCCTGTCAACGAAGACGGTCAGGAAGGCGAGCACCCCAAGCCCGAAATCGCCCTGTAAAGCGGCCTGCCACCGGTGTCGGTCGGCTATAGAAAGTCAAAAAGCGCTTTTCTTGTACAAGAAAAGCGCTTTTTGTTTGTCTAACGCAGACGTTCATCCTACTCGTAAGCCAAGTTCTACGGCCTGCAACTTCTGCACCTTGCCCGCTTCTACTTCGAAGCGCAAGAGCGTGCGAACTTTATGAAAACCGTGGCGACCGGCCGCGCCAGGGTTCAAGTGCAGCAGCTGCAACTTCGGATCGGGAATTACCTTCAGAATATGCGAATGCCCACTGATGAACAAGCCCGGTCGCTCGTGCGTCACTAGAGGGCGTGCGGCGGAACTATAGTGTCCTGGGTAACCGCCAATGTGCGTCATCAATACGCGCAAGCCTTCTACCTTGAAGCGCTGCACCAAAGGCTGGGTCTGTCGCACGTCTTGGCCATCGATGTTGCCATACACGCCACGCAACGGAGCTAGCTCCTGCAGCGCCTCCACTACGGCGGCCGTGCCGAAATCGCCAGCGTGCCATATCTCGTCGCAGTCGGCTAGGTGGTGCAGGATGCGTTCATCGAGGTAGCTGTGGGTGTCGGAGAGCAGACCTATTTTTTTCATTAAGTTGAAGCAGCGTTAGGTAAAGAGCTTGCATAAACGTTTACGTAGGCCAGACGGATACTATTGCGTCCTGCTTACGGTGCAGCTTTCATGTTCAGCTTCTACTATCTATTTTCATTTACAGGCGTTACCTGCACAACTGAACCGGACACATCACGTATCTTGCCCGACCTAGGCGAATTTCCGTTTGCCAATATTTATGCTGTGTTTTGTGGCATAAATCGTCTCATTCCCCCCATTTGCCCTCATATCATCCTGCGCGATGAATGTTTTTATTAATGATATCCCGCTGATTATCAAAAAGAACAGCGAGAAGGTGTACAAGCACCGTTACGACCTGATTCTGAACCCAGAGGACGAATTTACGTCCAAGGATTTGATCGGCGACGTGCTGATTCGTGACGTAACCGATGGCTTCATCGACCGGCTGCTGCGCTTAATGGAGGTGAAAAAGCTTAAAAAGCTAAAGTCATTGACGCTGCTGGCGCGCAAGAAAAAACGGTTGATTCTGCACCTGAAAGATCAGTTCCGCATCGTAAAGGCCGCTGGCGGTCTGGTCGTGAAAGACGGAATGATCCTGATGATTTATCGTTTAGGGATGTGGGATTTGCCGAAAGGCAAACTCAAGAAAGAAGAGGACCCTGGTGTGGGTGCCCTGCGCGAAGTAGAGGAAGAATGTAGTATCACCGTCGTTTTGGGAGAAGAGCTGCCGAGTACATGGCACTCCTATGCCTACAATGGCAACAAGATTCTGAAGAAGACTAGCTGGTATATCATGCAGTGCCTCGACGATTCGCTGATGAAGCCCCAGGCCGAAGAATCGATTGAAGAAGTGCGGTGGATGACGCCCCAAGAGGCCCTAGCCGTGCTCGACGAGTCGTATGCTTCTATTGCGTTAGTAGTGCGCCACTACCTCAGCGAACAAGCTGGCACTGATTCTGCCAAGGAAGCAGCAAAATAACTCTAGGCGAGTTGCCTATGCGTCGACTCTACTATTCTGCTCTTGTCTTAACATTTATTGGCGTAGCGGCTTGTACCGGTCGCTCTACCGTTCCGGAGAAGCGCGTGTCGACCGTGGAGCCACCTCCCGCCGAACACGCGCCCTTCGACGTGACGGCTTTATTGGGGCGTAACATCGACCAGGTTCGTCGGAAACTAGGCTCTCCTCGCGAAATAGCAACTCAGGACCTAGGGCCGGAGCCAACGCTCGCACAAAAGCACACAGCTGCGAGCGAGAACTGGACTAACACGTTCGAGAAAAACGGCACAACACTCATCGTCAACTTCAGCGCCCGCACACGCAAGGTGCACGATATCATCGTGGTCGGTGAGGATGAAGAGGAGTTAATGCGCCGGAGTAAGCTGACCCTTACGGCGCTGAACTACATTGTGCTGCCGGTACTCAACCCGCAAAACACCAGCCGAGTGCTAGGCCTACGCGTGATACCACTCCACTAATGGCTAGTTGCCGGTGGCAATGCGAACGGCACAAAATCATTGACGGGGCCTCCAAAGCGGTGAATCTCGCGGATGATGGTGCTGCTGATTGCTGCTAATGCGGGCGATGTAATCAGGAAAACTGTTTCCAACTCTGGGTTGACATGGCGATTAGCCTGAGCAATTGTGTTCTCGTACTCAAAATCGGTCGTGTTGCGTAGCCCGCGCAGCAAGAAGCGAGCACCTACTTGCTTGGCAAAGTCAGCCGTGAGGCCTTTGTAGGATTGTACCGATACGCGGGGCTCGTCCTGAAAAACAGACTCAATCAGCGTAATCATTTGCTCTACCGGCAAGTAGCGCGTCTTGCTGCTGTTGTTACCAATGGCAATAATCACTTGGTCAAACAAGGTCGTGCCGCGGCGCACCACATCGAGGTGCCCGTTTGTAAACGGATCAAAAGAGCCAGGGAATAGCGCAATACGCATACAAGAATGACTGAGTGACGGAGTGAGTTGTGCGACGGAATAGAGGCGTTTAACAGCATACTCCCTCGCCTAGCCACTCTTATTTACAAAGATGCAGGGTGTATAGCTCGAAGTAGCGATAATCGAAAGTATCGTTGAGGCGGTAGCTGTAAGCTAGGTCGAAGGGGCGCGTGCCGAAGCGAACGTTCCGCACATACTTGCGCAGAATGGTAAACAGCTCCGAATCGGGCAGCAAGTCGCCCCACAACACTAGGTCGTCTTGGTCGGGGTTCAGTTGCAATTCTTGCATGACCAAGATGGTGTAGTAGATAAAGTCTTCGGGGCTGCTGAAGGGAAATACGTTACAATACTCCAAGCGCTTGCCGTGTACCGCCACCAACGTCACCTCTTGAGGGTTGACGTGCAAGTACAGCTGCCGCGGTGCTGACTGTTTACTTTGGTGAACTACACCCTCAATCAAAGCACTGGTTTGGTGCAGTAAGCGGCCCGTCGGGTAAGCTGTTTGCAGCCAATCGGCCAACGATTGCTCAGCAGCAAACACGCTCACCATATCCAAGCCAATGTGCTCGTAGTGATGAGGGCTTTCCTGATTTGGGTCGAGGTGATGGTGCAAGCGTAGGTACGTAGCTTCGTCGCCGAGTCGGAACAAAGGCGCTGGCAGCAGCGTGAAGTGACGGTTTTGCACCGCAAGCCGTACGTGTTGCCAGCCCGACTGATGCAAAAACTCGTGCTGTGCGGCCAAGGCCTGCAACTGAGCCGCCAAGGAAGGAGCAGCTTCTACCGTGTAGTCTTCCAGCAAAACGAATTTGTTCCGCTGTACTTCGACTAGCCCCAGGCGGATGCCTGCCGCGCCGACTGTGATGTAAAGGTTATAGGCGCTCGGGTTGGCTAGGTTCAGCGTTTCGTCGCGAAAACGGTGTTGGGCAACGGGTACGGAAGCAGCAGGAGCAGAGGCAAACACGGAGCAATCAGGAAAGAGACGATACGGAATAGGAGCCCAAAGGTACGAAGTTCACCTCTAGCTGTGCGCCGCTACTCCATAGATGCACTCCAACTACTTGAAACGAATCTGCGGAATGTAGAGGTCGTCGGGGCTGATGATGTGGCGTAGCACGGGGTGCACTTGGTGGGGCGGCAGCTTTACTAGTTGGCGCGGCGCTATGAAAGCTAGCTTGGTGAGCAGCTGGGCATCAGCGGCGTGTTCGGGGTCGGCGCCGAGCTGGGGTACTGCCTTCGGGTCGGTTGGCGCGACGGCGAAGAACAATTCCAAAGCCTGTAGCTGGTCGCCGCCGAACTCGTGCAGGTGCAGAAAACGACCAGGCGTAATAGCTAAGCCAGTTTCCTCTAGGAATTCTCGCTGCAAGCACTCCTGCACCGATTCGCCAAACTGCCACCCGCCGCCCGGCGGCGACCAGAACAGCGCCTCATCGGGGAGGAGGCCGCGGTGAGCAGTGAGCAAAATTGCGCCTTCGTGCACAAGCAGCCCGCACACGCGCACGCGGACTTGGTTGGTGTAAGCACCTAGGAAGTTAGGAGTAAAGGAAGTTGACATTGGTGTGGAAAGGTTGGTCGGGAGCGGCAAAGGGGGTACTTTTGATAACGAATGAAACGACTATTTGACGAGCTGACAAGCAAATTTTTCGCTCATCAACAGTCGCATCAGCCCAGTAAAAAATCAGCGTATAGCTTCTGATCAATGCCTCCTACGGAAAATTCCATCTCAACGCTAGATTTAGCTGCTCGAATTCGGCAGAAGCTCACCACGCAGCGTTTCATGCACCTCGTCGGCGCCGACCTGACCACCATCGAGCCCGGCCGGGTAGAAGCGGAGCTAGCATTGGAGCAGAAGCACCAGCAGCATCGCGGCTTCGCTCACGGCGGCTTGATAGCGACCATGGCCGACTTGGTAGCTGGGTTTGCTGCCGTCACGCTCGTGCCTGATAATCACGGCGTCGTAACGGCTGATTTGCGCATTTCTTATTTGCACCCAGGCGTGGGGGAGAAACTACGGGCCGTAGGCTGGGTGCTGAAAGCTGGCCGGCGCCTGCACTTCTGCGAGGCTGAAGTGTGGTGCGATGATAAGTTAATTGCGAAGGCCTCAGCTACAATGGCAGTTGTAGAACCACAAAGCTAGGTTGATAAGAATACTATGGTTGCGAATAACAAACCAACTTTAAAAGCTATTCAGGAATTCAATACCTCGTCTCCGCACTTATTCTTCTTTCTTATTTGTTAGATGACAGCTCTGGTCACCAATCAGCTAATATTAGACTCGGGGCTATAGCCTCGTGCCAGCCAATAGTAAAACATGCTTACCGTAAGAACTCCCTCTCTCCGCGACTACTTTCCCTTTGAACCCACCCAAGACCAAGCAGCCCTTTTTCAGCAGCTCGACGCATTCTTGCGCGATGAGTTGCCGGGCCGCAAGGCCTTTGTGCTGCGGGGCTACGCCGGCACGGGTAAAACGACTGTGGTGAGTGCGCTGGTGCAATGGCTGCACCGCATGGGGCGCAAGTACACGTTGATGGCGCCCACTGGCCGGGCTGCCAAAGTAATGAGCGCCTACTCGGGCGTGCCGGCGAGCACCATTCACAAGAAGATTTACCGTCAGACCTCGGGCTCAACGTCCGATAAGCTGTCGTTTCAGCGCCAGCCCAACCGCACGGCCGATATGTTCTACATCGTGGACGAAGCGTCCATGATTTCGGATGAGAAGGCTTTTGGCGAAAATGGCCTGCTCGACGACCTGATGGGCTACGTGTTCGAGAAGCCTACTAACCGTCTTTTGCTCATCGGGGATACGGCGCAGTTGCCGCCGGTCGGGCAGCTACTGAGCCCAGCGCTGGACCCTAGCTTACTGGCGCACCGGTTTCGCGCCAAAGTGGATTCGGTAGAGCTGCGTCAGGTAATGCGTCAGGCGGAAGAGTCGGGTATCTTGATGAACGCTACGGTGCTACGAGATGAGTTGCGAGAGGAAAAACCGGCGATTCAGTTCTTCACCAAAGGCTACAGTGACATCTTCAAGATGGGCGGCGAAAAGCTAGAAGATGGCCTGCGCTGGGCCTATAAGAACTTCGGCTACGAAAACACGACTATCATTTGCCGCTCCAACAAGAACGCCAACCAGTACAACCAGTACATCCGGCGGGTGCTGTTCGATGCGGAAGACGAAATCCAGGCCGGCGACTACCTGATGGTGGTGCGTAACAACTACTTCTGGCTGCCCAAAGACTCAGAAATGGGCTTTTTGGCCAATGGCGACTTTGTGCAGGTAATGAAAATCGTGCGGCGGACGGAAGAGTTCGGCTTCAACTTCGCTGATGCCCGCGTTCGGCTTGTGGACTACCCCGACGAGCCCGAACTAGAAGTGAAGCTGCTCCTCGACACGCTGCACACCGAAAGCCCCGCCTTGCCCGCTGACCGCAGCAACGCGCTTTACACCGCCGTGAGTGAAGACTATGCTCACCTAGGTACGAAGCGCGAGCGGAGTGCTGCCCTGCGCCAAGACACGTTCCTGAACGCCTTGCAGGTGAAGTTTGCCTACGCTCTCACCTGCCACAAAGCCCAGGGTGGTCAGTGGCAAGCGGTGTTCGTCGACCACGGTTTTCTGAAAGATGACATGGTAAACTCCGAGTTTGCCCGCTGGCTCTACACCGCCATAACCCGCGCCGCTGATCGACTTTTCTTGCTGAATTTCAACCCTAAGCTGCTAAACGGCCAAGATTAACTATCGCATGTTATTATATAGTATAACTATTTTATAGTTGAGGATAGTGACTTAGCTTTACAGAGTTCAGTTAACCTATTTCCACAACTTATTATCATGAAAAAGTTTGCGCTTACGGGCCTATTTCTGCTGTTAGCTTTAGTAACCACCTTTGCGCAAACGCGCGAGATTTACACCAATCCTAAGTTCCGTATTATAGCGAAGGAACACAAGTTATTAGCTGTATTGCCCTTTAAAACCACCTTGCAATTGCGGCCCCGTGAAGTAGAAAAGAATGGCGGCGTAGAAGGCGTACGGGTTCTGGAAGAGCGGGAGGGGCTAAGTGTACAGAGTGCTCTACAATCGTACTTTCTGAAGCAGAAAGAGAGCAGAGACATGACGGTAGATGTGCAAGATGTGGCTAAAACCAACGCCCTGCTTGTGCGCAACGGCGTGACAGCTGACAAGATAGCTGGCTATACGCCGCAAGAGCTAGCTCAGATATTAGGAGTCGACGGCATTGTGTCGGGCACGTTTGAGAGCACACAGCCCATGTCGGGTGGAGCTGCCGTTGCGATGACCATGGTCGTGGGTTTCTCCGCGCCAACTAACACGGGAAAACTGTCCATCAACATTGCAGATGGTTCCACGGGCGAGCTGCTTTGGAAATACGACAAGAGTTTGTCGCGCGGGTTTGGCTCTGATACAGGCACCATCATCACCACGATTATGCGTAAGGCATCGCGACAATTTCCGTATTCGAAGGAATTTAAAAATTGATTAGTACCTTACCTATCTGCGAGCCAGTGGATAGCAACTAAAGCTGCACGCAACCAGTGGCTGCAAACGTGTATCTTTGTCAAAATTACCTCTTTAAATAACCGTAACGATGAAAAAAGCACTTGTTCTGGCCTTAGCCCTCTCGCTGGCTGGCTTCGCTTCGCAAGCGCAGACGGCTGCCGTTAAGCCTGCTAACGCTACTACCAAAGTAGCTGGCCCCCAGATTCAGTTCGAGACCGACAAGTTTGATTTCGGCACCATCAAGCAGGGCGACATTGTTGACCACACGTTCAAATTCAAGAACGTAGGCACGCAGCCACTCGTGATTTCCAACATTGGCGTAAGCTGCGGCTGCACCACGCCCGACTGGACGAAGGAGCCCGTGATGCCCGGCAAAACCGGCACTGTGACGGCCAAATTCAACAGCGCTGGCAAAATGGGCATGCAGAACAAAGTGCTGACCATTGAGTCGAATTCGGCTGCTGGCAATGCCATGGTGTCGCTGGTAGGTACGGTAGCAGATGCTACGACGGCTTCGGCCTCTGTAGCTCCCGCTAAATCGGACGTTGACGCTGCCGACGGCAAGCAAAAGATGAAAGCTACCGACAGCAAAATGAAAGCAAAGAAGAAGTCGTAATTGACTTTTTGCCAAGCTTAAAACAGAAAGAGCGACCTAGCTAGGTCGCTCTTTCTGTTTTAAGGGCTAGTTTATCTTATAACTGACGTGCTGCCCACAGCAAGGCTATCCAGCCAGCTATTAGCGCAAGGCCGCCAATAGGAGCAACGGCACCTAGCTTGGTGATGCCCGTGAAACACAGTGTGTAGAGGGCGCCACTGAATATGAGCACCCCCACTAGCCAGAACCAGCTAACCGTACCTAGCCCGCGCAGGTCGGGTCGGGCTTGGAAAAGAATTCCTACTGCCAGCAACGCCAGCGTATGATAAAACTGATAGCGTACGGCCGTTTCAAACGTATCGAAGCGGCCGGTAGCCTCCAGCATAGCGCGCAAACCGTGAGCGCCAAAGGCACCGATAGCCACACCTAGGCCACCAAGCAGAGCAGCAATTTGAATGATAACGCGAGCAGTCATGGGCAAGAGAAAGAGAAGTATAACAAAGCGCTAAGACGCTGCAGTAGCGTAGTTGCGGTGCCCAAAAATAGCGCTACCAACCCGGATGAGCGTGCTGCCTTCCGCAATAGCAAGACGGTAATCGGAACTCATGCCCATGGAAACTTCGCGGAACGTCTCGCTATCAGCGAAATAACTAGCTTTTAGCTTTTCAAAGTAGCCACGCAATTCCTGAAACTCGCGGCGTAGTAGGACTTCGTCATCCGTGTTGGTGGCAATGCCCATCACGCCAGTGAGATGCACGTGGCGCATGGCGCGGTACGCTTCCGATTGGAGAATCGCTTCGGCTTCGGAAAAGGAAAGCCCGGTTTTGGTTTCCTCGTCGGCAATGTGAAATTGGAAGAAGCAATTGATAACACGGTCGTTTTTAGCGCCTTGCTTCTCAATTTCTTGCAGCAGCTTTAGGCTGTCGACACTTTGGATCGTGTGTACAAATGGCGCAATGTACTTAACCTTATTCGTCTGTAAGTGACCAATGAGGTGCCATTCAATATCAGTAGGTAGCTCTGGCTGCTTGGCGGCCATTTCTTGCACTTTATTTTCGCCAAAGAGCCTAGCTCCAGCATCATATGCCTCACGGAGTAGCTCTATCGGGTGCGTTTTAGTGACGGCTACGAGGCGACAGTTGGTACCTTGAAGCTGCGCTTCAAAGTGGTGAATGTTTTCGGCAATAGACATTATCAGGTGTCAGTTAACAGGTAACATTTATCAATTTTTGTGGCACGAACTTTTTAGTCCGTGCTAGATAGGTGACCCGTTCGGTAACTGATGAATGTTAACTGAATTCAGTCTTCCAACGCATTCGTCAGGAAGGTGTTTTTCAGGGCAAGCCACACGAGCCACAAACCTACGCACCAAAACAGGTAAAGCCGGTAATAGTCTTTCGTGTTGCGAAAGCGGGTCTGCTTGATCTCCGACTTCTCGTACTTGTCGATCTGACCGAAGACTTGGCGGAGAGCAGAGTTATCGGTGGCGCGGAAGAATTGGCCTTCGCCAGCCTGGGCAAGTTGGCGCATGGTGGTTTCGTCGAGGCGGGTTTCCACAAAGCGGGGGCGGCCATTTTCATCGGTGCCATAAGGCACGATACCGTCTTTGCCTAGGCCGATGGTGTAAAGCTTTAGGCCGTAGGCGTGGGCAAGTTGCGCGGCCGTGAGCGGGTCGAGGCTGCCGGCTGTGTTTTCGCCGTCGGAGATAAGAATGCAGATTTTGGAGCGGCTGCGAGAGTCACGCAAACGGTTGGTTGCCACACCCAGGGCCGAGCCGATGGCGGTGCCATCGTTCGGAATCATACCTAGCTTGAGGCCGGCGATGCTCTCGCGCAGCAACTCGTAGTCGGTGGTGAGCGGCACTACAGAGTAGGCATCGCCGGCGAATACCACTAAGCCTAGCCGGTCCCCCACTCGGCCGTTGATGAATTCCTGCGCTACCCGCTTGGCGGCTTCAAGGCGGTTGGGGCGCAGGTCTTGCAATTCCATAGAGCCCGATACGTCGAGCACCAGCAGGATATCTACGCCTTCACCCGTCTGCACCACCCGTTCGTCGGTGCGCTGCGGCCGAGCCAGCGCTACGATACCGAAAGCTAGGCTCAAGGACAGCACTATGTTGGGCACGAAGCGCAGCAGCGCGCTCCAGTCGCGGCGCACTTGGCCAGCTATGAAGGCCACACCTAGCCGCGACCGGCGCCGGTGATTCAACGCCCAACGCGCCAGAAACAGCAATGGCACCAGCGGCACGAGCAACAAGAGCCGCGGCGCTTCCCAGGAGTAGCTAGCAAGCGTTGCATAACGCAAGCTATCCACCAACGGACCTAGGAAATGTTGCCAAAGCTGTTCAAACATGAAAGAGTAACTGAGTAGCTGGGTGAGGAATAAACGATAGTTGCTACCTGATCAGCTGGTAACGGGTGACTGATAATTGGTAATGGTCATCTGATATCGGCGGTCGGCAAAGTTGCGGAGAAGCGTAAAGGCTAGGTCCGTTTCCGCTTCATCTTCCATAAACTGATTGGCATAAATGACTTTGTCCGCAATACGCAAAGCACGTTTTACGTCGGGGTCGTTCTGGTAGAGCGCTACGATCTCCTTTGTTGTCAAGCTATTAATGCCATTGTCTTCGAGGCCGGTGAGGTAGTTTTTCCACAACGTGATGGCGCGCTCCATATTCGTGAGCGAACGGGAAAGCGTAAAACGCTCTACGTGGCGTGCGTATTGAGCCAAGAAGTACACGTGGTTCTTCCGCAGCTTATAGCGCTGATAGCGTTGCTGCAACCGTCGCCCAAACCCAAGGCCTAGCACAGCCATGGCCAATGCTAGCACTCCCACGGCAGCCAGTACATACGGGTAGTTGAACTCGGAAGCAACGGGCAGCAAGGCCATTTCTTGGCGTAGCGCCGGCGGCTCCTCCGCGCTAAGCAAGGGTGCGGTGCGTGCCAACCGTACAACAGCCGGCGGCGTGGCCACGGTCAAGGTGTCTTCGCCGCGCAGGATGGTGATGGGCAAGCTCAGTTGCTGCACCGAATCAAGCGCGAAGGTACGCAGGTGATAGATGGTGCGGTCGAGGCTGCGGCCTTGGCGGGTGCGGGTTGGCTGGTAAATTTTGCCTACGTATTCGAACGGCTTGAACGCCGCCGTGGAATCCGGAAAGATAACTTCTAAGCTAGGAGCGTGCTCAAAGCGGAGTTCGTAGTCGACGATTTCGCCTACCTGTACCTTTAGCCGCAGAAAGCGCCCTTGTGGCTCGTTGGGGCGAGCGGGCGCCTGGGCTAGGGTAGGAGTGGTAAGAAGCAAAAGCAGCCCAAACACACCCATCCCGTTCCGCCTTCTTACCATCGGCTTAGCCACGTCCACCCCGCTGATTGCGCCGCCGAAATAAACTCACAAGCTGAGGTACGTAATCGGTGTCGGTGGCGATGGATAAGAACTCGGTGCGGTGACGGCGGCAGATCTGCCCGATCTGCTCCCGGTTTTGCTCGTACGTGGCTCGGTAACGCGTCCGGAACTTCTCCGACGAAGTATTCACCCACAGCGTCCGCCCAGATTCTTGGTCGAACAGCGGAATGATGCCGAGGGGCGGGAACTCCCGCTCACGCTGGTCGAGGAGCTGCACCACAATCAAGTCGTGCTTGCGAGCGAGCATCGTGAGCTCCCGCTCGTAGTTAACATCAATAAAATCGGAAATCAACAGGACGATGCTGCGGCGTTTGAGCAAGCCGAGCGCCTGCTTAATACCGGCGCCTACAGCCGTGCGCGGCGACCTAGGTTGCAGTTCAAATAGCTGTTTAATAAGAGCATAGGCATGGCGGATTCCTTTGCCCGGCGCCATGTACAGTTCCTTCTGATCAGAAAAGGCCACGATACCTAGGCTGGCATCTTGCCGGGCTGCCGTGAGAGCAAGCAAGCCACAAATCTCCCGGCCAACATCTAGCTTTTGGCGCCCCGTGGCCCCGATCTTTTGGGAAGCGCTGACGTCAAGGAGCAGCATCACAGATTGTTCGCGCTCTTCTTTGTAAGTCTTTACGAACGTACCGTGGCCCTTGCTGGATACGGCCCAGTCGATGGCGCGCACCTCGTCGCCGTACTGGTACAGGCGCACATCGTCGAACTCTAGCCCGGTGCCTTTGAACACTGAGTGAAAATCACCTTGCAGCTGCGCATCTACCGTTTTGATAATGCGTATCTCTAGTTGCCGCAGCTTGCGAATAAGTTGTTGAAGTGGTGAGCCAGGTTGCGGATTCATTAGGACTAAGCTACGGCTTCTGGCTAACTTTGCTGCTGTGAAAAACCTCCCCGCCCGTTTGCGTTTGTTTTTGAGCGTGCTGCTCACCCTAGCTTTTGCGCAGTGCCAACGGCCCGAAGAGCCGATGCGCCCACAGTTGTTGCTGCCTAAAGATAAGATGACCAGCTTGTTAACGAATCTGCACCTGGCTGAAGCGCGAGTAGAGGCTTCGCGCCTGGCGCCTGATTCGGCGCGGGCCATGTTCAACCAGCTTCGGCGCGACCTTTTCTGGCGCTACGAAACCACTGACTCGGCGTTCTACCAAAGCTACCGCTACTACGCCGTGCACGACAAAGACCTCGATAAAATCTACGGCGACGTTATCGATAGCCTGTCGATGCGCGAAATGAAGCTCGGGGAAAAGAAGTAGCTAGGTAACTAGCTGCGGGCACCTAGGCCAGGCGACTACCGTTCGGCACCGCTGCTGCCAGCGTGGCCAGCACAATGTGTCCATCGGCATCGGGGGCGCCCGTTACCAGTACTTCGGAGCGGAAGGGACCAATCTGCTTGATCGGAAAATTCACGACGCATAACACTTGGCGTCCGACCAGGTCGGCGGGTTGGTAGTGATGCGTGATTTGGGCGCTGGAGCGCTTTGTGCCGAGTTCAGGACCTAGGTCAATGAGCAGCTGATAAGCTGGCTTGCGTGCTTGCGGGAACTCGCGTGCTTCCAGAATGGTGCCCACGCGCAGGTCAACGCGCTCAAAATCAGCCCAGGAAATGAGGTTTGTGGAATCAGTCATGCAGTAGAGAAAAGCGCCCCGGCGCGTTCAGTGTTGCGTGGGAGCGAAAGGCTGCAAACATACAGCTTCCCGCTACTCCCACGCAACACTGAACGCGCCGGAGCGCTTCCTCTACAGGCTATTGCTACTACTTGGCCGCAAACTGCGCGAATTGAGTAAGCTGATTTTGGACGTTGATTTCCCAGCTCCGTTGCCGGTCGGCGGCGAGGCCATGGTTGGTTTCTTGGTCGTAACGGGCCTCTTCCTTCTGCCACTCAGCAAATACAGCTTTCGTCAGATTTTTGAAGCGCGGCTGTAAATGCTCGCAGTCGAACTTCGACAAGCTGATCTTTTGGCGAAGCTTGCGGGCGTACAGCTCCGTGATGTCGAAATGAACTTGCTCGTGGCGCAGCAAATTGGGCGTTGCCTTGGTTGCCTCACGCACCCACGATTCGGTGGGAATAAATACGGCCCGCACGGTAGAGGCAAATTTGAAATCTTGGCAAGCGGCCTGCACGTCGATATTAGCCGAGGTGAGAGCGGCTAGCCTGTCGGCGGGAGTAGGCTTGCTCTTGAAATCGTCCCAGGTTAGCGGCCGGGTTGCTGACCACTCGAAAGTGCCGGGCGCCGCAGTACCCGTCGGAGTGGACTGCGTGCCCTGGCCGGGGCCCTGCAATAAATTACTAACGAAAAGAATTGGGGCTAGGAAAGAGACGAAGGACATGGAAGGGTGGCGTATGAAAGGCAGTTAGTGCTAAAAAGCGTTGACAGCCTTTTAGCAAGAATAACGCCTTAACGCGCCACCACAGGTGCTTCGTTCACCAGTGGTGCTACGGCGCTGTGCTGACGAAAGCGCCATAGGAGCACCACGGCCACCGTTGTGAGCCCTGCTAGCAACCCAATCCAGACCCCTAGGCTACCTAGCTTCAGCCCAAAGCCCAGGCCATAGCCAAGAGGCAGCGCCACAACCCAGTAGGCGAGAAGCGCGACCAGGGAAGGCACTTTCACATCCTGCAAGCCGCGAAGCGCACCTAGGCCCACCACTTGCAATCCATCTGAAATCTGGAACAAGGCAGCAATCAGGAGCAGCGTAGCGGCCTGAGCCACCACCGCTGGGTCTTGGTGGGGGTTGTATAAGTAAGGAATCAGCTGGCGGCAGCTAATCAGCACTAGGCCCATGGCCGCCATAAACACAAAAGTGAGTGCGTAAGCGGTAAAGCCTGCCTGCCGAGCGCCGAGCGCATCACCTAGGCCCCGCAAGTTACCAACCCGAATCGTGGCTGCCGCCGCCACGCCACCCGCCGCCATGTACGTGACCGATGAAACGTTGATGGCAATCTGGTGCGCTGCCATTGCCGTGGCCCCAAGCCACCCGATCATAATGCCCGAGAAGCTGAACGCGCCTACTTCGCACATCATTTGAAGGCCAATGGGCAGTCCCAAACCTAGCAGGTGTCGCAGTGTAGTGCCCTGCAGATGCAGCCAGCTGGTAATCGTTTCGCGATAGGGTCGCAGCCGCTCCGCCCGCAGCACGTAAGCGCCCATGAGCACCGCCATGATGATGCGGGCCGTGAGGGTAGCCCAAGCGGCGCCCATCATGCCCATTGCTGGCGCACCAAAATGCCCGAAGATCAGCATATAGCAGAGCAGGGCATTGATAACGTTGGCTAGAATAGAAAGCTGCATGGCTTGCCGGGTTAGCCCTAGCCCCTCAGCAAACTGGCGGAAACCCTGAAACACCATCAAGGGGAAAAACGACAGAAAAATGACTCGTAGAAAAGGGGTGGTAAGCGTTACTACGGCAGGGGGCTGGTGAAAATAGGGTAGGAGCGGCGTGATAAAGAGCCCCAGCACGCTCAGCAGCAAACCGCCTAAGCCACTCAGCAGCACACCATGCACGAGCAGCTCCCCGAGCCGGCGCACGTTGCCTTCGCCATTAGCGGCCGCAACCAGTGGCGTGATGCCCATGGACAAGCCCATGCCTAACACCATCACCACCGTACTCACGTTGATATTCAGCGATACGGCAGCCAACGGTAACGATCCGCCCAGGCGGCCTACCATCACACTATCACACACGTTGACCATCACATGGCCTAGCTGGCTCAACACAACAGGATACGATAGGAGCAGCGTCGGCTTTATATGCTGGCGAATAGTAGCAAGCGGCATCGTGGTAAGATTGGGTGGAGTGCAAAGGTACGACAGCCGGGAGAAGCCGTTTGTGCCAGCCAATGCGGGAGCGTCTAATAGCGCGGAGCTGGCCAGGTTACCTAGGTACAATGATACCTCGACTAGCAGCTACTTACTTCGACTGCTGCCTACTGTAGTGCTCTGCGCAGGCGTTGTAAGGCTTCCTGCAAGTCATTGGTAAGCAGCGCGTAAGAAAGTCTAGCGAAGCCAGGAGCGCCGCAGGTGGCGCCATCTACAACGTTTACACCCGCCGCTTGTAAGCGAGCTACTAAAGCTGCTGAGGCTGCCTCCGGTGAAAGGCTAGGGTCGAGATAGGCCGTAAAATCAGGAAAGGCGTAGTACGTTGCTTCGGGCCACGGACAGTGCACGCGGGGCAAGGAAGCTAGGCCGTCGAGCAATAGGGCGCGGTTGTCGGCAAGCTGTGCCAGCAGCTCATTCGCAATACTTTGGGCGGCTTCCGTAGCAGCTAGGGCCGCCAGTTGATTGGGTACGGGTACAGCTGCTGCCGTACTGAACTGCCACGCCGCACAAGCACGTGCCAACGCGGGAGGTGCCACCAAGTACCCCACTCCCCAACCAATCAGGGCCAGCGACTTCGAAAAGCCATTCACCACCAGATGCTGGCCGAGTGGATCAGCCCAATCCAGCAACGACGGCACCGGCTCAGCACCAAAGGTGATAAAGTTGTAGATTTCATCAGAAAGCACAAGCAACTTCGGATGCTGGCGTGTGACAGCTAGCACCGCCTCGAGTTCGGCGCGGTGGTACACGCGGCCGGTCGGGTTATTGGGATTTGAGAGGAGGAGTACGCGGGTCCGGGGCGTAATGGCTGCTGCCAGAGCCTGTGGTTGCAGCGCATAGTCGTCCGCGGCGGTCAGCGGTAAGGGCCGCACGACGCCACCGGCTTGCTCGATGAGTTTCCAGAACCCAAACCAATTGGGCGTAGGCAACAACACCTCGTCGCCGGGGCGAAGTACAGCCTTCAGCAAAGCAAAAATCGCCGGCTTCGTACCCGTCGTAACAACGACTTGCTCCGCCGAAACCGCGGCAGCCGGATACCGGGCTGCTAGCGCTTCGCGCAAAGCAGGCAGGCCTTCAATCGCTGAAATCGGCAACTGACCGCCTCGCAGGGCCGCTACCGCCCGCGTAACAGCCGCTGCTGGCGGTGCAAAATTCCCGTAGCCCGAAGCCAGACTAATTATGTGGTCAGCTACCATTTAACAATTGCTGTTGTCTGTAAAAGCGCTGTAGACCTGCCCAAAAACGAACCTAGGCCGTTGGCGTCAAGATGACGTCGGCAAAATAATCCTGAGCGTCCGTAAAGAAGTTGGACACCTGAAAACCGGCGTCCGCTGCTAGGTTCTGTATTTGCGCCGCCGTAAACTTATAGGAGTTCTCCGTGTGAACGATTTCCCAAGCGGCGAAATCGAAGCTAATATCGAGCGCCGCAATAGGCACCGTTTGTGCGCGCGTGCTGACGAGAAAAGAACGCACGACGCCAGCGAGCGGGTCGTAATCGGTGTAATGACGCCAATAAGCCAGGTCGAACTCGGCGCCAAGTTCGCGGTTAAGGCGCGTGAGCAAGTTGAGGTTGAACGCCGCCGTCACGCCCTGCGCATCGTCGTAGGCGGCTCGAATCAGGCGCGGATCTTTCTGTAAGTCGAAGCCAATCAACAGGCGGTCGTCGGAGGAAAGAGGCTGCACAAGTTGACGCAGAAAGGCCAGCCGTTCGTCGGGCAGGAAGTTGCCAATGTTGGAGCCCAAAAACAGCACGGCTTTGCGGCCAGGCTTGGTTGCCATGAGTTGCAGGGCCGATACGTAGTCAGTCACTACGGGTTCTACGCGCAAGCTAGGTAGCTCATCGCGCAAGCTAGCTTCCAATCCATCAATAGCAGCCGGCGAAATATCGACGGGCACGTAGCTGAAGTCAATGCCAGTTGCGAGCAGGTGACGAAGTAAGATTTTGGTTTTCAGACCATCACCAGCACCTAGCTCAATCATATAGAACGGAGCGCCATCGGCCGCCCGCAGCGCATCGATGATGGCGGCGGAGTGCGTGCTCAGTAGTTGGTACTCGGTGCGGGTGGGATAATACTCCGGCAGCGCCATAATTTGCTGAAAGAGCCGGCTCCCTTCGTCGTCGTAGAAGTACATAGACGACAAAGTTTTGGGGGAGCGGTTTAGGCCTTGCGCAACGTGGCGGGCTAACTCTTCGGCTTGTTGAGAAGTGGCTGTGCTGATATCCGGTGAAGGCGATGAAGGCATAGGGAGGGGAAGGGGGCAGAAGGGGCGCAAAGCTCGCTTGAATAATGACAAGCCGTTTGCGCCTTAATGAAAAGGAGAATCAATTAATCAGCACAACAGCCCACCAGCACATTCGACGAGTTACCTAGCCAGACGAATACCGGTAAACTGCCAGCGCTTATCAGCGTGGAAGAAGTTGCGGTACGTTAGGCGGATATGGCTCTCGGGGGTTGCGCAAGAGCCGCCACGCAATACGAGTTGGTTGATCATGAACTTGCCATTGTATTCGCCCAAAGGCCCCGCGGCGCGCTCATAACCGGGATAAGCATGATAAGCCGAATACGTCCATTCCCAACAGTCGCCCAGCAGCTGGTGACACTGCGTCGGGTCGGCGTCTGGGGCAAGAGGCTGCGGGTCGTATAAGGTGCTCTCCACGAAGGTGCCCTCAGCCGCATCCGGATTAAAGCGCCGAGCGGCTATTTCCCACTCCTGCTCGGTAGGCAAGCGCAGCCCAGCCCAGTTGGCGTAAGCATCGGCCTCATAGAAGCTGATGTGGGTGACGGGAGCGGCCATGTTCACGGGTTGCAAGCCGTGGTGGGTAAAGCGAAACCACGTGCCGTCTTTTTGCATCCAATAGAGCGGGGCTTGCCACTGCTCCCGCTGCACTAGGTCCCAGCCTTCGCCCAGCCAATAGCGAAAGTCGTGGTAGCCGCCGGCCTCAATGAATTGCAGAAACTCTTCATTCGTTACCAAACGGTTTTGTAGCTCAAAATCGGCCACGTACGTCTCGTGCGGTGCTTGCTCGTTGTCGAAGCAAAAACCATCGCCTTCGTACCCAATGCGGTAAACGCCGCCAGGTACCGTCAGCCAAGCAGCAGGTGGCGCCGGCTGCGAAGTGGGCAATGATGCGGGCGCAGGCAGGTAAGCCGGCGTGAGCGGACTCGTGCTCAGGATGTACTTTATATCAGTAACCAGCAACTCCTGGTGCTGCTGCTCATGCTGAAGACCTAGCTCAAACACAGTCGTGAAAGACGCTGGTAGTTCGGCGACGCGTGCCAAGAGCTGCTGCATGTGCTCATCGACGTAAGCGCGGTAGCGGTACACATCGGCTAGCGCAGGGCGGGAGAGGGTGCCCCGGTCAGCCCGATTCACGCGGCTGCCGAGCGAGTTATAGTAGGAGTTGAATAGGTACGCGTAGTCGGGGTGAAAGAGCGTGTAGTCCTCTTTGTACTCACGCAGCAGCATAGTTTCAAAAAACCAGGTGGTGTGCGCTAGGTGCCATTTCGGCGGACTCACGTCAATCATGGGCTGAACTACTGTGTCTTCGGGCAGCAGCGGCTGGCACAGGCGGGCAGTTTGCTGGCGCACGGCCTGGTAGCGGTCTAGCAGAGAAGCAGCCGGTGCCACAGCGGATGCCGGAGTAGGAGCAAGAGAAACAGCCATATAGGGAGCAATGAAGTGCGTGAATGTGTAACTGTAAAAGCTAGGTTGAGTTTCGGCGACCTCGTAAAAATGCTGAGTGGGGTCTGCGTATTAACTGCAAGAAGTTAAGAAACAGAGGGATAAGCAGTGCTTTCTGTCGAGTCTGAGTATTTAACGCAAAAGGTAAGCTCAACTACGGAGAGTACCCTAGGTACTATGTGGTATTTTACCCTAGATACTCGCTTAAATAGCTAACATGCTCGACCAAGCCTCTATCTTGACCGTTAGAAAGGTAAAAGCAAGATGCTCCTCTAATCCACACTAAACAACTAAGCTATGGCCACGAACGGACAAAATCAGCGCGGAGGTACCTCGGCGCAACAAGCAGAAGCAGGTCGCAAAGGCGGTCAGGCTAGCAGTAAAAATGGTCAGACGAGCCCAGCGGGCAAAAGCTTGCGTGGTTTTGCTGCCATGGATCCCGCTGAGCAGCGTCGCATCGCCAGCGAAGGCGGAAAGGCTTCGCACGAAAGCGGCCGTGGTCACCGATTTACATCAGAAGAAGCCCGCGCTGCCGGCCGTAAGGGGGGCCAGGCAAGTCGCGGACGGGGCAACCAGGGCGGTGCAACCCAATAGCAACTTCTGATGCAACGGCAGCGCTTGATAGCACTGCCGACTATAACCCCTAGCTTGCGTACACGTTGCGGCAGGTCTGCTGTTTTCCTTGTCTTCCACGCTGCTTTTGTATGCTCCTACTCTCTTACTCCAAGCGTGTTTTGCGCTTCAACTTTCCGGCCCGTACCTCGCGCGGTGCCCTCTCCGAACACACCGCTTACTACCTGCACCTGCGCGACGACCAACAGCCCGCACGGGTAGGCTACGGAGAAGCGGCGCCCTTGGCCGGTCTTAGCCCCGATGACCGACCTGATTTTGAAGCGTTGGTTGCTGCGCTGTGCGCCCGCGTAACGCAGGCTAGGTACGCAACCCTAACGCTAGAAGAAGTACAAGGCTTGGTGCCCGCTACGTTGCCGTCACTACGCTTTGCACTTGAAACAGCGCTACTTGACTGGACAAATGACGGACAGCGTCATTTGTATGACACCGCTTTCACTCGGGGCGAAGCTGGTATTCCCATCAACGGGCTCGTGTGGATGGGCGACGCCGCTTTCATGCGACAACAAATCGAGAAGAAGCTGACAGAAGGTTATACATGCCTGAAGCTGAAAATTGGTAGTCTAGATTTTGATACAGAGCTACAGTTGCTCGCCGAAATTCGGGCTGTAGCAGGCCCGGAACGCCTCACCTTGCGCGTAGATGCAAACGGAGCTTTCGCGCCCGCCGAAGCTTCCGCGAAGCTAGCTGCCCTGGCTGCCTTCGAGCTACACTCCATTGAACAACCAATTCGGGCCGGTCAGCTAGCTGAAATGGCGGCCTTGTGTCGCACGTCACCTATTCCTATTGCCCTCGACGAGGAGCTAATTGGGGTGACCGAACCAGCCGCGCAAGTGCAGCTGCTCGATACTAGTAAGCCGCCGTACATCATTCTGAAACCTACCCTGCTCGGTGGCCTAGCCGCCGCGCGCCGCTGGATGACCCTAGCTGAAGAACGCGGCATAAGCTGGTGGCTGACGTCGGCACTAGAATCAAACATTGGCTTGAACGCCGTTAGCCAACTAGCCAGCGCCTACGTGCAATCCGATTTCCCGCAGGGCCTAGGTACGGGGCAGTTATACGATAATAATGTAGCGGCACCCCTGCATATTCGGGCGGGCCAGCTTCATTACGAGCCCCAGGGCGAGTGGTCGTTACCGGCCTGATTTCGAGGAAAAAGTGCGTGCGTGGTGGCGGTTTTTTAAGTAACTTCCCCGCCTACACCCACCCTCAGTATGCGTGCTTGTTGGTCGTTTGTGCTGTCAGTGCCGGGCCTCTGCCGGCGCGGTTGGCTACTCAGCATCCTTGTTGCGCTGAGCGGGTGTCTGCTGTGTAACTACGTGCAAGCACAGCCACCCGCATTCCGCTTCATGAAAGCCAAGGCTCGGCACATTACGTTTCCGTTTGAGTTGCAGCGCAACTTAATTATCGTTCAGGTAATGCTGAACGGGCACGGACCTTATAATTTTTTGCTGGATACGGGCGTCAACATTTCCCTCATCACCGAGCCGCGCATACGCGAAGAGCTAGGTTTGCGTCGCAAAGAACGGTTTCGGGTGATGGGTGCTGGCAATGAAGGAGGGCTTGAGGCTTACCAAGTAGATAGCGTGCATGTCACGATCAATAGGGTGGAGGCGCCTTACCTGTCGTTTTTGGTGCTCTCCGACGATGTGCTCGACCTTTCTGGCTACGTAGGCATGCCCATGCACGGCATTATTGGCAGCGACTTGTTTCAAAGCTTTGTGATGCGCATTCATCCGCAAAGCGCCGAACTAGAGCTATACGACCCCTTGTACTATAAAACGCCCCGTAGCAAGCGCTGGGCCTCGATACCGCTCACTTTGGAAGGGGGGAAAGCCTACCTCAACACCACAGTAGCCTTAGACGACACGCTCAAGCTGCCGCTCAAGTTTGTCCTCGATACGGGTGCGGGCCATGCTCTGTCGCTCGAAACGAAGTCGGATCCGCGTTTGGCCGTTCCTACAAAACGGTTGCGCTCTCAGCTCGGCCGCGGCCTGAATGGGTTTATCAACGGCTATATAGGGCGGGTCGCAAGCTTGCAGCTAGGCAAATACCAAGTGACGTCCCTGCTTACTTCTTTCCCCGATGCCGACCAAGTCCGAGCCGACGTCGCGCGCAACGGTAACATCGGGTTTGAGCTGCTTAAGCGCTTCGATCTAATTATCGATTATCCGCATAACCGCTTGCTGCTCCAACCCAATAGTCTGTTCCGAGACCCCTTTGAGCATGACATGTGCGGGATTGAGTTGCTGGCGGCTGGTCCCAACTTCCGGCGCTATTTTATCTTGCGGGTCGAACCTAGCTCCCCAGCCGACCAAGCCGGGCTGAAGGCGCAAGACGAAATTCTCTCAGTTAACTTGTTGCCAACAGCCGGCCTCACGCTCACCCAGATGAGCCGTCTGTTCCACTCCGTCGATGGCCGGCAGCTTCTGCTCATTATTCGCCGCCCCGATGGAGAGCTATTCACGACGGCCGTGCGGTTGAAACGGCAGATCTGAATTGAACATGGTTTAGAACATAATCCCCAAATCGAAGCGTAGCGAGTTGTGGTAGGTGGTTGATAGTGAACCAAAGCTATCCAACATACGGTCGAAACGTAACTCAACGCTTAGCACCGGAAGAGAAGGCTGATACAGCAGCATGCCCGCTCCAGTAGCTAGCCCTACACTTCGGCTATCTGGGGTCACAATAGTGCGACTATTATCTACGGGGCCAGCAGCTTGATTGCTATCCATGGTGTAGTGGAAATCACGGACGGAACGATTGCCAAAGTTTAAGCCGTAGCTTATTCCTGCGTTCAAGTACGGTCGCATGCTTCCATGGCCTGCTGTGTAGCGGAACAATAGGGGGACCTGAACTTGTGAGTATTGGATGGAGATACGTTGATTCGTCGTGTAGTAAGCGTAACCGTTAGGTATGGGTGTTGGACCATACACACTCCGCAACGCTAGGTAAGTAGGCTCGATCAGCACCGAAAATTTTGATTGACTATAAAATCTTAGGAACACGCCTGCCTGATACCCAACAAAGTCTTGGTGCTTGCCCGAAAAAGGCTCAATATCCGTTGTGAAACTTGAAGCATTAATACCCGCCTTTATGCCAAAGGCAGTATGCAGGCCGTAGGGATGGTAGTTTGCAATGCTAGGTTGCTGCGGCCGCTGACAAGTATTATAATCTATCACCATCTTCGACATGCCCGACGGTGTGTAAGAGTACATGTGTGACGTTTCCGCGTATTCAAGTCGTAGCGCAGGGCAATTGGGTAGAAGAGGAAGAAGAACGAGTGGAGTAAAAACCGGAGGAATCTCTACGATGTGGGTTGAATCGGCGGGCTGTAGGTAAAAACGCCGAGCTCCATCCGCATTTGAACCGCTGTAAAGACTGACATAGCCTCTAACAAGCGATGTGACAAACATAGGGCTACCGGCTGCACCAACTTGCTTGCTTACGCCTACCGGGCCAGAGGCGTCACCATAGCTGCTAGCCTCCGTAGCAGTGAAACGGCTAGGCTCCTGGTCATAACGGTATAGAACAACGGTTTGATTATGTTTTCCGGTAAGCTGAATTTGACCACGTAGTGTATCCCCTTTGGCCGTCACTACATAATCCTTGTAATCTTTTGTAGTGCGCTGGGCATTAGCAGCTAATACGGTCAGCCAAAGAGCTGCTGCTAGAGAATAGCATTTCATAGAATAGTGAAGAGTAGCGTAATTCAGTAGGCTCAGGGCAAGTAAGATGCCGCTTCTCCACAAACTCTGCGCGCAGAGTGGGATAATGTAGCCTTAAAAGGCAATGCCTAGGTCGAGGCGAAACGTGTTATGATGTGGCGTATAAGCAATATACCCGAGCCCGTCCACTAGCTTGTCGAAGCGAGCTTCAACGCTGAGTATTGGGAGAGCAGGACGATCAATGAGGAGCCCGACCCCACCAACCCAACCTAGGCTGCTGCGGTCAGGATGGCCAAGGGTATAGTGCTCGGCTTGAGCCTGATCCGAGCGCTGACGAATAGTAGCCGACTGGTTCTTGAAATTCAGGCCGTAGCTCGGACCTGCGTTTATATAAGGTCGTACGTTTCCGTAACCTAGGGTATAGCGGAGCAGCAAGGGCATCTGTACCTGCGAATACCGGATAGATACGGAGCTAGTAGCCGAATACAGCGAAGTGCCTGTGTAAGCGTCAGTGGGGCCGTAGTTGCTGCGTAAAGCTAGATAGGTAGCTTCTACCTGCACGGAAAACCTGGTCTTAGTTGTAAAGTGTAGGAAAGCGCCACCTTGGTAGCCAATGGCTTGTGTATGATTGCCTTCGTACGGAGTTGCAGAAAGAGAAAAGTCAGACCAATTCAGGCCTGCTTTCAGGCCAAAAGAGGCTCGCAGTCCGCTAGTCGCTTTTGCTAGCTTACTTGGTTGGCTCGGTTGTCGGCAAGTATTGTAAGCCATGATCAGGCGCGTCATGCCGCTATAGTTGTACGGATATTGGCGTACAGTCGCATCATCGCCGAAATCTAAAGAGGAGCACCCTGCCAGCAAGCGGTGAAAGGTAAGGCGGGCAGTGCTAGGAGGCACTTCAATCAGGTACGTCGAATCCGTGGGTTGCAGATAATAGCGCTTGTCACCCTGGGCGTTTTCTCCGCCATACAGCGTAACATACCCCTGTACCAAAGGTCTGACAAATTGCGGCGTACCATGCGGCCCCACGGTTTTGCTTATGCCAATAGGTTCGCTTGCGTCGCCGTAGCTACGGGCTTGGTTGGCGCTAAATTCGGCTGCTGGCATGCCGGGCCGATAAAGTCGTATCAACTGTGCATGCTTGCCAACTAGCTGGATTCGGCCGCGCAGGGTGTCACCGGCTGCCGTGACTACATAATCTGTTGCGGTATGTTGAGCTGCGGCGGAACCTGCGAGCAAGCACAGGGTAAAGGATAACGCGTAAAACTTCACTTAAGCAAAATATAGGATAGGTAAAATCGAAGCGGTTGTTATAGCTCACCAAAAGCAAAAAAGAAGCTAGGCTCCGTGAAACCTAGCTTCTAAGAAGAAAATATAGAAACAGCTTGTTATTTCAGCTGCATGTCTTCAATAATTGCCCCGATACGGTCAGTGAGCTTCTTGTCGACCATGTCGAAGTCGACGGCCGACGCGAGCGGGTGTTTCACGCTGAAGTAGAACTTGATCTTTGGCTCGGTGCCTGAAGGACGCGCCGAAATCTTGCTGCCATCTTCGGTGATGAACTGAAGCACGTTCGACTTCTCCAGGCCAGTTGAAGACTCTTCGCCCGTGCGCGTATTACGAATCCGACCTAGCTGATAGTCACGGATTTCGACCACCGGCGAACCGGCGATAGTAGCGGGCGGGTTGGCCCGCAGGTCGCGCATCATCTCCTGAATTTCTTCGGCGCCGCGCTGGCCTTTCTTCGTCAGCGAAATCAGGTTTTCCTGGTATAGGCCGTAGGTAGCGTACATCTGCATAAGGGCTTCGTACAGCGTCTGGCCTTTGTCTTTGGCTACGGCAGCCATTTCTGCAATCATGGCGCAGGCCGAAATAGCGTCTTTGTCGCGCACGAAATCACCGATCATGTAGCCGTAGCTTTCTTCGCCGCCGCCGATGTAGGTTTCATTGCCTTCTAGCTCGCGGATGACACCGGCAATGTACTTGAAGCCGGTGAGCGTCTGGTACGACTTCACGCCGTGGGCCCGGCCAATATCACCTAGCACGTCGCTCGTCACGATGGTGTACACGATGTAATCTTGGTCGGTCATCTTGCCGGCTTGCGCGCGAGCCGAGAGCAGGTAGTGCGTGAGCAGGGCAGCCGTCTGGTTGCCGTTCACTAGCACCCACTCGTTCTTGTGGTTTTTCACGCCAATGCCCACGCGGTCGGAGTCTGGGTCGGTTGCAATCACGAGGTCCGCGTCAAGCTGCTTGGCTTGGTCGAGGGCGATTTGCATAGCGGCCTTCTCCTCCGGGTTCGGCGACTGCACCGTGGGGAAGTTACCATCGGGTGTTGCCTGCTCCTGCACGATGTGCACGTTGGTGAAGCCGAAGCGTTGCAAAGCCTTAGGCACCAAGGTAATGCCCGTGCCGTGCAGCGGCGTGTACACAATCTTCAGATCGTGCTGGCGCTGGATGGCGGCAGGGTTGATGCTAAGCTTCTGTACTTCACTGAGGTACGCCTCGTCAATGTCGGCGCCAATCATGTGAATGCGCGACTCATTGGCAGCAAATTTCACTTCATCAACCGAGTGAATAGCATTCACTTCTTGGATAATGTTCTTGTCGTGGGGCGAAACTACCTGGGCACCGTCCTGCCAGTACACTTTGTAGCCGTTGTACTCCTTGGGGTTATGCGAGGCCGTGATAACCACGCCGCTCTGGCATTGCAGGTGGCGAATAGTGTACGAAAGCTCAGGCGTAGGCCGCAGATCCTCAAATAGATAAACCGTAATGCCGTTGGCAGAGAAAATGCCGGCCGCAATGCGCGCAAACAGATTGCTGTTATTACGCGAGTCGTGGGCAATGGCTACTTTAATTTCCTGGTTCGGAAACGACTTCAGCAGGTAGTTGCTCAGGCCCTGCGTGGCCATGCCCAGCGTGTAGCGGTTCATGCGGTTCGAGCCAACGCCCATTACGCCGCGCAAGCCGCCGGTCCCGAACTCTAGGTCGCGGTAGAAAGCATCGTTGAGGGTATCTTCCTGATTATCGGCGAGCATCTGCCGAACTTCGGCTTGGGTGTCGGCGTCGTAGCTGCCAGTAAGCCAAGTATTTACTTTCTGCTGGATTTCAGGGGTGAGAGCCATTGTACAATAATCAAGGATTGGTTGTGAGGGTAAAGAAAACAAATAATGCCAGCAAACCATGTTGGCAGCTATTTGTGCTTACGTGTCTGATGAAAAAGCGCCTTCCGAGCTGAAAAGCGCGCTGCAACATTAGTGATAATTCCACATTATATCACGATAACCGAATATTATGTATCTGTTGGGCGATATAGGTGAGGAGCGTTGAAGATGGGGATATAGGCACAGTATACGCAGAATGTGATGAGGTTGCTGAAACAAAGAAGCAGTTAGGTATGAGGGCCTGCCGCTACATGCATTTACCTGAAAAATACAATCGAAGTAACTGTACCCCGTTCATCATCACATACATATGCGATTGAAATGCGTTGATTTTTTGGCGCACTTGCAGCCGCAAAAGCTGCTTGCCCTCACGCATTGACCTAGGTAGGCAGCAGACTCTCTTCACAAACTGTTGCTATGTACGCCACACACCGTCTCACCAATTTTCTGTTCTCTCTTCTGACTTTGCTGCTCGCCGCACTTTTGCCCGCTGCTGGAGCATTTGCACAGAAGCCTGTCAAGGCCGCAGTACTTCCGCTCTTCGACAAAGTGCCTGCTCCTCCCACTGCTCCTAGTTGTAGCCTAAAGCTGCCAGTCGGCTTTGCGGACTTGCAGCGGCAGGTAGATCAGCTGAGTTATGCCATCGGAAGTGGCCGTACCGCTGAGCAGTCGAAGCAAGAGACGCAGATGCGGTCAGTGAGCCAGAAGGTAGCCGCTGATGGTGTGGAGCATATGACCGATGCGCAAAAGATGGCTTATATGCAGCAGCAAGGAGCTAGCTTACCTGGCTATAATCCGCAGGCTATGCAGCTCGCTCAGCAGATGAAAGACCCCGCGTTTGCTGCCAAGTTTGCTACAATGAGCGACATGGAAAAGGCGCAGTACATGCAAAAGCAGCTAGCTGCGCCTGGCTCTACGCAACAACGCATGGTCAACGATCCTGCCTTCCAAGCCGCGCAAGCCGACTTCATGCAGCAGATGCAGAGCCCTAGCTTCCGGACAGCGTGGGAGAAGAAATCGGAAGCGGAGCAGGATGCGTATATGCAACAGCTCATGCGCAAGCACGGCCTCAGCGCGGCGCGCATGGAAGCCGTAGCAGGCAACGTTAAGCCCTCGGCACCTGCTGCGCCCCTAGTAGCAGCGGCTGCTCTGGACGCCAACTCGAAACTGATCAGCACCATAACGGCCGACATCAACAACCCAGATGGTTTTCAGCGTGTGCAGCAGCAACTACAAGCTAACTTAGCAGCCGTTGATGAAGAGGTAAGAGCCCACCCGCAGAAAGAAGCCAAGGAGGGCGACTGCCAAGGCCAGCGCCGTAACTATGACCAGAATCGTAGCTACCAAAAACAGCGCCTCGACCTAATGGCCAAGTATATGCCGCAGCTAGCAGCGGCTTGGCGGGCCCGCAAGATGGAACTGGTAGCGCGCGTCACTCCCTTTCACGCGGAGTTAGCCAAAATTCACTACGGCGACGATATCAAGCACGAAGGAGAGAAAAACTTTATTCCTGCCTTGGCCGAAGGTCAGCAGCTAATGCTAGGAGAGGTGACGCAGTTGGCTGGCTACAGCCAGGCTGTGTACGAACTGAACAAAACGTATTGCGACCTAATGGCTAGCTATAACAAGCCATTTGCGTGCGAAGCAGCCGTGTGCTTTCCTCCGTCCGCGCGCGTAACCTTGCCCGACGGGCGGCAGGTGCATATCAGTAAAGTGCGCCCTGGCGATGAAGTGCTCGGCTATGATGTGGCCACCGGCCAAGTGCGTGCCACGCGTGTGCTTCGCCTCGATATCCACAGCGACCATGATTACCAACTGGTACAGCTGACTATCGGAACACCGGCCGTGTACGCCAGCCTCGCTTCTGCGGCGGCACCTAGCACACCCGTTGCGAAAATACTCGTGACGCCCAACCATCCCTTTGTCACGGCCGACCGCCAAGCGTTACGCGCCGATCAGTTGGAGTCTTTCAACGACCTGCTGCGCCTCAACGGCCGAGGTGTAGAAGCTACGCACTTGGTTGACCGCCAACCTGCTGCACCCACCTGGGAGGTGTATAATCTGCGTACTGAAACCGGTAATTATTTTGTTAGTGGTGTGCTAGTAAGCAGCAAGTAGAAGCTAGGCTATACTACCCTGAAGCCCGCCTACCCAACCCTGAGGTAAGGCGGGCTTCAGAGCAAATGTTACAAGTTGCCGCGCAGTGCTTGTTCCCGCTCAATCGACTCGAACAGGGCTTTGAAATTGCCCTTACCGAAACTCTTCGCGCCTTTGCGCTGAATGATTTCGTAAAAGACCGTGGGACGGTCCTCCACTGGCTTCGTAAAAATTTGGAGCAAGTAGCCTTCCTCGTCACGGTCGACCAACAGGTTGAGTGCTTTCAAGGAAGCTAGGTCTTCGTCGATGGCGCCTACCCGGTCTAGCACATCGTCGTAATAAGTGGCGGGTACGCTCAGGAATTCTACGCCGCGGCGCCGCAGCTCAGCAACTGTCGTTCGAATATCGTGCGTAATAATGGCAATGTGCTGTACGCCAGCCTCGTGGTAGTAATCGAGGTACTCCTCAATCTGCGACTTCTTCTTGCCCTCGGCTGGCTCATTGATCGGGAACTTCACGTAGCCGTTGCCGTTCGAGACGACCTTCGACATTAAAGCCGAATACTCAGTACTGATATCGTCGTCGTCGAAGGTGATGAGTAGTTTGAAGCCCATAACGTCTTCGTAAAACTTCACCCACTGGTTCATTTGTCCCCAACCGACGTTGCCAACACAGTGGTCAATATATTGCAAGCCAACAGTGTTGCCTTGTGGCACTGCACTAGTCCGCGCCACAAACCCTGGCATAAATGGCCCGGTGTACTTCGTGCGTTCCACGAAGGTGTGAATCGTTTCGCCGTAAGTGTAAATGCCCGCGAGCGTGACTTCACCATGCTCATCGGAAAGCGTGTACGGCTCGAAGGCCGGGCGGGCGCCGCGCTTGGTTGTTTCTTCAAAGGACTTGCGGGCATCATCTACCCACAGCGCCATCACCTTCACGCCGTCGCCGTGGCGGCGCACGTGTTCCGATATTTCGGAGTCGGGGAGGAGGGAGGTAGTCAGTACCAAGCGAATTTTATTCTGCTGGAGCACGTAGCTAGCTCGGTCACGCAGGCCTGTTTCCGGACCAGCGTAGGCGACTAGCTCAAACCCGAATGCGGCTTGATAGTAGTAGGCCGACTGCTTGGCGTTGCCCACGTAAAATTCGATGTAGTCAGTGCCTTTTAAAGGCAAGAAATCGGCGGCCGTTTGGGGTGCCGCCGCGAGCAAGGGAGATGAGGTCTCCATGGGTGGTGGGAGTTTGGGTGGAAAAGAGTGGAGTAGTAAAAGTAACCTTTTGCGCGTAACTGCCACAGTTCTAGCCTCAAGCTCGTATTAAAGAAAGCAGACGATCTGCATGTCGTAGATTTGCAGAATCCTACGCAACTTTGTGCACAAACTTTATTGAACTGTGGCTATGAACAAGGAGGACCTGAACCGCGCCCTCGTAACGCTAATCGAGAAGAAGCAGGAGCTGCTAAAGCTGCCCTACAACCACGACAGCTACGATGACATCGAGGAGGAACTACACGATCTAGAAGACGATTTTAACGAAGAATACGGCCCTTATCTAGAGGAAGTGCTGGAGAAGGTACACGAGAAACTTTGCCCCGACACCGACGTGTTGTTGCCCACGGCGTACTTGCCCAACGACCTAGGTGGTGGCTCCGGCGATACGCTCTCCCACAAAGAAGGGGTATGGGTCGACTCTGACGAATTTCCTGGTAAAGAAGCTCGCCTCGTGCTTATCCCTAACCCGACACGTTTGATTTTGTCGGTTGGCAAAAGCGTCCGTAAAGAGGTTTGGAAAGCCTAGGAATACCTATTGCGTCTTAGTATATGATTTCACATATATAATCTCCAGTAGATTGTATTTGTGATTTATATATTAGCTCAATAGTGGAATCTTGCTTTACCGTATTACTTCATCAGCAGACTGGAAGCAGGCGCAGCTGCAAGGCTTTTTCACTAGCCCTGATCTGCTCGTTGCTGGCTATATTCATAGCTCAGTACTCTCACAAGTGGTTGATACTGCCAACATGTTTTGGCTTGGCCGTGAAGATGTGCTGATCTTGGAAATAGATGGGGCGTACTTACGAGCCGAAGGAATAGAGGTAGAGGTGAGACAACAATGGGCCGCTGAACGGGGACAGGTGTTAAACTCCATCCTGGGCTCCATTCCCTTGGCTGCCATCGTGTGAGTATTACCTATCGCTTCGGACGCAACAGGAACGTTTTGTCTGCCAGAGGAGCTAGCTCAAATCTTAGTAAGACAGTAGCACATGCTTCGGCAACAACAAAAAGGCCTCTGCTGATGATAGCAGAGGCCTTTTTGTTGTTAGGAAACCAGATTACATTAGGTCCGCTAGTTCCAGCCACCGTTCGCCTTTGGCATCTAACTCTGCGTCGGTACGCTTGAGTTGAGCAGCCCAGTCGGCGAGTTGCTGGTGTGTGCCTTGGCCAGTGTTAAGTTGCTCGATAAGCTGCTGTTTGCTGGCTTCAAGCCGCTCAATGTCAGCTTCTATCTGCTCGTATTCTTTTTTCTCGGCGAAGGTTGCCTTCCGCTTAGCTGGCGTTGCCACAGCGGGGCTAGCTATCGGAGCCGCAGCTGGAGCTACGCCTGCGGCAGCTTTGGCCGTGCGTGCTGCTTCTTGAGCATACTCGGCGGCGTTGTGCTCCTTTTGCCACTCGCGGTAGTCGGTATAATTGCCAGGGAAGTTGCGCAGATTGCCACCTGGCTCCAGCACGAACACATGCTCCACCAGTGCATCCATAAAGTAGCGGTCGTGCGATACAATAAGCAGGCAGCCAGTGAAGTTGAGCAAAAATTCCTCTAGAATATTGAGGGTAATGATGTCGAGGTCGTTGGTCGGCTCGTCGAGTATAAGGAAGTTGGGGTTCTTGATGAGCACGCGTAATAGTTGTAAGCGACGCTTCTCTCCGCCGCTCAGCTTATTCACCAAGGTGTACTGCTGCGCGGGTGGAAACTGGAAGTGCTGCAAAAATTGTGAAGCCGTCACTACATCACCATTGGCCATTTCTACTACCTCGGCTACTTCCTTCACAATGTCAATCACGCGCTGGCTCTCATCGAACGCTAACTCGCTCTGTGTGTAGTACCCAAAGACTGTATTCTGGCCTTTGTCGATAGCACCACTATCGGGAGCTAGCTGCCCTGTGAGCATATTCAGCAGCGTCGACTTGCCCGCGCCGTTGGGCCCGATCAAACCGATGCGGTCCTTTTTCTTGAACACGTAGCTGAAGTCTTGCAGCACGACTTTGTCGCCAAACTGCTTGTGCAGGTGCTCCACCTCAATGATCTTACCGCCTTGGCGCGTCGTTTTCACCGACAGCTCTAGCTGTGGCCCACCAATCTTCGTCTTGGCTTTCTCCTGTGTTTCGTAGAAAGCATCGATACGCGCTTTCTGCTTGGTGCCGCGTGCCTGTGGCTGGCGACGCATCCATTCTAACTCTTTCCGCAATAAGTTGCGCGCTTTTTCTACTTCGGCCACTTCCATCTGCTCGCGCTCCGCTTTCTTCTCCACAAAATAGGAGTAGTTGCCTTGGTAGCGGTGCACACGGCCTTGATCGAGCTCCACAATCTCATTGGCTACCTTATCTAAGAAGTAGCGGTCGTGGGTTACCATGAGCAAAGTAAGAGACGGAGAAGCGAGCCGATTCTCAAGCCACTCAATGGTGTCAAGATCCAAATGGTTGGTTGGCTCGTCCAGAATAAGAACTTCCGGCTCCTCGATGAGGACACGGGCTAGCGCCACGCGCTTACGTTGCCCACCAGAGAGCTTGCTCACTTGCCGGTCGAGCAGCTCACCCAGAATACCTAGGCGACCTAGGATCTGTTTTACCTGCGAGTCATAATCCCACGCGTTGAGGGCGTCCATGCGCTCCATCACGCGCTGTAGATCGTCCGGCTTGTGGTTGGGGTCATTCACCACATGCTCGTAGTCGCGAATGGCGGCTAGCGTATCATTTTGGCTGGCAAAAATAGTTTGCTCAACGGTCAATGATTCATTGAAGACCGGTTGTTGGCCCAAGAAGGCCACGCGAATGTCTTTGCGCACACTCACCGAGCCGGTATCAGGTTGCTCCTGACCAGCCAGAATACGTAGCAGCGTGGTTTTGCCGGCGCCGTTGATGCCTACTAGCGCCACGCGCTGCCCTTGGCTCAAACCAAAAGCTAGCTCGCGGAACAACCAGCGGTCGGCGTAATTTTTTGATATATTTTCAGCAGAAAGAAGATTCATAAGACAAAGGTAGGCGCTAGGAAACAGAAGCTAAGAGCTAGCCCTAAATACTATTGTGGCAATGGCTCTGAGCCTTCGTAGGTTCCTTTGTTACTAACTTCTTCTCAGATCACCCGCACCTGATCTACGTTTATGTCATCGCGCAAGATCTCCAATCCACGGTAAGCCAGCGGGCGCCCGGTGTTCGTCGTAAGCTCGCCACCGGCTGAGTGTAAGTGCGCTACGTCGAGCACAAGTTGGGTGTATTTACGCTCCCCAAGCTCAATAGCTACGGGCCGCCCGTGGCTTACATCGTAAGTCGCCAGCGCATGATCGATTTCTTCCAGAATTTTGCTCATTGTGCAAAGAGGATAGATTGGGAGCTAAGATAGAATTTGTTGGCTTATTGTTGTTGCCGGTGGGTTTGACAAGCAAAAAATGGCGTGGTTGGTGTGCAACTTTAGTCGTATTACTAGTGAGCAGAAAACCGTGGGCACGGTTGTCAGCAATGGCAATTAGCCCCCGATCATAGTACCTTCGCCCACCTATGGCTCCTACTTCTTCCGACCTAGCTACCCGACCTATTGGTGTATTCGACAGCGGCATTGGCGGTCTGACTGTGGCACGGGCGGTCAACCGCGTATTGCCCCACGAACGATTAATCTATTTCGGCGACACGGCGCACCTACCTTACGGTGATAAGTCGCAAGCTGCTATTCAAGCGTATAGCATCAAGATTTGTGACTTGCTGCTACGCCAGCAATGCAAGGTTATTTTAATTGCCTGCAACTCTGCCTCCGCCGCTGCTTATGAACTAGTGCGCGAATATGTAGGCAGCAAAGCACGCGTACTGAACGTGATAGACCCCATCGTTGCCCATATTGGTGAAGTGTATGCTGGCCGCACAGTTGGCCTGATTGGAACGAAGCAGACAGTAAACTCCAACGTTTATAAGAAGAAAATCGACGACCTAGATGCCAACGTGCAGCTTCAGTCGCTGGCCACTCCGTTATTGGTCCCTATGATTGAGGAGGGCTTCTTCGAAAATAATATCAGTGACAACATTATCCGAACCTACCTAGCTAATCCTCACCTAGATGGAATTGACGCCTTGGTACTAGGTTGCACTCATTATCCTCTTATTCAGGAAGAAATAAAAGCTTATTACCAGGGGCGAGTGGCGGTTCTAGATGCTTCTGATGTAGTTGCGCAGCATGTGAAAGCTTATTTGCTTGACCACCAGTTAGCTGCTCCCACTACTGCCAACTCACCAGAGCACCTATTCTACGTCTCTGACTTCACGCGTTCCTTCGAGGAGAGTACACGAATCTTCTTCGGATACCAAGTGCGTCTGGAGCATTATCCACTCTGGGAGTAGAAGTGCCACTTCAAGTCAGGATCAAAACTGCAGGACGGTAGCTTATTGCTAAGTCGTGTGGTACTCGCATGTTTTCCTTAGAAGCTTGGCTGCTAGCTAGTAAGATGGTACGATTCTTACAGGACGCTTTCGAATAGCTCTAAGAACTGAAAATCCGGTCAGGTACATACTCTGTTATCAACAGGTATACTTGTTATATTGGCGTGTGAATAAATTTATAATTTGTGGATTTTGAAATCTTTAACAAGAATATAAAAAAGCTAAATTATGAGTTCAGTTATAGCGGTAGTTTGTGTGGCACATGCTATGCTGTTTTTTGTAATATAATAATATTCTAGCAAGATAGATGACTTACTAGTGGGCGCGTTGTCTAATTTGTAGTACACCCCAATATCAGCCATATACGTGAAAAATAACCCGCCATTTGGCACGAATTGTGGTTAGTTCAGGCGAGCTAACGGGCTCTGTGTACTTTCTTGATATAGGAATAATTATACTTATAACTAGAAATTTCATGATCTTAAGTTTGAATTTGTTCGTATTGCATTTCGTCGTTAATGGCAATTTGTAATTGCATCTGTGATGAGTAGGGGCATTGCATTTTTCCAGTAATTCTTTTACCTGTCATCCTATTCCATACCATGAAGAACTCTTACTTGAACGCTGTGTTACACTACTTACGACCTCCTTCGTGGATGTTGGCTTTAGTGGCTCCTTTGCTGTTTATTTCACCCTTAACGTTCGGACAAACGTTCACGGAGAACATGGGGAATACTCCTGGCACAGGAGGTAGCCCAACTAATCTCAACGGGTATAATGCAGGCGGTATAGGCTCGCGTGAAAGTATTTCGCATGCTAATACCCGCGGAGCTTTCAAGAATACTCAGTTTACCTTTTCAGGATCAGCTGTTGGAGCGGGTACTGCTCCTGCTCCAGGTGCGAATCCTCCAGCATTGCCTGGTATTTTCTTCGGCCCTCAGTCTGGAAATCCAACTGCGGCTGGCGAGTATACTTTTCAGATAAGTAATATTAACACTTCTTATCTACAGGATCTGAAACTGTATTTCAACCTATACAGCGCTACTACAACAGGTTCAACCTTTATTGTTGAGTATAATACTAATACAGGTGCAGGGTGGATTGAAGCATACAATAGCTCGACCGCTAATTCTACTTGGACAGTTAAGGATGCTACTCTTTCAGGTGCGAAAGGAGCTTCCAATCTGAGCATTCGTTTTAGAAAACCAGCGAATACCACTGCTCGTGAGTTTCGGATGGATGATGTGCAGCTAGTAGGTACACCGATGCTTGTAGTAGATCAAAGCAGTATCGATTTTGGTCCGCTTCCTATAGGACAGTCCACCGTTAAGTCTTTCACGGTGAAAAGTGCTGAACTAACGAAAAACGTAGCTATTACTCTACCTACAACTTCTCCTTTCTCGATCAGCACTAGTAATACGGCGTCTACTTTTTCTAACAGCGTTACTCTCACTCCTGCCAATGGTAACGTGAATAGCACAGTTTACGTGCGGTTTGCGCCCACACAAGTATCCGATTACTCAGAAACGATTTCATTAGATTCTGATGGTACAAGTGGAAATGTAGTTGATTTAGCTGGGTCAGGTACCCCTTCAGCCCCCACACTTGTAGTAGATCCTAGTTCGCTAGATTTCGGAACCGTTGCATCTAATGGTTCGGGGCAGACGTTAACTTTCAAAGTAACAGGTTACAACTTAACTGCCCCTATTGCTATTACCGCAACTAACACTGCTATTCAATTTCGCGATCCTTCTACTAATGGCAACTTTGGTACAACTTTATCGTTGACACCTAGCTCTTCTAACGGCGGTATATCAAAGACGATAGAGGTGCGCACCACATCAGGTGTGCCTGTTGGTGCATTCACAGGCTATATCAATTTAAAGGGTTCTTCTACGGATGGTGTTTCTGCACAAGTAACTATCACGGCTATCAACAACGGTGCTGACGCTGAACTCTCTCTTTCTGGAACAGCACCAACTAAGTTTTCAACTGTAGCCAATATAGCTTCTGCTTACCAGTCTTATAACGTGGGTGGCACTAATTTACAGAGCGACATCACAGTTACTGCTCCTAGCTTATTTCAGGTGTCACTCACTTCGGACTTCTCTGATATCACAGTTGGTGCTACCGGTAACTCTATCCAAATCCTTCGCCCACGTGACGGTAGCGGTAATGTGACTAACCTGAATATCGCCGGTGTGCCAATTTATTTCCGGTACCTACCAAGTGATGCTCGTGATGTCAACAACGTCAACATCTTTATCACGAGTCAACCTGCCACAACTAAAGCCATTCAGGTGTCTGGTACGAGTGTGCCCTCGGTGGAGCTAACGAACGGTTTTACCCCAGCAGCTAACATTATATTAGGTTCGGGTCCAACCAATGGTCAATCTATGACCATTAGTGCTAAGCGTGTATCAAATGCAATCACTATATCAGTTGCAACCGATGCCAATGATTACAACGCAAGCAAGACTCCTCAATACGAACTGTCAGACAACAACAGCACTTGGGGTAGCACAATCGTAATCAATCCGGATGCAAGTACTTATACTGCTACAAAGACGATTTATGTACGATATAATCCAACTTACCTAGGGACGTCTACTACCTTTTTGTTGTATCAAACAAATGATTCGAACACCAAAACTGCGCAAGTATTTAGCAATAACACAGATGGTACTAACAACGGTACGCTAACAGGAAATGCGCTTGCTAATGAGCCTGTTAAAGATGTCGCGGCTACTATCACGGTGCAACGCGACTTGGCGGCAGGATCTGCCGTAGTGAACTTCAACTTACCGTCTGGTTATGACAGCCGAACCAATACGCAAGGGTATGGCGAAAGCCGTTTGTTAGTTGTAAGTCTCAACTCAAGTATGCCGGCAGACGCACAGCCAGTTGATGGTACTTCTTACAACATTAATAGTGGTGTATATGGTGGTACAGGAACTAGCCAACAAGTAGCGTCGGGTTACCATGTCGTATACGCTGGCTCTGCTCCTACTGCAACAATAACGGGGCTGGACAAGACGAAGACTTACTACTTCTACTCGTATGATTTCAACAACCTATTTACTTACATAAATAGCAGCAACCAGCAAGTAACTGTAGGTGTGCAGAATGCTGAAAACTACAAGACTCCCTCTGTATCGGTTGCTGGCATTGTAGCGCCAGGAGCACCACTACCAGTTGAGCTTATGGCTTTCGGAGCGAAGCTGCAGAAGGGACGTGTATATATAACGTGGTCCACAGCTTCCGAAAAAGATAACGAAGGATTTAACATAGAGCGTAGCCAAGATGGCAAAACGTTCACGAGCATTGCCTATCAAAAAGGACAGGGTACGACAGCCAACAAGACGTCTTATGATGCAATTGACAATCAGCCGCTAGTAGGTACCTCTTACTACCGTCTCAAGCAAACTGATTTTGACGGTACTATCTCTTACTCGCCAGTAGTGACCATCTTGAATGCGGTCAGCTCGATGAGCGCGAGTGTGTATCCAAATCCAACGCAGGATGTAGTAACGATTAATTTGGGTCAGCTGGCAGTAGAAGGGGTACAAGTACAGGTAACAGACATGATGGGCCGCGCCGTCCAAGCTCAAAAGCTAGGCGCCACCGGCGAACTAAACCTGCGTGATCTTAAGCCTGGCACTTACCTTATTACAATTAATGCAGGCGAACAACGCTTCATGAGCAAAGTGGTTAAAAACTAGTCAGCATTCTACTCCACGAAAAAGCCTTCTCTACATGAGAAGGCTTTTTCGTGGAGTAGAATGCTGACATTAGGTTATATATTATATAAAATTGATTATGCATCCATCTGATATCTTCAGTGTTCATCAACACGCCAAAGCGATTCGGGTACCATTAGCAGTAGTAGCACTGGTATTTTGCTCGTTCATCGGGAAAGCTCAAACGGGCGTTATTTGTAGATGGGATGGTGGCGCTAACACAAACAACTACTTAGATGCAGCAAACTGGGAAAATGATCAAGTGCCAAGCAGTATTGATAATGCTGTTTTTGATCATTCCTATATCCATGGAGAGTACACTGTATCATTAAACACTACACTAAATAGGGTAACCTTAAATTCCATTAACATTGACCCAGGTCTTGGTGATAGTATCAGGGTAGAGGTACCTAGCACGAATACGCTGATTGCGATTGCCGCTACTTCTACTTCTCCTGCACTCTCTCCGGCACTTACCATTATGGGAAATGGCGGAATGGCACTAGCTATTCACGATAAAGGTGTATTCACCAATGCCTCTGGTGCAAGCAGTGGAACTGCCGTCGAAATAGCCGGTACTGCAGCAACCTTGTTCATTTACAATGGCGGAACTTACCGGCACTATAGTGCAACCGGACATGCTACTGCCGTCGAAAACCTCTCAACTATTCCTGGTACCGAAAACGGCAACTGGGTTTTCCGCCGGGGTAGTGGAACCTTATCATTGTCGAATCGAAGCTATCCAAATCTAATTTTACGCTGTCCTTCTAACCAAACAGCTACTAACTACGGGGGCTCTGGGTCGGGTATCCTGACAGTTCGTGGCAACTTGATTATAGGTCCAAAGGCAACATTCGGCCCTACAATGGCGGGAGAAATTCGTGTGGCAGGCAATGTTGTTGTGCAAGGTGCCATGCGCTTTGTGCCAGACAATAGTGGTGCTTCCGGTACGGGAACATTAACCTTAAACGGGCAAACGGCCCAAGCAATTAATGGATTGGCTTTCGGTGCGACAACAACTAGCCCTAACTACCTAGGTCCGGGAGTAACATTGAGAATCAATAACACCAGTGCCAGTGGTGTCACATTGCAAGCACCAATGATGGTGAATGGCACACTAGAGCTACTTAAAGGATCATTGAATACGGACGGTGTCAACTTACTGACGCTAGCCAACAATGTCCAAGGCGCGTCTAGTACCAGCTTTGTGAATGGGCCGGTAGCCCGTACTGTAAGCATACCAGGAAGCGTTGTTTTTCCAGTGGGACGCGCAGCTGCATCAGATGTAGCCTATCGACCAGTAAAGCTAGACATTACCACCCTCGCTTTACCCACTACATTCACTGTAGTGCAGCAGGAAGGAGCTTTCGATGCAACGAACTTAAACGGAGACTTGAAGCGCGTAAGTAAGATGCGCTCCTTTCAGGTAACACCTTCTCCTATTCCAACTGCTGGTCAGTTTGAGGGCACCATCACCCTAAGCTTTGGTCCGGATGATATGGTGACGAATCCAGAAGCTAGCTCACTAGTGATTGCCAAGAACAGCGGAAGTGGCTGGATCAATATTGGACGTTCTACTTATACAGGTGTAGCAAGTAACAATATGAGTGTAGCAGGGACACTTACCTCAGCCCCGTTCACCTCATTTAGTCAGTTTACATTGGCTAACACTGAGATAACTGCTGGTCGAAACCCACTTCCTGTTACCCTCACTAGCTTTTCTGCTACACAAAAGGCAACGCGTGTACATCTCCGCTGGACGACAGCAACGGAAAAGGATAACAGCTACTTCGATGTACAACGTAGCACCGATGGTCACAACTTCGAAACAATAGAAAGAGTACCAGGGCAACAACAGAGTACTCAAGCTACTGTGTATAGTAGCTTCGACCCCAACATACCAGCTATCACAGGATCAATCTACTACCGTTTGTGTCAGGTGGATGATGATAACACCAAAACTTACTCGTCAGTAGTAACTATTCAGCACGTAACAGGCGAGATTTCTATCTATCCTAATCCAACTTGTTCTCAGCTAATCATAGAGGTGCCTACTAATGAGAAGGTTGCGTATAGCATTACGGGCGCCATGGGGCAGATAGTGCTATCTGGGGAGCTTTCGAATAGCGGCATTCTAAATGTGCAAGACGTGCCGGATGGTATTTACTATATAAAGCTAAATACAGACGGTAGCTCTGTAACTCGCAAATTCATTAAGCAGCAATAATTGGCTGTCACATGACTGCCAAGTACACCAAAAAGGCCTCCCTCATTGTAGAGGAAGGCCTTTTTGTAAATGATAGTATCAGTACTTTTAAACTGAAAAGCTTTCACCGCAACCACAAGTGCGGGAAGCGTTGGGATTGTCAAAGAAGAATCCTTTGCCATTTAGGCCGTCGGAGAAGTCTAGTTGCGTACCTGCTAGGTACAGAAAGCTCTTCATATCAACGACTACCCGAACGCCTTTGTCCTCGAACTCTTGGTCCATGGGCTTTACTTCGTTATCGAAATCCAATTTGTAGGACAACCCCGAGCAGCCACCACCTGCTACAGAAGCACGTAGCCGATACGTCTCATCTAAGTGAGCTTCATGCATGAGGTGTTCAACCTTTGTCTTTGCTTTATCAGAAACGGTAATCATGGTTCGTAGAATGAAAGCGACCTTGACTAAAACTTGCCTGCTGGTCGTTGAACAAAGTTATTGAGATTCCTTCTAATTAACCTTGTAGCAAGCAAAAATGTTCAAGAGCATTCATGCAAAAAGTAAGATAAACGAAAAAGCCAACCAAGCTCTAATGGATAGAGCCTAGTTGGCTTTTGTCAATTCCAGCACAGATTAATGGTGTGACTTGGCTTCTTCTAGCGCAGGTAGACCGTTTTTCACGCGGTAGTCGCTGATAGCCGACTTGATGGCGTCTTCAGCTAGTACTGAGCAGTGAATCTTAACAGGAGGAAGAGCTAGCTCTTCTACAATCTCCATGTTGTCGATGCTCAGAGCCTCGTCAATAGTTTTGCCTTTCAGCCACTCAGTTGCTAGCGAAGAAGAGGCAATTGCCGAGCCGCAACCGAATGTCTTGAATTTAGCGTCGGTGATGGTGTTGGTCGTTTCGTCTACCTCGATCTGCAAGCGCATTACGTCGCCGCACTCAGGAGCACCTACCAAACCAGTACCTACGTTTTTTTTGCTTTTATCCAGCGTACCTACGTTACGTGGGTTGCTGTAATGGTCGATTACTTTATCGGAGTAAGCCATGGTATTTTCAGTTAATAGTTATCGTTGATCAATTCAGCAACCTAAGCGCTACATCGAGTCACTACCTAACCAACAGGACAGAGTGCCTGATACATTTAGATAATGACTGATAAACGGCTTAGTGCTCAGCCCACTCAATAGAGTTGAGGTCGATGCCTTCTTTAAACATCTCCCATAGAGGAGACATTTCGCGAAGCTTTGTTACTGCTTCTTTTACGTGGTTGATGGCATAATCGATTTGCTCATCAGTAGTGAAGCGGCTCAGGCCGAAGCGCAGCGAAGAGTGAGCTAGGTCGTCGCTCAAGCCAAGTGCTTTCAGTACGTAGGAAGGCTCCAGGGAAGCCGAGGTACAAGCAGAGCCTGACGATACAGCTAGGTCTTTTACACCCATCATCAAACCTTCGCCTTCTACATACTTGAAGGAAATGTTTGTTACGTGGGGCAAACGGTGCTCGCGCGAGCCGTTTACGTAGCTTTCTTCAAGGTCCAACAATGCAGTTTCCAAACGGTCACGCATTACAGACAGGCGGGCAGTGTCAGCAGCCATATCTAGGCGACATAACTCGCATGCTTTACCAAAACCAACGATACCAGGTACGTTCAGGGTGCCTGAACGCATGCCGCGCTCGTGGCCACCGCCGTCCATCTGGGCAGTTACTTTTACGCGTGGGCTCTTGCGGCGTACGTACAAGGCACCAACGCCTTTCGGGCCGTACATTTTGTGCGCGGTAAACGCCATTAGGTCAATGCCGTCAGCAAGCACATCCACCGGGATTTTGCCTACTGCCTGGGTGCCATCCGTCATAAATAGAGCGCCGTGCTTGTGAGCGATGGCAGCAATTTCGCGGATCGGCTGAAGAACACCAGTTTCGTTATTGCCGTACATGATGGTCACCAGAATGGTTTCGGGTGTCATGGCGGCTTCTAGATCAGCTAGGTTAATGAGGCCTTCGCCGTTAACGGGCAAGTAGGTTACGCGGCCACCTAGCTTTTCAATGTGTTTACACGTATCGAGCACAGCTTTGTGCTCGGTAGTAGCGGTGATGATGTGGTTGCCCTTCTGGGAGTACATCTCGAACACGCCCTTGATGCCTAGGTTATCTGACTCGGTAGCACCCGAGGTAAAGATGATTTCCTTAGGATCACAGTTGATAAGCTGAGCAATTTGCTCACGGGCATAGTCAACTGCTTCTTCAGCAGCCCAACCGAACGGGTGATTACGGGAGGCAGCATTGCCGAAAACCTCGGTCAGGTACGGCATCATGGCCTCAAGTACCCGTGGGTCAAGAGGGGTAGTGGCGTTGTTGTCGAGGTAGATAGGTAGCTTGAGCATGGCTCGGAGTCAGTAAGTCGACGTAAGAATGATTCGAAAGTAGAACACAGAAAGAACAGAACTGGTTTTACTTTGCTCCCACAAAAGTAGATATATTACAAATAAGCTGCACTACTCTTCTTACGTCCATCTCACATGTTTACCAACGTAGAACACCTAGGCCTCGCTGTACACGACTTAGAAGCAGCTACTACGCTATACACGACCCTATTAGGTATAGCTCCTTATAAGAAAGAACACGTGGCTAGCGAAGCAGTCGACACGGTGTTCTTTCAGGTGGGCGGTGCTAAAGTTGAGCTGTTGGCCGGGACGGCGCCCGAGAGTGCCATCACCAAGTATCTGAGTAAAAAAGGGGAGGGCATTCACCACGTGGCCTTCGCAGTGGCGGACATTCGGGCGGAAATGAACCGGCTGCGGGCCGAAGGATTTGTCCTGTTGAATGAGGAACCGAAGCTAGGAGCCGACAATAAACTAGTTTGCTTTGTGCATCCCAAAAGCGCCGCGGGCGTGTTGGTAGAGTTGTGCCAGGAAATAATCAAAGCCTAGCTTGCCTGTACTGCGATGCTAGAAATAACCATTCAGCTGAATATTAGCTAACTATGAGTTCTTTTTTTCGCCAAGAAGTTGATGCAGCCATTGACTGCTTGCTAATGCAGCAAATCATTCTTTATCCCACTGACACTGTGTGGGGACTTGGTTGCGACGCCGAAGTGCCCAGGTCTGTAGAGAAACTCTACAAAATAAAGGGTCGGCCGGAGGGAAAGCCGAGTATTGTGCTCGTGGCTGACCTGAAGATGCTGACACGCTACGTGACCGAAATACCCGAAGGATTGGAAGCTGCTCTTGCTGCCCAAACTCGTCCTACAACCTATATTTTACCAGCGGCGCAGCACCTAGCTCCGCAACTCGTGGGTCCTGATGGTACGGTGGGCCTGCGTATCCCGCAAGATGAATTTTGTCATAAGCTCGTGCTGCGCCTAGGTCACGGTTTGGTTTCAACCTCCGCCAATTTGAGTGGCGAACCTACGCCTGCCACCTTCGCCAGCGTTGATCCACGAGTTATCCGTAGTGTTGACTACGTAGTAAATTGGCGGCAGGACGATACAACCACGGTGGCGCCGTCGCGCGTGGTGCGCCTTGGCGCTGATGGTCAACTGGAGGTAGTGCGCGAGTAATCTGGAAGACATTTCTAAAACGGTTGCCCACCGCGAAAAAGGGAGTTGCTACCTTTGCGGGAAGTTTCGATCCTGATCTGCCCATGAAGTCTCCCCAACTCCCTGATCTTCCTTTGTTTCAAACCATTGCTGCCGCGGCCGGTGAGCTAGGGTATCCGGCCTACGTAATAGGGGGCTTTGTGCGTGACCTTGCTTTAGAAAGACCGAGCAAAGATGTGGACGTGGTGTGCGTGGGCAATGGTATTGAGCTAGCACAAGCCGTTGGCAAAAAACTGCCGGGACGGCCACGGGTTACCGTGTTCAAGAACTTCGGAACGGCTATGCTGCCGACGCCGGAGATAGAAGTTGAATTTGTGGGTGCCCGCAAAGAAAGCTACCGATCTGATTCGCGGAAGCCGGAAGTGGAAGCCGGTACGCTGGAAGAGGACCTAGCTCGGCGCGACTTTACGATCAATGCCTTAGGGTTGAGTCTCAACCCAGAAGACTTTGGGGCTTTAGTCGACCGTTACGATGGAGTGGGGGACCTGAGACGTAAAACTATTCGCACCCCGCTCGACCCGGATGTTACCTTCTCCGACGACCCGTTGCGCATGATGCGGGCCGTGCGCTTTGCCACGCAGCTCGACTTTGATATTGAGCCGGATACCTATGATGCTATAGCGCGCAACAAGGATCGGATCAAGATCGTGTCGCAGGAGCGGATTACGGTAGAGCTAAACAAGATCATTGAGGCAACCAAACCTAGCTACGGCTTTAAGCTTCTGTTTCAAAGTGGGTTGTTGCAGTTGATCTTTCCTAAAATGGCGCAGCTCTACGGTGTGGAGCGCGTGGGGCAGCACGCTCACAAGGATAATTTCTACCACACTTTACAGGTGCTAGATAACGTCGCTGCGGCGGGCGGTGACTTGTGGCTGCGGTGGGCTGCCATTCTGCACGATATTGCAAAACCCGCAACCAAGCGCTTGGATCCAAAAGTTGGCTGGACTTTCCACGGGCATGAGGACAAAGGAGCGCGCTGGGTACCGCAGATTTTTACTGACCTCAAGCTGCCCCTAGGAGAAGAAATGCGCCAAGTGCAGAAGCTCGTGCGGTTGCATTTGCGTCCGATTGCCTTGGTAAAAGAAACTGTGACGGATTCAGCTGTACGACGCCTGCTCTTTGAGTCTGGCGACGACATTGACCGCCTGATGACGCTATGCCGAGCCGATATTACCAGCAAAGACCACCAGCGTGTTGCGCGTTATCTGCGCAACTTCGCCGTGGTCGAGCAGAAGCTGAAGGATGTAGAAGAGAAAGACCATCTGCGTAACTTCAAGCCTGTTATTACGGGCGAAGTCATTATGCAGACTTTTGGCCTAAAACCTTCCCGTGAAGTAGGTGAGTTGAAGGATGCTGTATTAGAAGCCATCTTAGACGGCAAGATCCGAAACGAAATGGAGGAAGCCTTTGCCTTCCTGTTGCAGCTCGGAAAGACAAGAGGACTTCCTCCGGGAGACAGCTCACCACTTGCCTCCCCTGTTTCAGAAAACTAACTGTGTACAAGTGAGTAGCTGAGTAAATCATGGAATACCATTACTCAGCTACTCACTTGTTCCGTTACTCCGTTATGTGCCGTACCCGCGAAGAGCCAGACGTTTCGTTTTTAACTTCGGTAGGGTTGCCGGCATAATCCACGTGGCAGGCGCCGCTCAGGTCGGTGCGCAACTCGTTGGCTACCCGTACCCGTGCCCGGCTCACACCGCTTAGCTCAAGGTTAGCCTTGTCAACCTGAAGGTCGAGGGCTTGGATCTGGCAGGCGCCAGAACCTTCAGCGTGGAATTCGTTGGCCTGGCCTCGCAAGTCGGTGCGGCAGGCACCACTCAAGTCGAGGTCGAGGCGAGGTACGTCTACATCCAAGATAGCAGCACTAGCCCCCGACTGGCCAACACTCATGGCCTCGCCTTTGAAGCCTGCTACGTCGGCGCGGCAAGCGCCACTCAGGTCCAAAGAACGGAGCGTGGGCACCTGAATGCGGATCAGCACAGGGCTACGTGTGTTTTTGGAGAAGTTGAACCATGAGCCCGAGTTACGGTTACGAATCACCAGCTTGCCGCCATCCGTGTCTACGCGCAGGTCGCGTAGGTCGCGCTCATCGCCGGCAGCTTCCACTTTGAACTCGCCGCCTTGCCGTACATAGACGCGGTAGGCGCCGCTGGCCTCAACACGTTCAAAGCCACTTTCATTGAAGGTACGCCGGCCGGAGCCATAGTCATTTAGCTCTGTAGGAAAGCTAGCCCGGTCGACGTCTACTTTCACATTTACGTCTCCATCTTTGTCGTCGTCAGTGTCGACACGAACGTGCACGTCGTCGCCATTCCCTAGGTCCACATGCACATCGCCGCCGTCGCTGTTGTCATTGTCGCGGGCTTCATTCATCTCCTCTGGAGTGCAGGTAATACACTCTAGCTGATTGCCACGCAGACGGAAACGGCGCTTTTCTACATTCTCGGGACGGTGGTCGTTTACAAAAGCTTCGTCATCGAGCAGGTAACCAAAATCATTGGACAAGCGGTACGTTTTGTTTTTAGGCAGGTGAAGTACCAACAATATCTTTTGGTCGCGGAACGAGGCACCAGGACGGAAACGAACGCTCTCATCGAATGTAAGCACTGAGTCGCGCTGCTGTACGCCGTAGGTTACGCTGTTGGCGGCGGTTTCGATGGCGGCGGTTTCGTTGATTCCACGAGCTGAAACCTCCTGCTCCATCCGAATCACCTCGCCGCTATCGGCACTCACCAGTGTAATACGCGGACGAGTTATGCTGTTGTCGAAATCGTGTGTCTGCATCACTACCGTTGGGTATGCTATGGGGGCAAACTTCCGGGTAGTAGCGTACGAGCCTTCATCCTGAAAATCACGGCTGATACGTACTCCTGCAATACTAGTTCCTACCACACTCAAGAGCCACAAACCTAGGAGCGACAAGCTCGTAGTGCGCGTCATGACAGAGCGGCGCAGCATCAATCCAAGCCCTAACAAGAGCATCGCCAGCGAAGGGATTCCTACAATGAGGTAGAAGGCTAGCAGAGACCAAATGGGTACTCCATTCGTGAAGAGGTAAGGTGGAAAAGGACCCGTGTGGATAAAGCCCTGCGATTCTGGAAGCAAGCCTAACGCCACACCTAGGGCGATGGTAAAGCCCAGGAGCATAGAGAAACCAGTGATGACAAGCATGATGCCCACAAACCACCGGATGGCAGTGCCCACGAAGGCAAAGAGAGGACCTAGGTTCCGAAACAACTCTTCCAGAAACGTACCTACAGGTCGGCTTGAGCTAGCTCCGTTGCCATCTGCTACGTTGTTACGCAGAGAGTTATCGATGCTTGATAACGTAACGGCATCGCCACGCATCCGCATTTTGTCGGAAACCGTTTTGGCTTCGGGCAGCAAAATCCAAAGGATGATGTAGAGCGGGATAGCAAAGCCACCAGCAAAGACAAACGCTACAAACAGAACGCGAATGAGTACTACATCGGTCTTGAAGTAAGCAGCTAGGCCTGCCGATACGCCACCTACTTTGCCATTGTCCGTGTCGCGGTAGAGCTTCCGAAAAGTCGGATCGTCGTTAGTAGGAGGGGTGTCGAAGCGCTTGGGTAAGGCAATCCACAACACGATGTAGCTGATGAATGCCAGGCCCGCTAGTTTTCCTCCCAAGTCCTCTAAACGCGTATCATCGAAGAGAACCGGTAAAGCAATGAAAAGCCCCAAGAAGCCTAGCCGGAACCATAGCGGGTTAGTGGAAAAATAACGAGCTAGCCCCGCGGCCACACCCGCAATCTTCCGGTTGGCCATGTCGCGGTACAGGCGTTTGGGCTCTGTTGCGGTGCTGGTAGTGGCACCTGCTGCTGCCGTGCCATTCGCCGTATACTCAGAATAGGTAGCTGCCCCACCCGCCAATGCTTCCTCTTCCTCCTCCGCCTCGTCGGCCGATTGGAAATCACTGACCCGTCCCATTTTGGCTACCATCTCCTGCACATCATCGAAGGTGATGACCTGCTTGCTGGTAGATACCCGAGCGGAGAATAGCTCGGCGATGCGGCTCTCGATATCGGCCACAATTTCTTCGTGGCCGCGGTAGCTGCTGAAGTGCGATCTTACCTCGGCCAGATAGCGGCTGAGCACTTCGTAGCCGTCTTCTTCAATGTGGAAGATCAGGCCTTGGAGGTTGATGCTGATGTTCTTTTTCATCTCAGTGCTGCAATTCAAGATTAACTCGAAAAAAACTGGACCGGGGCATTCAGGCCTGCGGCGGGGCGGAGCCGTTGGCGTGCGGCTTCTGACGAATGATGCGAATGGAGTCCGACACCTCTTCCCATGTTAGGCGGAGTTCGTGCAGAAACTCCTGCCCGGTGGGCGTAAGCGTGTAGTATTTGCGGGGCGGGCCGCTCGTGGACTCCTTCCACGTGTAGTCGAGCAAGCCGGCATTTTTCAGGCGGGTCAGTAGCGGGTAGAGGGTGCCCTCTACCACGATCATGCGGGCGGCGGTGAGTTCCTCCAGCATGTCCGACGCATAGACCTCGCCGCGGGCAATGATTTCCAGGATGCAGAACTCCAGAATGCCCTTCCGCATCTGCACTTGGGTGTTCTCTACTTTCATGGCTGAGGCAGAAATCGGTGAAGAATGAGACAAAGATAGCAAAAGGTACTATGCAAAGCAAGGTACTAAAGCAAAAAAAGTACTGTATGAAATTCATGACCTTCTCACAGCTAGCGGGGTGTTTGGATAAAATAATGATATACAATAAGTTATACGTAGGAAAAACTTTTACTCAGAAGTCAATAGAGTTGCTTTAATCTTCAAAGTGAGGAAGAATCTGAAAAAGCTAATGGTCTGATTTGTGTTAAGATGGCTAGTAGTCGAGAACTTGGGACGCACTATAATTAAGTATCTTGCGTTCGACTGCGGATTAACCGTTCGTCTCTTTTCTTATTCTATGCTGCACTTCTCTACTATTGCCAAACTACTTCTGGGAACTAGCCTCACGCTCGGCTTGGCAGCTTCGGCTGCTGGGCAATCGAAGGATGTCACTCCTAAATACAGCAATGAGTTTCTGAACATCGGCGTGGGTGGCCGGGCCCTAGGCATGGGCAAAGTGCAGGCTAGCTTAGCTACCGATGCTACCGCCGGCTTCTGGAATCCGGCTGGCCTAGCTAATCTCAAGAATAAGTACGACGCCGTGCTTATGCACTCCGAGTTGTTTTCCGGCATCGTCAAGAATGATTATGCGGGCTTTGCCATGCCTCTGGACGATAAGACGACTATAGGGGCGAGCATCGTGCGCGTGGGGGTCGACGACATTGCCAACACGTTGGAACTCGTCAACTCTTACGGGTACATCGACTACAATAAGATCACCTATTTCTCGGTTGCCGATTATGCCTTGCTACTCTCGTACGCCCGCAAAATCGGTAATGTAGAAGGGCTGTCTGTTGGGGTGAATGGCAAGATTATCTACCGAAACGTTGGTGATTTTGCTAATGCATATGGATTTGGCATCGATGCGGGTGTGCAATACAACCACGGCAATTGGCGCCTAGGTCTTCTGGCCCGCGACATTACGACGACGTTTAACGCGTGGCAGATTAATACAGAGGCCTTCAAAAGCTCCGCTAATGTGGGCGTCCCAACTCCCAAAAACGGAAATGAAATTACGCTGCCTCGCTTTATCCTAGGGGTGGGGCGTAGCTTCCAGTTACCCGGCCAGTTCACTGCTCTCGCCGCTGCCGATTTCGACATTACTACCGATGGCAAGCGTAACACGCTGGTCTCGTCTAGCTTTGCAAGCATAGACCCGCACGCGGGCGTCGAATTGGGATACAACAACTTGGTTTTCTTGCGCGGTGGCGTGAGCAACATCCAGCAAATTGACGCTTCCATTTCAGGCGAAAAGGAGTGGACCGTGCAACCTAGCCTTGGGGTCGGCGTGATGCTGAGCGGCTTGCGGCTCGATTTGGCGTTGTCGCGGTTGGCGGTTGAGAAGCTAGGTGGTACGAATGCCAACTCGATTATTGTCTCGCTCGGCTACGGATTCAAATAACGAGCAGCTAGGGTACAACTTTTGATAAGAACACTGCCGAGTTGGGCAGTTGTCTGACCTATCCGTGACATTCCTATTTATTACCGGATGCTACAACGTTACCGTTTTTACCAGCTACTGAGTTGGTGCCTGTTTTTTAGCTTGTTCCTGTTGGGCACTGGCTCAGCGGTGGCGCAGTCAGGGCCTTATGGCAACGAGTGGATTGTGCCAGGTCAGCAATACTACAAGATCAAGGTTGCCCAAAACGGCTTATATAAGCTCGATTATCAATATCTGACGCAAGCGGGCTTAACTAGTGCCGATCCACGTCGGGTGCAGTTGTGGCGCCGAGGTAAGGAAGTCGCCATCTATGTCGGAGGCAATCAAGCCTCCTTAGACCCAACGACCTTCGTCGAGTTTTACGGGCAGCGCAACGACGGGCAGCTCGACCGGGGGATGTACAAACAGGCCAGCGACCAGCCGCACAACTTATACAGCCTCTACACCGATACCGCTGCGTACTTCCTAACAGTGTCTGCCACTGCACAAGGCAAGCGCATGAGCGAATCGAACCTAGCGGGTACGGGCACGCCGCATCCCTATCGGATGCAGACCGCTACAACTATTGAGACGTTTCGTTACTCCGATATCAGCATGGATAGCTTTGTGTGGCAGGCGTGGGCTGAGCCTCAGGAGGGCTTTATGTCGGATCAGGCTCGCTCTACTTCTTTTCCATTTTTCTACGTGGATTCAATCCGGAGCATCTCGGCTAGCGGACCCAAACCACGCCTAGAAGTTCTCTATTCGGGCAACACGTCGGTCAACCATATTACTAAGACATATATCCGGTACCCTGGCGGCGGTGATTCAGATAACCGAGACCTAGGTAACGTACAGTACCTCGGTTACTCGCAGACGAAGGGCCGTTTCGAGTTTGAGCGTTCCGATATAAGCCGGAACGGTCGGCTCACGCTATTTACCAAAAGTCAAGTACCAACCCCAACGGGTGGTATTGAGGATCGGTACCGAATTGGTTACGAACGGGTTACTTACCCACAAACGAACCGATGGTTCGCTAACCGCCGGAGTGTAGCATTCTCCAACGATTCCACGCTGGGTGGGCAACCGTATTTTGTGTTGGATACAATTCCAAGTACCACTCGGGGCTACGATGTGACGGATGCTTATAACGTGCAACGTATTGAGGGACAATCTGTCAGCGATACAAAACGGGGCTTTGTCTTTCCGGCGGCGGTTAGTCGCACGCGGCAATTATTAGTAGCGGATATGGCCCGGCCACTGGTGCCGCTGCCTGCGCAGAGAATACGGTTCCGAACCATCACGCCCAGTGCCCATAACTTCCTGCTTGTGAGCAATACGGCCTTGATGAAACCTGTGGGCAGTGTTGCTAACCCAGTGCGCGCCTACGCCGATTACCGAGCTTCCATCAGTGGTGGTCGTTACGATACATTGGTTGTTACATCAGAGCAGTTGTACAACCAGTTTCACTACGGGGAAAAGTCAGCCCTAGCTATCCGGCAGTTTGCGCAGTGGATGCTAACTGACAGCCGCCCTAAGAGCTTGCTGCTCATGGGTAAGGGCCTGATTACGGGTGAATATTTGTATGCGTATCACCGGCAAGCCCCTAACTCGTGGCCTGTTAAAGACTTAGTGCCGACAAGTACCCGTAGCGCTTCCGACGCCTTCTTTACGGCTGATTGGCAAAATGATGATTACGTAGCAAAAATGGCCACCGGGCGAATTTCAGCGCAAACGCCAACAGATGTGCTGAACTATTTAAATAAGCTAAAAGAGCACGAAGCAACTGGCTTGGCCCCTTGGCGCAAAAACGTGCTACACTTGGCAGGTGGCGAAGATCCTAGCCAATTTGCTCAGTTTCAAGGTTATTTAAACAACTATAGGTTACACGTAGAACGGCCACTTTTCGGGGGGAAAGTCGTGAAGACCTATACCCGCTCCACGGTGGGTAGCTACGACAGCTTCCCGGTTAACATCAACATTGCGTCGGAGTTGAACAATGGGCTGTCGTTGATGACGTACTTCGGGCACGGCTCTCTGAATACTTTCGACCTGAACCTAGGTAACGTAAACGACCCAACCAATAACTACAACAACAAGGGTAAGTACCCAGTCATGTTCTTCTATGGCTGTGCGGCGGGCAATGCTTTCACCATTGGCGATTCCAATATTTCCTTTGGTACCCAATGGACGCTTGCTGCTGACAGAGGCTTGATCGGGTTCATGGCCGAATCTAGCTTTGGCTTTGACTCCAATCTGGATACCTACGCCGACCTGCTGTATAAGCTACTGTTCAACGAACCAGACTGGTACGGAAAGCCAGTTGCCGTAATTCAGAATGAAGTAGCACGGCGGCTCATGCCACTTTACGTGAGCAGCACTCCGGGCGGTAGCAACGCTGCGGGCATCAATATGCTGATGAGCACCATCTGGCAAGGCGACCCCGCACTGAAGCTCTACGCACCCGCAAAACCTGACTTTGTAACTGCCGATAGTTTGTTGCAAATCAAGTCGATAGGCACAGAGCCCGTGCAGGCTTCATCGGAGAAATTTAACCTGCTGGTAAAAGTGAAAAATACGGGCAAGGTTACCTATGATTCGGTCCGCATCTCCGTTTCGCGTCAGATTACGGGACAGCCTCCCCGCTTAATTACGCCCAAGGCTTTCCGACAGGCGTGGCGCGATACCACGTATGCTATTGAAATTCCAAATACAGGCCTTGTATTCGGTGACAACCGGTTTGTGGTCAATGTGGACTACAAGAACGAAGTAGACGAGCTTGATGAAACAAACAATCAGGCTAGCATCAACTTCAGCTTTTTGCAAGGTGGCGTAACGGCGCTTAATCCACCCGAGTTCGGCATTGTAGCTTCTAACGCTGTGCATTTGGTTGGGCAGACTAATGACCTGAAAGGGGCCCAGCGTAAGTATGACATGGAGCTAGATACCGTGCCAACGTTCAATAGCCCACTGGTGCGTCGCACGCAGGTCGATGGTACATTGCTAGCTGAGTGGCGCCCCACGCTTCCGTCCATCGCCGGGCGCGACAGTGTGGTGTGGTACTGGCGTTTGCGCTTCCAAGCGCCGCAGACGGGTGAGAACCCTGAGTGGGCTACTAGCTCTTTCCGGGTAATTACGGGTAGTGCCGGCGGCTGGTCGCAGAGCCATCATGGGCAGTTTCAGCGCGATGCACTTACGGATGGGTTGAACGTGGCGGCGCCATCGGGTAAGTGGGCCTTCAGTGAAGTGACGCAGGGACTAACGTTGCGTACGCAGGGAGGAAGCACTGGAGCAGGACCAACTTTCCAGAATTCATATGGTATTACGGTGCTCAATAGCAGCAGCCCTTACGTGAATAACTGTTCGACAGGGTTGCCCAATATATTGGTGGCCGTGTTTAACGGGCGTTCTTTCAAGCGCGTGCCGAAGTTTGGCAACCGCTATTACATGTGCGGTCAGGAAGATCAGTTCTTCTATCATTTCGCCAGCAGCGGCTCAGATAATATCAATACATCAGCTGAGCAAAACAGGCTGCTAGAACTGCTCAATGAAGTGCCGGAAGGTGCTTACGTGGCCATGGTTTCTATGAACCGGGTAAACTTCTCCACGTTTACGCCCGCGTTGAAGGCAAAACTAGCAAGCCTCGGCTCGCGACTTATTAATCAGTTGCAGGATGGTGACCCATTTGCTTTCGTAGGGCAAGCAGGAGCCGGTGCTAACCCCGTGCAGGAACTTAGCTACGACGCAAGCAGCACGGTGCCGCGGGCTGAACAAGTAGTTGCGCTAAGTGCTACTATGCGTACCCAGACCGGAAAAGCAACCATCACCTCCACGCGCATCGGGCCGGCTCAGCAGTGGAATACGCTCTACCACACCGTCCGGACGGAAGCTTCTGATAGCTACACGCTACGCCTCGTAGGGATTGATGCGGCTGGTACAGAGACGGTGCTAAACTCGAACGTAACCAACCGAGCTCTGGCGCTCAGTAGCGTATCAGCTAAGGAATATCCGTACTTACAACTCGTGCTGGAGTTGCGCGATACCCTCAACCGGACGGCGCCACAGTTGGAGCAATGGCTGGTCGCATACCAGGGAGTTCCTGAGGGCGTTGTACGGCGTGACCTAGTAACGCCTGTCACGGCTTACGATGCCGCTACGCTGCTACAACAGGCCACTACAACGGGCTACATTACGTTGCCGGTTACCTTCCAGAACGTATCCGCCGTGGACTTTGGCACTCCGCTGAAAGCTAGGATTACGGTTCGTGACGGCAAGAACGTGGTGCGCACGGATGATATTACGGCTCCCGCTACGCTCAAAGCTGATGGATCGGTGGTGTTCCCCGTGAAGCTTAATGTAATTGGGCTCACTGGGACTATTACGGGGGAGGTAGACGTGAATCCACGCTTGCTGCCGGAACTGAACTACTTCAACAACCAGCTTCCATTGCCCCCTTTCACAGTACCAGATAACAACGTGCCACCGGTGCTAGATGTAGCCTTCGATGGTTTGCATATTCTAAACGGAGATATCGTATCGCCGACGCCTGCTATTATGGTGCAATTGAAAGATGAGAACCGTCTTCAGCCGGTTACGAAGGCAAGCAACTTCAATCTGTATCTCACGCGGCCTGGCCAAGCAACGCCGGTGCAGGTAGATATGGCCAGCTCTAGCATTATCTTTAGTGCTGATTCAACAAAAGGCATTGCTAGGGTAGAGTATCAACCAGGTAAATCAGCGCCCCTGCCCGACGGGGTATATACCTTGGAAGCGCAAGCCCGTGACGCCAACAACTCGGCGGCTGGTACGGAGAACTACAAGATTTCTTTCGAGGTAATCAGCGCTTCGACCATCACGAACGTCTTTCCCTATCCGAACCCAATTACCAGCAAGGCTAAGTTTGTGTTCACCCTGACGGGCTCTGAACTGCCGCGCAACATGAAGATTCAGATCATGACGCTGACAGGCAAGGTGGTGCGCGAAATCTTGATGAACGAGCTAGGTCCTTTGCACATTGGCAACAACATCACCGAGTATGCTTGGAACGGCACCGATGAATTTGGTGACCAGCTTGCCAACGGTACTTACCTCTACCGCGTGGTGATGGACGACCCCACAAACCAGTTTGGGCATCGTCGCACTGGTACCGATAAGGCCTTTAAAAAGGATTGGGGCAAACTTGTGCTGCTTCGCTAGACGATAACAGAAGGTAAGCACTGAAAAAAGGAATGGCCTAGCTGCGCAGCTAGGCCATTCCTTTTTTCAGTGCTTACCTTTTTTGTAGTGTTACAAAGCTGAAGGCGTAGGCGTGCTGGTCGTCGGGCTCGTGCCGCTCGCGCGTTGTTTCGCGCCACTCATTGGAGTTGATTTCAGGAAAGAAAACATCACCCTCGAAGGCGTGGTGCACTTCGGTAAGATAGATGGTGTCGGCGGCGGCTAAGGCTTGGCGGTAGATTTCCGCCCCACCAATAACGAAGACTTGCTCATCCAGCTGGCGAGCTAGCTCCAGCGCAGTCGGTACTGAGTAGGCTACCGTGCAGCCCTCAGCTTGCCAGTCAGGGTGCCTGGTCACAACAATATTAGTACGCTTAGGCAATGGTCGGCCAATCGATTCGTAGGTGCGCCGACCCATCACGATAGGGTGACCTAGGGTCAGCTCCTTGAAATGGCGTAAGTCGGCGGGCAAGTGCCAAATAAGTTGGTTATCGCGGCCAATTACGCCGTTGTCTGCAACGGCTACTACGAAAGCGAGCATTTGATCAAGTAGAAGTTAACAACTCTATTCATTATCAGTTGAATAAAGCTGCTAACAGTGGTCTTTAAGAAAAGAAGGTGCAAGAACGATACAGGTGTTACGGCCTAGGTCTTCCTGTGAGGACTGCTAACTGGCAATTACTTTCACACCGCGCAGGAATTCGGCAACGGGCATTCGTTTCTTCCCTTCTAGCTGCACATCAAGTAAGTCGAGCTGACCAGCTGCCGTCTGCACGCGCAAGTACGTACGACCGTCGGATAGCCATGTGCCAGCTGATCCTGTGGCTGCTTCGGTCTCGGGAAGCGCCGCTGCTTTGAACACCTTGAGTGTGCGGCCATCTGGGAGCTGGGTGAAAGCCGTTGGGATAGGCGACAGGCCGCGGACCAAGTTGACGAGATCCGAAGCTGGCTGGGCGAAATCCAAACGGCCGGTTTCCTTCTGAATCTTGGGGGCCATGCGCAAATCACTGGTGGTAGCTTGCGGAAGGCTAGGCGCAGTGCCGGCCGCAATGGCTTGCACGGTGCGTAGGGCTAGGTCGGCTCCCGTAGTTTTCAGCTTCTCGTAGAGGGAGCCGAAGTCGTCGTCGGGTGTGATGGGCACTACGTCCTGGAAGATCAGGTTGCCCGTATCAATTTCGTGTTGTAGGAAAAAAGACGTAACGCCTGTTTCCGTCTCACCGTGGATGAGCGCCCAGTTGATGGGAGCTGCGCCGCGGTACTGGGGCAGCAGCGACGCATGAATGTTGATAGATCCTAGCCGTGGCATGTTCCAGACGGCCTCGGGTAGCATGCGAAAGGCTACTACTACTTGCAGGTCGGCAGCGTAGCTTTTCAGTTCGGCTTGAAATTCTGGTGATTTCAGGTTAGTAGGTTGCAATACCGACAGACTGTGCGCTACAGCCGCTTGCTTCACGGCCGAAGCCGCAAGCTGCCGGCCGCGGCCGGCAGGCTTATCGGGCGCCGTCACGACGGCTACCACTTGGCAGCCCGACCAGCTGAGCAAAGATTCTAACGTGGGCACCGCAAACTCGGGCGTTCCCATAAAAATGATTCGGAGCATAGGAAGAGGTGAGTGGCTAGGTGGTTAAATCAGTTTGGCTATTCAACCATCAAAAATCAGTGTACAGCAAGTACTTCTTACGCGCTTGCTTGAACTGGCTCAAACCCGGCTCCCACGATTTGCGGATTTCTTGTTCCGACTTGCCTGCTTCGATCTGCCCGCGCAGCGCTTTCGTGCCCGCTAGCCGTTCAAAAAAGTTATTGAAGAACTTGTCCTTTGTCGTCGACTGCCGGTAGTAATCTAGCAAATAAGCTAGGGTGAACCCGGGCTTCTCATCAGCTTGCGGCTTGGTCAGATCCTGGCCGTAGCATAGCACGTTCAGATGCATCGGCTTCGCTGCCCCGGCCGTTGGTTGAGGCGTAAACTTGTAAGGCCGCGTAGCCGGTTGGGTCGGGCTACCAAGCAACTGGAACGGCGTATCGGTGCCGCGCCCGACGCTCACGTTGGTGCCCTCGAACAAGCACAGCGATGGATAAAGTGCTATGGCGCGGTCGTTAGGTAGGTTGGGGGAGGGGCGCACCGGCAGTGAGTAACGCGTGGTGTGCGTGTAGCCCTGCATCGGAATTACAGTCAGAGGGCACTGCGCACCCTTCGGCAGCCACTTCTCGTCATTGATCATGCGGGCTAGCTCGCCTACGGTCAGGCCGTGCACGATGGGCAACGGGTCGAGGCCAACGAAGGATTCCAGGCCTGCTTCACGGATCGGTCCATCTACGTACCATCCGTTCGGGTTAGGACGGTCGAGGACGAGGAGCGGCTTTCGGTTTTCGGCGCAGGCTTCCATCACGTAGTGCAGCGTGCTGATGTAGGTATAGAAGCGCGTGCCCACATCCTGAATATCAAACACCACAACATCTACTGCCGCCAATTGCTCGGCTGAGGGCTTTTTGTTGGCGCCGTAAAGCGAAAGCACAGGCAGCTTCGTGCGAGCATCGAGGCCGTCCTGAATGGTGGCACCGGCGTCGGCGTCGCCCCGGAAGCCATGTTCGGGCGCGAAAATAGTCTTGACCTGAATGCCCTGGGCAAGCAGCGTATCGACGAGGTGGGAGCGGCCTAGGCGCGAAGTTTGGTTGACAACCAGCCCTACCCGCTTGCCTTTCAGCTGCGGCAAATAGCGTTCGAGTTGCTCGGCGCCGGTCTGCAAGCTAGGCTTCGGAACGGAAGTTGACGTGGTAGCAAATGGAGCCGTTTGCGGCAGGTGCGTGGTTGCTGAGACGCAGCTGCCATCAGTAAAGAGCAGTGATAGACTAAATAAGCCGGTTAAAAGCGGTAAAGACATCTGAAAAGTGAACTGGAAAACTGATTACAGACGTGTAGCTTTACGGCAGTGAACATTGCGCGCTACATATCCCACAAGATTGATGGGGCTGACTCAGGTTCTTTTACCTCGTCGGTCACAAAAATAGCCATAATCAGCGTTGCCCTTGGCGTGGCCGTGATGATTGTGTCGTTTGCGATTCTCGAAGGCTTTCGGAATGAGATACAAAGCAAGATTTTCTCCTTCGGGTCGCACATGCAAATTAGCAAGTACGACACCAATAACTCGCTGGAAGTAGAGCCCATTGGCGAGCCGCGGCTGGTATCGGAGCTCCGACGCTTCCCGCAGGTAAAAGCCATTCAGCCCTTCGCGCGCAAAACGGCCATCATTAAAACCCGCGACGAAGTGCTCGGAGTGGTGCTGAAAGGTATCGACGAGAAAACCTCGCCTTCTACCATGCGGCAAAACTTGGTGTCGGGCAAGTTTTTGAGCTTCCCCGATACTTCTGCTAGCACTGATGTGCTGCTCAGCCGCAAGATTGCCGATAAGCTACGGCTGAAAATAGGGGATGAGGCGCTGTTCTACTTTATCCAGAATCCACCTAGGGTTCGCAAGTTCCAGGTGAAAGGCATCTACCAAACCGGCCTCGATGAGTTCGACGACGTGTTTGTGCTGGGCGATATTCGCCAGATTCGGGAGCTGAACGCTTGGCCCGATTCGCTGGTGGGTGGGGTGGAAGTGGTGTTGCGCAACTTCAAGCAGCTCGACCCCGTGGCGGAGAGCATGTATGAGAATCTACCCTATAACCTGAAGTTGGATAAGATCACCGAGCAGTACGCGCAGCTCTTCGACTGGCTGCAACTGCTGAATCGTAACGTAGTTATCTTCCTGCTGCTCATCATCTTCGTGGCAACATTCAACATGGTAGCCACTATTTTTATCATGATCTTGGAGCGCACCAACATGATTGGAGTGCTGAAAGCCATTGGGGCTACCGACAACCAGATCCGGAGTATGTTTTTCTTCCGAGGACTGAGTCTTACGTTGCGCGGGATGCTTTACGGCAACTTAGTCGGGCTAGGTTTCTGCGCCTTGCAGTACTTCTTCCACCTCATTCCGCTCGATCCCGAAAACTACTACATGGATCGGGTGCCGATTCATTGGGACCCTTTCATCATCGTGGTGCTGAATGTGGCTACCTTCTGCACATCGCTGCTCGCCGTACTGATTCCCACGTATTTGATTTCGCGCATCAGACCTGTGACGGCTATCAAGTTTGACTAACTTCTTCGTTACCTAGGCTGAAGAAATTTCTTCTTAAAGCTCAGCGCCCTTGATCAATCATACGGTTGATCAAGGGCGCTGAGCTTTTTAGCTACGTATAGTCTTCCCTGCAAACCAAGCTCAGGAGAATAGAGAAGACTATAACCAGCGGCTTTGCAGAATTAAATTGGGATCGGGGCACAATGCTGCCCACTGCTTCTGCTCTGATGGCAGGGCCACTCCAGGAAAGTCGCCAGAGCGGCCTTGCATGTCTGCCATAACCTGGAAGTGCAGGTGTGGCGGCCAATCACCATTCTCAGGGTATGGACCGACCGTAGCAAAAGCGGCCCCTTTTTCTAGCTTCTGGCCTTTGCGCAGATTGTCGTACTCGCGACGACCTAGGTGCCCGTAGAGCGTGTAAAATGTGGTGCCTTCCAATTCGTGTTGAAGAATAACCGTTGGGCCATAGTCGCCGAAGCTGGCATTATCGGCTAGGCTGTGCACGGTGGCGGCTAGCGGCGCAAGCACGAGTGTCTCCGCAGGCAGCCATACGTCGACACCTAGGTGCAGCGAGCGAGCCGGTAGCGCAGGGTCGCCAAATAAGCCAGGACTACGCCGATAGATGATGCGGTTTTCTAGATAGCCACCTACCCCAATTCTGGCATTTTGAGCCGTCAGCATCGCCTGCACAACTTGTTCAAACGAAGTACTGTCGCGCAAGTCGGCGGTGGCAAGGCTCGGGTTAGTGGCCGAAAAATCGAGGCGACACACGTCGGCGCCGTTCAGATCAACCGGGAGAACTGGGCCAAAAGCAGCTTGGTGCTGCTGGAGCAAAGTGGAAAGCATATAGTAAAGGGCCTAGCGCCAAGCTAGATCTTGCCCAACGATAGGCAACAAGTAAACAAAGATGCAAGCTAAGTCGTCCGCAACAAAAGTCCTTACTTTGCTGCTGTGCCGAACCAGCGGCACCCTATCTCGGTTATTCTACTCAACCTAGCTTTTTTGCTTTCATGAGCAGCCCTTACTTTACACTCAACGTTGTCGAGGTTACTCCCGAAACCAGCGACGCTGTTACTATTCACCTCGAACACCCCGATCGTCAGCCGATTGCCAGCGAGCCGGGCCAATTTTTAACCTTGATTCTACCCTGTGGACCAGGCGGCAAAAAGGAGCGCCGGGCTTACTCGCTCAGCAGCACGCCCCACGAAGCGCCTCGCTTGTCGGTGACGGTAAAGCGTGTACATGGTGGTTTGGTGAGCAACTATTTGCTTGATACAGTGAAGGTAGGCCAGCAGATAGAAGTGATGGCGCCGCTCGGCAACTTCACCGTGAAGCCTAGCTTCAAAGCGGCGCGGTCGTTGGTGCTGGTGGGAGCGGGAAGTGGCATCACGCCGCTCATGAGCATCCTGAAAGCAGTGCTACGCGAGGAGCCTAACAGTCACGTGCTCCTGGTGTACGGCAACCGTAACGAGGAAGCCGTCATCTTCCACAAGCAACTCCAAAAGCTGCAAGAGCAATATCCTAACCGGTTTCAGGTAGAGCACGTGTACAGCCAGCCCACGGGCAAAGCGGAAAGCAAAAGTACCTCTTTCTTCAGCCGGTTCACGTCGTCTAAGCCAGCCGCTCCCGACCCGCATCAGCATACGGGGCGTCTGAATCGGACCATGTTGCTGCGTATTCTGGAGCATAAACACCAGTTTCCAGCCGAGCAAGCCGATTACTATCTCTGCGGCCCAGAGGGCATGATGAACGAGGCACGCGCTGCGCTCGATTTGTTGGGCGTACCGGCCAGCCAGGTTCGGCACGAAAGCTTTGTAGCGGCGGCCGAAACAATGGAAGCCGCAGCGGCTCAACCTAACGGCCACGGCGACGTATCAGCAGCAGCGGACGATGGCAAAGTGACGGCGCGTACCGTAACGATTCAGTACGAAGGCAGTGAGTATGAAATAGAAGTAGCGCCTTCCCAGACGATTCTGGAGGCGGCGCTCGACCTAGATATTGATCTGCCGTATTCCTGCCAAGCTGGGCTCTGCACGGCTTGTCGGGGTAAGTGCTTGTCGGGTAAGGTGCATTTGGATGAGCGAGAGGGCCTTTCTGATTCCGAATTGAAGCAAGGGTACGTACTCGTCTGTGTGGGTCACCCACTGACCGACGATGTCGTGATTGAGATTGATTAGCTTGTTGGCCAGTGCCAAACAAAGCGTTTGGCTGTCGTTTTTAAACCTACGATACTCTTGATATGACTCGGATCAGCGCTGCGGGAAATTGCCGTCGTGCTGTCAAAAAGTCCTAACAAGAAAGAAACGTTAGTGTATCTTGTACCCATGATAAATGCCGCCCCTGAACCTCAATTAGCCTCGGCCACGGAAACTCGGCGTCCACCGCGGCAGTATTTACCCGAGGGTTTCACCGTCACAGATTGGGCTACCCTTGAACCCTATTTCTTGGAGCTTCGTGACCGTGACATTCCTTCCTCGGAAGACTTAGAAAGGTGGCTTCTTGACCGTAGCGAACTGGAAAGTGTGCTGAGCGAGAACCTCGCTTGGCGCTACATCCGCATGACGTGCGATACCCAGGATACGGTTCGTGCAGAGGCCTTCCAGTACTTTGTCAGTGAGATTGAGCCGAATGTCGCCCCTTACGACCACGCGCTCAACGAAAAGATGATGAGCTCGGATTACCTAGGAGGGCTCGACCCCGCGCGCTACCGCGTGTTTATTCGCTCCGTGCGGCAAGCCCTGGAAATCTACCGTCCCGAGAACATTCCGCTCAAAACAGATATTAGCACCAAACAGCAGCAGTACGCCGCTACGGTAGGTGCCATGACCGTGACGCTCGACGGCGAGGAAATGACCCTGCCGCGGGCTGCCGACCGGTTGAAGAACCCAGATCGGGCCGTGCGAGAAGACGCGTGGTATGCCGTTCAGACTCGCCGCCAGCAGGATGCTTTGTCCCTCGATCAGCTCTTCACCGAACTGATTCAGCTACGGCATCAGATGGCCCTGAACGCGGATTTTTCTAACTTCCGCGATTACATGTTTGCCGCGCTCGGGCGTTTCGACTACACGCCTGAAGATTGCTTCGCTTTCCACCGTGCTATTCGTGAAACGGTTGTGCCGCTCATCGACGAGTTGGATCTGGAGCGTCGCCAAGACCTAGCTCTGCCAGAGCTACGCCCCTGGGACCTCGACGTAGACGTGTCAGGTAAAGCCCCATTGCGTCCCTTCGAAACAGGAGAAGAGTTGCTGGAGAAAACCATTACGGTCTTTCAACGCCTCGATCCTTACTTGGGTGACTGTTTGCGCACGATGCAGCAAATGGGCCACTTAGACCTAGAGTCGCGCAAGGGAAAAGCGCCAGGTGGCTATAACTACCCGCTCGACGAAACGGGGGTACCGTTCATTTTTATGAACGCCACTTCTTCGTTGCGCGATGTCGTGACGATGCTACACGAGGGCGGGCACGCTGTGCATAGCTTCCTTACGCGTTCCTTGCCGCTTTCCGCCGATAAGCACCCACCGTCAGAGGTTGCTGAGCTAGCTTCTATGAGCATGGAGCTGATGAGCATGGACCATTGGGACTTGTTCTTCAACGACGAGGATGAGCTGCGCCGGGCAAAGAAAACGCACTTGGAGAGCGTGCTCGAAACGTTCCCGTGGGTGGCCACCATCGACAAGTTTCAGCACTGGATCTACGAAAATCCGAACCACAGCGTGGAGCAGCGCCACGACTGCTGGGTAAAGATTTTTGATGAGTTCAACCAACGGACGGTAAGCTGGAAAGGCTTAGAGCGCTTCAAACCCTATATGTGGCAGAAGCAGTTGCACCTCTACGAAGTGCCGTTCTACTACATTGAATACGCTATGGCGCAGCTCGGAGCTATTGCGGTGTGGCGCAACTTCCGCCAGAATCCACAGGAAGGCCTAGCTGCCTACAAGCGAGCGTTGGCGCTAGGCTACACAGCCCCAATTGGGGAAATCTACGCCGCCGCTGGCATTCGCTTCGATTTCAGCACCAGCTATTTGCGTACGTTGGCTGACTTCGTACACGAGGAAATGGCAAAGCTGTAAGGCAAGTCGCTAAGTAGTCAAAAAGAAAAGCGGCCCGGATTATTCCGGGCCGCTTTTCTTTTTGGGCTGTAAGAAGCTAGGTTAATATTGCCCCGATGTAGGCTGAATTTCAGTGATACAGTAGATGTGTACGGGCCGACCAACCTGGCAGGTCGTGGCGCGATTTATCTGCTGAAACCGAATCATCACCTGCTGTCCTTCGTAGGGTGTAAAGCCTTCCCAAACCTGTGCATCCGGCGACAGGCGTACGCCGTTAGGCAGCTCTAGTACAAAGCCACAGCCATCAAGTGCGGTCAAGTCGCGCACGGTAGCGCGCACGTTGCATTCAGGGCCGACCGTCATCATCCGAGCATCGCGGCAAGCAGGCGCTATTACCATGACAAATCCCAGAATAAGTGCCGTAAGAACTCTTGACGGACGTAGAAGATGTATTCGGGATGACATAGTGAGGGGTAGAGTGCACCGCAGAAGAGCGGCTGATAACGCAGCGTGCAAAAATGTAGGAATTAAACCGGTTTATAATTGATCCTAGCCTGCCTAATAGTGTTTTTTGTAGAAATTGTGATTAGGTGGTGAAAGATAACGCTTTGTCTATCAAAGCACAACAGTGCCTGCGTAAGCATTCGAGCAGATGGAGTAGGCAAAAGGCTCAAATTGGCTACACAATGCGCGCTATTGCTGAAGTTCGAACAACGGCAACGGCTGAAGCTTGCTGTACTTTCCTCCTAGCTTTGAGAACTGTTCTTGGTGTACCTGCAAGTAGTTATTGAACTGCTTAGCTGCCTGATCATAGCGCAAGCGGTACCCAACGACTTCACTGTCGGAAGACTGAATACCTTCCGTCAAATTGCGTACTAGTTCGCTCGACTGGCCGCTGGTAGGTTGTGCTATGGGGTAGAGTACATGCAGCAGGGAGTCCTGAGCAGCATCGTAGGCATCTATCTGCGCTGAGTTGGCCATCGTTTGCTGGTTATAGCGTACGTTTTTCAGTCGGTCGTTAGCGCGTGTTAGCTGTTGCAATTGAGCACGATCAACGCCGGGCTGGTTGGCAAGCTCACGCAACACTTGCCGGGTGGCGCTAATCTTGGCATCGTCACTGGCAATCATCTGCGTCCAACGAACATCCACGGAGTCGCGCAACACGTCAAGCTGCGCTTTAGCCGCGGCCGGCGATGCGAGATCTACGGTTTTAGAGGAACGATCGGTTTTACAAGCCTCGAGGCTCGCGAGGGCAATAAGGAAGGCTAACGGGAGAATCTTTTTCATAGAAGCAATAATGAGTAAACAAAGTTAGCTGTTCACGGCAGCGATAAGTAGCACGAAGATCTTGCTTCGCGTATGCTAGAACGATACTTGTCAAAAATATAGTCTAGTAAGCCACGCAACAACACGCCAAATCAGTACTTCGCTGACGCTCTGCTAGTGGTTCGCGCTACAACGCTGTGGCCCTTACCTTTGTCCCACGCTAATCTGCATTCTTTCATGAGCGACGTAACTCCCTTAGAAACCCTGGGTGAATTCGGCCTGATCCGACGCCTACAAAATACCATCACCCTCCGGCAAGCCAGCACCAGCCTAGGTATCGGCGACGATGCTGCCATCATCGCACCACCCGCTGCGCACGATATCGTGGTAAGCACTGATCTACTGGTAGAAGGTGTGCATTTCGACTTAACATTTGCCCCCCTGAAGCACGTGGGCTACAAGGCGGTAGCGGTTAACGTATCCGATGTCGCTGCCATGAACGCCTTGCCAACCCAAATTGTGGTGGGGCTAGCTATTGGGGCTCGCTACTCCGTAGAAGCCATTGAGGAACTGTACGAAGGCATGCGCCTCGCCTGCGAAGCCTATAACGTGGACCTGGTAGGCGGTGACACCACCGCTAGTCGGGGCGGCCTCACCATCAGCATCACGGCCATGGGGCAAGTGCCGAGCGGCCAAGCCGTGCGCCGCAGTGGTGCCCAACCCAACGACCTTATCTGCGTAACCGGCGACCTAGGTGGCGCTTTCATGGGCCTGCAAGTGCTGGAGCGCGAAAAACAAGCTTTCCTCGCCGACCCCGACATGCAGCCCGAACTCGGTAGCTATAGCTACGTGGTGCAGCGCCAGCTACGCCCCGAGGCACGCATGGACATCGTGCACGAGCTGAAAGACCTAGGTATCATGCCCACCAGCATGATCGATATTTCGGATGGCTTGGCTTCCGAGCTGCTGCACTTGTGCGCAGCTTCCGGCGCGGGTGCCCGCATCTTCTCCGAAAATCTACCCATTGCCAACCCCACGCTGGAAGCTGCCAGTGAGTTCAACCTCGACCCCATCATGTGTATGCTCAACGGCGGCGAAGACTACGAGCTGCTCTTCACCGTGCCGCTCTCCGACTACGACAAACTCAAAAATCACCCGGACATCACAATCATTGGCAACATGATGGTGAAGAGCGAAGGCGTAAATCTCGTGACGAAAGCTGGTCAGGCGGTGCCGTTACAAGCGCAAGGCTGGCAGCATTTTTAAGCTAGGCTCTCACTGCTTCTATTCTTTCTCGCTTGTCGTCCTGAAGAAGGAGGAACCTTCCTTTTTTACTGACAAGGCTTACATAACTCAAACGCCCTTGATCGACCACCTAGGTGGCTGATCAAGGGCGTTTGAGTTATGTAAGCCTGGAACTCAGGAGCGAAAGATCCTGCCTTCTTCAGGATAATAGATGAGTGAAAGCAGACCAGCGCTTATTAGTCCTCGGGGTAGGGGATATATACGAAGTTGGTAAACTCCTCATCTAGCACGAAGAGGCAGCAGTACTCATTTGGGTCCTTATAAGTCTGCTCGAAGGCTTCTACATTTTCGGCCGCAATGACGTGCTGCTGCACGAAGAGTTCGAGGTAAGAGGCAAATACGTGCCACTCCAGACCTAACTCATCGGCATTCACCAGCAAGCCACCCAGTGGCACTTCTTGGCGAGCAAACACGAAAATCGGATACTTGGAAATGTCGCGCTTCCGAATCTGCGACGACGCTTCCATCAGCGTATCAGAAACCGTGGCGAAATCCTTGGTGATGGTACCTAGGTATTTACCGTTCAGTTCGGGGGCGTTGGCGTAGTCCATTTGGGTGTGCTAATATTGTTTACTGTGTCATCCTGAGCTTGCGAAGGACCTTATCACGTTCGCTTCTCAGTTAAGTAGGCAAGAAAGTCCAGTCAGGGTTATCATTGGCAATCAATGCTTCCTTCTTTGCCCGCGTCCATCCTTTCAACTCCTTCTCACGGGTAATGGCAGCTTTACTATCGACATACTCTTCGAAATACACGAGATTATAGCAAAAGTAGCGTCCTGCAAATGTTTGGGTAGAACCTCGATTAGCATAATGCTGTGCCATCCTATCAACCAGGCTATTAGTAATGCCAATGTAGAGCACTGTCTTCGCCGGGTTTGTCGTAATGTATACGTAGTAGGGCATCAGGCAGTCGATTGCGACGTGATAAGGTCCTTCGCAAGCTCAGGATGACAACACTTTCTTAGCTAAGGTTGTCTATCGCAGCTCCAGCAGCACTACATTTTCCACATGGTGCGTATGCGGGAACATATCCACCGGCTGCACACGCGTTACTTTGTACGCTTCATCCAGCAACTCTAGGTCGCGGGCTTGAGTGGCGGGGTTGCAGCTCACGTATACGATGCGTGGGGCACGCATTTCGAGCAGGCGCTGCACCACGTCCACGTGCATGCCGGCGCGAGGCGGGTCGGTGATGACAACGTCGGGGCGGCCGTGCTCGGTGATGAACTCGGCCGACAGCACATCCTTCATGTCGCCGGCGTGGAATTCGGTGTTGGTGACGTTGTTGATTTCGGAGTTTACGCGTGCGTCGGCAACAGCTTGCGCCACGTACTCTACGCCGACTACGTGCCTAGCTTGGCGGGCCACGAAATTGGCGATAGTACCAGCACCGGTGTAAAGGTCATACACGAGCTCATTGCCGGTGAGGCCAGCAAAGTCACGGGCAATTTTGTAGAGACCGTAAGCGCCTTCCGAGTTGGTCTGGTAGAACGACTTTGGCCCGACGCGGAAGCGTAGCCCTTCCATTTCCTCGTGGATGTAGGGCTCGCCTTTGTAGCACACCACCTCCAAGTCATGAAAGGTTTCGTTGCCCTTGTCGTTGAGCACGTAGTTGAGTGAGGTGATCTGCGGAAACTTCTCGTAGATATAATCGAGCAGCGGCTCAATGGCTTGGTGCTGGCGGTAGCACTGCAAAATCACCATCAGGTCACCAGTGTTGGCGGTGCGGATAATTAGGTTGCGCAGCAATCCCGTTTGCTTCACCAAGTTGCCGAAGCGCAACTCATGCTCGCGGGCGTACTCACGGATAGCTAGCCGAATAGCGTTGCTAGGTTCTGGCTGCAACCAGCAGTGTTCAATGTCAATGATCTTATCGAAGCGGGAAGGCGTGTGGAAACCCAGCACGCGACGGTCGTACTCCTGCGTCTCGTCTTGGATCTGCTCGGCCGTCAGCCAGCCCATGAAGCTGAATGTGTATTCGAGCTTGTTGCGATAATAGGTCAGCGCGGGCGAGTGTTTGATAGGCAACACCTCAGGAAGCGCTACTTTGCCAATACGCTCCAGCGTATCTTCCACCTGCTGCTGCTTGTAGTGCAGCTGAGTATCGTAGCCGATATGCTGCCACTTGCAGCCGCCGCACACGCCAAAGTGTTGGCAGAATGGCTGCACGCGCAGCTCGGAGTACTTATGGAAGTGTGTAGGTACAGCTTCCAGAAAGCTCTTCTTGGATTTAGTAATACGTAGGTCAACTACGTCGCCGGGGGCAACGCCCGTCACGAAGATGACCATATTGTTGTGGCGCACGAGGCACTTGCCCTCGGCTACCATGTCGGTAATTTCGACTTCGCGGAGTGCCTCCGCCGGGATTTTTGATGCTTTGCTCACGAGGACAAAGGTAACAACGATTTGCCTCACCCTAGGCCCCATTTCTGGCCTGCTTTCCCTGGAAAAGCGCTGCATCTTCTGCGTGCACACTGCATCCTTTGCGGGCAACGACGTCTGTCTAGCCAAAAAGGGCATCCACAAAAAAAGCCTCCCACTTACGCAGGAGGCCTTTCAAAGCTAGGTTCTTACTTCACAATCTCAAACCAGCCCTTCTTCTTCGTGCCGTTGGCTAGCTTGAAGATGTAGTAGTACACACCAGCCGAAGTTCCTTCGCCGCCCCAAGTGTTGCGGTAGTTGGCGGTATTATAGATTTCCTTGCCCCACCGGTTGAAGATGGTGAATGTGTTGCCGGGGTACAGCTGCACGTTGTCGATGTACACCACGTCGTTGAGCCCGTCGCCGTTGGGGGTAATGATGTTGTAGAAAGCCAATGGGTTTTCAAAGTCAACGCACGCTTCGTTCGATAAGGAAGGAGCTAGGTTCGACGCCGACGAAACCGCCCGAATACGGAAGCATTGGTTGAAGCCTTGGGCGCCGGTAGTTAGTTCCTGCGTGTACTGGGTGGCAGTCGTCGCCGGTACAGTCTGAACAAGCTCTTCGGTGCCACCATCTGCGCGGCGGTAGATGGCATACTGCGTGATGGTAAGACCTAGGTAAGAGTTCCAGCGTAGCGTCACCCGACCTTCGTCCCGGCCGCCTCGGCCCTGGGTGGCTACCGCTTCGAGGCGTACGGTGGTGTGCTCGGTGCTGCTCAGCACGGTGCCGCATGCGTTGGTGAGTTGCACTTGATACTGGTAGGCGCGGGCATCCGCGTCGGCGCTGGCGTCGGCGAAGGTGGTGACGGTATTGGCCACGTTGCCCACGTTCGTGTAAGCGCCCGTGCTGCCCGCGTCGCGCCGCAAGATGTTGATGCGGTTGCCATTGCCGGCGTTGCTACTAGCAGCTAGGTTCAGGTTGATTTTGGTGTCGCTCTGCGCATCTACGGAAGCTAGCTGCAAAGCTAGGCTCACGTTGTCGGGGCTAACGGTGAGCGTATTGGGGGCACTGTTGCAGCCGAAGCTGGAGGTTTCGGTTACGCTAACTGTTTTCGCCGCCGTGCCTGCGGTAAAGTTCACCACTACGTTGTTCGTGCCTTGCCCGCTTACAACGGTACCGCCCGCTACTGCCCACTGGAAAGTGGAGCTAGTGAGGCCGGTTACGGAGTAGCGCAGTCCATTCAGATTTTCCGGGCACACGTTGCGCGGGCCGCTAATCGTCACTGGTGCTGGTGTCGGATCAACGATGAACTGCTTCGTATAGATCGGGCCAGCGCAGCCGCTGGTGTTCGTTTCGCGCGCCGTGAGGGTGTAGGTGCCCGCAGCGGGCGTGGTAAAGGTGGCCGTGCTGGTCGTGCTAGTCAGAGCCGTGCCATTCAGCGTAAATTGATATCTGGAGTTGGCAGCGCCGGGCAGTAGGAAGCTGATGTTTCCGCTGCTTGCGCACACCCGATCCGGGCCACTGATAGCTAGGTTGGCTAGCGGCGAAGGCAGCACGTTCACATATAAAGTGTCGGACTGGCCTAGGCACCGGATAGCGGCACTAGGGTTGCTAGTTTCGGTCACCACGATTTTGCCGACGCCTACCCGATTCCAGCGCACTTGTACCGACGATTGGTTGGTGCTCACCTGGGTACCCCCAATGACTTGCCACGCGTACACGGAGCCATTGGTGTAAAGCGTCTGATACGTGTAGGGACCATCAGCCTGGCACACGCTAAGCGGACCCGTTGGCCTAGCCGTCGCTAGCTGCTGGTTGATGCGCACGGGCAACGTAATCGTATCGGAGGAGCAGCTGAACGAGTTCAGGGTGAAGGCACGTACGCTGGCATTGGCGTTCGTATCACCCCAGTTGACGGTGATGCTGTTAGTACCTTGTCCGCTGGCGATGGTGCCACCACTCACCACCCACTGATACGCTGCGCTCCGTGGATTCCGGATGCTATACGTCACGCCTTGCACCGTCGGACACACGGAAGCGGTGCCGTTGATGCTATCAGTTGCAGGCCGTGGATTTACGGTAATACGCACAGTGCTGGTCGCGGTGCAGCCACCAACGGCCGTAGCAGTCAGCGTATAGGTCAAGGTAAGGGGGCTAGCTGTTGTATTGACGGCCATAAGCAAAGGCTGTGCATCCGTGGGGCTACTCAGGTTGGCAATGGGGCTCCATTGGTAGCTCAAACCTGGTAGCGCGGGGGTACCTAGTCTAATCCGTTTGTCAGCGCACAAGGTAGCGTCAGGACCAGCGTTGGCCACGGCAGCAGCGTTCACCGTCACCACCACCTGCCGCGTGCCCGTACATTGGCCATTGGTGGAAGTCACCGTATAGGTGGTGGTTTGGGTTGGGCTAACGGTAATAGAGGCGCCGCTAAACGTCTGACCACCGCCCGTCCAGGTATAGTTTTGCCCACCCGCAACGGTTAACGTTGTGGCACTGCCTAAACATATAGCTGCTGCGCTAGGGGTAACAGTCAGCTCAACCGGCCGCACGTCTACCGTCCGCGAAACGGAGTCGGAAAGGCAGCCCTGCGCCGAAAGGCCGCGGACGGTAATGCGGCCTGTGCCTAGGGCATTCCAGCGCACCTGCACGGTGTTGCCGGTGCTAGGGCCCTGTATCGCGCCGCCATACACACGCCACTGATATGTATTAGCGGAGGTACTCCCCGTCGTGTACGTGTAGACCGCGCTCCGATCACAGATGGTATTATCGCCGGCTAGGCTGGTCGGGCTTGCCGCTTTCACAACCGTAATCTGAAACACCTCGGATACGCTCTTCGCCCCGCAGGTCACGTCGGTAGCTGTCACCACTACGTCGTAGGGTGCTAGGCGGGCGTTGCCGCATTTGGAGTTAAAGACAAACTGACCGTTGACGCTGCCGCCCGTTCCGGTTATGGATACCGTACCCGTCACATTGCCCGCTTGCACAACGCCGGGCTGCCCGGCAAAACTCGCATCGAAGCCCCCCGCGCCGTCCAGCAAGACGCTGTTCACGCGCAACGTAATCGGATTGCCATCGGCATCGGTGGAGGCTAGGTTGAAGTTGGCCGATTGTCCTTCTTCAATAGTGATGGAGCGAGTAGCTAGGGTTGGTGCTGTGAACTTGGGGCTCTGGTTGGGCTGGCATTGCCTTGATACCAGCTGGACCTCGCGGCGCGTGGAGCCGATCAGTACTTCGAGTCCGTTGATGGTACGATACTCTTTCACTTCTACAGCCACCACGAAGCGCCCGATGAGCGCCGCCTGGTAGCGGCTCAGCCCCGTGCTGGCGTTCAGCGAAGCGAAGTTACCCGCGCCAGCCCCGAAGGGCGTGGTGGCACTATAGCCGGCATTGTACGTGACGGTATTAGGCAGCGAAAAAGTCGTGGGCGAACCTAGGGTACCGCTGTAAGGCGTGCTGAAGGAGTAAATCAGCCGGTCGCCGTCGGGGTCAACAGCGTTATTCAGGAGAAGACTGGTGTCGCCCTGGCAGATAACCACCACGGCCGTGTCAGAGAAAGTAGGGGAGGAGTTGGGCAGCAGGGGAGGCGCCATCTCCACGTAGATGGTCTGGTTTTGCTGGTCGGGGTTCCGTAGGTTGGCAATATCAGCGTTGCGGGTGCCGTCGCTATACACGGCGTAGTACCCCTGAAAAGACAGCGGCAAATCAATATCCGCTTCGTAGCGGCACAGGCGTACTTTGGGTTGAACGCTGCCCGAAGTAGTGCAGCCGCCGGGGGTGGGTGGCGTAATGGAAGGATTTGCAACTCGTGGCAGCCGGAAAGTACCGTTCGGTTGCGGTTCATTCTGGGTAATACTTGAGCCACAACCCGTTTGCACCGACGTGTACACGGGGTTGCCCTGCCCACTATTGATGCGGTTGCCCGAGGCTTTGTCGTAGAGACTAATAAAAATGTTGCTTCGCCCGTCGGGTACGTTAGAGAGGTTTGTGCCCGGTGTACAATCCGAGTTGATATAAATAAGAGCCGTAACCCGGTACCGGTAAAGCGTATTATTAGCTGGGCTAACACCTAGGTAGCGGTAACTAATGTCACCTCCGATAAGGTGAGACGCAGCAGCGGGCACTACCTGCGCAATAAGTAAGACCAACCACGCTAAGAGGCTGCGCAGTAGAGATTTTTGCATAGAAATAGGCAAATGAGAAGCTAAAGCAAGCGCAGACCACATCAGCAGAATGGATCCACGCTTAAGCAAAAAGGGGATTAATCACGAATCACGCGGCGCACGGCCGTGTGCCCGCTACGGTCTCGCAAGTGGACCAAGTAAAGCCCACGCGGCAACGCAGAAAGATCAAGGTCTGCGTCGTTGGCGGGGGTGAGGCGAAGGGTCGTGCTGAGCACGCGGGCACCTAGCACATTCTCCACGGTGGTGGTGTATAGACCGGCCGCGCCCGCATCGGCTAGGTGCAAGTGCAGTATACCGTCGGTGCTCGGGTTAGGGAAGACAGTAAGAGCGGGCAGGCTGCTAGCTTCTGTCGTAGCAGTAGGAGTGCTTACGATCAACGTGTAATCTTCCGTCTCCGAATTGGCCTGGTTGACTAAGCAAGCATTCGGCGTATTAGTGTTCAGCCGCGCCACTACGCGCATGCGTATCAGGCTGCTGGTCAGATTCGGTACCGTCAGCGTTCCGCTGAATGTCCCCGTCGTGCTAACGTCCGCAAGGCGCTCGGAGATATCAAAGGTGCCATCCTGATTCCAGTCGATCCACACCGAAGTAGTATGAAAATTGGTCAAGTTGGTAGCAATTGTTAGCGTATAACTCTGGTTGCGAACCAACGTAATAGGGCGGTTGATGTAGTTTCCATACCCGCCGGCGTCAGCGCCCGAAATACTAGTGAAAGGCGTCGGGAGAGTAGCCCCCGTCAGGCCCACGCTGGTAATCCAAAATGCCGTGCCTGTGCCGTTGGAAGGACAATACGACAAGCAGGGAACGGTTAGCACTATGTAATTAGCAGCCTGTAACGTATTGGTGCCGTAAGCATTTGTAGCCTTCAACGACACTGTGTAGCTGCCCGAGGCGGCGTACGTGTGCGTCGGATTCTGCTGGGTACTGGTGGTACCGTCGCCGAAACTCCATAGCCAAGAGGTCGGTATGTTCTGGCTCTGGTCGGTAAACTGTACGGGGTTTTGGCAACCACCGAGCACGTAGTTGGAGTTGAACGCAGCTACCGGTGGTTGGGTATTCGGTAGGATCGTAACGGTGTAGTCTTCTGCCTGCCCGTATTTTAAATTGGTGCAAGGGCCGAAGTTGGCGTTCACATAATCCGACGATACGCGCAGGCGCAATGGCTGATTCTTGACCGCCGTGCCCGGTATCGTGTATGAGCCCGTTGGATTTGAGCGGTTGAGGGCCTGGAAGATCAGCTCCGTGGTCGGGTCGAAGGTGCCATCATTATTTAGGTCTAGCCATACGCGGGTGTCCTGCGGATTGCCAGTGCCCGTCGTAATGCTGAGCGGATACGCCTGCCCTTCCGTAAGCTGCACCTTGCCCGAGCAGGTAAAGTCCTCGTAGCTAGCTTGTCCGCCGGCTGAGGTTTTGGTCAGTGTCCCTAGAGTAAACTGTGTGATGCCGTAGTTGCAGCAGTAATCGGTGGTGATGGGCGTGCAGCTAGCCGCTTTAGGCAACACGTTGTCGTAAGAAATGTAGTTGCTCCGCGTACGGGTATTTGCGCCAATGGTATTGGTTGCCGTGAGCGTCACCGTGAACGTGCCCGGGGTGGTATAGCAGTGCTGTGGATTCTGCTGGGTGCTGGTGGTGCCGTCGCCGAAGCTCCACAGCCAGGAAGTTGGCGCGTTGAGGCTCTGATCAGTGAACTGCACACAACCCGAGCAGGTAAGTGGTTGAGCGGCGACAAATTCTGCAGCGGGAGCTAGAGTGTTTGCGCTCAGCGTTACGCTATAATCCTCGGTCTGTGAGTAGTCGGGCGTAGAGCACGGCGTGGGCACAGGCGAGGTGAAAAAGTCGGCGGCTATTCGTAGTCTCAAACGCGTGCCAACAACAGCAGTGCCGGGCACGGTAATCGTGCCCGTATGCTTGCCCGTAGCGAGGTCACTATAAACCAGTTCCGACGTGGCATTGAAAACGCCATCATTGTTCAGGTCGATCCACGCTCGCACGTTCTCGCCAACAGCAGTATTGGTTTGAACGGTAAAAGGAACAGTGGTGCCTAGGGTCAGGTTGGTGTTCTGCGTGCAGGAATAATCCTTATAGCCATCCGTGACGCCTGAGGTTGAGTTGTTGATTGTGCCCAGCGTCACGTTGAAAATTCCCATGCCATAGGGAAAGTTGGTGCTCGGAGCAGAGCCGGGCGTGCAGGTGCTCGTGGCAGCAGGGCACGTCTGCGCGTGGCTCAGGACAGGTAACACAGCTAGCAGCAATAGAAAAAAGGAATAAGCTGACGCACTGCGCCCAATGCGTAAAAATGAAAGCATAGATATTGCCGTAGGTGTGTAGAAAAAGATTGCCTAAATGTACTGACTTAATTGTATACCCGAAGCGGTATATACTCCATTTAAGTACCTCGCCACGTGGAATCAAATTACTGATCTACGAGGGAAAAGCGGCTACTTTTGTTTGGAATAGGAAGAGCAGCTTTTTCTCCACGACTCCATATATGCAAGGGAAAGTAGTACTAATAACAGGCGGAACTTCGGGCATCGGCCGAGCAAGTGCCGTGGCCTTTGGGCAGGCCGGCGCGCAAATAGTTATCACGGGGCGGGATGCCGCACGCCTGCGCGAAACGGCCCAGCAACTTACCACCCTAGGTATCCAACACCACACTGTGCGCGCCGATGTGGGCATCGTAGCCGACTCCGAGCGTGCCGTTGCCGAAACCATCGCCACCTTCGGTCGACTCGACGTGCTGATTAACAACGCCGGTATTTCCATGCGGGCGCTATTCCAGGATGCTGACCTCGACGTGATTCAGCGCCTTATGCAGACCAACTTTTTTGGGACGGTGTACACCACCAAGTTTGCGCTGCCCCATATTCAGGCTAGCAAAGGCTCTATTGTGGGCATCTCCAGCATTGCTGGCTACCGAGGTTTGCCGGGGCGTACGGGCTACTCTGCTTCTAAATTCGCTATGAACGGCTTCTTGGAAGCACTACGCACCGAACTGTTGCCTCAAGGCGTGCACGTGCTAGTTGCCTGCCCTGGCTTCACGGCTTCCAATATCCGCCAAACGGCCCTCGCTGCGGATGGCTCCGCGCAAGGGGAGTCGCCGCGCGATGAAGGCCAAATGATGAGCAGCGAAGAAGTAGCCCAGCACCTGGTGAGTGCCGTACGCCAGCGCCGCCGCGACTTGGTGCTCACGAGCCAGGGGAAGCTGACTGTGTTCCTCAACAAACTACTTCCCGGTCTCACGGATAAATTAGTCTTAAATCACTTCCGCAAAGAGGAGAAAGACTTTAAAGTGTAGCTGCACCTAGCTCAACAAACGGCAACGGCCCCGAACCTTCACGTTCGGGGCCGTTGCCGTTTGTTGAGCTAGGTGATACATCTAGTGCTATCAGCAGAGGCATGCCACTATTTGATGAGCAGCAAATCGGAGCGACGGATATAGGCGGCTTGTCCGCGCCATTCTACTTGGTACCAGATATCCTTGCGTCCGCGCACAATTAGTCGGTCGCCGGCAGCAGCCGTGGTAAGCCAAGCGGCACCAGCACCAGGTCCTGTCATTAGGGCTGCATGGGAGCTAGCCACAATTCCAGTTTGATTTGGTCCTAATACGTTCAGGAACACCAGTACCAAACCTAGGTAACAAGCATACGCGAGCCACCAGCCCCTCTCCACCGAGCGCCGCCGGATCAGCAAAAGCGTGCCGCCGATAACTGCGGCTATCAGCAACAACTGAAGCAAGCGGTAGTAATACCGCCGGAACGTAATAATCAGGCTCTGCCGCCACGAGTCTGGGTAGCCGGTTACGCGCTGGTTTTGGGCTAGCTCGGCTATCTTATGCCAGGTAGCATGGCGCGGCTGACGTATCTGGGCGAGGTTTAAGTAGTAAAGCGCTGCCGGATAATGTCCCAACCCTTCCTGCACGTATGCCATGCGGAGCAAAAGTTGTGGCGAGGCCTGCCGCTCTTGCCGCAAAATTTGTCGGTAGAGTGGATACGCTTGCTCATAAGCACCCGCTTTGAACAAAGAATCTGCCTGGGAAAGTGTTTTGCTAACTTTTTGAGCTAGAATGATTTGGTGAGAAAACGTCCAAAACAGGAGAAAAAAACACGTTTTTTTTATCAAGATGCTTGCAGGTTAAAAGATGACCCCCTACTTTTGTGCCCACAATAAAGGAACACGCTTCCACAACACAAATAAACGATTCTGTAGCTCAGCTGGTAGAGCAATACACTTTTAATGTATGGGTCCTGGGTTCGAATCCCAGCGGGATCACAAGGGTAGTCAGAAATGACTACCCTTTTTTCTTGCCCTATTGGCTGCAAACAGATGTTTTGGTGGTACTCAGCAAATGGCTGTACCTAGCATTTTTGATTTGTTAGGTGAAGAATTCCTGATTTGCTAGCTGCAAAAAGGTTGGTTCTAAGTTGATTCAGACCCTTCCTACTTCACTTCTGCCCGCTACATTTTCTATTTAGAAATCGTGTCGAGGCTGGAAAAGCCCTGCTTTCACGTTTCTTACTTAGAAACAGAACTGCTATTTAGCAAATAGTGAACGTACAGTGGTAGACTTATTTTGGGGCAAATTTGAGTCCCAATATGGATGGTAAGGGAGTGTAGATTCTGCTGAGCTTAGTAAAGACGAATAGCTATAAAGTGCGAAGGCCCACTCGTTAGCAGGATCTTAAAATCGCACGCAGAGCACTAGTCACCTACATAGAAGGTTTGGTAGCGGGTTTATTTACCCAAAGACTGTATAGCAAGCCATATACAGCACCCCCAATTCCAAAGCCAATTACATCAAGCTCTTTCCTCTCGCTGAAATGAGGAAGGGAGGTGATAACAGGATATGTTTTGGCTATTGTATGAAGTGTAATAGCGAGAACACCACCAACAAGGGATGAAAGCCACCAATTACTACGGTTGAAGAAGCGTAGTAAAAGAAAGTGAATACCGGCGAAGGGCAGATAAAGCCACCATCCATAAAAGAGTATTATATAAAGCATATACATAACCGTTGATGAGTATTGTAAGCGGGTAGGAATGCTCAATAACAAGCAGGTCACAGCCAAAGCTATTAACAGGGAGAGAAGTAGCTTATATCCTTTGTTCATAATGGTTTTTGGGACGAAGATGCGCGGCAAAAGTGCCCGTAGCAGACAAGCATTAGCAGCAGAATAACGCAAACCTCTAGACTTCTGATAATTTACAACCGCAAAAGCAAGCTTGTTCAGCAGCACGGACTTCTCAGTTATGCTGGTTATGCTTGCTTCCAGAGGTAATTCACTGAAGCGTTAGCTGCTTCCTTTTCTCATGCACACTGCTATGTTCGTACTCCGTGCGAAGCTTGTCGCTTCGACATCTTCCGCTTTCTCCCGCTGTATCCTAGGTGCTAGCTTACTACTGGTCAGTTTGAGTGCACAGGCCTACACCCCTGCGGGAGCCGTAGACTTGCGCTGCGAGTACTTGGTAAATCCATTAGGCTTAGATGCCCCGCGGCCCCGGTTATCATGGCGACTGGATGATAACCGGCGCGGGGCTAGGCAGCAGGCTTACCAGCTGGTGGTGGGTACCGACTCGCTGAGCGTTAGCCAGGGCAAAGGAGCCGTGTGGAACCCCGGCAAAATTGCCTCGGACCAGCAACTGGTCACTTATGCCGGTCAGGCGCTACGCCCATTTACCAAGTATTTCTGGCGGGTACAGGTATGGAATGGAGGCAACGCGCCAGCGAGCCGGGTAGCTAGCTTTGAGACGGGGCTGATGACCATGAAGAACTGGCAAGGCACTTGGATCAGCGACACGCGCGACGTAGCTCTGCGGCCAGCGCCATACTTCCGAAAAGGGTTTGGGGTAGCTAAAAAGGTCAAGTCGGCGCGGGCGTACATTGCCGCCGCGGGGCTCTACGAACTGTTCTTGAACGGGCAACGCATCGGCAACCATCGCCTCGACCCCATGTACACGCGCTTCGACCGCCGGACGCTGTACGTGACGTATGACGTGACTTCTTACCTGAAAGCCGGGCAGAATGCCGTAGGCGTGCTCCTCGGCAACGGCTGGTATAACCACCAGTCTACGGCAGTCTGGTACTTCCACGAAGCCCCGTGGCGCAACCGTCCCACGTTCTGCCTCGATTTGCGCGTGACGTACACCGACGGCTCGGTAGAAACCGTCACGTCAGGCATTGACTGGAAGACGAGCTTAGGTCCATTGGTGTTCAACAGCATTTATACGGCGGAGCACTACGATGCCCGGTTGGAGCAAACTGGCTGGAACACCGCAGGGTTTGATGACACCAAATGGAAGCCAGTGATGAACCGCGCCGCGCCATCGCAGAACATTGTGGCGCAGGTCATGCACCCCATCCGGAACGTCGAAAGCATACCTGCTAAAACGATTAAGAAGCTTAATGACACCACCTATGTGTTCGACCTAGGTCGCAACATTGCCGGGGTGAGTCAGCTACGGGTGCAAGGCCCCGCAGGAACGGCGCTGCGGCTCAAGCACGGCGAACGGGTGTATGCTGATGGCCGGGTGGATCAATCCAACATCGACGTGCATTACCGGCCCACCGACAAGCGCGACCCCTTCCAAACGGATGTTTTTACGCTGAGCGGTAAAGGGGAGGAGACCTTCATGCCGTCCTTCAATTACAAGGGCTTTCAATACGTGGAAGTGACGAGTAGCCAACCGGTTGCGCTGACTACCGGTAGTCTGACTGGGTATTTTATGCACAGCGACGTGCCAGCCGTGGGCCAGGTGTCTTCTTCCAATCCCACGCTCAACAAGATCTGGCAGGCGACCAACAACTCTTATTTGTCGAACCTGTTCGGGTATCCGACTGATTGTCCGCAGCGGGAGAAGAACGGCTGGACCGGCGACGCGCACATTGCCGTAGAAACGGGCTTGTACAACTTCGATGGCATCACCGTTTACGAGAAATGGCTAGCGGACCACCGCGATGAGCAGCAACCCAACGGGGTGCTGCCTTCTATTATTCCCTCCAACGGCTGGGGCTATGAATGGGGTAATGGCCCCGACTGGACCAGCACGATTGCGCTGATTCCTTGGAATATCTATCTGTTTTACGGGGATACTAAGCTACTGGCCGATTGCTACGGCAACCTCAAACGCTACGTGGACCACATTCATGAGCAGAGCCCCACAAACCTCACCAGTTGGGGGCTAGGTGACTGGGTGCCGGTCAAATCGAAGTCGCCGGTGGAGTTGACTTCGTCGACGTACTACTACACCGATGCGCTCATTCTGGCCAAAGCTGCCAAGGTACTGGGCAAAACTGCCGACTACACGTACTACGCCGCTTTAGCCGAAAAAATTAGGGCGGCCATCAATGCCAAATACCTGAATCGGGAGACGGCGCAGTATGGCAATGGGGTGCAGACGGAACTCAGCGTGCCCCTGTATTGGGGAGTAGTGCCACCCGAACTGAAGAGCCGCGTAGCCGACAACCTAGCCCGCCGCGTAGCCGCCGATAATTACCACCTCGACGTCGGTTTGCTCGGCACCAAGGCCATTTTGAGCGCGCTCAGCGAAAACGGTCACGCCGACCTAGCCTACCGGGTCGCTGCGCAAGAAACATTTCCCTCGTGGGGGTGGTGGATTGTGAACGGCGCGACGACTCTCTACGAAAACTGGCCTATTGATGCCAAGAGCGATATTTCCATGAACCACATCATGTTCGGGGAAATAGGAGCTTGGCTTTACAAAGGACTAGGTGGCATTCGGCCCGATCCGCTCCAGCCGGGCTTCAAGAACACGCTGCTGACGCCGCATTTCGTGGCCGGTCTCGATCATTTTGAGGCGAGCCACGCTAGCCCCTACGGCCTCATTCGGTCGGCGTGGCAGAAAATCGCGGGTAGCATTTCCTACAAAGTGACTGTGCCGCCTAATGCCACCGCGACCTTGCTCTTGCCCGTAGCGAGTGGGCAGCAGGTGTACGAAGCCGGTAAGCGGTTAGATTCAGCCTCCCCATATATCCGTCTGGTGAAATCAACGCCAGGCCTCTACCAATACCACCTAGCTGCTGGCTCCTACGAGTTGGCAATTCGGTGACGCACCTTCGCTACCTAGGTTTACTAGCCACTACAAAAACATCCTCCCTCCCTAGCTTTCCCTTTCGTCCATGGAATACATAGAATCAGGTTATCCGGCGCATTTCAAAAGGTATTGCAAAACGCTGACCTTGCAAGATGACAGCGCATTGATCGAGCAGTACAAGCAAGCGCACGGGCCAAGCGCCGTTTGGCCAGAAATAGACCAGGGCATGCGCGAGGTAGGCATTCTGAAGATGGAAATCTACCTGTTTGGGAGGCAGCTCTTCATGATTATGGATACTGTCGCTAGCTTCGACCACGAGCAGGCCATGGCGGAACTCGCCACCAAACCCCGGCAGGCAGAATGGGAAACCTACGTTTCTCAGTTTCAAAAAACCACAGCCTCCAGTACTGCCAACGAAAAGTGGCAACTCATGGAGCGCATCTATGAGCTAGGTTGATCTAGTAGAGAACGGAAAGCGCGGCCCTCGCTGGTACCAGTACTGGCCGAGGTGGATAGGTGTGCACTACACTGCCCTGAATGGTATTCTTTCTTTTCTGCTACACCACCATTGTATTCTACTATGAGCCTAATTTGCACTCATGTATGAGTGTTGCCGCACACATCAAGTGAGTTTGCGCGCACATTTTTAAATTTTCCAATTGTTTGTGTCAATACTTTCTTACTTTAGGCCCACGTCTCCAGCATTTCTATAGCGGATAGAAGGCGAAGCAATCGGCACAAACTGCCACCAGTCGGGCAGACACGAGAGGATTTGTAGTCGCAAATGTCCTCCTAGCTAGCGCAGCCTCCTCGCAGCCCTTTGCTGCCCGCCACCTGAGAGGCCGATTACTTGGCGCAACTGCGCTAAGCTAGGTACCACCTAACTCACCTAACGTTGTACACTAGAGTGAACGAGCACATTATCAACTGCTTAAAAGGGCTGAGATGGAAGAAGGCCGTGCCACTACTACTGGCCGGTTGTTGGGGGGTGACACCTTACGTGAGTTTTGCCCAAATCTATACGGAGAAGAACTACTCGAAAATTGCCGCAGGGAGCGCCGAAACAGATATAATTCGGAAGGCAGCCAACGTAACGCCTTCCCCCCGGCAACTGCGGTGGCAACAATTAGAACTGACCGGCTTCATTCACTTCGGAATGAACACCTTCACCAACAAAGAGTGGGGGGATGGCACGGAGAACCCGCAGCTATTCAACCCCACGGCGCTCGACGCCAAGCAATGGGTGCGCGCTTGTAAGGAAGGCGGAATCAAGCAAGTAATTATAACGGCCAAACACCACGACGGCTTCTGTTTGTGGCCTTCGAAGTACACGGAGCATTCCGTGAAAAATAGTCCGTGGAAAAAGGGCAAGGGCGACGTAGTAAGAGAAGTTGCCGACGCCTGTCACGCCTACGGGCTAGGTTTTGGTGTGTATTTGTCGCCCTGGGATAGAAACTCAAAGTTCTTCGGGGACTCGGCCAAGTACAATAACTACTTCGTGAACCAACTCACGGAGCTGCTCTCCAACTATGGCCGCGTGGATGAGGTGTGGTTTGATGGGGCCAACGGCGAAGGTCCTACCGGCAAGAAGCAAGTGTATGATTTCAACCGCTGGTACGCGCTCATCCGCAAGTTGCAGCCCACGGCCGCTATTGCCGTGATGGGCCCCGACGTACGGTGGGTAGGCACCGAATCGGGCTACGGCCGCGAAACCGAATGGAGCGTGGTACCGATGGAGGCACAGCGCCAGGACAACGTGGCCGCCAACTCCCAGAAGGAAGCGGCCTTTGCTCCCAAAAATATGATGGAGGATGACCTAGGTAGTCGAGCCAAAATCAAGAATGCGCAAAGCCTGGTGTGGTACCCGGCCGAAATCGACGTGTCCATCCGCCCGGGCTGGTTTCATCATCCGGCGGAAGATACCAAGGTCAAAACGCCGGCGCAGCTGCTGGATATTTACAACAGCTCGGTGGGCCGAAACGGGGTGCTGCTCCTGAATATTCCGCCCGATAAAAGAGGCTTGATCAATCAAAATGATATTGCCAGCCTGAAAGCATGGAAAGCGGCAATTGCGAAGACGTACTCTAAAAATTTGTTGAGAAGTGCCCAGGTAAGTGGCACCAATGCTGGCCAAGTGAAGGCCATGCTAGACGACAAGTACACCACCTATTGGACTACCACCGGCACTGACACCACGGCAACGATCAACTTCACGCTGCCGTCGCCGCAAGATTTCGACGTGCTACAGTTGCAGGAAAATATTGCCGTCGGGCAGCGCATCGAAAACTTTGTGTTGGAATACAAGAGCGGTGAAGACTGGAGAACGGTAGCGGCTGGTACCACCGTGGGCTTCAAGCGGATACTTAAGTTTGAACCGCTCCAAGCGCAGTACTTACGCCTTCGCATCACCTCGTCTAGGTTGAATCCTACGCTTTCATCAATCGGACTTTACAAGCAAGCTGTGCTACCGGAAAACAGGTAACTGGCGGAAACTTCAGACTACTCGCATATGGATTTAAAGAAAGTTACCCTAGCTCTGGCGCTGCTTACTGCGGCTAGCTCCTTGCCATTGCGTGCCCAGGAGCAAGGCATTCACCAGCAGTCAACTACGTACGAAGCGCCCACCGACCCGCTGGTAAAGCAAAAGCTGGAAAAATGGCGTGACCAGAAGTTTGGGCTGATTCTTCACTGGGGCTTGTACGCGGTGCCGGGCATCATCGAATCGTGGCAAATTTGCTCCGAAGACTGGATTGAGCGCGACAGCACCATTGCCTACGAGGATTACAAAAAGTGGTATTGGGGCTTGAACAAGGAGTTTAACCCGGTGAAGTTCAACCCCGAGCAGTGGGCGAGCGTGGCCAAAAAGGCCGGCATGCGCTACCTGGTGTTCACCACCAAGCACCACGACGGCTTCAACATGTTCGACACGAAGCAATCGGACTTCAAAATCACCAACGGCCCCTTCAAAGACAACCCTAGGTCGAACGTGGCCAAGTACGTGTTCGACGCGTTTCGCAAGGAAGGCTTTATGATCGGGGCTTACTTCTCGAAGCCCGACTGGCACTCGCAAAACTTCTGGTGGTCGAAGTACGCCACGCCCAATCGCAACGTCAACTACGACATCAAGAAGTATTCGTGGCGGTGGAATCAGTACAAGCAGTTCACGTACAACCAGATCAGTGAGCTGATGCACGACTACGGATCCATGGATATTCTGTGGCTCGACGGTGGCTGGGTGCGGCCCAAGGAAACCGTGAATGCGGAAGTTCGCTCCTGGGGAGCTCCCATCCCGGAGTTCAGCCAGGATGTGGATATGCCTCGCATTGCCACCATGGCCCGGCAGGCGCAACCCGGCTTGCTGATGGTAGACCGCACCGTGCACGGCCCGTACGAAAACTACCAGACGCCTGAGCAGAAGGTGCCTGAGAACAAGATAGATAACCCATGGGAAAGCTGCCTGACCCTAGCTAACAACTGGGGTTACGTGCCAAACGACAAGTACAAGTCGCCGACGAAGATCATTCATTCCCTAGTTGAGGTAGTGGCCAAGGGTGGCAGCCTGCTGCTAGGTGTGGGGCCCAAACCCGACGGCACTCTGGACAATGAAGCCGTGACGCGGCTAGAGGCTATTGGTAAATGGCTGGACGTGAACGGCGACGCCATCTACAGCACCCGCGCCACCGACCGCTTCCAGGACGGCAGCACCTACTTCACCCAGGGCAAGAAAGGCACGTGTTACGCCATTGCCTGCTTGCCCGAAGACAAAGCGGCGCCTACTACAGTGGAATGGACCGGCAACACCCCGAAAAAAGGCAGCAAAATAACCTTGCTCCAAACCGGAAAAACCGTGAAGTGGACCAAAGAAGGCGACAAGGTGAAGGTGGTGTTGCCCGCGACGCTAGCCAAGCAAGCCGGTGCATACCCAGCCCTAGCTTTCGCTTTTTCAGCGGAGTAAGTTCGTTCTGATGGGGTTGGGGTAAAGCGCCTCACCCTGTCAGAACGATATGCTTCTCACGGCTATTCTCTCAAATCGATACCGCTCATGGTAAAAGCTATACTCATCCGTGGTCTAACGTGCTTGCTGCTGCTAGCTAGCTTGTCAGCCCACGCGCAGAAGAAACACACGTTTGAGATAAAGGACGGGCAGTTTCTCTACGACGGCAAGGCCACTCAGATTCACTCGGGCGAAATGCACTACGCCCGCGTACCGAGGGAATATTGGCGGCATCGGCTGAAGATGATGCGGGCCATGGGCCTGAATACGGTAGCGACCTACGTGTTCTGGAATTACCACAACACGGCTCCGGGCATATGGGATTTCAAAACTGGCAACCACAACCTAGCCGAATACCTCAAAACGGCCCAGGAGGAAGGACTTTTCGTCATCCTGCGGCCGGGGCCCTACGCCTGCGCGGAGTGGGAGTTTGGGGGCTACCCATGGTGGTTGCAGAAGAACAAAGACTTAGTTATTCGGGCCAACAATCAGCCTTTCCTAGACTCTTGCAAAGTCTACATCAACAAGCTAGCCCAGCAGGTGAAGGGCATGCAGGTAAGCAAAGGCGGCCCCATCATCATGACCCAGGTGGAGAATGAGTTTGGGTCGTACGTAGATCAGCGCAAGGATATTCCGCTGGAAGAGCACCGCAAGTACAATGCTGCCATTAAGAAGCAATTGATGGATGCAGGCTTTGAGGGGCCATTCTTTACCTCCGATGCCGCCACGCTGTTTGAAGGCGGTGCTACGGCTGGCGCCCTGCCCACGGCCAACGGCGAAGGCAACGTGGAAAATCTGAAAAAGGCGGTCAATCAGTACAACGGCGGCAAAGGTCCTTATATGGTGGCCGAGTACTACCCCGGCTGGCTCGACCACTGGGGGGAGCCTTTCACCCGTGTGAACTCCGAGCAGGTGAGCAAGCAGATTGAGACCTACCTGAAAAGCGAAGTAAACTTCAACTTCTACATGGTGCACGGGGGCACTAACTTCGGCTTTACCTCGGGCGCTAACTACAACGAGGAGCACGAGATTCAGCCTGATATCACGAGTTACGACTACGACGCGCCCATCAGCGAGGCCGGTTGGGCGACGCTCAAGTATACCGCCGTTCGGGAGTTGATGAAGAAGTACGTGAAGTACCCAGTTCCGGCAGTTCCGGCTCAGATACCCGTGATAGCACTACCGCCTATTGCACTCAGCAAAACCGTCGATCTGTTTGATCTGAAGAAAGATAGTAAGCCCGTTGTCAACGACACGCCACTTTCCTTCGAAGACTTAAACCAAGGCCACGGCTACGTCCTCTATAGCCGACGCTTTACCCAGCCAGTACAGGGCAAACTCCAAGTAAAAGGCCTGCGTGACTTTGCCACGGTGTATGTGAACGGCAAGAAAGTGGGCGAGCTGAACCGGCAGGATAACAAGTACGAACTGGACGTAACCATTCCATTCAACGCGACGCTGGAGCTGCTGGTGGAGAACATGGGCCGCATCAACTACGGCGCCGACATCGTGCACAACACCAAAGGCATCATTTCGCCAATCGTCATCAACGGCTCCGAAGTCACCGGCGACTGGAACATGTATAAGCTGCCCTTCGACAAGGTGCCGGACCTAGCCAAGTACACCGCCAAGAACAAAGAAGGCAAGCCCACGTTGTACGCCGGCTCTTTCGACGCGAAGCAAACCGGCGACGTGTTCTTGGACATGCGCGGCTGGGGCAAGGGCATTGTGTTCGTGAACGGCCATAACCTAGGTCGTTATTGGAAAGTCGGGCCGCAGCAAACCTTGTATCTGCCCGGCTGCTGGCTAAACAAAGGCAAAAACGACGTGGTGATTCTGGAGCAGCAGAACGACGTGCTGCAAAAGGACTTGAAGACAACGGATAAGCCGATTTTGGAAGCAGCTCAATAGGCTGGCGCTTTCCTATATTCTATTTGCCGCGTGGCGTGTCGTTCAACGACAAACGCGCCGTGGCGTGTTTCTACATTCTGTTTCCCGCATGATCAAGCACTTTACCCTCGGCTTATGCCTGCTTGGCGCCACCGCCACTTACGCCCAGAAAACTAAGCCGCTTTACAAAGACAGCAAAGCCTCGACCGAAGCTAGGGTCAACGACCTGCTCGGGCGCATGACAGTGGAAGAAAAAGTGGGGCAGCTCTCGACGATACTAGGGTGGGAGATGTACCAGAAAGAGGGTCAGAAGGTTGGCATTAGTGAGGCGTACAAAAAGGCCATGGACGAGCGCCACATTGGCGGCCTGTGGGCCACCCTGCGCGCCGACCCTTGGACGAAAAAAACCTTAACAACCGGCCTCAACCCCGTTCAGGCAGCTGAGGCAGCGAATGCCTTGCAGAAGTACGCCGTGGAGCACACCCGGCTTGGTATTCCCGTATTTCTAGCGGAGGAATGTCCGCACGGTCACATGGCCATCGGCACAACGGTTTTCCCGACGTCTATTGGGCAGAGTAGCACCTGGGACCCGGCTCTGGTACAGCGTATGGCGTCGGCTATTGCGGCTGAGATTAGGGTGCAGGGCGGCCACATCGGCTACGGCCCGGTGCTGGACCTAGCCCGCGAGCCGCGCTGGTCGCGGGTGGAAGAAACCTACGGCGAAGACCCCGTGCTCACCAGCCAAATGGGCGTGGCCATGGTGAAGGGCTTGCAGGGAGCTAGCCTGAAAAGCGGCACCAATGTGATTTCTACGTTGAAGCACTTCGCGGCCTACGGCGTGCCCGAAGGCGGCCACAACGGCGGTAGCATTAGCACCGGGTATCGGGAGCTGTACCAAAGCTTTCTGCCACCCGTGCACGCCGCGGTGAAGGCCGGCATTTTGTCGGTGATGACGTCTTACAACTCCATCGACGGGGTGCCGTGTTCTTCGAACGAGTTTCTGCTCACTGATTTGCTGCGCAAGCAGTGGGGTTTTCAGGGCTTTACCGTCTCCGACCTAGGTAGCATCAGCGGTATTCTCACCAGTCACCACGTAGCGGCCACTCCGCCAGAAGCTGCGGCTCTGGCCATAAACGCCGGACTAGACGACGACCTAAGCGGCTACGGCTACGACAAGGAACTGCTCGCCGCATTCAACCAAAAGCTCGTTTCCACCGAAATTCTGGACCGCGCCGTATCCCGCGTATTGCGTCTGAAGTTCGAGATGGGCCTGTTTGAAAACCCGTACGTTGACCCCAAGAAGGTAACCAAGCTGGTGAAGAGCCCGGCCAACGTGGAGCTAGCTCGTCAGGTAGCGCGCGAATCGGTAGTGCTGCTGAAGAATGACAAAGACTTGTTGCCGCTTGCTAAGTCCCTGAAAAGTATTGCCGTTATTGGCCCAAACGCCGACAACATCTACAACCAGCTCGGCGACTACACCGCGCCCCAGCCCGAAAGCAATATTGTGACGGTGCTGGAAGGCATTAAAAGCAAAGTGTCGGCGGGCACGAAGGTGACATACGTGAAGGGTTGCGCGATTCGGGATACGACGAACGTGGATATTGCGGCGGCTGTACAAGCTGCCCGCAATGCCGAGGTAGCTGTCGTCGTGCTCGGCGGCTCTAGCGCCCGCGACTTCAAAACGGAGTACCAGAGCACCGGCGCGGCCAATGTAACGGCGGCCGGCGGTGCCCAAGCCATCAGCGATATGGAAAGCGGCGAAGGCTACGACCGTGCTACCCTCGACTTGCTAGGCAAGCAGCAGGCGCTACTCCAAGCCGTGGTGAAAACTGGCACGCCGGTAGTCGTGGTGCTCATCAAAGGGCGGCCACTGAACCTGAACTGGATGGCTGCCCATGTACCGGCTATGCTCGATGCCTGGTACCCCGGCCAGGAAGGCGGCAACGCCATTGCCGACGTGCTCTTTGGCGACTACAACCCCGCTGGTCGTCTGACGATTTCGGTGCCTAAGTCGGTGGGCCAGCTGCCGGTGTACTACAATGCCAAGCGCCCGGAACGGCGCGACTACGTGGAAATGGATTCCAAGCCACTCTACAGCTTCGGCTACGGCTTGAGCTACAGCAAGTTTGAGTACGCTGACTTGCAAGTGAATACCACGGAAAGTAACGGCGCTGTGCAAGCCCGCGTGCGGTTCAACGTGAAAAACACCAGCTCTCGGGCCGGCGACGAAGTAGTGCAGCTTTACCTCAGCGATGATGCTAGCTCGGTCGTGACACCCGTGAAGCAGCTGAAGAAATTTCAACGCCTCGCGCTGAAAGCCGGCGAGCAGAAGGAAGTCGACTTTGAGCTGACCGCCGAAGACCTGATGCTACTCAACACCAAGATGGAGTGGGTCGTGGAGCCCGGCACCTTCACGGCGATGGTGGGCGGCTCGTCAGATGACATCAAGGTGAAAACGCAGTTCAAGGTTGCTAATGCAATTAAGTTAGCCACGGCTGCAAAGTAACGTTGCAGGCCACGTTCCGCAGCAACGATCTTCTTGCCAAGTGTTGATTACGAGGCTTTTACTTACTAAGATATGAAAAAGCACCTTTTACTTGCTTCAGCTTTTCTGCTAAGCTTTCCCGCGAGCATAAGGGCCCAAACTACCTGGGTGAAGACCAAGGAAGAGTTGCTTTTCACCACGCCCCCGTTTCAGCAGTGCCACGCGTCTACGCTAGTGGAAGAGACTGGGGGAAACCTCTTGGTGGCTTATTTTGGCGGCCCGTATGAAGGGAGTAAAGAGGTAAATATCTGGTTGACAACCATTAGCAAAGCAGGTAGTGTTTCACAACCTAGGTCGGTAGCCGATGGCGTGGTGAGCGACACATTGCGCTATCCGACCTGGAACCCCGTCCTGTTCAAAGCGCGCGAGGGCAAGCTGTTCTTGTTCTATAAAGTTGGGCCGAACCCGCGGGAGTGGTGGGGCATGGTCAAAACCTCCGCAGATGAGGGCCAGACGTGGTCAACTCCGCGCCGGTTGCCAGCGGGCGTGTTAGGCCCCATCAAAAACAAGCCGGTGCAACTAGCCAACGGGACCATCTTGGCCCCGTCGAGTATCGAGGAGAAAACGGAGCGCTGGAAAGTCCACCTGGAGAAATCGACCGACCTAGGTCAGACGTGGCAGATAATTCCGGTGGATAACGCCTCCACGTTCGACGTGATTCAACCTAGCATTCTGGTGTATCCTGGCAATCGGCTGCAGATTTTGTGTCGCAGCAAGCAGGGCAGTGTGGTGCAAGCATGGTCGACGGACGGCGGTAACACGTGGGGCGCTTTGTCTAAGACGTCTTTGCTCAACCCGAACTCGGGTACCGATGCCGTAACGCTAAAGGATGGGTCGCAACTGCTGGTGTACAACCCTGATGTGCCTGGGAAAGATTGGTTTAATGGCCGTAGCAAACTGCGAGTGGCCCAGTCGAAGGATGGGCAGACGTGGCGCGACGTAGCCGTGCTAGAAAACGGAACCAAGGAGGAATACAGCTACCCCGCCATCATTCAGACCCGCGACGGCCGCGTGCACATCACCTACACCTACGACCGGAAAAACATCAAACACGTGGTGCTGCAAGCTAAGTAGTCAACCTAGGTAGCTGCTTGCGATAACTGGCTCCGTTCTCTAATTCTTTCGCAGTTCTGTAATAACTTTTATAAAGATTTAACATAAGTATTTTGACTTCACGAAAAGTTTAGCTTCATTTATCAAAACAATTGGAGCAGCTTTCAGATGGGGTCTTTACTAGCACTGGAGGAAACGCACCTAGCTCGGCTCAACAACATTGAGCGCCGGAAATACATACAGAAGCTGAAGATCGTCAAGCACTTGTATGTAAAAGGAGCGAAAACTAACGCTGATATTTGCAGCCGCTTTAATATTAGCTCGCCTACTTCTATTGCCATGCTCAACGAGCTTATCGTGGAGGGGCTGGTAGAAAAGCAGGGTAGGGGCAAATCGATAGGTGGCCGCAAGCCGGAGCTATACGGGCTCTGCGACCGGTCGCTGTTTGTGCTGAGCATCCAGATCGAGAAGTTCAAAACGCGGATGGCCATTTTTGATAATAACAACCAGATTATCATAGGGGTACAAACGTTCAGTATTGAACTTACCAAAGACCTAGGTGCCCTGGAGCAAGTATATGCGCACGCAAGCGAACTGATACAGGCTTCGGGAATTGACCCGAAGAAGTTAGTGGGTGTGGGTATTAGCATGCCGGGTTTGGTGTCCTCGAAAGAGGGAAACAACCAAACCTACCTGCTCACCACCGAGGAGCCAGATTCGTTGCAACAGCTGCTGGAGCATCGATTTGGCAAGCCGGTCTTTATTCAGAACGATGCCAAGAGCGCAACGCTAGCGGAGTACCGTTTTGGGTTGGCCCACGGCCGGCGCGACGTGCTGGTGCTGTCCATGGATTGGGGCATCGGTATGGGCGTGCTACTTGATGGCAAGCTTCGCAGCGGTGCTTCGGGCTTTGCCGGTGAGTTTGGGCACATCCCGCTCGTGGAAGGCGGCGCGCTTTGTCACTGCGGCAAGCGCGGCTGCCTCGAAACGGTAGCATCTGGGAGTGCCATCGTCCGGAACGCAAGAGAAGGCATTAAGGCGGGACAGAACACCTTGCTCAACAAGCTGTCTGCCTACGAGATAGAGCAGCTGGAGCCCGAACAGGTGATCAGCGCGGCCAACGACGGCGACCAGTTTGCCATCAACATTCTGGCCGAAGTGGGCACTAACCTAGGCAAAGGCATCGCCATCCTGATTCAGCTTTTCAACCCGGAGCTGATCATTTTAGGGGGCGAGATTGCGCAGGCCAAGCAGTTCTTGATGCCCGCTATTCAGCAGGCCATCAACACGTACTGCATGACCCAACTCCGGGAAAAGACCAGCATCATGGTTTCGGAGCTAGGTACCAATGCCGTGATCCTAGGTTCCGTCGCCACGGTGATGGAGAACATCTTCGAAAGCTACATGGAGCTAGCATGAGCCTGAGCGACAACCCCGCTGCCTCTAACTGGACGACCTAGCTCCGCTGGCGCTTCCCCTCGCATCGAAACAAGAACATAAGCATTTCCGCAAACTCCCAAGCCTCGCACCAATGCAAAACGTCGCGCTACCGATCAAGACCCGATTGAACCTTCTGGAAGAAACTCGCTTTGAGAAACTTCCCGTGACCGTTTATCCGAACAAGGATGTTGCCTCCGCCAAGGTTGCGGAGCGTATTGCCGAACTGATCAGAAGTAAGCAGGGAACCGGGCAAAAAGCTGTACTGGGGCTAGCTACCGGCGCCACGCCGGTTGGGGTGTACGAAGAGCTGGTGCGCTTGCACCGCGAAGAGGGGTTGAGCTTCCGCAACGTGGTGACTTTCAACCTGGACGAGTACTACGTGATGCAGCCGACGGCGCCGCAGAGTTACGTGACGTTCATGAACGAAAACCTGTTCAACCACATCGATATCGAGCGGGAGAACATTCATATCCCCGATGGTACCCTAGCGCCGGAAGAGGTAGCCGCCTTCTGCCTCGACTACGAGCGTCAGATTGAGTCGTATGGCGGGCTGGATTTTCAAATCCTAGGTATCGGCCGTACGGGCCACGTGGGCTTCAACGAGCCGGGCTCGGCGCCGAACTCAGGTACGCGCCTCGTGACGCTGGACGACCTCACCCGCCGCGACGCCTCGCGCGACTTCGGCGGCAAAGAGAACGTGCCCACTAAGGCCATTACCATGGGCATCGGCACCATCTTCAAAGCCCGCGAAATTGTGTTGATGGCATGGAGCGGCAAAAAAGCGCCCATCATCAAGAAAGCCGTGGAAGGGGAGGTGTCGGGCGAGGTGCCTGCTACCTACTTGCAGCTAGCCGACAACGTGGAGTTTGTGCTGGACGCCGACGCTGCCTCCGAGCTGACGCGCTTCGACACGCCTTGGCTGGTGAAAGACTGTGTGTGGACTGAGATGCTGATCAAGAAGGCTGTTATCTGGCTTTCGAACAAGCTCTGCAAGCCCATCCTGAAGCTCACCGACGAAGATTACAACAACAACGGCATGGCCCAGCTGGTGACCGAACGCGGCCCGGCGTATACTATCAACATCCACATTTTCAATAAGCTCCAGCATACCATTACGGGTTGGCCCGGTGGCAAGCCCGGCGCCGATGACACGCAGCGCCCGGAGCGTGCGTTGCCGGAGAAGAAGCGTTCCATCGTATTCTCTCCCCACCCCGACGACGACGTGATTTCGATGGGCGGCACGTTCATCCGCCTTATCGACCAGGGGCACGACGTGCATGTGGCCTACCAAACCTCCGGCAACACCGCCGTGTGGGATGATGACGTGCTGCGCTACATGGAGTTTGCCATCGACTTCGATGCGAGCCTAGGAAAAGACACCAGCCACTTGCAGTCGATCTACGAGAGCATGCGGCAGTTTATCCAGTATAAGCAGCCCAATCAGATTGACACCCAGGAAATTCGGAATGTGAAAAGCTTTATTCGGAAGAGTGAGGCCATTGCCGGTGCTCGTTATGCGGGTTTGCAGGACGACCACATTCACTTCCAGGCGCTGCCCTTCTACGAATCGGGTAAGACCTCCAAGAATCCGGTGACCGACAAGGACATTGAGCTGACAATGGAGCTGTTGCAGCAAGTGAAGCCGCAACAGGTGTTTGTCGCCGGTGACTTTGCCGACCCCAACGGTACGCACATTGTGTGCTTTAACATTGTGACGGAGTCGTTGCGTCGCCTCAAGAAAACGGAGGCGTGGGTGGAAGACTGCTGGATGTGGATGTACCGTGGCGCTTGGCACGAGTTTAAGCCTTACGAAATCGAAATGGCCGTTCCGTTGTCGCCGCAGGAGGTGATTCGCAAGCGCAACGCCATCTTCAAGCACCAGTCGCAGAAGGATACCCCCGTGTTCCCCGGCGACGACTCCCGCGAGTTCTGGGTGCGCGCTGAGCAGCGCAATCGCGAAACGGCCCAGCAGTACGACAAGCTAGGCCTAGCCGACTACGAGGCCATGGAAGCTTTCGTACGCTGGAAGTTCTAGCTATACCTAGCAAGGTGATTAGCACTAGTGCTAGAAAGCTAGCTCCCCTCCTTTTCTAAGGAGGGGTTGGGGGTGGTCCGGCTAGAGCTAAAAAACTAGAGTTAGTTTATCGTTCAACGTCAAGGAATCACCTCAACCCCTCCTTAAAAAAGGAGGGGAGCTTCTAATCTTAGCGCTAGCTTTGGTTGAGGAAGTGTAAGCCGGTGGTATAAGAGTTTTTCTCTATAGGAAGAGAGTACTTCTGCTTTTCGGAGGAAATCAGAAGAAGTACATGTATCGAAATCGCATGACCAATAACAAGTACATAGGAATAGATATTGGCGGGACAAAGATTCAGATCGGTGTCGTGCAGGATGGGGAGATAATTCAGGAGACCAAGTTTGAGACCTCCGCCAGTGCGCCTAAGGAGCAGATCCTAGGGGAGCTGGTGCGCAACTTGGACTCTTTTATTGATGCCGATGTGGTTGGCATAGGCATCGGGGTGCCGGGGCTGGTGGATGAGGCAAATGGCATCGTCCACAACGTGCAGAACATCCCTTCCTGGCAAGAAGTCCATCTGAAAGACTACTTGGTGAGCCACCTCGATAAGCCGGTGTACCTCACTAATGACGCCAACGCTTTTGCCGTGGGCGAAAAGATTTATGGCAAGGGAAAGCCGTACGCAAACCTGGTGGGTATCGCACTCGGAACAGGGTTTGGGGCCGGCATCATCATCAACCATGATGTGTACTCGGGGACGCTTTCCAGCGCCGGCGAATTCGGAAGTGTGCCTTACCTCGACAAAACTATTGAGGATTATTGCAGCGGCAAGTTCTTCACCCAGCAAACGAGTCGCTCGGGTGGGGAGTGGCATAATCTGGCAATCCTAGGTGACCCTGACGCCTTAAACGTTTTTGCAACCTACGGTCGGCATCTAGGCAACGCTCTTAAGACCATCTTGTTTGCGCTTTCGCCTGAGGCAATTTTCTTGGGTGGCTCCGTGAGTAAATGCTTCGATTATTTCCGGGACGGCATGTACGAAAGCCTCCGGGAGTTCCCGTTCAAGATCGTAGCAGAACGGCTGGTGGTTGAACCATCCGCCATCGATAATGCTGCTGTGCTGGGCGCCGCCGCCCTCTGCAAAATGAAGCATGAGCATACTTCCCACCCCCATAAAGTGCTTTCTCTATGATCCGGAAATCCTTGGTGTCACTGGCTGCTGTGCTCAGCCTAGGAAATAGTGTCGGTTTGTTGGTCGGGCCTGCGTACGGCCAGCAAGCTCCTGCTAGCTCGCAGGCGCTATCGATTATTCCGCAGCCAGTGCAGCTCACGCCCCAAAGCGGCAGTTTTGCCATCACCTCTGATACCAAGATTTACGTCGACCCCAAAAATGAGGAGTTGCGGAACATTGGGCAATCGTTGAGCCAGCAGATAAAGCTAGCGACCGGTGTGCAGCCGCAGGTGGTGCAAGCAACGCCGGGCAAGCAAAGTACCGGCGGAATTTACCTGACACTTGCGCAGCCCACCGAAAACCTAGGTCCCGAAGGCTACACGCTCAAGGTGCAGCCTGCGCAAGTTGTGTTGGCGGCTAGCAAGCCCCAAGGATTGTTTTTGGGCACCCAGACCATTCGGCAACTGCTACCGGCGCAGCGCTCCGCCACGGCCGCAAGCATTCCGGCAGTAGAAGTAACCGATAAGCCGCGCTACGACTGGCGCGGTATGCACCTAGATGTGAGTCGGCACTTCTTCTCAGTTGAGTTTGTGAAGAAGTACATCGACTTTCTGGCGATGCACAAGATGAATACCTTCCATTGGCATCTCACAGATGACCAGGGTTGGCGCATCGAGATTAAGAAGTACCCCAAGCTGACGTCGGTAGGCGGGTGGCGCGACGGCACGCTCATCGGCCACTACACCGACCAGCCGCATAAGTTCGACAACATTCGCTACGGCGGCTTCTACACGCAAGAGCAGATAAAGGAAGTCGTGAAGTATGCGCAAGACCGCTACATCACGGTAGTACCGGAAATTGAGATGCCTGGTCACGCGGTGGCGGCCCTCACGGCGTATCCGGAATTGTCGTGCACCGGCGGCCCCTTCAAAGTAGAGGGACTGTGGGGCGTGTTCGACGATATTTTCTGCGCCGGCAACGAGCAGACGTTTACGTTCTTACAGGACGTGCTGACGGAAGTGATGCCGCTGTTCCCTAGCAAAGTCATTCACATCGGGGGCGACGAAGCCCCGAAAACCCGCTGGCACGAATGCCCCAAGTGCCAGGCCCGCATGAAGGCCGAAAACCTGAAGAGTGAGCACGAACTGCAAAGCTACTTTGTGCAGCGTATGGAGAAATTCGTGAACTCCAAGGGCAGAACCATTATGGGTTGGGATGAAATCTTGGAGGGTGGCCTAGCGCCGAACGCGGCCGTGATGTCGTGGCGCGGCATGGAAGGTGGAACCGATGCCGCCAAGCAAAAGCACAACGTGGTGATGACGCCCGGTGCCTACGTCTATTTCGACCACGCCCAGGGCGAAGCTAGCTTGGAGCCGCTATCCATCGGTGGCTACTTGCCGCTCGCCACGGTGTATTCCTTCGAGCCTACGCCGAAAGAGCTGAACGCCGAGGAACAGAAGTATATCCTAGGTGCCCAGGCCAACCTCTGGACCGAGTACATCCCGACGGAGCAGCAGGTGGAGTACATGGTGCTGCCGCGCATGTCGGCACTATCCGAAGTGCTCTGGACGCCAGCCAGCCAGAAGAACTGGCCTAGCTTCAAGGAGCGTATGCAGAAGCAGTACCAGCGCTACGAGGCTATCGGGGCCAACTACGCGAAGAGTGCTTTCAACGTGCACCAGGAGCTAGCTATCGACACCACCCAGCACGCGGCCATCGTCACGATGCAGATGGATGCAGCCGGCCCCCAGATCTACTACACCCTCGATGGCTCGGCCCCGACGGCTTCGTCGCAGGCGTACAGCAAGCCGTTTGCCGTCTCGAACTCGGCTGTCATCAAGGCCGCTTCTTTTGACAATGGTAAGATGATGGGCAAGGTTACTTCTAAGGAGGTGACCACGCACAAGGCCTTCGCTATGCCCATCAAGCTCACCAACGAGCCAAACAAGAGCTACAAAGGCCAAGGCGCTCTAACGCTAGTGGACGGCTTGAAAGGCTCCACGACTCACACCGACGGGCAGTGGCTAGGTTTCCAAGGCAATGACTTGGTAGCCACGCTGGATCTGAAAAAGGCGACGGATATCTCCACGGTTAAGACCACCTTCCTGCAAAATACGGGCTCCAAAATCCTGCTGCCCACCACTGTGGAAGTTGCGGTGTCGAAGGACGGGAAGAAGTACAAGACCGTGTATTCCGCGCCCGTCACGCCTTCTCCTAAACAGGAAGCTACCATCAACGAGGTGAAAGCTGACCTGAAGAAAACCAAGGCGCGGTTCGTCAAAATCACGGCCAAAAATGCACAGGCAAAAGCTGCTGGAACGGATCCGAAGGACTCCGGCACCTGGTTGTTTGCCGACGAGATTGTCGTGCAGTAAAGCCCGTTCATTAGATGTAGAGACACATACTTGTGTCTCGTCGTTGCTGATGGTGTTTAGCTAGGTTGTTCAAGACCAGGCCGTTCAACGACGAGACGCAAGTATGCGTCTCTACATCCTTCACACAAGTAAGCGTACCCTAGCTCCATTTTTAACTTGTAAAGAATGTCTAAAGTAGCTACCACGGCCCCCGCTGCCTCGGCAGTGCCGACGGCCACGACGCAAACGGGCCGATCCATTGTGATCATCGGAGCGCTGTTCTTCATTTTCGGCTTTGTGACCTGGCTGAACTCCGTTCTGATTCCTTACCTCCGCATTGCGTGCGAACTCAACAACTTTGAGTCGTATCTGGTAGCCTTTGCCTTCTACATCTCTTACCTGGTAATGGCCATTCCGTCGGCGTGGGTACTGAAAAGCACTGGCTTCAAGAACGGTATGTCGGTGGGGCTATTAGTAATGGCCGTAGGGGCACTCATCTTTATTCCGGCAGCCTATACCCGCACGTACGGGCTGTTTCTGCTGGGGCTGTTTGTGCAAGGTACCGGCCTAGCAGTTTTGCAGACGGCCGCTAATCCGTACATCACCATCCTAGGTCCGCGCGAAAGTGCCGCCAAGCGCATCAGCATAATGGGCATTTGCAACAAGGTGGCCGGTGCGCTAGCCCCGATTGCCCTAGGTGCTGTTGCCTTGAAAGACGCCGATGCCCTCATCAAGCGCCTCGGTACCATGGATGCCGCCGCGAAAGCCACCGAACTAGATGCTCTAGCTTCACGCGTTGTGACGCCGTACCTGATCATGCTTGGCGTGCTGGTGCTGCTGGCTGTGCTGATTTACTTCTCTTCGCTACCCGAAATTGACACCGACCACGAAGACGAGGCCGTAGCCGCTGCCAACACAGGCAAGACTAGCGTGCTTCAGTTTCCGCACCTACTGCTCGGGGCATTAGCCATGTTCTTCTACGTAGGCGTGGAGGTTATTGCCGGCGACACCATTATCAGTTACGGGGCAGCGCAAGGCATTGCTCTGTCCACGGCTAAGTTCTTTACGGCCTGCACAATGGGTGCCATGATCCTAGGGTATGTGATTGGCATTGTGGCTATTCCAAAGCTCATCACCCAGGAAAAGGCGCTACAGGTTTTTGCAGTGGCGGGGGTACTTTTTGCACTGGGGGCGCTGTTTACCAGCGGCTACACGTCGGTGCTATTTATCTCGCTGCTGGGGCTAGCCAACTCGCTCATTTTTCCCGCTATTTGGCCGCTAGCTATCACGGGCCTAGGTCGGTTTACGAAAATCGGTTCGTCCTTTCTCATCATGGCTATTGCCGGGGGCGCGGTGCTGCCGCCACTCTACGGCTGGCTCGCCGACCACTTCAGCGCCCAGCAAGCTTATTGGCTGGTCATTCCTTGCTACCTGTTCATCCTGTACTACGGCATGGCCGGGCACAAAGCACGGAGCTAGGTTCTTGTAGCGCGGACTCTATAGTCCGCGCTTTCTATTAAACACGCACTAATCACTAAGCCGGCGCGGAGACTGCAAAGTCCGCGCTACTTCAAACTGTTCCTGAGTTCTTTCGAATGAACAAGTATCGACTCCTGCTGCTGGCGCTGACTCTGGCTAGCCCCTTGGCGGCGCAGCAACGCTACGAGCTTAATTCTGGCTGGAAAGCCACACCCATTGCCAAGGTAAAAGCCGACGGCCAAGCCATTTCGCAGTCGTCTTTTGCTACCACCAACTGGTTGCCCGCCGTGGTGCCCGGCACGGTGCTGACCACCCAACTCGAAAACAAGCAGGTGCCCGATCCATTCTTCGGGATGAACAATAACCGCATCCCCGACATCTACAAAACGGGCCGCGACTACTACACGTATTGGTTTGCCAAGGATTTCAAAGAGGCATCCGCTAAAGGCGACGACCAAGTGTGGCTGCACTTCCGCGGGGTAAACTACAGCTGTGAGGTGTTCTTGAACGGGCAGAAGCTCAACAAGAAGACGCACCACGGCATGTTCTTGCGCCAGACCTATAATATCACGCCCTACCTAGCCAAGGACGGCAACAACCGCCTAGCCGTGGTGGTGTACCCTCCTGACCCCGTGGGCAACCCCAACGGCGGCCAAGGTGGCGACGGTACCATTGCCCGTGGCGTGGCCACGCAGTACACCGCAGGCTGGGACTGGATTCGGCCCATCCGGGACCGCAACACTGGCATTTGGGACAAAGTAACCATCGAGAAAACCAAGCAGGTCAATCTCAAAAACCCGCACATAATCACCCGCGTGCCCGGCGTGCGCCAGTCCAAAGGCGCGCAGCAGCCCGCCACTATTCAGGTAACGACCGAGCTAGAGAACCCGACTGCCAAAGCCGTAACCGGCGTGGTGCAGTACACCCTAGCGGGCCAGACGGTGAAGCAGTCGGTGAGCCTGCCTGCGCGCACCACTAAGCAGGTGAGCTTGCCTGCCCTAACCCTGCAAAATCCCAAGCTGTGGTGGCCCAACGGTTACGGCCCGCAAAACCTCTACCAGCTGAAAATGCAGTTCCTGGTAGGGGGCAAAACGGTATCGGATGAGGAAAACGTGCAGGTAGGCGTGCGCGAAATCCGCCATCAGTGGAACGACAAGACCCAGAGCATGCAAGTGCTGCTCAATGGCCAGAAAGTATTTATAAAGGGCGGCAACTGGATTATTTCTGATGCGATGCTGCGCTTCACCAAGGCGCGCTACGATACCGAAATCCGGTTTCACCGCGATATGAATTTGAACCTTATCCGTGTGTGGGGTGGCGCGCTCGTCGAGCGGCCCGAGTTTTACGAGGCCTGCGACAAGTACGGCATGCTCGTAATGCAGGACTTTTGGATGTCGGGTGACGCGAACGGCCGCTGGGTGGACCCTATGAAGCTGGAAGATCAGTGGACCCGCCGCCAGTACCCCAACGACCACCGGCTGTTTGTGAACTCGGTGGCCGACCAAGTGAAAATGGTGCGCAACTACCCCTCGTTGGCCATCTGGTGCGGCGGCAACGAAATCACGCCACCCAAGGATATTCTGACGGCCATGCAAGATACCCTCTTGCCCCGACTCGACGGCACGCGCTGGTTTGTGCCGTACTCCAACTCAGACAGCATGTCCTACAACAACCAGGGCGGCAATGGCGACGGACCCTATGGCATTCAACCCATCAGCCGCTTTTGGGCGCACCAAACCTATCCTTTCAACTCAGAAGTAGGCTCGGTAGGCGTCGGTGATTATGAGTCACTGGAACGCTTCCTGCCGGCTGCCAACATGGTGCCGCCCCAGTACCTAGGTCCGAAAAGCAAGCCCACCGAGAAAGTGGATTCGGTGTGGGATTACCACACTTACATCGGCTACGAGCAGTACCTGCTGCCCTATGGCGCCCCCAAAGACGCCCGCGACTTTGGCCTGAAAGCTCAGCTCGTGAATTATGACCAGTACCGCGCCCTCATGGAAGGCTTCAGCTCGCACATGTGGGAGTGGTACACGGGCAGCATCATCTGGAAAACCCAAAACCCCTGGACCGCCATGCGCGGCCAGATGTACGACTACTACCTCGACCCCAACGCCTGCCTCTACGGCTTGCGCAACGGCAGCGAGCCGCTCCACGTGATGTACAACCCCGTGGACACGATGGTGATGATTACCAACAATACCTTCGAGGTGAAGCGCGACATGATGCTAGTAGTCGACACCTACGACATGGCCGGCAGAAAGACCAACGTCACGCAGGTAATCGTGGAAATCAATCCATCGATGTCGAAGAAGTACCTGCCCGTGAACGGGGTAGTGCGGCAGATGGCAAAGGAGAAAGGTATGTTCCTTTCGCTTCAGTTGCAGGACTTCAATAAGAAGGTCATCAGCAACAATTTCTACTGGCTTTCAGATGCCAAAGGCGAGTACTCGGGCCTAAAAGGTATGGCCAAAACAGCAGTGAAAGTAACCACCAAGCAAAGAGCCAAGGATAAAATCGAAGTAACGCTAACCAATCCCGCCAACGGTCCGGTGGCTTTCTTCAACCGCCTAGCCTTGGTAAACCCCAAAACGCAGAAGCGTATCCTACCCGTGTTCTACACCGATAACTACGTGTCGGTGCTGCCGGGCGAGAGCAAAACGGTGATGCTGGACTATACCCCCACCTCGGATGTAACGGCGCCGGTGGTGTCAGTGGAAGGTTGGAACGTGGAGAAGCAGCTGCTGCCCGTAGCAGGCAGCAACTAATAAGCGCCCCCCTATAATGAAGCCAACGCTGCCGATCAAAACGCTCTTCTGCCTACTCTTTTCCTTACTTTGTGGGGGAGGCGCGGCGGCTCAGTCATCCACTGACGCATACGCGCTGATTCCGTACCCGACGTCTTTGGTGCCGGCGAGTGGGAGCTTCACCATCACGAACGCCACCAAGCTAGCTTTGCCGGGCGAGGCCAAACGGTTTGCGCAGGAAGCAGAGCAGTTGCAAGGCTTGCTGACAAATAACCTAGGTCAGCCGCTGAAGAAGACCACGGCAGCGGCGGCGAATACTATCGTACTGGTCTACGACAAGTCGATAGCGGCCCCTGAAGCCTACCGCCTGACGATTACCCCCCAGCAAGTAACGCTCACCGCCAAAGAGCCAGCGGGCATGTTCCGGGCCATGCAAACGGTGCGACAGTTACTGCCTGCCACCATCGAAAAGGCGCAGAAAAGCGCGGCTCCGCTGCGTTTGCCGGCGTTGCAGATTCAGGACCAGCCCGCTTACTCCTGGCGTGGCATGCACCTGGATGTAGCCCGGCACTTCTTCTCCCTCGACTACTTGAGGAAGTACATCGACCTGCTGGCCCTCTATAAGTTCAACAAGCTGCACCTGCACCTAACAGACGACCAAGGCTGGCGCCTCGAAATCAAGAAGTACCCAGACCTGACGACCAAAGGCGCGTGGCGCACCTTTAACAACCAGGATTCCAGCTGCATCAGAAAATCGAAGGATAACTCTGATTTTGCTCTGGAGCCAAAGCACTTGCGGCAGCGCAACGGCCAAACGGAGTACGGCGGCTTCTACACCCAGCAGCAGATGAAGGACCTCATTGCCTTCGCCGCGGCCCGGCACATTGAGATCATCCCGGAAGTAGACATGCCCGGCCATATGATGGCTGCCATCAAAGCCTACCCGTTTCTGACGTGCACCGGCAACGTCGGTTGGGGCAAAGAGTTTTCCGTGCCCCTGTGCCCGTGCAACGAAAGCACCTACGAGTTTACCCAAAACGTGCTGAGCGAAGTAGCCGCGTTGTTCCCAAGCCAATACATCCACATTGGCGCCGATGAGGTGGAGAAAACCACGTGGGCTCAAGCCGGCGTTTGCACCGAGCTGATGCAGAAGGAAGGGCTCAAGAACGTCAATGAGTTACAGAGTTACTTTGTCCGTCAGATCGAGAAGTTCTTGCAGTCGAAGGGCAAGAAGATGATCGGGTGGGATGAGGTGCTCGATGGTGGCGTGGATGCCTCGGCCACCGTGATGTACTGGCGCAGCTGGGTACCCGACGCGCCGGCGAAGGCCGCCCGCAACGGCAACCAGGTTATCATGACCACGAACAATCCGCTCTACTTCGACTACCTACCCGACAAAAACTCGGTTGATAAAGTCTACCACTTCGAGGTAGCGCCCAAAGACCTAGGTCCGGAAGGCGCCAAGGCTATCCTAGGTGCCCAGGCGAACCTTTGGACGGAGCAAGTGCCCTCCGAGAACCGCGCCGACTACATGGTGATGCCCCGCATGACCGCCCTGGCCGAAGTCGTCTGGACGAACAAGTCGAATTACACGTCCTATCAGCAACGGCTCAAACAGCACTATGCCCGATTAGCTGAGCTCAACGTGCACTACCGCGTGCCAGACCTAGCGGGCTTCGCGGAAGAAAGCGTGTTCACGACGAGCACCAATCTGACCGTGCAGAAGCCCCTAGCCAACCTGATCCTGCATTACACTACTGACGGCAGCGCTCCAACGGACACCTCGCCCGTGCTGACCAAGCCGCTGCCCATCAACAAGCCCACTACCGTAAAGCTAGCTGCGTTTACCCCGGAAGGCCTGAAAGGCGACACCTATACCATCAACTACAAGCAGCAGACGTACGCGGAGCCTACCAATGCAAAAGCAACCGAAGCGGGCTTGAAGGCCACTTACTTTGAAGGGTATTTCAAGGCTGCCGCTCGAATGCAGGAAGCTACGGCCAAAGGCAGTACTACGGTGCAAGCCATTGCCGTGCCTGCGCAGGCCAACGCTGACAAGTTTGGAGTGCGGTTTCGCGGCTACCTAGCTATTCCCGAAACCGGCATCTACACCTTCTACCTGACCTGCGACGACGGCGGCACGCTGCGCATCGCCGACCGTCTGGTAGTCGACAACGACGGCCTGCATTCGGCCATCGAGAAGAGCGGACAGGTTGCCCTCGCCAAAGGGCTCCAGCCCCTAGCACTCGACTTTGTGGAGGGTGGGGGAGGGTACACACTCCTGCTCAAATACAGCAAAGATGGCAGCGAGCCCCAACCGGTGCCAGCTAGCTGGCTGAAGCAGTAGGCCTCAAAACGAAGCGAGTACCCTAGCCAATTTTCGACCTAGCCTGCTAAGTAAAGCCTCTATTTTCCGCCCTATTTCATTTGATCAAGGAAGCTTCATGGATCATTACACCACCCGATTAAAACTCTCTATTGTCGCGCTGACTAGTGGTCTGATAGCTTTGGCGGCCTGCACCAGCACCCAGCAGGCTGCTACCACAAGCAGGGCAAGCAAAGAGCGTAGCCTCACGCAGTACGTCGACCCCTACATCGGCACGGGTTTTCATGGCCACGTTTTTTTGGGCGCCAATGTCCCGTTTGGAGCGGTGCAGCTCGGGCCGGTGAACCTCTCCGAAGGCTGGGACTGGTGTTCCGGATACCATTACTCCGATTCGACCATCGTCGGCTTCTCCCACACGCACCTGAGCGGCACGGGCATCGGCGACCTAGGTGATGTGGCCGTGATGCCGACCACGGGCGCGGTCTTGGTTATTAAAGGGAAAAAAGATCCTAGTAAGGGCTTTGTTTCGCTGTTCTCGCACAAGGAAGAACGCACGAAGCCAGGCTACTACTCCGTGCGTCTGAAGCGCTACGATATCAAAGCGGAGCTGACGGCTACCGAACGAGTAGGCTTCCACCAATACACCTTCCCGAAGGCTGAGGAGGCGCACCTCGTCATCGACTTGCAGCAAGGAATCGGGTGGGACCTAGCGACGGATGCCCACATTGAGCAGCTCAACGACTCTACGCTCATCGGCTACCGCTACTCCAAAGGGTGGGCCGTCGACCAGCGTCTGTATTTTGCGGCGGTACTCTCGAAGCCTATCCGCAATTTCACCAGCTTGCAGGTAACGGACTCGCTCGGCAACACAACGCCTACCGCGAAAGGCAATCGACTAAAAGGAGTTGTGACCTTCACTACGAAAGCAGGGGAGAAGGTAAAGCTGAAAGTGGGTATCTCGCCCGTGAGCACTGACAATGCCTTGGCGAACATCCGCGCCGAAGTTCCCCATTGGAACTTCGACAAGATCGTTGCCCAAGCTGACGCGGCCTGGAACAAGGAGCTGCAAAAGGTGCGCATCCAAGCTGATGACAAAGCTCGGCTGACGACTTTTTACACGGCTCTGTACCACACCATGATTGCCCCCTCTATCTTCAACGACCACAACGGCGACTATTGGGGCACGGATAAGCAGGTACACAAAAATGCTTCCTTCACCAACCTGACGACCTTCTCCCTCTGGGATACGTACCGGGCCGCACATCCGCTGTTTACCATACTGCAGCCCGAGCGGGTGAATGACATGGTGAGCACCATGCTCGCTATTTACCAGCAACAGGGCAAGCTGCCCGTGTGGCACCTGATGGGCAATGAAACCAACTGCATGGTGGGCTACAGCGCCGTACCCGTGGTGGCCGATGCGTACTTGAAAGGCTTCAAGGGCTTCGATGCTAACCTAGCCTACGAGGCGATGAAGACCACCGCTATGCGCGACGAATTAGGCTTGGCTTCCGTGAAAGAGCTAGGGTTCATTCCCGCCAACAGCGAAGCTGAAAGCGTGTCGAAGGGCCTGGAGTACGCCATCGATGACTGGTGCATTGCGCAAATGGCCAAGAAGATGGGCAAAGCCGACGACTACGCCTACTTCAGCAAACGCGCTAAAAACTACGAGAATTACTTCGACAAAAAGGTAGGGTTTATGCGCGGTCGGGTTTCGCAAAACGAGTGGCGCACGCCCTTCAACCCGTTCACCTCCGTGCACATGAAGAGCGACTTCACGGAAGGCAACCCCTGGCAATATACCTGGCTGGTGCCGCAGGATGTGGAAGGCTTGATTGGCTTGCTAGGTGGCGAAAAGCGCTTCAGCCAAAAGCTCGATTCATTGTTTGTCGTGAAGGGGAATATGGGCGAGGAAGCCTCCAATGACATCTCGGGGCTCATTGGCATGTATGCCCACGGCAACGAGCCCAGTCACCACATTGCTTATATGTACAGCTACGTAGGTCAGCCGTGGAAAACAGCCGATCAGGTGCGGTTCATTACCAATAACTTCTACACCACCAAACCCGACGGCATCATCGGCAACGAAGACGTGGGCCAAATGTCGGCGTGGCACGTCTTCTCGACGCTAGGCTTCTATCCCTTGAACCCAGCCAACGGCGCTTATGTATTCGGGAGCCCCGTCATCAAGGAAGCTACTATTTCCCTAGCCGATGGCAAAACGCTCGCCATCGAAGCCAAGAACAACGGCCCAGCCAACAAGTACATCCAGAATATTACCCTGAACGGCAAGCCATACACCAAGTCCTACATCACCCACCAGCAATTGATGGAGGGCGGTAAGCTTGTATTTGAGATGGGCAGCCAACCTAGCTCCACTTGGGGCGTTGCACCAGAAGATCGGCCTAGGTCGGTAATGCAGTAGGATAGCACGCTGTAGCCGTGGTTCCACACCTAGGCTATTGGACAACGGCTTGTAAGCCGGCGGCTTGCTGGAAAGGCAGGCGGCCGGCTTTATTTTTCTACGTAGTAGTGTAAATTTTCTTTCGCAATAATATCGAGCGGTAAGTACTTCAAGGGGGAAACATCTTTCTTGAAAATCAGCTGATCGGCCAGGGCATAGAGTCCGTAATAGCCTTGCTCTTTCGGGTTCTGGTTGATCAGAAAATCAATAGTCCCTTCTTTCAGGAAGTGAATATTTTCTTCCAATAAGTCGTAGCCTACCAAACGAATGTCGGTAGGGTACTTCTTTAGGTAAGGCGCAATTTCGTACGCTTTGGAAGTACTGACGAAAATGCCACGCAGTTGCTGCTGCTCCTGGTCTAGCAGCTGCGTTAGCTTCTGCGCAAACGATTGCTCCGTGGGGTAAGGAAGATCGATGCTGATAATCTTATACGGATTGTGGCCATCCTGCTTGCTTGAGCCAGGCTGCGCTGCCGCTAACTGAGCGAAGTAGTCCCGAAATCCCCGTTCTTTCTGGGTAACGTGGACGGAGTTGGCAATGTCCTCGGCAATGTGCGCAATGAGAAAGGTGCCGGGCTGCGACTGCCCAAATTGCAAAAGCTTACCGGCCAAGAAACCACTCTGGTAAGAATCCTGTCCTACGTAGCTCAGTGGCTTGATCTCGGCTATATCCGTGTTAAACAGTACGTACGGAATTCGGAGTTGGTGCCACCGCTCGAAAAACGGCAGTGACTCCCGATAAAACAGTGGCGCAATCAGAATGCCGTGGGGGTGTGACTGCGTTGCTAGTTCGGCCTGCTCTAGGAAGGAGCCAACCTGGGCCATATCGTACGAGTAAATGGTCAGTTCGATACCGTACTGCTGTAGTTCCCGGGCTGCTTTGTTGATGCCATCCCACGGCGCTTGCCAGTAAGGGTCTAGGGTGTGATTGGGCTGAATGGCAGCTAGGTGGTATGTGCGGTTAGAACCTAGGGTGCGCGCAATCATGTTGGGCTCGTATTCGAGCTCCTTCATCATGGAGAGCACCTTCTGCCGCACATCCTCCGCCACACGGCCGCGGTTATGAATGACCCGGTCAACTGTTCCGACCGAAACATTCGCTTTGGCTGCTATATCTTTAATACGTACCGCGTTTTTTCCCATAGCTGTACTTAAGCTTAATTAAAGGCGGACCATCCGTATAGTCGAGAGATGCAGATGGCAATAAATTGAAAAGACACTGTGATAAGGCAGGCTATGGGGTATGAGGCCACAGCCTGAAAGCGTAGAGCGAGGTTGAATACGAATTCTGATCCAAGATCATGGCAGAGCTGCAACTGCATTGCCAATAGAAGCAGCTTGTTCTCCTTCTATCTCGGCTAGGTAGGCGTAAAATACGCCTGGCAAGGGCCTAATTGGGTAGAAAGTCGGTCAAATGTCGGTGACGTTGCACCCTAATGGCCGAATTTCTACCCGTTTTTGGCGGTGAACCCTGAATTCATATAAATGAGTTTACGCTACGGTTTGATCCTATAAGCTGCACACGCTTTGTTGGCAGTGCCACTACCAAGCAAACTACCGCTCCTTACTCCTGCCAAAGCTTACATAACTTTCCGGAAGCTATGCTCGCCAGTAATGCTGTCTTTTGCCTACTTCTCCACCAGATTAGCTTATTCCTATCGGCTAAGCTAATCTAGTTTTAGTTCTAAATACTTAGTAAAAGTGCAACAGTAGGGTACATAGATAATAAATATTTGCGTGTGCGCACACTTATGGAATATTTATTTGCGTGTGCACACACATTTTTATTTTATTTATTTGGTTTGTAACAAAAGGGTGATTACGTTTGAATTAACTCAATGGTAATTGCTTCTTAAAGTACAGTTAAACACAGAAGCACAAATCGACGTCATCTTCACGCGTTCCGAAGTAGTTAAATCGAGTTCAGTTCTAATTCGCTAAATGCTCTAACGGCCAGACGGCGGAGTGATTTGGTGAAATGTAATTGCTATGTACTTACCCGGAAAAGTCTATTTCGCGGTAAGGCTAGCTTGTGTGAACGTCCTTTCTCTTAATGTGCAATAACTGATAAAAAACAGCATCAAAAGTAGATTTGTGCTTTGCGTGTACGCACACATTTCTTTCCTGATTATTTGTTTTACTAAACGGCATTCGGTATGTTTGGAAACTCCTACTCAATCAGTTACCGGAAAAGTATCAATTTTGACTTGCTGTAAAACTGAAAACCCCACCGTTTAAACGTTTTAGCAGTATTGCCGCCGCAGTGATGTAGCAGAGACCTTGTCTTTCTCTGCCTGCTATAGCTGTCGCTTTGCCTTATTCTTCTCCAAGGCAAGGGATAAATCCTAATTGCCCACCAATTAGGAATAGAAGCCAACAAGGTCCGCCTTGTTCCAAGCCTCTGGGCTTGCAATTCAATTAACTCATCTTCATCCCCTTATATCAACTCACCATGGTAAGAAGAACTTTACAGTTAATTGTTTTACTCCTGCTGCTTTGTCATGGCTACAGCTATGCCCAAGCCAGCAAGGTGTCGGGCAAGATAACCGGCTCCGACAATGAGCCGCTTATTGGCGTAAGCATTCAGGTCAGCGGCACCACGCAGGGCGCCACTTCCGATGTAGAAGGCAACTATGCCCTGGAAGCTCCCAGCAATGCTTCGCTCGTATTCTCGTACATCGGGTATGTAAGCCAGACCGTTTCCGTTAACGGACGCTCTTCCATCAACGTCATCATGGCTACCGACACCAAGCAGCTCGGTGAGGTAGTCGTAACGGCCTTGGGTATCAAAAAGGACGAGCGCAAGCTAGGGTACGCCGTAACGAAAGTGGAAGGCAGCGCCTTGAACGTAGCGCGCGAAACGAACGTCGCCAACTCCCTAACGGGCCGGGTAGCTGGCCTGAACGTAGGCGGCACCAGCGGTGGTCCGGGCTCCTCGGCTCGTCTGAACATCCGCGGGGTTACGTCTTTCTCGGGTACGTCTTCGCCCTTGATCGTTATCAACGGTGTGCCAATGGATAACACGGTGCGGGGCAGCGCTGGCGAATGGGGTGGGGCCGACCTAGGTGACGGTCTGAGCAACATCAACCCCGACGATATCGAAACCATGACGGTGCTGAAAGGCTCTACGGCTTCGGCATTGTACGGCGCCCGCGCCGCTAACGGCGTTATTCAAATCACGACGAAAAGCGGCATCAAAGGCAAAACCACCATTGAATACAACACCAACCTGCAGTTCGATCGGCCAGTAGACAACACTGATTTCCAGTACGTTTATGGGCAAGGCAGCCAGAATGGCCGGCCAACTGATGCTGCATCTGCTATCATCTCGGGCAACACGGCCTGGGGCGAAAAAATGGACGGTGCCCCCACCGTGGGCATCGACGGCCAGCTGCATCCTTACTCGCCGGTTAAGAACAACATCGAGAAATTCTACCGCACCGCTCCTTCTTGGACGAACACCCTCGCTATTTCGGGTGGCGGCGACAAAGGCACCTACCGTTTGTCGGTGTCTAACCTAGATGCTAAGTCTATCCTGCGCAACAGCGGCCTAGATCGGAGAACCGTTAACTTCAACACGGGCTACGAACTGACCAAGAAGCTGAGCTTCAACCTGACTGCTAGCTACATCGATCAGAAAGACCAGAATCGGCCTTATCTGAGCGACTCGCCGCTGAACGCCAACAACATCATCTTCCTGGCGCCGAACATTGATCAGGCAACCTTGAAGCCGGGCTACGACCCAAACAATAACGGGTTGGAAACGGCCTGGAACGCGGACAGCTACGCCACAAACCCTTGGTTTGTCGTTAATCAGTTCAAAAATGACATCTCGCGCAAGCGTCTGATCAGCTCGCTGTCGGCTAAGTACGCGTTTACGGATTGGCTTTCGTTGATGGGCCGCGTGGGTTACGACTACTCCAGCGACCGTCGCTTCAACGTGACGCCTTACGGCACGCTTTACTCCGCTAATGGTGAGGGTGGGCTAGAAAACCTGACCCTAGGTTCGCGCCTAGAGTTGAACACGGACGCCTTGCTGTCGTTCAGCAAAAACCTGAACCAAGACTTCTCGATCGACGCAAGCGTAGGGGCTAACTACCGTCGCAATAACTTCGAGAGCAGCCGTTTATATGGTGGCCAGTTCATTGTGCCTTACCTGTACTCGCCCTCTAACTTGCGTACTCGCAACTCGGAGTATCAGTACACCCGACTGGAAACACCTTCGGTTTACTACACCGCCGACTTTACCTACAAGTTCTTAACGCTGAGCACTACCGGTCGCTACGACCAGTTCTCGACGTTGCCGCGCAACAACCGCAGCATCTTCACGCCATCGGTGTCGGGTAGCTTCATTTTCTCCGACCTGCTTCAGTCGCCAGTACTGAGCTATGGTAAGTTGCGCGCTTCGTACGCCGAAACCAGCGGCGAACCAGCCCTGCCTTACCAGACGGCCTTCTATTACAACATTAACAACAACATCAACGGTACTGCTCGCAGCTCCTTCGACAGCCAGTTGCCTAACGCTAACCTGAAGCCGTACAGCTTGAAGGAATACGAAATTGGTACGGAACTGCGTTTCCTTAACGGCCGGATTGGCTTAGACCTGGCTTACTTCAACCGGAAGACCAACGGGGAAATTGTTAAAGCAAGCCTTTCGTCTTCCACGGGCTTCGAGAGCCGCTCGGTTAACCTAGGTTCGACCCAGAACAAAGGTGTCGAGGCCATGCTAACTGTGACGCCGGTGAAGACGGGTGCTTTCAACTGGACGTCGTCGTTTAACATCACCAAGCTACGCAACAGAGTACTGGACATCGACAAGACTGACAACCCGCCGCCCTTGCAGACCGGAACGTACCGTCCGATGAACGCCTTTATCGATGTGGTGAAAGGCCAAGCCATTGCCCAGATCATGGCGTACGACTACAAGCGTGATGCAAACGGCAATATTATTGTGGGCGCTAACGGTGTACCAGTGCGTGGCGACCTAAAGCCAATGGGTTCGGGCATTGCTAACTTGTATGGCGGCTGGAACAACGATTTCACCTTCAAGAACTTCAACCTGTCCTTCCTAATCGACTACAAGTTCAACAACAAGGTGCTGTCGGCTACTGAGTACTATTCTATCTCACGCGGCTTGAACAAATCTACGCTGGAAGGCCGCGAAACTGGCATCTTGGTGCCAGGGGTGAAAGAGAATGGCGAAGTCAACAACATCACGGTGCCGGCCTATACTTACTACCCACAGCTAGCTACCAACATCTCGTCGCTGTCGGTACTGGATGGCAGCTTTATCAAGTTCCGCCAGCTCACGTTCGGGTACACGCTCAACCAAGCAGTGCTAGCAAATACGCCTTTCCAGGCCGTGACGCTCTCGTTGGTAGGTCGTAACCTGTTCACGATCATGAAGCATACCGACAACATCGATCCGGAGAACACAATATCTCCTTTGGTTACCTACGCCGGTGTTGAGGGTGGTTCTTTGCCCTTCACCAGAACGTACGGCTTTACTCTCAACGTCAAATTCAAGTAATCGGAGCAATGAAAAAGCCGATCTTCTACATAGCTTTTGCCGCCGTACTTTTTAGTACTTCCTGTTCGGAGGACCATTTGGATGAGGTGAACACCAACCCCAATGCCGCGTCGGCCGATAACCTTAACCCTAACTACCTGCTGACAGATGGCCAGCTGACGTTTGCCAACACGGGCTACTCGCAGCTGCTGTACCCGGGACCAGCCATCCAAGCCATTGCTAGCACGTTCAACTACTACGGCAACGGCGATAAGTACGTCAACGCAGGTGGCTTCACGGGCTATCAGGCGCTAATCTTCAACGATGGCTACCGGGCACTCAGCCGCCTGCAGCAAGCCATCGACGTAGCCAATACCCAAAATGCTGCGCGCTTCACCAACGTAATCGCTATCAGTAATATCATGAAGGTCATGATATTCCAACGCATCACGGATACGTACGGCGATATTCCCTTCTCCCAAGCATTGCAGGCCCCGCAAGGCATTGTGACGCCTCAGTACGACAAGCAGCAGGACATCTATCCGGCATTGCTCACGCAGCTGGAAGCAGCTATCAACAGCCTAGATGCGAACGGGGCGAAGGCCTCGGGCGATTTGATGTACGCCGGTGATGTGGCCAAGTGGAAGAAGCTAGGCTACTCGCTGATGGTGCGCGTTGCCATGCGCCTCACCAAGGTAGACCCCGCTACTGCCAAAACGTGGACGGAGAAAGCGGCTGCCGCTGGCACTCTCGCTAGCGCCGCCGACAATGCCATCGTGCAAACCGACGCTGCTAACGGCGACACACAAAACGCCAGCAGTGGTGCCTTGCTCACGACTGATGATTTCCGGGAGCTAAAATGGAGCAAGACCCTGATTGACTATCTGCGTGCCAACAATGACCCACGCTTGGGCGTGATTGCGGAAATCCCGCAGGCGGGCAAAACAAACAACGCGAACCAATCATTGACAGGCAACACGGACCCTACGGTGCAACGGGGCTTGCCAAATGGCTACGATCTGACAGGTACGGGTGCTTTTGACATCCGGAAGCGTGCCGACTATCCTGGCCCAACGGGTACCGGCGATGACATTGCACCGCTCGGCAACTACTCTCGTCCGCGCGTTAACGTGTATTACAAGAGAAATGCACCCGATTTCGTGCTTACCTACGCTGAAACCGAGTTCTTGCTCGCCGAAGCCGCTACTCGGGGTTGGAATGTAGGAGCTAACGCGGCTACGCACTATGCGAACGGTCTGCGCGGTGCCTTACAGTCGCTCGCGCAGATGGATGCTGCCGCAACGATTAGCACGTCTGCTATCGAGACATACGTAACCACTCGTCCGCTAGTGGCTGCTACGGCTTTACAACAAATCAATGAGCAGTACTGGGTAGAAACGGCCACTACTTTCAGCTTTATCGAAGGGTGGTTCAACTGGCGGCGCTCGGGTTATCCGGTACTTGTACCCGTGAACTACCCCGGCAACGTGACGAACGGCACTATTCCGCGCCGCATCATTTATCCGTCAACTGAAGTTTCTAACAACCCCAGTGGCTATGCCTCGGGGGTAGCTAGCCTGAGTGGCGGCGACCAGCTGACCTCACGAGTATGGTGGGATAAGTAGTAGACCAAAGTTCTCATGAAATAGGGAGGCTTTACTCCGGGCAAGCCTGGGGTAAAGCCTCCCTTGTTTTAACAAGCGGCTGTGCCATCCGAAGCTAGGTACAGCAAGTGGTGGTCCTTACCTGGCGACTGCTCCTGGGGCCCCGATTAAAGCAGCCGCTCTGCTCAGCGAATAGCGTACATGAAAACAAACAACAATCTTTTCCGACTGCCTCAAACCATGGCTAAGAGGAAACGTCGGCAAGAGCACTCAATAACCAACACCGCCGCAAAAAGACTAGGCCGCTGGGCTAGCTTGCTCTGCTTTGTGGCGCTAGCTTCCCCGCTACAAGCCCAAACTGCTTTCCAGGGAATGGAGGCACTCTTCACACCGCCCAAGGGCTACGTGGTGCAGCACACGAGCCAGCCCCTCGCCATGGATGGCAACTTGCAGGAAAGCGACTGGCAAAAAGCGGCGTGGACCAGCAACTTCGTTGACATTGAAGGTGCGGCCAAGCCCCTGCCTACTTTTCAGACGCGGGTGAAGATGCTGTGGAACGACTCCACCTTGTTTATCGCTGCCACCATGCAGGAGCCCCAAATCTGGGCCACGCAAACGCACCACGATGACATCATCTACAAGGATAACGACTTCGAGGTATTCATCGACCCCGACGATAACACGCATCAGTACTTCGAAATCGAGGTTAACGCTTTAAATAAGATCTTCGATCTGTTCCTGCCCAAGCCGTACCGCAACAAGGGGGATGCTTTGATTGGCTGGGACGTGGCCGGATTGCAGTCGGGAGTAAGTATCGACGGCACGCTCAACCAGCCCCAAGACCAAGATAAAAGCTGGACCGTGGAAATGGCTATTCCACTGAAAGCTTTGCGCATGGGCTTTCCCTTTCAAGCGCCCACAGAAGGCACCTTGTGGCGCATTAACTTCTCGCGGGTCGAGTGGGATACCAAGGTGGTGGGCGATAAGAACCCTAAGCTCAAAGATGCCGCCGGCAAAGACCTGCCCGAGCACAATTGGGTGTGGTCGCCGCAGGGTGTTATCAATATGCACTACCCGGAGCGTTGGGGGTATTTGCAGTTTACCCGCCAAGCCAACACAACGTTTCAGCTGCCACCGGCCGAACTTCGCAAGCGCTATTTATGGCTGGTGTATTATCGCCAGCAACAGTACCGGGAAAAAGCTGGGCGGTATGCTGCCACGCTAGCCGAGCTGAAAATAACGCCACAGGTCGAAGTCGATAAGCAAGCTAATCAGCTGCAACTAGCCGCTACACCTTACCAGTTTACGGCTACCCTGACGGCCGTTGGCAAGGCCACTATTCGCATCAATGACGAAGGATTACTAGAAACCCTAAAACCATGACCAGCCGCCGCCGATTTGTTAAGAACAGTTTGATGACAGGCCTCACGGCCTCTGTATTGCCCGCAGTAGCTCAGGCCGCCCTACCCGCTGCCGCTCCTAAAGTAGGTTGGAAGCACTGGGTATGGATCAATCCGGACCATAAGGACACGGCGCCGCAGCTAGCCGAACGCTACCGGAAGTATTACGACGCGGGCATTCGGGGAATTTTCTTTGAGCAGGATAGTGAAAAGCACTTTCGCGCCGCAAAAGCACAAAAAATAGAGGCACACCGCTGGATTTGGACGATGAACCGCGGCGAAAAAACGCTGCTGCAAGCGCATCCTGAGTGGTATGCCGTCAGCCGTAAAGGTGAGTCGTGCGCGACCAATCCGCCTTACGTTGATTATTATCGCTGGCTGTGTCCTTCCCGTGAGGAGGTGAAAAAGTACTTGGAGCAGGATTACGCCGCCGCCCTGAAGAAGGACTACATCGATGGCATTCACCTAGATTACGTACGTTTTTGCGACGTGATTCTGCCCGTCAATCTGTGGGATAAGTATAAGATCGTGCAGACCAGCGAACTGCCAGAGTATGACTTCTGCTATTGCTCGGTATGCAAAGCAGCCTATAAGGCCGAGCACGGCATCGACATCGATACGGTGCAGTACCCGGAAGCTAGCCCTTCGTGGCGGGCGTTTCGCTATCAGCGGGTGAACGAGGTCGTGCGGCGGCTCACCAACGTGGCTAAATCGTATAAGAAACCGATAACCGCCGCCGTTTTTCCTACTCCTGATATTGCCCACCGCAACGTGAAGCAGGACTGGGTCAACTGGAATATCAGCGCCGTGTGCCCCATGATTTATCACGGGTTTTACAAAGAAAACGTGGCCTGGATTGGGCAAGCCGTAGCGGAGGGTGTGAAGGCGCTCAATGGGAAGTTTCCGCTGTACGCCGGCTTGTTTCTGCCCGATTTTAAAAATGACACCGAAGTGCAGCAGGGCATAGAAAACGCCCTGAACAACGGGGCAGCGGGCGTTTCGTTGTTCGGCGACGTATCGGATGGCGCCTTGGCCGCGCTGAAGTCAGCCTCAGCGAAAGTACAGAACAAGGCAGCTGGGTAGGCCGGCTGCAGTAGGGCTTGCTTCTATAACAAATGAACCTAGGTCAGGAAAGCACGTCTTCCTAACCTAGGTTCATTTGTTATAAAAGAAGTCTATCAAATTAAAATAGCATCTGCCTTCGCGGTACGTAGCTAGTCACCAGTGCTTTGTAGTGCGAGTAGCGCAGATACCATTTGCCGGATAGGGGCTAGATCGATGGCTGGCCGCGAACCTAGGTCGTCGGACCACACCGTCTGGGGTTCTACCACGCCGAACAGGGCGCGTGTAAAACGGGGGTAGAGCAACTGGCCCATCAGCTCCTGCGCCAATAGTTGGCTCGCTTCAGGCGCTGTGGTTAGTCGTTCGCTCAGAAACAACGCTATGCGCGCTTGGGCATTATCAAAAAGCGCCTCGTGCAAACGCACGGCTCCCTGCGGAAAACGCTCGGCTTCGGTGATACCTAGCCGGCAGAAGCGTAGCGGTTTGCTGGATAAAATCGTTTCGAGAAACCGGCTGCAGAACAGCACCAAGGCTTCTTCGGTATCCTGGGCATAGTCGGCCGGCGACTTGAGGTGGTTTAGCTGTAAAGCGAGGATCAAGTCGAATACGGCGAGAAATAAGTTGTCTTTATTGGTAAAGTGGGCGTAAAGCGTGCGTTTGGTTGTGCCCGCGTGCTCGGCAATCTGGTCCATCGACGCCCGTTCGAAACCGGCCTCTAGGAAGATTGCTTTAGCCGCATGTAGCATCTGTTGCCGAAGCTCGGCACCCCGTTTGGCCATCTGTTTCAGTGAGGAAAGTACTAGCTGCGCTTCGGCACCCGCACTTCAGTTCTTAGGTCTGGTTAATGGTTTGTTAAACCAGTCGGTGCAAAAATAAGCTCTTCTGCCAGTACTAGCGCTGGTATGAATACGCTTCGCTGCTTTTATGATGCCGCTGGTAAAACAATCCCGTTTAAAGCTTGTAAGTATACTATACTGTATAGTATACTTACACATTCAAAAATCAACGCTCAACTCCATGAAAATCGTCGTAACAGGCTCGTTAGGAAATGTCAGTAAACCATTAGCTCAGCGTCTGACGCAAGAAGGGCATGCTGTCACCGTCATCAGCAGCAAACCAGACAAGCAGCCAGACATCGAAGCCCTAGGTGCCACGGCAGCTATTGGCTCTGTGGAGGATGCTGACTTTCTAGCTACTGCCTTTGCCGGAGCCGATGCTGTGTACGTGATGATACCGCCCAACTTCACCGAGCCTGATCAAGTGGCGTATTACCGGCGTCTGGGCAACAACTATGCGCACGCTATTCGTCAGGCAGGCGTTAAGCGGGTAGTTGGGCTGAGCAGCTGGGGAGCTCACCTAGATAGGGGGACAGGGCCTATCCTAGGTTCGCACCATGTAGAAGGCATTCTGAATGAGCTGCCCAGCGTCGCCCTCACGCACCTGCGTCCCACGTCCTTCTACACCAATCTATACGGCTTCGTTGGCATGATAAAAGGAGCCGGCTTTATTGGGGCCAACTATGGGGGCGACGACAAAGTAGCTATGGTGCACCCCCGAGACATTGCCGATGCCGCCGCCGAGGAGCTAACAGCATCCGCTGCTCCTGGCCAGCACATACGCTACGTTTCGAGTGACGAGTGCACCTGCAACGAAGCCGCCCGCGCCCTAGGAGCCGCCATTGGCAAGCCAGACCTAGCCTGGGTTCTCTTCACCGACGAGCAGATGCAGGAAAGCCTAGAGAAGAACGGTGTACCAGCCTCAGTAGCTACGGGTGTTGTAGAACTGTACGCCAGCATTCACAACGGCAGATTGGGCGAAGATTACGAGCAGCATAAACCCGTGATGGGCAAGGTTAAGCTGGCCGATTTTGCGAAAGAGTTTGCCGCTGCTTTCTAATAGCGTGTTTGTAGTAATATAAGATCACTAAGAGTTCCTAAGTAGGAGCCTAAGAAGCAGACAGCGCAACAAAAAGCCCTGCCTCGTGAGAGGCAGGGCTTTTTGTTGGTAGTAAAGAAAAGAGCTTAGAAGCCCTTGTTTAAGCTATAAGGCTCGTTGTTCTGTAGATTGCTAAGGAAGGGGAGGTCAACAAACATCAGCGTAACGAGCAAGGCGCAAAACAGGAACACATACAACATGAACCACTTGCGCGTGTAAAGCTTTTCAGAGCCCTGCACAGGAGAGTTTTCGAGCAGACCAATCTTTAGATACCAAGCGAACAGCAAGGCAAAGAAGGGGAAGCTAATCAAGAGCTCAATGCGGTTTTTAATCAGGAAGATACCTAAGAAGAAAGCCGAGGTGAGAGCGTAGAAGAACATCGAAATCAGGAGGCTGTGCTCCGTGTAGAACTTGAACGAGCGACGGTATAGACCGGCTAGCTCAGGGTTCTTGATCAAGCGATATTCGGCAAAGCGCTTGGTTGCCATTAGGAAGGCGCCGCCCATCCAGTAGGCAATGATGATGCTGGACGGCGGAAGGCTATTGAAGAAAGCTAGGCCGTTGAACGTGCTTACCGTCAACGCTGGCGCCACAATGAACCAGCCAAGCGCAAAACGGATCGGGTTGTTAACGGACTCAGACAGCACGTCAAGGTATACGCGCTCTTTGGTCCGGAACGGACGCACGTTATACATCACGCCCATGAACAGCAGGAACACCGAGATGATCAGGAACTGCATGCTAATTTGTGCTGCCAGAATAAAGCCGACGGCGGCTAGCACAAACCACTCGGTGTACACCAGGGCTGGGCTAACCACCCGCACCACCGAAGTACGTTGCTTCTTGAGGGGGTGAAACTTGTCGAACTCAGCGTCGAGGTACTCGTTGATGACGTAGTTGGCCGAAGCGACGAGGCAAGTGCTTATCAAACCCATCACCAGCTTCGTGAGCAGGGTGGCATCGATAGGGGGGCCGTAGATGAGCAGGGCAAACAGCACCCCAGGCATCATAAAGACGTTCTTCACCCAGTTATCGGGGCGCGCAATGGCGATGTAGTCTTTCAGACCCGCCGGGATGGTTGCAACCGCCGGTTCAGCCGCGACGTTTTCGGGTAATGCTGAGGATTGGCTCATATGGTTGTGGGGATAGTGACGGAGGATGTAGAAGCTTGGTCTTCAAGCTTTCGGTAAAAATCAAACCGATCAAATGGTTGCTTGTCAACGATGAGGTAGGGCATGCCTGCTTGTTCGGCACAAATACCATCCAACTCCTGCCGGTCGCCGATGAACAGGCATTCACTTGGAGCCAGACCTAGCTTATCGGCCACGTAAAGCAGACCATCGGGAGCGGGCTTCAAGCGGTTAATTTCCGGATCAGTGGAGCTAACAACTACATCGGCCACTAAGCCCATAGCGGCTAGCTTGTCGTGGGCTTTGTAGTCGGAGTAGATGCCTATTTTGATGCCTTGGCGCCGTAGCGCATCGAAAAAGGATTGTGTGCCCGGGTACACACAGTTGAGTAAATACTGGTTCGGGTGCTGGAACATCCAGCGGTTTACCACACGCTTAACCTTGTCAACCGGAATGCGGCCATTATCGGTACACCACGCGTACTGGGCATTCTCCAGATCAGGCTCATCTGCGCCAGGGCGTTTTTCGCGCTCGACGCGGAAGCGCTGCAAGATCCGCAGTTCCTGAATTTGCCAGGGGCGCAGGGCATAGTGGAACAACAAGTCGTAGAGCATGCGGCGTCGTAGCTTCGATTGCCGGTACAAGGTGCCGTCTACATCGAATATGACAGCCTTTATCTTATGCCACTGAATGTCTGCCTGTAAGCTCATACATTAGTAAGATTCTTACCAGTATAGCACCCACTTAAATATAAACTTATCGGCGCCAATATGGATTTTGTCTGATAATATTCAAAGATATAGCAAAAAGGTTAAAAGAATGCTAATGGTAAAAATTTAATAACTTATTATAATAAGACAAGATAGACGAGCTTGAAGCTAAAAAGTGGGCTCAGACACTGCGCAGAGTGCGATTTTGCCTCTACGACCGCCTGCATAAGTAGAGTTATAAAGCATCATAATTTCAGACAATCGAAGGCCGGCGCACGCTTCACACCATTGCCCGTATCATCAGAAACCTAGGTGCAAGAAATGCTCTTTAGCAGAGGCGTTTGCGATTTGTAGGCAGGGCCAAAAGACTAACTCTTCTAGTAAGTAGAGTTAATCATTCGAAGTGCTCACAGCCCTGTGCAGTGACAAAACTGTGAGCAGCTAGTGTTAGATGCGTGGGTGTTTAGATGCTTTTGCGTTTCAGCAAATGCCAGTTGTCCACGTCTTTCACTTTGGTGAATGTATTTAGTGAGTCAAGAATTCGCTGGTGATTCGCCGGAATCTTGCCTCTCACTAGGAGGTAGTCCGCCTTTTGCAACAATTTTCGAGGGTTCTCATTGAAATACATGCGCTCTTGCGAAGGCAAACCACCGCTTTCTTTTCTCCTAATCATGCCGAAGCGGTAATCAATGATCTTACTCGTGGTAATGCCTTGGTGCTGTATAATATAATAGCACTGATAGTGGTCATATACCATTCGCCCTCTGTAAAAAGGATCATAATTCATATAAGAGAGAACTTTGCTATTATCTTGCGGAAAAACTTGTGCAAAGTTCTTGTTCTCCTGATTGAATTGGTAAAGGTACTGCGCCCATAAAGCTAGGTGCAGTACGGCTACTAGCGTAGCTGCATAAGCGAAAAACCTACTGTTGAATTCAGGAATCTTACTGCCGATAAAAATCAAAGCAAATAGAAGAATAGTAGAGAAGCGCTCATACAAAGGTTCTTGCCCGGGAATGCGAGATGGTAGAATAAAATAGCAACCTAGGCTAACAAAGAAGAAAATAATAATGTAGGTAAACTTATTATTTGGATCTAAGAGCGAATTAAGCGGAATTGTTTTACTGCGTTTAACAAAATATTGATAGAGTAATACGGCAATGGGTACTACAATAATTAAAGTGAGCAGGAGCGCTACAACCTTTCCTATAATGCCAGCGAAGAGTTGCGCATTATCAGCAACTAAGAATTTTACTCTATCCAGATACGTCACCCAGAACTCACGTGCGTAGTATTCCTTCATAAAAGCACCCGTGGATACTTCGGTGGGGGTGTACTCCGTGGTGCCTTCCGCCGACTTTTGCAGGAAAAACCACCAATAGGCTATCAACGCTCCCAACGGAAGGAGGCTGAAAGAATTTAGAACGAGTTTACCAAAGTTGTTCTTGTAGCGGTAAAGCAAGAAAGCCCCGACCATCATCAGGCCGAACAAGGCTACCATGGCATGTGAAAAATAAACCACAATTAGGAATGCGGCTATTCCTATCATGTTCAGAAGATGGTTGCTCCGCTTCTCAATCGTTCGTAGCCACAACCACAAGATCAATAATATAACATCATTAGCTAGGGCATTGCCCGTAAAGCCAAACGTTAGATTATAGCCGTATATCAATACAAATGAAGTAAGTGCAAACCATCTGTTGCCATTTATTTCTCTTATGATAAGATAAACTAACAGCGGAAGGCTTGTGATAATGAGGAAGTGCAGAACTCTATTGGCTACTTCTACGCTTGAAAAAATAGGAAGCGAGAAAAAGAATAAATGAAAAGTGTTTGGGTAAAAGAAATAATGTAAAGTGTAGTACTCGTTAAATTTGTTAGATGCTTCGTTGTAGTACTTGTAAATAGTTCCTTCTGCTAAATGGCTAGCCACATCTGCAAAAGGGAAATACCGGACGCTCAAAATAACAATTGCATGGACCACCAAGAGTAGGAAAAAGATGATCCAGAAATTACGTTTGCTTTTCATGAGGTATATAGTCTTAATGCGAAAGAACTAGTTTGCTAGGTTAGGGTCGAGTTGATCTGAGGAGCAGTTAAATACACAAGTAGGCAAAGGCCTACATGCCAAGAGAAGCGGTTGTGCTCAGTAATGCGAAGAGGTTGGGCAATTCAGTCAGTGGAAAGTTCATTGACGGTTGTATTTGGCTACACCGTTTCTCAGCCTTTCCTGCCAGCCCCTACAACGCTGAACGTAGGAGCTATATCTGCACTAGTTGCCTGTGTTACTAGTAAAATGCGACGAGCAAGATTGCTGTCATCCGCAAGTTTAGAACAATAGTTTGTTAAAATGATACTTTATAGTGTCGTATTGATATAAATCTTTGGCTGATGGCTGTTGCACCAGGCAATTTGAAAAGAGAATGATAATAACTATGTTGTGTATAAGTATTTGTTTTTCAATGATATAAAGCGGTGTATTGTTGCTTGAATTCTGCGATTAAGCTGGCTACTACGCAAAGCGCCCTGAACCTAGCTGAAAGGTTCAGGGCGCTTGAGGGGTGAGCGTAAAAGCAAAAAAGCTAGGTGGCGCTTGTGCTACTTAGCAGAGGCCACACTCTTTTTGGCAAAATCGGCCGCTGCGTCGTTCAACTGCTTGGTGGTCGGGGTCTTGCCACCCTCGTCGATGAGGACGCGGTAGCGGAACGTGACCGATTCCCCCTTCTTCAGCTGTAGGTTTTTGGCCGACTTATCATTAGTGAAAATCTTCTCACCTAGGGGGTTAGCCGCAAACAAACCGTAGCCGCGGGCGTGCCAGAAGGTAGGATAGTTCACGTTTTTCGGATGGTCGATGATGGTGATGCTCACCGAATCCTGGCCCATCTTCCCGTAAACTTTACACCAGGCGGCGCGGGTACTCCACGCGTCATTGCCGCGCTTGCCAGCGCTAGTCACGTAGTTGCCGTTCGGCGTCTTGTCGGTGCCGGCTTTCACCACCGTCACGATGCCTTTGCTATCCGTGAACTTCTCGTCCTTATCAGACGGGATTTGCAGCTCGTGCGCTAGGCGTAAACCTAGAAGCCCGTCCTTTGCATCCGTGAAGGTCACCACGTCCATCACCGCTTTCAGCGTCGTGACGCGGTCGATGGTCCGCTCACGCTCGGTTCCGCTGAACTCGAAGCGGGTGGTTTCCTCTAGCAGTACCTCGTTTTTCTGGTTTGTCCAGTTGGCGTGGTAGGCTAGGGTGCCGGTTGGGCCGCTGGTGGTGGTCAGGATCTTATCCGTTTTGATCCAGCCGTACGTGCTCTTTTTCTCCTGCGGAATAGCGTAAGAGTTGTTCCAGAAATCCAGCCCGTTCACGTTCTCGAAGTTGAGCCATAGACCTAGGTGGTGAGGGTGGTCGGTGGGGTCGCCGGGCCTGGGACTAACGGGGAAGCCGCGCGTAACCACGGTGCCGTTGGCCGCACGGATGGGATACAGCACGGGCTTCTCCAGCGTATCAGGATACATGAAGGTGGTGAACACCTGCTTGCCCACGTACACGTCGATCTTTTTGGCTTTCGGATCTTTCACCACCCGCACCGCTTCCGATTTCTGGGCAGTGGCTTCCGAAAAGCTAGCTAGGGTCAGCAGCAGCGCTACGCCACTAGGTAAAGCAATTTTTAACATTGTTCGTTGCATTTACTCGTTAAGCAAGAAAGGCTTTTCCGCCGGCCATCACCTCTTGGCTCTTCTCGTCGAAAGTGGCTTTCTGGCCCGTATGCACCGACGCGTTGGTCATGATCGTGGCAATAGAGTGGCTGTAGCCGGCCTCAACGGGTGCATTAGGCGTTTTGCGGCTGCGCACGCACTCCATCCAGTTGCGGATGTGGTTGGACGTTAGCTTATCGCCGCCGGTGTTGGCCGAGGCAATGACGGGCTCTACCTCCGACAAGCTCATTTCGGATAGCAGGTTAGGCTTCATCTTCATGGCGTCGGCCATCCGCTGGGTCAGGCCACCGGTGGGCGACACCTTGTTGGTATTCAGATTCAGCTCGCCGCCGTTGGAGTAGTAGATTTCGGCGGGGTGCTCGTCGCCGTTGTGCATGCGTGAGCCGAAGGTAACCTGGAAGCCGTTGGAAAGGTCGTTCTGGGGGCCGTAGTCGAATACCGCCGTGATGGTATCCCAGTTGCGGCGGCCATCTTTCCACATGTAAATGCCCCCGTTGGCTACCACGCTGCGTGGGTGCTGCAAGCCGCTGAACCAGTGTACCGTATCGATTTGGTGCGACATCCACTGGCCAGGCAGGCCCGAGGAATACGGCCAGAACAAGCGGAACTCTAGGTACTTGCGCGCATCGAAGGCTTCCTTAGGGCGGTTCATCAAGTAACGCTTCCAGTCGGTGTCCTCTTCCTTCAGCAGCGGCACCACGTCGGGGCGGCGCCACCGGCCGGGCTGGTTCACGTTCCAGGTCAGTTCCACCATCGTGATGGGACCAAACTTGCCCGATTTGATGAAAGCCTCGGCGGCGTGGTAGTTGGAGCCGCTGCGGCGTTGCGAGCCAATTTGCACAATCTGCTTAGACGCCTTCACGGCTTTGAGGGCGGCGCGGTTGTCTTCCATCGTTTCGGCGAAAGGCTTTTCCACGTAAGCGTCGCAGCCAGCTTTCACCGCCTCGATGGTGTGCAGAGCATGTTGGAAGTCGGCGGTGCTGATGAACACGGCATCCACCGCCTTCTTGTCGTACATCTCCTCGTTGTTGCGGTAAGCCACCACGTCGTGGCCCATCTTCTCTTTCCAGGTAGCTGCGCCTTGCTCCCGGCGCATTTTCCAGATATCTGAAACGCCCACTACATCGAAGTTCAACTCCTTGTAATGGTTCATGAAGCATGGAATGTGCGTGGCGCGGTGGCGGTCGGAGAAGCCGACTACGCCCACCCGAACCCGGTCGTTGGCGCCAATAATGCGCTTGTAGCTGCTAGCCGACCACGCTACTTGCGAGAACATAACACCGGCGCTAGCTAGGGCCGCTTGCTTTATAAAATCGCGACGAGGATTTGATTCGTTTGACATGGGAATAAGTTTTTGAGGGTATGATTGTATGCCCAGCGTGGTACGACGACCTAGGAGCCGTCGTACCACCAGCGGAATTATTTCAGTTCTTTGATCTTGATGCTGCGGAATGATACTTCATTGCCGTGGTCCTGGAGCAAGAGGTGCCCGGCCTTCGCTTCGCCGAAGTTAGGCCACACTTTATGCTTGCTCAAGGCTACTAAGTCTCTGAATTCCTTAGAGTCACGCTTGTATTCCAGCACTTTCGAGCCGTTCAGGTAGTGCTCCACGCGGTTGTCGGGGTACGCAACCACGCGGCCCACATTCCACTCGCCGATCTTGTGGATGAAGCGCGGGTTCTTGTCGGCTTTGATCAGGTCGTACAAGGAAGCGAGGGTGCGGTTGCCGTCCCGACCTAGCTTGGCGTCGGGGTGCAGCTCGTCATCCAGCACTTGGTACTCTGGACCAATGGCCGAACCTTGCGACTGTTCTTTGAGGGTGACAAAGTACTTCACGCCGCTGTTGGCGCCGGGCGTGAGCTTGAACTCAAACGACAAATCGAAGGCGCCATATTCACCGTCGGTTACGATGTCGCCGCCGTTGGCTGCTTCTCGGCCTTCTGAGGAGAGGACCGTCATGGTGCCGTCGTTCACTTTCCAGCCCGAGCCGGGGAACTTCGGTCCTTTGGCACTATGCCAACCCTGCGACGTTTTACCGTCAAATAGCAGCTTCCAGCCGTGCGACTTCTCGTAGGGCGTCAGGTAGTTCGGGACGAAGTTGACGACGTAAACGTCGGCCGGGAAGGGGCTAGGTTTCAGGCCAGTCGTCTTGATCTTGACGTTCTTGAAGTAGACGTGCTTGCCTGCCTGGGCCTCGGTGGTAACGGCGTGCACCTGCAAGCCAATGAAGCCGCTCGGGTCGATCGGGTCAACCACGTAGGCCACAGGCGTACCGTTGAGCCACGTCTTGGTTTCGTTGCCGATGCACTCGATCTTGAGGTGGTTGTACTGACCTAGCTTGAAGAGGTTTTTGGCCTTCGGGTTCAGATCGAGCGGGTACAGCCACTGCCGGCGCGCCTCGTCGTATATGCCACCCGACCAAGCCCGCTCCGAGGGGTCGAACTCCACTTGCCGGCCGTACACTTTGTTCTCAAAGCCGGGCGTGTTGAAGTGACTGCGCGTCTGCACGCCCGAGTTGCTCACGTTGCTTTCCAGCATGAAATCTAGCTCCAGCTGAAAATCACCGTACTCTTTTTCGGTGACCAAGAAGGTGTTGCCCGAGTTCATCACCGTGGTGCCCACGATGGCGCCGTTCTCTACTTTGTAGTCGGCCGTGCCTGCGACGCGTTTCCAGCCGTTCAGGGTTTTGCCGTCGAAGAGGTTTTGCCAGCCGTCGCCGGTTTGGGCCAAAGTCGGCCTAGGCTGCCCGAAGGCTAGGGTCGCTAGAAGGCTGGCGGCTAGGTAGGTACGTTGTTTCAAGGTAGTTTAGGGAGTTTGGGTTGTTGTAAAAACTACAGACCGTCATGCTGAGTGGGCTCACCATAACGGTCTGAAAATGCTTAGTAACCAGGGTTCTGCGGGAAGGCGGTTATGCCACCCGCGGTTCGGTCAATCTGGTCTTGTGGAATGGGACGCAACTCATGCTTACCGGCCTTGATGTTAGGAGCTGCGTCGGGGTTGTAGAGTTTCACCCGATCAATCAGCACGCCCCAGCGCTTCAGGTCAAACCAGCGGAACATCTCACCTTGTAACTCTCGCTCGCGCTCTTCCATGATGAAGTCCATGGTAAGCTGGCCGGCCGTGATTTGCATCGCGGTTTCCTTGCCAGGGAAGGCAGCCCGCCGGCGCAGCGTGTTGATAAAGGGGAGGGCATCGGCCGTTTTTCCTTGCTTGAGCAAAGCCTCGGCGGCAATCAGGTACGTCTCGGCGAGGCGGAACATGAGAAAGTCGCGGCTGCCGGGCTGGTACTGCAAGTCGGGGCGGAGAGGGTCCAGGAACTTGGTCAGCGTCGGAAACAGGTTGGGCCGGTACAAGCTAGGTGTCATCACCTGATAGGGCTTCTTGGCTCGTTGGGCCAACGGCATTTCGTAGCCGGGCAAGTAGATGGCCGTGTCACCAAGCTTAAGCGTCACCGAAGGCTTCGACGTGTCGAAGAGGTTGGTGAAGGTGCCGGGGTTGTTGCAGTAGTATACCGTGCGGTAGCTCTTGTTGTAGCGGGAGTCGTTTACGCGGTCCGCGAATACCTTCTCCAGCATGTAGGTAGTCGGACGGAAGCGGCGGAACGGCCGACCGATGGATACGTCGCGCTTCATACCGGCCTGTGCGTCGTACTCCATCACGAAGTACAAGTGCGTCTCATTACCAACGCCGTTCGTTGTAGGGTCGGCCGTGTATTGCGTAGCAAAAATTACTTCATCATTGATTTCGCCTGAGCCCTGCTGAAATACACTAGCGTAATCCGGTAGCAGTTTGTAGGTGTAGTTCTTGATAACATTCTGCGCGTAGGTGGCCGCCTTCGCGTAGTCATCAGGAGCAGCCGCTTCTGAAGTGGCTTTCGTGAGGTACACCCTAGCTAGCAGGTGCTCGCAGGCGCCTTTTGTAACCCGGCCGTAGTCGGGCGTAGTGGCCGTCAGATCAACAAGGGCAGATTCTAGGTCGGAAACGATGGCTGCGTACACGTCTTTCACGGGCGTACGGGTGGCTTCTTTAGTTGCGCTTTTAATCTGGTTTAGCACCAAAGGCACAGCACCATACAACTGCACCAGCACGAAGTAGTGGTGGGCGCGCAAAAACTTCACCTCTGCTACCCGACGCTTCTTCACGGCCTCATCTAGGCCCGTCACGTTGGGAGCCTGATCAACCACCGCGTTAGCTGTGTTGATGCCAACATACAGCGCATTCCAAATATCAACAATCGGCTGCGTGCGGCTATCTAACTGCGTGGTGTACTGGTTCATATACTTATAGGAGCCGTCGGATCCAAATGTATAAGTATCCGTACCAAACACCGTCACGTCCATGCCGTTTTCGCGGCCATAAAAGTCTCGTAGAGAAGAGTAAACGGCCTTTGTACCCGCTTCGAAGCCAGCGGCAGTAGTGATGTAGTCGGAGCCTACCTGTGAAACTACTTTTTCGTCCAGCAAATCTTTGCAGGAAGAAGTGGCCACCAGGAGTATAGCCGCGGCCAGAGCTAGTTTAGAGTATTTTAAGGTCTTCATGTCTCAATGATGTGATAAAGAGCTAGGCACGGGCCTTAAAACTTAGCGTTGACGCCGAATGTGATCAAGCGAGCCGACGGAATCTGGTCACCATTCACCACGTCCGACGTTTCGGGGTCGATGCCTTTGTACTTCGAGCGGAACGTAGCGAAGATGAATGGCTGCTGGATGCTAGTGTACAGGCGCAGCGAGGAAAGTTTCAGCGTTTGAGCCCAAGCAGGGGTGAAGTTGTACCCGAAGTTGATGTTGCGCACCTTCACGAAAGAGCCATCGAAGTACTGGAGCGTTGCGCCATATACCGGATCTTCCTGATCCTTATTCGGCCGGGGAAACTCGTTGGTCGGATTGTTGGGCGTCCAGTAATTGACGTCTAGGTTGTTGTAGCGCCCAGCTAAGTGGTTGGTAGCAATGTGAAAGTCGCTGCGGATCATGTTGCCGATGCGGGCGTAGATGAAGAACGACAAGTCGAACCCTTTATAGGCGAATCGGTTCGTGATGCCACCGGCCCACTTTGGGATGGTAGAACCTAGGATAATCCGGTCGTTAACGGCATCGATCTTGCCATCACCGTTCTGGTCTTTGATCTTGATCTGCCCTACTTTCTGGCCGTAAGCTTTGGCCGCATCTTCTTCACCTAGCTGCCAAATTCCGATTTTCTCGTAGTTGTAGTACACTTGCAGCGGCTGCCCGATAAAGCGCTGGTTGCCGACGTCATCCGATTTGCCGTTGAACAACTCGATGATGGCTTCGCGGTTGCGCGTGTACTGCAAGTCGGTTGACCAAGTGAAGCCGTTCGCCGAATTCACGTTGACGGTGGTAAGGGTCACCTCCACGCCGCGGTTGCGGGTATGTCCTACGTTTTGGAGCACCCGATCAAAACCGTTGGAAATAGGCAGTTGGTTGTATAGTAGCAGGTTGCGCGTATCGGCTTGATATGCTTCCACCGAACCCGAAATGCGACCTTTCCACAAGCTGAAGTCCATGCCGACGTTGCCAGTGCTGGTGGTTTCCCACTTCAGGTCGTTGTTGCCGAGCGTGCCCACCCGGTAGCCGTACGCGGGAGACGTGCCGAACGCGTAGCTCGTGCGAGCCAGCAAGCTTTGCGTTTGGTAAGGCGCAATACCTGTGTTGCCGATGGAGCCGTAGCTGGCCCGCACCTTAAGCTGGTCGAGCCAGGTAAGACCCTTAAAGAAGGTCTCATCGCCCGCGTTCCAGCCCACAGCCACCGACGGGAAGAAACCATACTTGTTGTTGGAACCGAAGCGGGAAGAACCATCGTAGCGACCCGTCAAGGTCAGCAGGTACTTCTCTTTGAAGTCGTAGTTAACCCGGCCCATAAACGATTGGAGCGTCCAAGTTTGCAAGTCGGTACCGGGCGCGTTGAAGGAGCCCGCTTGGCCTAGGTTGTAAAACGACTGGGACTCCGCCGAAACCGCGTTTACATCAATAAAAGACGTCTCGTAGTTGTCGCGCTGAACAGAGTGCAGAGCCGTAATACCTAGGTTATGTACCCCGTTGAACTTCTTATTATAAGTTAAGATGTTCTCTACCGTGTAGTTGAAGCGCTGTCCGTTTTCGACGCGCGCCGTAGGAGCCCCTAGACGACGAGCGTTCGTAAACGTGCCCGTAAAGCGTCCGAAGCGCTGGTTCGTGAAGTCAGGCCCAAAGTTGACGCGGTACTTCAAACCATCGGCGATTTTCCACTCGCCGTAGATGCTGTTGAAAATGCGGACTGTTTTGGTTTGTGCGATGTTGGCGCCCGGCACTACTTCTGCTGCTGGGTTGGAGCGCAGGCCATCAGGCGTAGGCAGGAATATTAGGTTGCCGTTGTCATCATACGGCTTGCCGAGTGGGTTTTCCGACAAAGCCCCGCCAAACGGGTGGAAGCCACGGGCCGTGTAGTTGGGATTGGGAAAGCCATCAAAGCTAGGGTTGTTGATTGGGCTGTCGGAGCCATTGTTGAGGCTGTAAACTCCAAACGTAGACGTGCCCACCCGGATACGGTCGTTGATCTGATGGTCGAGGTTGACGCGGAAAGTAAAGCGGGTGAAGTCGGTCTGCTTCAAAATCCCCTTTTCCTTGAAGTAGTTACCGGAAACCGAGAATTGCGTCTTTTCACTGCCGCCTTGCATACCCACTTGGTGGCTCTGAATAGAGCCTGTGCGCAGGAGCATGGATTGGTAATCAGTGCTGCGGTTGTTGGCAATGCCATCTAGCTCAATGGCTGTGAAGGTTTTCTGGTCTGAGGCCGTCGGGTTGCTGTCGTCATAGATGCCGGCGGTCCGATAGGCTTCGCGCTTATACTCGGCAAACTGAGGGCCGGTCATGACGTCGACTTTACCAAGTGCTTGTGAGAAGCCGCCATAGCCGTCGTAGCTCACCACGGTCTTGCCGGCCTTACCGCGCTTGGTGGTCACGAGCACTACCCCGTTAGCGCCGCGCGACCCATAAATACCGGTAGCGGAGGCGTCTTTCAGGACTTCTAGGGAAGCAATATCCTGGGGGTTGATGTCGTCGATGCCACCAGCCACTGGAATGCCATCTACCACATACAGCGGGTCGTTCGAGGCGTTGATCGAGCGCCGGCCGCGGATACGTACTGTCACGCCACCGCCCGGTTCACTGCCCGACTGAATAACGTCGACACCAGCCGCGCGGCCCTGTAGCGCCTGACGGGCATTGGTGAGTGGCTGCTCCGCAATTTCCTTAGACGTAACCGAGGAAATGGCGCCCGTAGTCTGGCTTTTCTTCTGCGTGCCATAGCCCACGACGATTACATCACCTAGGGCTTTCACGTCTTCTTTCATGGAGATGTTAATCTGCCGGCGGTTGCCAATGCTGACGGTTTGCGCCGACATGCCAATGGAGGAAAATACCAACGAGCTAGCTCCAGCGGGCACTTTCACCGTGTATTTACCGTCGCCATCGGAACTGGTGCCCGAGGTCGTGCCTTTCACCTGCACCGTCACGCCGGGTAGTCCGCTGCCTTTTTCGTCCGTGACCCGGCCACTGATTTCGGTTGTGGCTTGTTGCGCCCACGCTCTGGGGAGAGTGAGGGTTAGCAACAAGATTAGCAATAGCGTCACTTGCCGCAAGTGACCAGAGTAGAGTACCATCATATGCAGAGAAAAGAATTGGTGGGAAAAAGAGATGTATATCTGTGACTATGGGGGACATAGCCAATTCTTCAAAAGCCACTTAACTCTGGGACAATGTTTCTACCTAGATCTGCAACTAATGTGTAGCAACAGCGTATTTGCGCGGCGAGAACAAGTCGTTTATGTCAAAGGTAATTTTTAGTTTGATTTCGCAAACGTTTCCGCTAACGTTTGCAAGAAATTATTATAAATTTTGCATAATTGTCTTCGGGAAAGCTAAGATTCTATAGTTCAGTAATATGTTGTACACGCTACTGCTTTTTTTAGGCTATAGCCTTTTTTCGCCTAAGCAAGCTGTTAAGCAAGTCTACCACCTCGACGGATATGCGCAAGGCACCACGTACAGTATTACTTACTACGCCACCGATAGTACTATTACGCGGCAGCGCATAAGCCAAAAGCTAGCTGAAATAGATGCTTCGCTCTCCCTGTATGTTCCGCAGTCTTTGATCAATCAATTTAACCATGCCACCAGAGGCGTAGTAGCCGACCAGCACCTGCGCCTAGTAGTACACAAGGCTTTGCAGGTGTACCGAGACACGGATGGACATTTCGACGCTACAGTCGAACCTCTGGTGCGTGCCTGGGGGTTTGGAGCGCAACACGTAGAAGCGCCACCGGCACCTGCCACAATCCAAGCGCTACTGCTACAAGTGGGTTCCGACAAGATTCACCTGCGCGGCGATTCATTGGTGAAAGACCAGCCGGGCGTGCATCTCGACCTGAACGGCATTGCCCAGGGATACACCGTGGACGTGCTAGCTGAGCTTTTGGAACAGCAGCACATCCACGATTACTTGGTAGAGCTAGGTGGCGAAATCCGGGTGCGCGGCCGCAAGTGGCCTAGCGGCGAACCAATGCGCATTGGCATCGAACGGCCCGACACCACCGATTTGCCCGGCGCTGGTATGCGGCAGATTATCCGGCTGCCTGCAGGCGGGGTAACGACCTCTGGAAACTACCGCAAGTTCAAGCAATGGGGCTCAGTGAAAAGTGCGCACCTTATCAACCCTAAAACGGGTTATGCCTTTCAAAACGAAATGGTAAGTGTTACCGTGATAGCACGCGACGCCATGACTGCCGATGCTTATGATAACGCATTGATGGGCATGGGTTTAACAAAAGCGTTAACTTTCCTGAAACGTCACCGCGACTTACAAGCCTATCTGATCTACCAGCGCCCTGATGGCGCTATGGCTGATACTTCTACGCTAGGATTTCAAAAGCTAATCGTTCAACAATAATGGACTTTCCAAGACGAGACTTTCTCAAGAAAACGGGACTGCTAACCAGTAGTCTGCTGCTCGATAGCGGGCTAATGAATGCCATAGCAGCACCTGCCGCTGGTAAGCTGCGCATCGCGGTTATTGGCTGCGGCGACCGGGGCACGGGGCTCTTGAAGATCCTGCAAGACCTAACCGACAAGTTTGAGGTAGCAGGCCTGTGCGACGAACTGCCCTTCCGTTTGCGCGACGCGCAGAAGATAGGAGGGACGAACAAGGCCAAAGCCTACTCCGACTATCGTGCCCTGCTCGACAACAAAGCCATCGACGCCGTCATTATTTCGGTGCCGCTGAATATGCACTTTCAAGTAGCGAAAGATGCTCTGATGGCCGGCAAGCAGGTGTACTTGGAAAAAACCATGACCTACAACATCCCGCAGGCCATGGAGTTGGTGCAGCTAGCGCAGCGGCGTCCAAACCAGATTTTGCAAGTAGGGCACCAGTACCGGTACTCACCGCTATATTACCGCGTTAAGGAGATGATTAAGCAGGGCTACCTAGGGAAGGTGACCCAAATCGACTGCCGCTGGGACCGGAATGGCAGCTGGCGGCGCCCAGTCCCAGAACCTAGCTTGGAGCGCAAAATCAACTGGCGCATGTACCGCGAGTACTCCGGGGGGCTAGCCGCCGAGTTACTCTCGCACCAAATGGACTTTATCAACTGGGCCTTCGAAACCCACGCTGATGAAGTATTCGGCACCGGGGGCATTGATTTCTACAAAGACGGCCGCGAAACCTACGACAACGTGCAGGTGATGGTGCGCTATACCAATGAAGGCATGGTAGGCAACTTTGGCGCGACCTGCGGCAATGCGCGTGATGGCTACCTATTTAAGCTGAAAGGCACAAAAGGCACCATCTCACTGCTGGTCGACGAAGGCGTGTACTACCCCGAAAAGGAAACGCTGAAGGAGTATGGCACGGTGGACGGCGTAACCGGCGCCACCAAAATTACTTGGGACAAAAACGGCGGTATCCCCATCACGACCGGTGTGGAGCCGCTGAAAGATGGGTCGTGGTACGCGCTCAGCGACTTCTACCGAGCCGTAAACGAGAAGAAGCTTCCCGATTCGAACGTATTCACCGGTGCGCGGGCCGCTTGCACGGTGCACCTAGCGAACCAAGCCATCTACAACCACACTATTGAGAAATGGCAGCCTGAGTACAACTTTACCTAGGCCTAAACGCCCCGGTCCGACGCCCAAGCGCCCGACCGGTATCGTTGAACGAGCCATCACAACCATGATGTGCAAACGTCAGCAACGATACCGGTCGGACGCTTGGGCGTCGGACCGGGGCGATTTTATTTGATCTGGTCCTTAGATATCGGAGTAAGTAGCGGGGTGCAGCAGGTACACATCCATGTGCTGCATGTTATTCGCGTACTCGGGCATCGCTTTCATCTTTGCCCATTCGGGATCAGCACCGAAGGTCTTCCAGTGGGCTTCCTGCTCGGCTTTGTTTTCGAAGGCAGATATATACATCAAGTTGGGCATCTTGTTGCCAGATACCACCTGCCCGCAGAAAATAGTGTTGAAGTTCAGGCGCTTGAAGATGCCTAGCTCCCCATTGTTGAACTGTGCTACCTTGTTCTGGTGCAGCTTTTCGGAGGCGCTTTCGTAGCTGCGCAACTCATATACTCGTTCCGCCGGGCCCGATTTCAGCGCTGGCATGTGAAGGGTAGGTAGGCCCGTGAAAGCTAGCATCGATATGCCCTCCAAGCGGCTGTACACAGGTTTGTCGAAGGCAGCATTTAGGTAGTCCTGCGCGGCCGTTTGGTACTGCTTGTCTTTCTCTAAGTCAGCGTCAAGTTTCAGATACTGGTCTGCGGAAGTACACGGAACAAAAACGAAAACGAGCTGCTCGGCTGGAGTAGGTGCGTTTGCATCAGTGCTAGCAATGGGCTTAAAGACGCCGACTTTGCTGATGCCGGCCCGGTGCAGCGCTGGTACATACGCTTGCTGGAGGTAGTTGTCGAGGCGCTGCTCCTGCTCCTTGGTTTGCAGATGATAAATCTTGAGTTGGTAGAAGTCGCGCTTCGGGGCCGCGGCAGTGCCGACCAAGGGGCCACTTAGTCCGAGCAGGACGAGCGAAAGAATAAGCAGCGTAGATTTCAGGTGCTTCATAGCATTTATTGGGTTAGGTGAGTTTGGGTGCGACGTTGCGAAAAGTGTACGCGCCAGCAAGGCAAGCCAGGAGTTCACTTCGGAAAAGCTCATATCACAATCGATTGCATCGATTTTTCCTAGCTTTAAGCCTCTAGTTTACGGCTAAAACGATTGCGGAAGCAAGGATGGCAGCTACTTTAGGGCAGTACTCGGAGGTTTTCTGCGATACTATTGGGTAGCACAAGGGCAGTAAGTGGTGGCGTTCTTTCCCGACAGGTTGCCCCACGACCTAGCTAGGTAATAGAAGCAGAGGACTTGACTTTCACTATTGTCAACGAATGAAAAGATCCTTAATCGTTCTGTCGATGCTCGCGCTGACGGGCGGAATCCAAAGCCAAAACCAACCACACAAGTCTGGTCCAAATGCACCGCTTACGGCTGCTGATCAAGAAGCCGACTTGCCTTTCCAGAACCCTGACCTGCCCATCGATCAGCGGGTAGACGACTTGGTAGGCCGCCTGACGCTACCCGAAAAGGTGTCGCAGATGCTGAACGCCTCACCAGCCATCGACCGGCTGGGTATTCCGGCTTACAACTGGTGGAATGAGGCCCTGCATGGCGTGGCCCGCACCAGCATGAAGACGACTGTCTTCCCGCAGGCCATCGGCATGGCAGCGACTTTCGACAAGGCGGCCATGCTGCAAATGGCCACCATCACCTCCGATGAAGCGAGGGCCGTGCACCAGGAGTATGTGCGCCGCGGGGAGCGAGGCATTTATCAGGGTCTGACCTTTTGGACGCCCAACATCAACATCTTCCGCGACCCGCGCTGGGGTCGGGGCCAGGAAACGTACGGCGAAGACCCGTACCTAACCGGGCAGCTAGGTTCGGCGCTGGTCAAAGGCTTTCAGGGGGATGATCCGAAATACCTGAAGATTACAGCCTGCGCCAAGCACTTTGCCGTGCACAGCGGCCCCGAACCCTCGCGCCACGAGTTCAACGCCCAGATCAGCGACTACGATTTGTGGGATACGTACTTGCCTGCTTTCCGCGACCTGATTGTGGATGCGAAAGTGGCCGGCGTGATGTGCGCCTACAACGCCTACGCCAGTCAGCCCTGCTGCGGCAGCGACAAGCTGATGAACGACATCCTGTACAGTAAGTGGAAGTTCAAGGGCTACGTCACCTCCGACTGCGACGGCCTGAACGACTTCTGGCAGCATCACAAAACGGACCCCGATGCGGCCACGGCCGCCGCAAATGCCGTGTTGCACGGCACCGATATTGAATGTGCTACCGGTAAGTTGTTCACGTACAATTCGCTGCTGGAATCAGTGCAGAAGAACCTGATAACTGAAAAGCAGCTGGATGTGTCGGTGAAGCGCCTCTACAAGATTCGCTTTCAGCTCGGTATGTTCGATCCGGTGGAGCGCGTGAAGTACGCTCAAATCCCAATGAGCGTGGTAGAAAGCAAGCCGCACCAGGAGCACGCACTCAAGATGGCGCACGAGTCCATTGTGCTGCTGAAGAACGACAAGAACACACTGCCGTTGCGCAAAGACATCAAGAAGATTGCCGTGCTAGGTCCGAACGCCAACAACGAAAGCGTGCAGCTCGGCAACTACAATGGCTTCCCCACCGACATCATTACGCCGCTCGAAGGCATCAAAGCCAAAGTAGGGAAGAACACCGAAGTGACCTACATTCAAGGAGTTGACTACGCCAGCAACACCGTGTACGAAACCTTCGACATCAACAAGAACCTAGCGTACAACGGGCAAAAGGGTTTCCGGGCCGAGTACTTCAAGGGCACGAACCTGGAAGGGCAGCCAGTAGCCACGGTGATGGAGGCAGGGTTAGACCGTTACCTCCCCAACACGAAAATGGAAATTGTGAAGGGCTTACCTTCCGAGAACATCTCGGCGCGCTACGTCACGACGTTCACGCCAGAGAAGTCGGAGGAGCTAGCTCTGCAAATCACCGGCGACGACGGTTACCGCCTGTACGTAGACAACCGCGTGGTGATTGACAACTGGAACAGCCGCGGGGTATCAACTAACCAGTATATCATCAAAGTAACGGCGGGCCAGAAGATTGACGTTAAGATTGACTACTTCCAGGGCGTAAGCCGGTCCATTTTGAAGTTTACCGGCGCGCACGTCGTACCGATGAATGCGCAGAACATCCTGGCCCAAGTGAAGGACGCCGACGCTATTGTGTTCGTGGGCGGCATCTCACCTAGGTTGGAAGGCGAGGAAATGAAAGTGGACGTGGAAGGCTTCAGCGGTGGCGACCGGACGAGCATTGCCCTGCCGAAGGTGCAGACGGAACTCATGAAAGTGCTGCAATCTTCGGGCAAACCCGTGGTATTTGCCATGATGACGGGCAGCGCTATTGGGTGCCAATGGGAAGCGGCCAACTTACCGGCCGTCCTCAACATTTGGTACGGTGGGCAAGCGGCCGGTACGGCCCTAGCTGATGTGCTCTTCGGCGACTACAACCCCAGTGGTCGTCTGCCGGTCACGTTCTACAAGTCGGAAAGCCAATTGCCGGCCTTCGATAACTACAACATGGATGGCCGCACGTACCGCTATTTCAAGGATACGCCGCTGTTTCCCTTCGGTCATGGGCTGAGTTACACCTCCTTCAAGTACACCAACTTAAAGGTGGCGCCGAAGCCGCAAACAGGTAAACCTGTCAGCGTCAGCGTAGAAGTTCAGAACACGGGTCAGCGCGCTGGCGACGAAGTAGTGCAGCTTTATGTGCGGCACCCCGACGCAAAAGGCCGCGTCGCACTTCACGCGCTAGAAGGTTTCCAGCGGGTGTCGCTGAAGCCTGGCGAAAAGAAGACCGTGCAGTTCTCGCTTACGCCTCGGCAACTATCCTTGCTCGATGCTAAAACTCAGCGTGTGGAGCAGCCCGGTCGCGTGCAACTGTTTGCCGGTGGCGGCCAGCCTCTTAGCCAAGACCTAGCTGCCGGCCGCGTGCTAAAAGCCGATGTGGCGCTAACGGGTGCCGCCGTGGTAGTTGATAAAGACTAGAGCTAATTACTAGCTGCCCGAGCTAGGCTAGATCAGCTCCGCTCCTTGTCATCCTGAGCTTGCGAAGGACCTTATTACATTTGAACGAATCGTTGTTGCGTCGTTCTGGCGTGATAAGGTCCTTCCTTTGTCGGGGTGATGTGAACTGCCGCATTGTAGCAGTACCAGCTTCGAGCTATCGGCTAACCTGCGCTGCTAGCCTCTTGCATTTCGGCTACTAGTACCCGCACGAGTTCGGCCGCTGGCAGGGCCCGAGCTAGGGCGACGCCTTGTCCGGCCCAGTGCGCAGCAAAGTCGGTGGGGGTACCGTGTTGCTTGGCAGCCGCAATGAGCAGCTTACCAGCGTCGTAGGCTTGGGGAAAAGGAGCGACTTCTGGCCGGTCAGGTCGATCTATGTCGCGTGCGAACCGGTTGACCAGCCCACGGGCAGGCCGACCAGAAATAGTAGGAGTAATTGCCGTGAGAGGCGGCGGATTTTGTAGCAAAGCAGCCCGGTAGGTTTCATCTGCCGCCGACTCGGGGCAGCCGACGAAAGCGGTGCCCATCTGCGCCGCCACGGCACCCAGGCGCCGCACGGCTGCAATGCCTGCGCCATCCATAATGCCACCCGCCGCCACAACAGGAATACGGAGGCGTTGAACCAGCAAGCGTGTGAGCGCCAGAGTACCTAGGCCTGTATCACCATGCTCAGGCTCGAATAGGCCGCGGTGGCCGCCTGCTTCCACTCCCTGCGCTACTACCACGTCAATACCTGCCGCTTCCACTGCTTGCGCCTCGGCCAAAGTAGTAGCAGAAGCGAGCAGCGTAGCGCCAGTAGCCCGCAAGGCAGCGAGCTGATCGGCTGTGGGCAACCCAAAGTGGAAGCTAACGACTGACGGACGCGTTTCGAGCAGCATCGCCAGCATGGCCTCATTCTCTACGAAGCTTTGGTAAGGCTTAGGCAAGCTAGTCGGCGGCTCACTACCTAGCTCTGTGAAGAACGGTCGCAGATACTCCAGCCAACGGCTTTCGCGTGCTAAGTCGTTCTGGCTAGGGCGATGACAAAACACGTTCACATTGAAGGGCCTGTCTGTGGCCTGCCGCACTTCAGCTATCATCTGGCGTACTGCTTCTACCGAGGCGCCGCCTACCGCAATGGAGCCTAGGCCGCCAGCATTGCAAACTGCGGCTGCCAAGCTAGGGGTAGCCGTACCAGCCATTGGCGCTTGAATGATAGGATGTTCGAGGGTGAGGCGAGAACCGAGTGTCACCATTCTGATAGGTAGTATAGATAAAGTGCAGGCTTTAGCACAAGGCCTGTACACTCCATCAAGGTTAAAGAAGTTGGGGCTGCAAAATAAAAACTAAAAAAAGTGCAGCGACTTTATCTGTGCTTACTGCTGACAAGTACCAAGCGTAAGTGTGCTAATAATTAGAATTAATAGAAGATTAAAATGATTATATACAGTTTGTAATCAGGATAATAGGTAGATGATATTTCTTTTACTAGGTTGAATAGGATTGTTGCAAAACAAAGGAACCGAACTTAACTACTCTCATAGCGCAATCCACCTCTAGACTAACTCCGTAAATTTCGACTTTGCTGGCCTGATCTTAGCAGATAAGCCTGTTAGACGCAAGCTCGATCCTCGACTTAAGCCCTTTCTAAGTTACTATCGTCCTATTTTAGCGCTTTATTAAGTTGACACCAGATCCCCTCCTGATTTATCGTACCCACGGGTACCGGGTAGAAGTGCTGCATCACATTGGCCATTGTCAGCTCACGCGCGCGCATCATGCAGCCGCGGAGGACGTCTATATTGCCACTTGGGGCATATACAAGGTAACAGCCAAAAGCGCTGATTTGGCGCTGGCGCAGCTACGAGAATGGCGACGCGTGGAGCAACTTTATGGTCAGTTGTGGCCTCAGGAAGACGGCCAATGGCAGACCGAGTAACAAACTAGCGGCTCATAACAACTCACATCAACAAAAAAGCCTCGCTGTATAAGCGAGGCTTTTCGTGCAACGGTTAGGCTATGAATTACAATAGCTTATCCAAGGTAATGGGGAAATCACGGACGCGCTTGCCGGTAGCGTGATAAATAGCGTTACCGACTGCGGCGGCCACCCCGACAATACCAATCTCTCCGAGGCCCTTAGCGCCTAATGGGTTCACAATGTCGTCGTGCTCTTCGACGAAGATCACCTCAATATCATGAATATCAGCGTTGACGGCTACGTGGTATTCAGCCAAGCTATGGTTCATAAAGCGACCTAGGTTGTGGTCGAGCACGCTTTCTTCGTGCAAGGCCATGCTAATACCCCACACCACACCGCCGACGATTTGGCTATGGGCGGTTTTGGGGCTGATTACGCGGCCACCAGCAATAGCACTCACCACGCGGCGGACGCAAATCTGACCTAGGTCCTCGTCTACTTCTACTTCCACAAACACCGCCGAGTGCGTGTTGCGGGCGTATTTCATCTGTTTCAGAAGGTTAGGTATTGAGGTAGTTTCCTCCTCAATGAAGTTTACTTCGCCCTGACGCATGGCATCAATGATGGACACCCCGGAAGCGTAGTCGCCTTTCAGCTGCACCTTGCCATCCACAAATTCCACATCCTCGAAGCTAGCGCCCGACAGCGGCGAATCCTTTACCTTCTTAGCGAGCTTAAGCAGCTTCTTACCAACTGCTTCGCAGGCTTCTTTCACAGCTGTGCCTACTGAAGATACGGTCCAGGAGCCGCCTTGCAAGGGGGCTTGCGGCAGCGTGGTATCCCCAAGCTTGAAGGTCACATCCTCCAGCGGCAGACCTAGGGTCTCGGCTGCAATCATCGTCATGGCCGTGTAGGTACCAGTGCCGATATCGGCAGTACCGCTGCCCACTACCAGTTTGCCGTCGATGGAAAGGTTGGCTTTGGCGGCCGCTTTCTGCTGCTGCGCATCCCACATGCCCGTAGCTACGCCCCAGCCGATAAGCTTTGTGCCTTCGCGGGTCGAGCGGGGTAGGGGCTTGCGCTTAGCCCAACCAAACTTCTCTGCCCCTTGGTGGTAACACTCCCGCAAGGCTTTGCTCGAGAAAGGCTTGCCCTCGAACTCGTTTTCTTCGGCGTAGTTGATCAGGCGCAGCTCCAAGGGGTCGATGTTGAGCTTATAGGATAGCTCATCCATTGCCGTCTCGGTGGCCAAGATGCCCGTCGCCGCGCCTGGTGCGCGCATATCGAGCGGCGTAAACAGGTCAAGGTTGCGCAGGTAATACCCTAGCTTCACGTTGTCGCAGTGGTAGAGCGAGCCCGACCAGTTCACAATCACCTCAGTGTACTCTTCAAAGCGAGAGGTTTCAGACAACGCTTCGTGCTTGATGGCTTGCAACGAACCATCGTTGGCAGCACCAAGCGATACGGTTTGAAGCGTGCCAGGGCGGTGCCCGAAGCTAAACATCTGCTGACGCGTGAGGACCACGCGCACCGAGCGTTTTAGCTCCAAAGCGGCCATCACGGATAGGTACAGCTGGTATTGCGGCCGCAGGCCCGAGCCAAAACCCCCGCCCACAAACGGCGAAATTACGCGTGCTTCCTCCTTGCTCAGCCCGAATACCTTGGTTACGTACTCTTGGCTATTGAAGGCGCCCTGGATTTTGTCGTAAATCTTCAGCTTGCCGTCCTCTTCCATGATCACCGTGGTAGCAAACATCTCCATCGGGTTATGGTGCTCGGGCATGTGGAAGTATTCCGCTTCAAACTGCACATCGGCTTGCTTGAAGGCTTTGTCGGCGTTGCCGCGGTCTTTGGGTGGCGTAAAGCCCGACTTGCCTTTTGGTGCTTTGTGACCTTTCGGGATTCTTCGCAGGTCAGTTTCGGGCTTTTCGGCTTCGTACTCCACCTTCACCAGCGACGCAGCGTAGCGGGCTACTTCGAAGGAATCGGCTACTACCAAGCCAATCGGCTGTTGGCTGAATTTGATTTCGGCGCTGTAGAGAGGCTTAAACGGCGAGCCAGCGACGGAGTCTTGATCCTTGAAATTTCGGTCGAAGTGAGACGGCCGAGGGGCGTTTTCGTGCGTGAACACTTGCAGAACGCCGTCTAGGCTCAGTGCCTGTGAGGCATCAATTTTCTTGATTTTGCCCTTGGCAATGGCGCTTGAAAGCACAAAGCCATAGGTCAAACCGGGCGTATTAAACTCCGCGGCGTATTTAGCCTCGCCTGTTACTTTGGCGCGACCATCCACGCGGCTGGTCGGTTTGCCGACATAGGTAGTTGCTGCCATTATTTCTTTTTCATTTCGGTGGCCATCACCAGCGCCCGCACGATAGCGCGGTGAGCTAGCTCAATCTTGAATGTGTTCGAGCCGAAGCCCTTAGCGCCTTGCAACAGGGCATCGGCCACTTTGCGGAAGTTCTCCTTCGTCGCTTTTTGGCCTTTCAGCAGCGCTTCCGCCTCAGGCTTGCGCCATGGCTTGTGCGCCACACCGCCAAGGGCCACACGGGCTTCCCGTACGGTGTCGCCTTCGAGGTCGAGGCCCACCGCAACGGATACCAGCGCGAAAGCATAGCTAGCTCGGTCGCGCAGCTTGAGGTAAGTGTAGTTCTTGGCGAAGCCTTCGGCTGGCAAATCGATGCTAGTCACGATTTCGCCAGCTTTCACGGTGTTGTCGTACTGGGGCTCATTGCCGGGCAAGCGGTGGAAATCCTCGAACTCGATTTGCCGCTCACCTTCTGGCCCTTTCACGTTCACTACGGCGCCGAGCGCAGCCAACGCCACACACATATCGGAGGGGTGTGTGGCAATGCATTGCTCGCTGGTACCTAAGATGGCGTGAATACGGTTGAAACCCGTGATGGCAGAGCAGCCCGAGCCGGGTTCCCGCTTGTTGCACGGCGTGGCCGTGTCGTAGAAGTAGTAGCAGCGGGTGCGCTGAAACAGGTTGCCGCCATCGGTAGCCATGTTGCGCAGCTGCGCGGAAGCACCAGCCAGAATGGTTTTGGAGAGCAACGGATAGCGCTCTACTACCTCGGGGTGGTAGGCCGTATCGGCGTTGGTCACGAGAGCACCTAGGCGGAGACCACCAGCGGCGTTGGGTTCTACTTGTTGCAAAGGCAAACGCGTGATGTCCACCAAACGGTCAGGACGCTCCACGTTTTCCTTCATTAGATCCAGAATGTTGGTGCCGCCCGCAATGAACTTAGCCGCCTTATCCTGCGTGACTTCGCGCACAGCGGTATCGACCTCGTTGGCGCGGGTATAGGAAAAACTGTTCATCTGTTATTGGTTAGGCTGACTTACTTTCAAGGCCTGCTCTACGGCGGCCACAATACCGGGGTAAGCACCGCAGCGGCAGATATTGCCACTCATTAGCTCCCGAATGTCATCAGTGGTTTTCGCGTGGCCTTCGTTAATCAGGCCTACGGCCGAGCAGATTTGGCCTGGTGTGCAGTAGCCGCACTGGAAAGCATCATGCTCAATAAATGCTTCTTGAACGGGGTGCAGCTGGTCCCCTTTGCTCAAGCCTTCGATGGTCGTGATTTCGCAACCATCTTTCATCACGGCTAGGGTGAGGCAGGAGTTGATGCGTTTGCCATCAACCAGCACCGTACAGGCGCCACACTGGCCATGGTCGCAGCCCTTCTTGGTGCCCGTTAGATCGAGGTACTCGCGCAGAAGATCGAGCAAGGAGGTCCACGGGGCTACTTCGAGCTGTTTTTCGGCGCCATTAATGGTGAGCGTTACGCGCTGCATAGGCGGCAACCCTACGGCCACGCTGCCGACTGGTTCAGTTAAAATTTTAGTGCTCATAGAGCAGATAGTATGTAGGTGGTTGGATAAACAGAAGCAAGTGGGGCTGACACAATCGGATGAGCGCCCTTATCGAAGAGGTCACCTAATGCCAAGCGCACTACTAAGCTGCACGAGGTCTGTGCCCACTAGAATTGGTTCTGATAGTACGCCTACTGTAGAACTTGGTTAACTAGATTGATTCTAATGAATAGCACGTATCTGCTTGATATAGCGTGCTATACAAGCGTATATAGCGGTAGCAGCTGTGAAGGGCAAGCGCAACAGTATCAGCTTATTGAAGCTAGTATAGTTGTGCCTTACTAGTCTGAGGAAGAGGCCAAAAGAAATAGGGTGCAGGGGCTAAGAGAAGGAGGGAAGCATCCGGGGCACGCCGTTATGAATATCATCGTCCGGACCCTGCGGCTTAGGTGCAGAACTACGGCAGCGGCCTAGCAAGGCAGCATACGATGCAATAGCTCTATTGTATTTTCCTAGTCGTGTTCCTTGAATGGTGCTACTATCTAGTATAATCCATTAACAATAGCATAAGGGTTTATGAAGAATAAAAGAGAATATATACTCTATGCCAATTAATACTTGATAATAGATTATCGTAGGCTATAGTTGAGAGTTTAATGCGGGTTTTTTCGTAAAAGCCGATTCGCTAAAAGATTACGTATAGGCTCATCATATAGCTTCAAGCATAAATAAGCTAACACGATACACCCAACAACAAGCGATATGGTACCAGGTAAAGATTGTGTGAATGTAAGATTATTGTTTTTAACCCAAGCATAATACAGATAAATGAATGGGTAATGTACCATATATAAAGGGTAAGAAATATCTCCTAGGAATTTGCATAATCGGGTCGTTGTATTATCAGTTGTCCTGCCTGAAGCTCCGAAATAAACGAGCAAAGGAAAAATAATAGCGAAGCAGGCTGTGTCATATAAGCCGTTCATCCATAAGTTTTCGCTGCCGCCAATTCTCGGTATTGCTGCTACAATAACAATAGCTAAGCTACCCAACCAAAAAGTCCCTTTTACATAGGTAGGTTTAAATACGCGAGATAAGAGCAATCCTGCCGAGAACGAGAATAATAGACGCAAAGAACCACCGACTATATTCTCTTCTGTTAAAGCAAATCCGACGCATATATCGCCGTATGGCCCCCAAATGGCAAATGCTGCCAAGCCGCAACCTGCAACTAGAACTAGTGCAGAAAGTGCTTTAGTCGGAAGCTTACGGATGAAGAACGCGTAGAGGATAGTGCCAACATATTCAAAAAACAACGACCAAGTTGGACCGTTCAACGGAAACATTTCACCGACTCCCCGAATCTCATGACTCGGGGTAGCCGGAATTAAGCAAGCATTTATCAGCGTAGCTACAAATAACCTAGGAGCAGATATTTTTGAAACGTCCCAAGTAGCGCAACCTTGAAAGTAGAACATGATGGCTCCAATAATAGCCCCAAGTACTACCATAGGATGCAGACGTATAAACCTACGTTTGATGAAGTCTGTTATGCTCATCGTTTTCCATCGGTCGTCATAAGCATAGCCAACAACAAAACCGGATAGAATAAAGAAAAAATCGACGGCCAAATACCCGTGATTGATTTTTTGATCTATATGGCTGGTTGCATAGGCTTCGAATAAGTGAAAACATACAACTGTTATTGCCGCTACTCCACGTAATCCGTCGAGTATAGTATAATGTGGTTTTGTGTCCGAAAATGCAGCAGAATTTTTGTCGTTTAGCATTGATATTCGTTTAGCAGTAGAGCTGGTTTAAAAATGTATAAGCACGCAGTTGTGATTTGATAAGTACTTAAATGATCCGTGCAAATTAACGCCGTATTCCACCAGCTTGATGAGTTCATCCTAGCAAATGGTTGCTCTGTTTTCAAAAGCATCAGTATCACTTAAAATTAGTCAACTGATTTCCCTCAACTACTTCTAAAATCAGTTTGCGCAGTTTTTATTCATCCTACCAACTTTTGAGCTAGCCCTAAGATAGATTGATTCTGTTTCTTGTAGGCTTGCTCCACTTGTTCCTCACTACCTTGGAACGCTCTACTAACAAGGCGGCGACTACTGCCCGCGCTTCGCGTCGAAGTAGGTTTCCTGACCAAAACGCGCCCAGCTAGCACGCGCTACTCCCTTTTCACATGCAGCACCAAGAAGTTGAACCTCCGGAAGAGCTTCGGGATACTATCAAGGATTTTTGGCATATCAGCAGAGACTTTGGCGAACGGCCAACGAGTTTTGAAGTGACGCCGGATGGCTACGCGGAAATTATATTCTATTTTGGTAGCCCCTGTAGCATGTCGACGACGGACGGCTTGCAGCTTCTGCCTTCTCCGTTTCTGGTGGGGCTGCTCAACCAACCCGTTCTGTTTTACGCGCAAAACCGGTTGGAAATCATTGGTATCAAGTGCTTTCCCTGGGCCGTATTCGAGTTGCTCGACCTGCCTTCCAGTAAAGGCGGCGTACGCATCTTTGAGCATCCTATCGCCCAGTTACAAGCCACCTTGGCAACGTGTATTCAGGTGGGTAACATAGCCGAGGCACTCACGCAGGTGATGCAGTATTTCAGACAGGCCCGGTCGCAGATGGTTACCGACCGGTTGCTCGGCAAAGCGGGCGGAGCTATGCGGGCGGCGAACGGCACTCTGCCAGTTAGCCAGGTGGCAACGGCAGCGCATGCCACGGTTCGAACGCTGGAGCGAAAGTTTAAGCAAGCGGCCGGCTACACGGTAAAAGATGTGTCGGGGCTAATGCGCTTTGAGCAGGCGCGCAACCACCTCTGGCTGGACCCAACGGCCAACTTAGCCAGCTTAGCGCAGGAGCTAGGTTATACTGATCAATCGCACCTAGGCCGGGAATTCAAACGCTACAATGGCACGACGCCTGCGGCCTTCGCCCGCAAAGCAAGACGCTGGCAACAGACCGTAAGCACCGATTTTGTCGCGTTTATTCTATCCTAGTGTTGGCGCGTTCCAGAATTTTGTAGTGCCATCAGGCTAGCACTAACGAACAAAATTGACTGGAAATGAAATCGGCAACTGGAAAGAAAGTACTCGTTTCGGGCGCAAGCATCGCCGGACTCTCAACCGCTTATTGGCTGAATAAGCTAGGGTACTACGTCACGGTGGTGGAGCTGGCAAACGAACCTAGGCTAGGTGGTGCGGCAATCAATGTGCAGGGAGAGGCATTAGCTAGCGCCAAGCGAATGGGCATATTTGAGCAGTTGAAAGCCAGTAGATTGCAGCTGGAACGGTTGGAGTTTAAAAACGCCGATGATGTAACGGAGGGCTCTATGGTGCTTCAAGATGAGGAGGCACTTCTATCGAATGACATCGAAGACATCGAAATTGAGCGCGACAAGCTAGTGCCTATTCTGGTAGATGCTCTGCGGAATGAGGTTGACTTTCTATTTCATGACCGCATCACCGCCTTGCGCGAAACAGCAGACGCTATCCAAGTGACGTTTGACCACGAGGCCCCAAACGACTTTCACTTGGTGTTCGGCTGTGATGGTGCTCATTCGGGGGTACGAAAACTATGGTTTGATAACGAACCGGAATACGTCCGTTTTCTGGAACATTATTTTTCGCTTACTATCGTAAATACCTCGCTGATAGAAGAAAATACTGCCCAACTGTACAATGTGCCAGGCAAGGGTATCATGCTGAATGCATACAATGGCAAGTCGGACATCATTTTTTGGTTCTTCTCCGAAAAGGAGATTTCGTACGACTACCGGGATGCTGAGCAGCACCGAAAAATGATTGTGGAACAGTTTGCCGGACAAGGCTGGCGAACTGCCGAATTACTGGAAGAAGTGAAGCAGGCAAAAATTTCTTACTTCGATAAGTTCTGTCAAGTAAGGATGCCATCGTGGACCAAAGGCCGTGTGGCGCTGGTGGGCGATGCCGGCTATTGCGCCTCGCCTGCGGCGGGAGTAGGGGCTTCACTAGCCATGACCGGGGCCGCGGCCGTAGCAGAAGCGTTGGAAAAGCACGACGGTAATTTTGGCCTAGCTTTTCAAACGTACAACCAAAAGCTGCGGCCATTTATTGAGGAAGTGCAAGCCAATGCCCTCACCATGTTAAGCGACTACTTTGTGCCCAAAACCGAAGAGGCTATTCACGCCAGAAACACGCAAGGCATACCCTTTTAGCAATTGCACCCCCTAGCTACTGCTAGCACGCTTCGTTTAGCGGAGTTCGGAATCCTCAAACGCGCTCTTATCGGCTCACTTATCAAGGTTCCCAGAGTTCAATCTTGTTGCCGTCGGTATCCATGATGTGCACGAATTTGCCATAGTCGGAGCTAGCAATGTCGTCCAGTATGGTTACCCCGTTTTCTTTGAGTTTGTGCACAAGCCCTTCAATATTCTGAACCCGGTAGTTAATCATGAACTCCTTTTTTGAAGGCGCGAAATAGTCACTTCCTGTTTGGAAAGGGCTCCATTGCAGATGAGTTACTTCGTCAGGATTGTTCGCACTTCTAGACTCAAAACTCGAACCCCACTCCGTAATGTCGAACCCTAGGTTTTGAGCGTACCACTCTCTCGTCTCCTTCGGATTGTCTGAAAAAAAGAAAATCCCACCAATGCCAGTGACCTTAGGGGTTGCATTGCTTGGTGCAGAAGTGTTGGGTATTACATTTTTTTGCTCTTCCATTTTATGGTCTTTTTGGTTGAGTAGCAAACTAGTAGGAACGGTTACAACTGAATAGATTATCAGCGTTAGCTCACGGTATTTTCTGTTTTTTACGGGCGTATAATCTGTAAAAACCTGTTTGAGACATGCGGTCAGGAGACAGCGCAACAAATCAGTGAGGAGCGGGAGAAGTTCTAAACTTCGTTTCGCATCATGGTCGTGTGCTGTAGCCGCCCACCTGGCTCTTAGATAGGCAAGGTATCATTCCTTCGCTACCGCTGCAATGCAAATAGCGTTTGTGTATGCATCAGGTAGTCAACGTGGTGCGCTGTGTGTGCCGCATCGGCTTGCTTTCTTTCACCACTTGGTTATAGATTGCCAGTATACGCCGACCGATAGCGTTACCTATCTTTTCTAAGCCTAGTAAAATCCGCTAAAAGTACCGGTAAAGCTGGCCTTTTTACCGCCCAGATAACCTGCCAATCGGATAGTTTTGCACGACAAGGCTACTGAGTGGCGTACGGCAGCAGATAGCTTGGCTCGTTTCTCACTTCACTTACTACAACAGCGCTATGCCTACCATCACTGTAAAAGACGGCACCGAAATTTATTATAAGGATTGGGGCACCGGCCAGCCGCTGGTATTCCACCACGGGTGGCCGCTATCGAGCGACGACTGGGACGCCCAGCTGATGTTTTTCCTCAATAAGGGATACCGGGTTATCGCGGCCGACCGGCGCGGACATGGCCGCTCGGCGCAAGCCGCGACTGGCCACGATATGGACACCTACGTGGCCGATATCGTGGAGCTAGGTGACTACCTCGACCTGCACGATGCCGTCCACATTGGTCACTCGACGGGAGGTGGCGTTGCCATTCGCTACGCTGCCCGCGCCGCTAAGGGTCGCGTGGCGAAGGTTGTGCTCATCAGCGCTGTAACGCCCCTCATGCTGCAAACTCCCGACAACCCCGATGGGGTACCAATGTCAGTGTTTGATGAAATTCGCGAAGGCACGGCCACCAATCGGCCACAATACTTCCAGGATTTTACCCTGCCCTTCTACGGCTACAACCGCCCAGGTGCCCAAGTGAAGCAGGGCATCCGTGACAATTGGTGGCGGCAGGGTATGAGCGGTGGGATCAACGCGCACTACTTCGGCATCAAGGCTTTCTCGGAAACTGATTTCACCGACGATCTGAAAAGCGTGGATGTCCCTGTGTTGGTGCTGCACGGCGAAGACGACCAAATCGTGCCTTTCCCTATCAGCGGTGCCAAGTCTATCAAGCTGCTGCAACACGGCAAGCTGATTTCCTACCCTGGTTTTCCTCACGGTATGCCCGCCACCGAGGCCGCTACCATCAATGCGGATTTGCTAGCCTTCATCCAAGGATAGAACTGCATCCCTTCGATGACATAACGAAAAGCTGCCCTATAGCTAGGGCAGCTTTTTTCGTTATAGGTCTAGGGAAAAAGGACGCTAGGAAAGAGGTTGCCTTAATTAGCCGCTTACAGAAGCTACATCTTTTGATGGGTTCGGTACAGTGCCACCCATTTTCTCTTGGTTTACCCGACCACCCTTATCTTCACCGCTTCAGTCCGCCACGTGAGATTTGAGTTGATTCCATTGCTCTATGCACCATCCTCTCCGTCAACATATTGAAAGAATCACACCGCTTTCGGATGAAGAGTTCGACTATGTACTAGCGCACTTTACCCGTAAGAAGGTACGCAAACATCAGTTTCTGATCGAGGAAGGAGAGCCGGTTCCGTATGAGTTTTTTGTTGTGGCGGGCTGCTTGAAAGCCTTCAACATCGACCGAGAAGGGAAAGAGCATATCATCCAGTTTGCGCTAGAGGACTGGTGGATAAGCGACTATCAGGCGTTCTTCAACAAGGTGCCGGCCACGATGCTCCTCAGCAGCTTGGAAGAGGGAGAGGTACTAACCATCTCGTTGGCTGACCGGAACAAGCTATGCGCGGAAATGCACAAAATAGAGCACTTCTTTCGCTTGAAAATCACGGCGGGTTTCATTGCCATGCAGCAGCGTATTCTGGCCAGCATGAACCTAAGCGTACAGGAACGGTATGAAAAGCTGCTTGCTCTTTATCCCAACCTTTCCCAACGCGTACCTAAACAGGCTATAGCGGCCTATCTGGGCGTGACGCGAGAAACACTCAGTCGCCTTCGGCGCTCCTAAAGCCGGCTAGAAACGGGAGTTTACCACTTCGGCAATAGGAGTGACGTCGACCACTTCCCGGGAGAGCAGCAACGGGACGATTGTTCCCAACACAATTCGCTGGAAATGCTCTGTTTCCCGATGGGCTAGGGCGGCTGCGGCGCTAGCGTATACTTCGTAGATATAGACCAAGTCCGACTGCGCGGTACTTACGTGAGGCTGATAGTAAAGGCACCCCGGTTCTAAGCGGCTATGCGCGACCAGTTGCGTGAGGGCTTGACGAACTACTTCCTCTTGACCCGGCTGAATCTGCCACTTAACCATGAAAAACACTTTATTCTCTTCCATGTACTTGGGAGTTTGGTAAGGATTGAAATTGAAGAGCTTGTGCGACCAATGGGCGGCACGTGAGGATGCTGCGAGTGGCGCTGTATGCCCCATTCAGGAAGATACAGGAGCAAGCTAGGTTGGCCCTACGCCTTTGGTAACTAGTTGCTAGCTGAAGTCGTCACAGGCTTCGTTTCCAACAGTTTGATCATATCCAGGGCTACGGCAGCCGCAGAAGCAGGATTTTGGCCCGTTACCAATAGGCCATCTACCACGCTGAAGGCTTGCCAGGGTTCTACTTCGGCAAAGCGCGCGCCTTGGTCTCGGAGGGCTTTTTCCAGGATGAACGGCACATCTGCAATGGCGTAGTTTCTTTCTTCCTCTTCTGTGAAGGCCGAAATCTGCTTGCCGTCGACCAGGTATTTTCCGTTGGAGAGTTTAGCATCGAGTAGTGCGACTGGCCCGTGGCAAACGGCCCCGAGAACTTGGCCACGCTCATACACCTCTGCCACGGTCTTTTTTACCAACGGGTCCTGAGCAATGTCTACCATCGGACCTAGCCCACCCGGAATGAAGACCGCATCGTAGGCACTCGCGTCTACCTCGCTCAACTTGCGGCTGTTGTTGAGACGTGCAAAGCCTTTGCCTTCGTAGAACTCCTTCATGAGCGGATCATTCGCGTCGTAGGAATCATAGGGAGGCGTTCCGCCTTGAAGCGTCGCAAAATCCACGGTGTAGCCTTGCGCAATGAATTCGTGGTAGGGGTGTGCTACCTCTGCGAAGAAATAGCCAGTTTTACGATGATTGGGGCCAATTTCGGCCGCGCTGGTGACGATAAAAAGAACGTATTTCATCTGAAATTGGAGTGAGAGTGAACTGACCTTTTGCTTGTTTGTGACGGCGCCGCAGCGGCTTGGTTTATTGATCATCCTTAAGCGAATGAGAGCTTTCCTTGCTGCTTGATGACAATGCAAAGGTGAGCCATCGAGGCAGGGAGGCGAAGGAGCTAGGTCACAAAATGCATGTGATTAATGTCACAAGGAGCCTTAAAGGCGCGCATCCGAGAAGGTGACGCGCCTGTGGTGAATCGGCCATCTTTTTTCGATTAATTCAGTGGCGAATTAGACTCGGCACCTCCGCCTGCACACTTAGGTAGAAGGCTAGGTGAAGCGGAACACGGCAGTTCAGACATGGGATATTAGGTCAGGCCATGTGCTACAAACCCATTTCGGCCAGATACCAGTAGTATGAGCTCCTGACCGTTCAGCCTACTGGTTATCCGTGAAAACCGCTATTTCCCTCATGCCGAGCTACCCACTCTCCCCACTAGCGAGAGCCGGCGTGCTGGTACGTTCCTTATCCTTACCCGCTCCGGAAGCCGAGCATTCGCACCGAGCCCCACACCGTGACGCGCACTACCTGTTGGTGTTACTGCAGGCGGGAGAGCTGCGGCTGACGCTGGATTTTGAGGACCTAGCTCTGGCTGGGCCGACGTTGCTGCTCATCAGCCCCGGTCAGGTGCACCGGCTACGCGAGGCGATAACGCCTCAGGGCTGGGGTGTCAGCTTTGAGCCTAGCTTAGTAGACGAACAGGCCCGCGACTTGCTGGAGCAACGCTTGCGGCAACCGCTACCGCTAACCGGGCACTTCACGTTTGAGGGGCGGGCCAATACCTTGCTAGCATTGCTAGCCGACTGCCAGACGGAGGTAGCGGCTAACGCCCACAGCGGGCCAATGCTACACGCATTATTGGCGGCGCTGCTCCACTTGGTGGCCGGACTACTGGCCCCGCCGGCCACCAGCGCTGAGGTGAGCATTACCCGGGGTGAAGCCTTGCTCGATGGTTTCCGGCAATTGTTACGCCAGCACTTTACAACTTGGAAGCAGCCTGCCCAGTATGCCGCAGCTCTGGCTGTAACTCCGTCGCACCTGAACGATACGGTTAAGGCATTGAGTGGCTCCTCGGTGAGTACGCACCTGCAACAGCGTACCATTCTCGAAGCGAAGCGGTTGCTCTATTACTCCGACCAAAGCGTCAAGCATATTGGCTACACCCTAGGTTACGACGAGCCCGTGTACTTTGGCAAGCTCTTCAAGAAAGTTACTGGGCTGACACCCCAACAATTTCGGCGTACTATCCGCGAATAGGACTACTATTGCCGCCTCTGGGCCTACTTTTCAAGGTAAGGAACCCGCTTCCTTTGCTAGCATACTTCACCCTCTTTTTCGTATGCTACTTGCTTCTGACACGGCAGCTATTCACGCTGCCATTCGCGCCGCGGGCGACTTGTTTCTGCCGAATTTTCGCCGCTTACCCGTGCCCCAGACGATGCCTGACTTACAGGCACGTCTTGCCGATATCGAAGCCCGTTGCTTGGCCGCTCTGCAAGGCGCGCTGGCGGAGGCCTTCCCTAATACTCCCTGGCTGGCGGCTGACGAGTTTGCCCTCTCCGCTGACGCCACTGCACTGCCAGCCGAGTACTGGCTCTGCGATGCCATGGACGGAGCCATCCAATACGTGCAACAGCTGCCGGGCTGGACCATTAATCTCGTGCTGATGCGACAAGCAGAACCCATCTTCGCGGCCATCTACGACCCGCTGGCTCAGGAGCTATTTTGGGCCCAGGCAGGAGCTGGTGCCTTCGTGAACGAGGCTCCGCTGCACCCTAGCACCAAGCGCGAGCCAGGAGGTATGGTCGCTGTATTTGAGCATACCCACGGGCTAGACCAAGATATGATGCTGCGTCAGCGGGTAAGTCAGGGTCTAGAAAACTTGCTCGGCAACTACGGGGTGGTGCGCAACTATGGCCCACACGGCCTACAGCTAGCTTATATAGGAGCGGGCCGGCTCGATGTGTTCTTGCAAGTGGGACGCGACCTAGAAAACTGGCTTCCAGGACTGCTCATTGCGCGCGAGGCCGGCGCTGAGGTGCTGACGGCTGCCGGCCAGCCCTGGCACTGGGCGGCTGATAGTCTGCTCGTCACCGCGCCGGGCCTAGGGAGTGCCTTTGTATCATATGGCTATGATAGTCAGTAGTATATACCAACACCTCGCATGGCATGCGCAGCGACTTACTCATGCCGTTTCTGTAACGGCCCTTCCCACCAACGCTTTTGCGGTAACGGCGCCCCGAGTACCACTGGCTGACCTAGGTAAGGGGTAGTGAGCTGTAGGTTAGGGTGCGCGGTTGCCGCCGCGGTTGCACGCCGCACCGACTCGTTCCAAGCGTGGCGAGCTTCTGTGAAGGCGCCCCAGTGCACGGGCAGCATCACACGGGCGCGTACATCCAGCGCGGCTTGCACGCTTTGCTCTGGCTTCATGTGAATCTCGGCCCAATCATCGTCGTACTGTCCGCATTCAACCAGGGCTAGGTCGAAGGGGCCATACTGGCGTCCGATTTCGGCGAAATGAGTGCCGTAGCCACCGTCTCCGGTGTAGAACAGCCGCGTGCGAGAGGCTCGAACTACCCAGGAGGTCCACAGGGTGGAGTTGCGATTTCCTAGGCCGCGCCCCGAAAAGTGGCGACTGGGCGTGCTGATCAACGTGAGGCCAGGTAGGCGTACACTGTCGCCCCAACTCACTTCCCGGATGTGCTTTGGGACCACGCCCCAGGCCCGCAGATGAGCTCCGATGCCGAGCGGTACGCAGAACAAACCTACCTTATCCTTGATTTTCTGCACGGTCTGGTAGTCGAGGTGATCATAATGGTCGTGCGAGATCAGCACCGCTGCGAGGGGAGGGAGTTGCTCGGGACGGATGGCTAACTCAGGATTGTAGCGCTTCGGCGTGGCCCAGCGCACGGGGCCCATGCCAATGCTTAGCATCGGGTCGAGCAACAGGTTCTGGCCGGCAATTTCCACTAAGCTTGCCGAGTGGCCAAACCAAGTCACGCGTACCAGCTCGGGCGTTTTGCGGGTGATTGTCAGCGAATCGAGCGGTTGCCAGGGGAGGGGTCCTGTTGGTTCCGCGTCCGGCACGGTTTGCGTGAGAAACTTCCACAGAACGCCGACGGTGCTCCCACCAGTCATCACCTGAGTAGGTTGCAAGTTCTGAAATTCGCCGTCTCGATAGTGACCCTTCTGAGCGAAGGCTAGGCGTTCATCTTTGGTGGGCTTGCCGCCCAACTCGGGGCTCAGGAACAGGAAGGCCACGGCGGCCAAGAGCACGGTCCCAACCAGCCCGCCGGTGGTCATAAAGAAATGCTGGAAGGATCTGCGCATGCTTGGCGTTGGTTGATAAGGGCCTACTTATGACTTTGTCGCTATTAAGCAAACCTGCATAGGTCGAGTCGGCGTACTACTTCAAGTAGTTGCTTGCCAGAATCTCTGGAGAGCTGTCTGCAAGAGTAACCGGTCAAATGTAAGGGATGAACTAACTCATTAGGTCTGAGTGAGAGCTAGCAATTGTGTGTGATGCTCGACCTAATTACTGATTAAGACCAACAATACGGCTACACCGAATGCACTGCCGTGGCTTGCTCGGGCAGCCAGGAAATTAAGGTAGCTAACCTATTCCCTGGCATGTGGCCTATACTAGTCTGACTTACGCCCGGTCGCCTTGGCGAAACTGCCGGGGCGAGATACCCATTACCTTGGTGAACACGCGGGAGAAGTAATACACGTCGGCGAAGCCTAGCTGATGAGCTATTTCCTTGATGCGCAAGCTGCTATCGGTAAGTTGCTGGCAGGCGTGTTGCACCTTCAAAAAGTTGAAAAACACAATGGGCGGCCTCCCCACCTGTTCCCGGAACAGTGTGGTATAATGCGACGCCGACAAGCCCGCTTGCGCAGCTAGTTCCTGTACCGTGAAGCTACTCGTTAGGTGTTCACGCATGAACTGGATAGACTGCGTAATGCTCCCTGCGGCAGAAGAAGGCTGCGCAAGCTGGCTGACGGAAGGCAACAGGGAGAGCAGAAAATGCCCTAGGCGTGCGCTGGCCTGCACCATACCTGCTAGGGTAGCGGTCAGCGTGAGCTGCGAAAAAATAGCTTCGAATAACTGAAACCGTTCCTCCGTCGGCCGGATGGTGGTGGGAGCTTCTGGCGCCTGCTCTTGCAAATGCGCGTGCAAGACGGCCGCCTGCGTGCCGGCAAAGTGTAACCAGTAAATCGTCCAGGGTGTGGCTTCGTCGGCGCCGTACTTGTGGGGCACGTGCGCGGGCAAAATGACCCATTGGTTGGCTCGGAGCGGCCGTTTTTCAGCGTGGTTTAGCTGGTACCAACCACTGCCCTGCACGCAGTAGAGCAAGAGGTGCTGGGCACTACCGGCGCGTCGGTTTCGCTTGTGGGCACGGGCCACGGGGTAAAATCCAATATCGGTGACGTAGAGACCCTGGCACAGCGGGTGCTGAGCGGCTTCGTGTAGCAGCGTTACCGGTAAGCTATAGGCTCGTTGCCCCTGAAATCCCTCTTTCATGGAACGTAAAGGTAGCTAAAGCGGCGACCGTTGTATCGTCCATCTTTTCGTTGGAAAAGCTATTTCCAAGCGGTAGCTAGGTACTCATCTTTGCAGCAGGTCAGGGATACTTCTTAGCGACTATCTTACCGCCCTAGGATTACCCGAACCCGCTCTCGTGCTACTAGCTGAGGGATGAACTTCCTGTCTGCTGAGCTTCCCTCCATTCCCACCCGTGCCTATGGCTTCCTTCTCATCCGTGCCTGCTACCCCAGCAGTGGCATTTCACTCGGCTTATATCGTTGGTATTGCGTTCATCGCAGCCCTAGGCGGCTATCTGTTCGGCTTCGACTTTGCAGTAATCTCTGGGGCGCTGCCCTTTCTGCGCCAGCAATTTGCGCTTACGGCCTGGTGGGAGGGTTTTCTAACTGGCTCGCTGGCGCTAGGCTGCATGGTTGGATGTCTAGTGGCCGGGCAGCTGGCCGACCGCTATGGTCGGCGGCCCGGCCTGCTGTTAGCGGCGGGTATCTTCGCGGTATCGTCGCTGGCGATGGCTCTGGCGCCGAGTTTGACGCTGTTTGTAGTGGCACGCTTTGCCGCCGGAATAGGGGTCGGGATGGCATCTATGTTGAGCCCGCTCTACATCGCCGAAGTATCGCCGGCCGCCGTGCGGGGCCGCAACGTGGCGATTAATCAGCTCACCATTGTGGTGGGCATTTTGGTGACAAACCTGGTGAATTACTTCCTGGCGGATCAAGGCCCAGACGCTTGGCGCTGGATGTTTGGGCTGGGCGCGGTGCCGGCCGTACTGTTTCTGCTGGGAGTGCTGTGGCTGCCCGAAAGTCCACGCTGGCTGGCCCAGGCGGGGCAAGTGGCACGTGCCGAAGCCGTGCTGCACAAAATCGGCAATCCGGCGTTTGTCGAAACCACGTTGGCTGGGTTGGACACGCGAGCAAATAGTGACGAACCTAGGGCTCGGTTTGGGGATGTGCTGGGCGCCGATGTGCGACCAGCTGTAGTGGTGGGGGTAGCGCTAGCCGTGTTCCAGCAGTTTTGTGGTATAAACGTGGTGTTTAACTACACCTCTACCATCTTCGCGGCAGTAGGCGCTGACCTAAACCGTCAACTGCTCGAAACCATCGGGATTGGGGTTGTCAACCTAGGTTTTACACTAGTAGCCATGTTCTTGGTGGATAGGCTAGGGCGGCGGCCGCTGCTGCTGTTTGGCTCGCTAGGACTGACGATAAGCTATTTGGCACTGGCCTTCTTGCTCCAGACCCACGCTGCGCCAGGGCTAGTGTCGGTGGTAGTGCTGGCGGCCATTGGTACCTATGGGCTGTCCTTGGCCCCAGTAACCTGGGTTGTGATTTCTGAGATTTTTCCGACCCGCATCCGGGGCGTAGCCTCGTCGGTAGCCACGGTGGCGCTGTGGGGTGCCTACTTCATCTTGGTGTTCACGTTTCCGATTCTGGCTCAAGCTATTGGCACCTACGGGCCCTTTTATCTCTACGCGGGTATTTGCCTGCTCGGCTTCTTCTTCGTGCGGGCCAAAGTGAAGGAAACTAAGGGGCAAACCCTGGAGCAGCTAGAGGGCACCTTCGCCCGGCACTAACTTTTGGATAGCGAACAAGCTAACAGCGAATAACTATGCAATCTTCGACGGTATCCGTGTGGCAGGAAACGGTGACTATCCCCACCTACGGGGTGGGCGAGCCCGACAAAAACCCCATGTTCTTCGAGAAGCGGGTGTACCAGGGCAGCAGCGGCGCGGTGTATCCGCACCCGGTCATCGACAAGATCTATGACGAGAAGCAAGACCGTGACTACGTGGGCTTGTTTCTGGAAAATAAGTATTTGAAAATCTTGATTCTACCCGAGCTAGGTGGCCGTGTGCAGATGGCCTACGATAAGCTCAAGCAGCGCCATTTTGTCTATTACAATCAAGTAATTAAACCGGCGCTAGTTGGACTAACAGGTCCTTGGATTTCGGGAGGGATTGAGTTCAACTGGCCTCAGCACCACCGCCCCAGCACGTTTGAGCCGGTGGATTTTCGGCTGGAACAACACGCCGACGGCAGCGCCACGGTCTGGGTAAACGAAGTGGAGCGCATGTTTCGCACCAAGGGCCTGACTGGCTTCACGCTGCACCCCGACCGTGCTTACCTGGAAATTAAGGCTCAGCTCTACAATCGTACCTCGCTGCCTCAAACGTTTTTGTGGTGGGCCAACCCGGCCGTGCACGTCAACGACGACTACCAGTCGGTGTTTCCGCCCGATGTGAACGCCGTATTCGACCACGGCAAGCGCGACGTGTCGACGTTCCCCATTGCCACGGGTACCTACTACAAGGTCGATTATGCGCCCGGTACCGACATCTCGCGCTACAAGAATATTCCGGTGCCTACGTCTTACATGGCCGTCAACTCCGACTACGACTTTGTGGGCGGCTACGAGCACGACACGCAGGCCGGACTGCTGCACGTGGCCGACCACCACGTGTCGCCGGGCAAGAAGCAGTGGACTTGGGGCCATGGCGATTTTGGCCGGGCCTGGGACCGTAACCTAACCGACGAGGATGGCCCCTACATCGAGTTAATGACGGGCATGTTCACGGATAATCAGCCAGATTTCAGCTGGCTAATGCCCTACGAGGAGAAGTCGTTTACGCAGTATTTCTTGCCCTACCAAACCTTGGGCGTGGTCAAAAATGCTACCAAGGATGTGCTGGTGAACGTGGAAGCGACCGGTCCTGATGCGGCTCAAGTGTTGGTGTATGTGACTTCCGCCCAGCCCAACTGCCGGGTGCAGCTGCTGGTAGCTGGTCAGCCGGTGCTAGATGAAACCCGCGACCTAGCTCCCGAACAAAGCTTTGCGCAGCAGGTGGCCCTACCTCCCAGCACAACCGAGCAGCAGTGGCTAGTGCTTATCCACGATGCTCAAGGGCGAGAACTGCTGCGCTACGCACCTGCCGCCAACAAGCAAAATGAGGTGCCCCAGCCCGCCAAACCAGCCCTGGAGCCGCAGGCGGTTGCCAGCACCGAGCAGCTATTCTTGACTGGCCAGCACCTGGAGCAGTACCGGCACGCCACGTACAGCCCCGTGCCCTATTATGAAGAAGCGCTCCGCCGTGACCCACAGGATGCGCGCAACAACAATGCGCTGGGAGCTTGGTATTTGCGTCGGGGGCAATTTGCCAAGAGTGAGCCTTATTTCCGGCAGGCCATTGCTACCCTCACGCAGCGTAACCCTAATCCTTACGACGGCGAGCCTTACTACAACCTAGGGCTTAGCCTGAAGCACCAAAATCGACCTGACGAAGCGTACACTGCTTTCTTTAAGGCGACATGGAACAGCGCCTGGCAAGACAGCGCCTACTTCGCGGTAGCCCAACTGGACGTTGCGCGAGAACATTATCAGCTAGCTCTAGAGCACGTCGGCTGGGCGCTGGACCGCAACGCCCGCAACAGCAAAGCGTACGTGGTGCAAGCCGCGGCCCAACGCCTGTTAGGCCAGCCTGCCGCGGCCTTGGTCACCTGCGCCGAAGCCCTGCGCCGCGACGGCTTCAACTTAGGCGCTCTGCTAGAGCAAGCGCTGGCGCACCGCGCAGCTGGCCGTGCCGCCGAAGCCGATGCTAGCCTCGCCCAACTGCAAACGCTGGCGCGCAACGAAGCGCACAACTACCTCGAATACGCCCTCGACTACGGCGCTATGGGCCGCTACCCCGAAGCCACTGAGCTCCTGACACTGGCCTTGCGCGCCGCTGCTCCCGATCCGCTGGTGGCGTACCACCTAGCCTATTTCAGCCAGCAAGTGGGGGACGAAGACGAGGCACGGGCGTACGCCCAACAAGGCGCGACTATCCCATTGGCCACACATTTTCCCAACCGGCTGGAAGATATTGCCGCCCTACAGCTCGCGACGACTCTTAACCCCGCCGATGCCTACGCGCCGTATCTGCTCGGCAACCTCTGGTACGATAAGCGCCAGTACGACGAGGCAATAGCCGCCTGGGAGGTGGCCGCCGCCCGCAACCCTACGTTTCCGACCGCCCTGCGCAACCTAGGTATCGCCTACTTCAACAAGCGCCAAGAGCCCGAAAAAGCGCTGGCGTACTTGGAAAAAGCCTTTGCCCTGGCTACCAATGATGCCCGCGTGCTCATGGAGCTAGCCCAGCTATATCGTCGGCTTAACTACGCACCCGCCGCTCAGTTGGCTTTGCTAGAAGCGCATCTGCCGGCGGTGGAGTTTCGCGACGACTTGTACCTGGAGCGAGTAGCCTTGTACAATCAGCTCGATCAGCCCGCCCGAGCGTATGAGCTGCTGATGGCTAGGCGCTTTCACCCATGGGAGGGTGGCGAGGGCAAGGTGTCGGGCGAATATGTACGTAGTCTACTCGCCCTAGCGAAGGCCGACCTGCATGCCGGGGAGCCGGCCACGGCCGTCGTCCGCCTCAGCCAGGCGCTGGCGCCCAGCTACCCTCACAACTTAGGTGAGGGCAAGCTACCCGGTGCGCCCGAAAATGAGCTGCACTATTGGCTTGGCTGCGCCTACGAGGCCCTAGGACAGCTCGAAGCTGCGCGCGGCGCTTGGCAGCAGGCCACCACTGGCAGCAGTACCCCCACGGCCGCGCTGTTCTACAACGACCCGCAACCCGACCAGATATTCTACCAGGGCTTAGCCTGGAGGCAGCTAGGCTCGCCCGAGCGAGAACAAGCCATTTTTAACAACCTGCTGCATTACGGTCAAGCGCACCTCAACGACGAAGTGAAGCTCGATTACTTTGCCGTGTCTCTGCCTGATTTATTGATATTTGAAGATGATCTAAGTCGGCGCAACGCCCTGCACTGTCGCTACCTTATCGGGTTAGGTTACCTAGGGCTAGGCCAACTAACGGAAGCCGAAGCTGCCTTGACAGCCGTGTTGCAGCAGGACAGCCGCCATGCTGGCGCCCATACTCACTTGCAGCTGCTGCGTCCATCAAATGCCCCTTCGCTGCCTGCTTAGCGCCGGGCTCCTTCCTGCCCGATGCCAGCTAGGATCTAGCTGCGCAAATAGTCTTTAATCCGTCCTTACCTCTTTCCAGCGCATGACACGTCCTTCCTATCCTTCTGTTTCTTTCGTCCGAGCTGGCAAAAACTTGATTCTGTTGCTAGTGTGGCTGGTGACGGTAGGAGTGGCCCGTGCCCAGAGAACGGGTAGCCTAGGTTCTCAACAGGACCGGCTCGACTTAGCAGGCGAGTGGCGGTTTGCGGTCGATTCGCTCGACCAAGGAACGAGTCAGCGCTGGTTTGCGCGGGATCTGGCAGATAAGATTACGCTGCCTGGCTCTATGACGACCAATGGCAAAGGCAACAACATCAGCTTGAAAACACCCTGGACCGGTCAGATTGTGGATTCGTCCTGGTTCTTTAAGCCAGAGTACGCAGCGTACCGACAGCCGGGCAATATTAAGGTACCCTTCTGGTTGCAGCCTGTGAAGTACTACAAGGGGGCGGCTTGGTACCAGAAAACCATCGACATTCCCGCTGCCTGGGCGGGCCGTCCTATCGAGCTGTATCTGGAGCGGGCGCACTGGGAAACCACCGTATGGTTTGATGATCAGCCTCTAGGCACCCAGAATAGCCTAGGTACTGCCCACGTGATAACCTTAGGTCGTACGGCTACGCCCGGCCGGCACCGACTCACCGTCCGGGTCGATAACCGGGTGAAGGACTTCAACGTGGGCCAGAATTCGCACAGCATTTCCGACCATACCCAGAGCAACTGGAATGGCCTAGTAGGGCAGCTGTACCTAACCGCTCGCCCGCGAGTGTACGTGGCTGACGCGCAGCTCTTTCCCAATATTCAGCGACAGCAGGTAGTCGTGCGCTTACGGCTTCGCAACACCACCAACACATCCGCTACAGCCACCCTCAGCCTACAAGCCACGTTGCTTGCGCCAAACGCCAAAGGGCTACCCGCTCTCACCAAAAAAGTACGCCTTAACCCGGATACCACGGCGCTGGAGCTAACGTACCCAATGGGTACCCAGCCGCAGCTATGGAGTGAGTTTACCCCAAACGTGTACCAGCTCACCGTAGGCCTCGACGCGGGCAAGGGCCAACAGGAAACGCAGCAGGTGCGCTTCGGCATGCGCGAATTCGGAGCGAAGGGAACCCAGTTCACCATCAATGGCTTGCCAACTTTCTTGCGGGGCACGCTGGAGTGCGCCATCTTCCCGAAGACCGGCTACCCGCCGACCGACGTAGCCGCTTGGCAACGCATCTTCACCATTTGTAAAGCGTATGGCCTCAACCACATACGCTTCCACTCCTGGTGCCCTCCTGAAGCGGCTTTCACGGCTGCCGACCAAGCGGGGATGTATTTGCAAATCGAATGCTCGTCGTGGGCCAATCAGGGAGCTACCGTGGGTGACGGTGCCCCGCTCGATGCCTACCTCTACGCCGAGAGCCGGCGCATGGTGCGCGCCTACGGCAACCATCCGTCCTTCTGCATGCTGACGTATGGCAACGAGCCGGCCGGCAAGCAGCACATTCCCTACCTCACCAAGTTTGTTAACTATTGGCAGGCCACCGATACGCGCCGCCTCTACACGTCCGCTTCGGGCTGGCCGGTCATTGCCGAAAGCAACTACAATGTCTCGCCTGATCCGCGCATTCAAGCCTGGGGCCAAGGCCTAAAAAGTATCATTAATGGTCAACCGCCCCGCACCGATTACGACTGGCGTACTACTATTACCAAGTGGCAGCATCCCACCGTGAGCCACGAAATTGGTCAGTGGTGCGTGTATCCCGATTTCAAGGAAATTGCCAAGTACGACGGGGTGTTGCAGGCTAAGAATTTCGAGATTTTCCGCGACCGGCTAGCTGCTAGCCACCTTTCTGCCTTAGCTGATAGCTTCCTGCTAGCCTCGGGCAAGCTGCAAGTTCTATGCTACAAGGCTGATATCGAAGCAGCGTTGCGTACGCCCGGCTTTAGCGGCTTTCAACTGCTCGACCTGCACGACTTCCCTGGGCAGGGCACGGCGCTAGTAGGGGTGTTAAGTCCTTTTTGGGAAGAAAAAGGTTACGTGACCGGCCCCGAATACCAACGCTTTTGCAACGCCACCGTACCGCTAGTGCGGTTTCCGAAGATGGTGTACCTCAACTCCGAAACGCTGGTCGTGCCCGTTGAAATTGCTCACTTTGGCCCCGCGCCCCTGCCGCACGTTACCCCCACCTGGGTTATCGAAGATGCTCAAGGCCAGCGGTTGTTCAGCGGCACGTTGCCAGCCCGCGACATTGCCGTGGGCAATGGACAAGTGTTAGGCGAAGTTCGGCAGGCGCTCGGCAGCCTTGTGCAGCCTCGTCAGCTGCGGCTCCGCGTGGCGGTAGGCACCTTCGAGAACTCCTGGGATTTCTTCGTGTACCCTAGCGTTTTACCCTCGGTCAGCAAGCAAATACTGGTAACGCAGCGGCTGGATAAGCAAGCATTGGATAAGCTCAAGAAGGGGGGGAGTGTGTTGCTCACGGCACCTAAAGGCACTATTCGACCCGAGGCGGGGGCTAACATTGCGCTGGGTTTTTCCAGCATCTTCTGGAACACCGCTTGGACTGGCGGACAGGCGCCCGTTACGCTCGGCATCCTCTGCAACCCCCGGCACCCTGCACTACGGGATTTTCCCACCGCCTACCACAGCAATTGGCAGTGGTGGGACGCCGTGAGCCACGCTAGCGCTATCCGGCTCGATTCGGTGGCTACGGATTTGCAACCCATTGTGCGCGTCATCGATGACTGGGTTACGGCGCAGTCTCTGGGACTAGTTTTCGAGTGCAAGGTGGGCCAAGGCAAGCTGCTATTCTCATCCATCGACCTGCTCAGCGACGCGGCCACTCGCCCCGAGGCTCGGCAGCTGCTTTCTAGTTTGGAGCAGTATATGGCCAGCCCTCGCTTTCAGCCGGCTACGCCGGTGGCGCCTCAGCGCATTGCTGGTTTGCTTAAGTAGTAAAAGGCGCTATTTGTCACAAGTCAGATTGCTCCGATTTATACTCAACAAGCTACCCGGCTCAGAAGGAGCTAAGGCACAGCTCGCTCCTGTGCCTTGCAGGACCAACGACTACACCTGCTCGATATCCATTTGTTGTAGCAGCCCATCCTGTAGGGTGTAGAGGTGCTTTACCGGGCCCTCAAAAACTACTTGCCCCTGCATATCCTTTACTAGTTGGTGCACTGCTACTTCTAGTCGTCCATCGGCCCGCTCGCTGATGCGCGTTGGCTCGACGTGTGGATCTAGTTCCTGCCACTGCCGCTGCCAATAGTCGCGCACTTCGGCGTGGCCCGTGGCGTAGTCGCCCTCCCAGGCTCTCGACCAACGCACTTGCGGATGAAGCGTCTCGAGGACCCTAGGAATGTCGCGCGCATTGAACGCTGCATATGCTTGTCGGATGAGGTTGTGAGGAGTGTCCATGAGTCAGAGTCGTTGAAGTATACCCCCTTAATCAAGTTTAGGCGCAACTATCACCAAAGTCAACCCTTAGTAGCTAGTGCTCCGTGCGGTAGCCGTCATGGCAACAGGGTGTTTGTAAGATCCAACTCCACCTTAACCTAGCACAGGGCAGAGAGTTTATCGCACCCGCACCCAGCTTTAGCTATTGGCGATAAGTGCAAATAAAACACCCACGTAAACGCATATAGAGCAGTTTCGAGGGAGGCCATACGCCACCCTCGAAACTGCTCTATATCAATAATTCAAACGCATTCGTGCTACTAATCCCTGGTACTTGAGCATGCCGCATCAAATGCTAGGTGCAACACCAACGCAGGTAGATCGTTCGCTGCGCCAGGCAGGCGCTTACTTCAACGGAGGGCCAACTGGGGCGGTGCTAATAGCTTCGGCGGGCGTTTCTGGTTCTTTCCCAGCCGGCAACACTTCGCCGCTGAGATCATAGATTTGCTGAATATCACGCAAGATATGTTCGAAATCGAGGTGCAGGTCCTTAAGTAGACCCGTCTGTAGGTCGAACACCCAGCCGTGTACCACCGGAAACTGGTTGAGCAGGTACTGCTGCTGTACCACAGCTGATTTGATCACGTTGATGCATTGCTCCTGCACGTTGAGCTCCACTAAGCGGTTGTAGCGAGCGGCCGTGTCGGCGATGGCATCTAGCTCGAGGTGGTGCAGGCGGTACACATCGCGAATATTGCGCAGCCACGGATTCAGAATGCCTAGGTCTTTGGCCTGCATGGCCGCCTTCACACCCCCGCAGCCGTAGTGCCCGCACACCACAATGTGCTTGACGCGCAGGTGGCGCACCGCATATTCCAGCACAGACAGGGCGTTCAAGTCATTGTTCACCACTAGGTTGGCAATGTTGCGGTGCACAAATACCTCACCGGGCGTGACGCCCATCAGGTCCTCGGCCGTTACGCGGCTGTCGCTACAGCCGATGTAGAGGTAATCGGGTGCTTGGTCGGCGGCTAGTTGAGTTAAAAAATCGGGCACAGTGGCCGACTTCTCAGCGACCCAGCGCTGGTTATTCTCAAAGATTTGCTGGTACGTAATCATAAGAAGCGAAGGAGGCTGCTGAAAAGGGAAAAAGTAATAATGCATCGTAGCCGGAAGGCTACCGGACAAGTTTACGCAATAACTGGGGTGGTACAAGCGCGAAAACAGAAAACTCCTGCCAAGGATTATCAGCTCATAGCGTCAGCTTCGCAGGTGCTATTCGACCGCGAAGCTGAAGCCTAGGTCGCCGGTATGACCTTTCTTATGGGCATCATTCGCTGGCTTTACCGCTGCTATTCGCCTGTCTAGGCTGCTTCTAGCAGTTGTATTATGAGTTACGAAAAGAATACTCGTTGCTACAGAAATATCCATTTGATTAAGAGTATTTTGCCGCCCAGTCTCTGCTGCTACTAGTTCCTTTATGGTATAGTCACGCTAGTGGTGTAACGACCCTTTTTATTGCCGGATAAATACTGTTAGGACCTAGACGGGGTCCGCGGCATTCGTTTTTTAACTCACTCACCTAATCAAAGCTGTTCCATGAAATTCATAACCGTGCTGGTGGTTTCTGTTGTGCTAATGGCTTTGCTCAGCTTGGCTCCACGCAAAGCGTACGTTCCGCAGATAGGCTTGGTGGCCCCACTTGAGCAGGACAGTCTGTTATACGCCGCTGGTTTTCGGATGCTAGGCGAAACTGTAAGCCGTATGGTTTCGCCGTCGCTATCGGAGCAGCAGTTCGAGCAAAATCTTGCCCGGATAAAGAAGGCGAAGTGCAAAGTATACCTCTGCAATATTCTCTTCACCGGTAAAATAAAAATTGCCGGACCTGCTGTGGATGAGGCCAGAGTAGTCGCCTACGTCGATAGTGTGCTTGCGAGGGCTCAACAGGCTAGCATCCCCTTTATCGTTTTAGGCAGCGGTGGTGCTCGCCGGATTCCAGAAGGCTATGATGCGCAGAAGGCGCAAGCCGATTTTGTGGTCTTGTGCCGCAAGTTGGCTGTTGCTGCCCAGAAGCACGGCGTCATGATTGCCATCGAAAACCTCAATGCCTCTGAGACGAACTTTCTAAACACGGTAAAATCAGCAGCGGCCGTGGTACGCGCTGTCAACCATCCCAATTTTAAACTAAACGCAGATATCTTTCATATGCTGCGCGAGGGCGAGTCGCCACAGAGCATTGTTGAGGCCAAGGACATCCTGGTTCACTGTGAAATTGCAGAGAAACAGAGCCGCTCTTTCCCCGGGGTGCAAGGAGAGGACTTTAAGCCGTACTTGAGAGCCTTGCGGAAGGCGAACTACAAAGGCAATATTTTTATCGAGGGTAACACTAGCAATCCGAGCACTGATATACCCACTTCCTTTGCTTACCTGACGAAGCAGATACAAGAAGTGTATGCCGAGAAATAGGTAGCTCATTGGTAGCGGGTTCAGGCAGATACACACGTAGGCCAAGCTGCTTTTACACACAGTAAGTTACCTAGCTAACCTTATAAGGTCTCATTGCTCGGAGTACTCACGTGAGGCGTTCTGGGCGAGCCACTCCGGGCGCAGTACCGCCATTACGAGTTTATCATGAAACGCATCTTGGCGGTAGCAGGCCTGCCGCAAGCGTCCTTCTAACTGAAAGCCGGCGCGCGCATAAGCCTTAAGGCCGCCCTGGTTGGGCTCAGATACGGTCAGCATAATACGATTGAGACCTAGCTCCTGAAAGCCTCGGGTGAGGACTTGGCGGGTAACCTCGGTGCCAATGCCTTGGCCCCAATAGTGCTTCTCCCCCAGCAAGATGAAGTACTCGCCCGACTGATTGCGCGTGGATATACCGCTGATTCCGGCGTAGCCAATCAGCTCCTGAGTAGCACCTAGGTACACCCCCAAATTTAAACTTTTAGTGTCTTGTAGGGTGGCCGCTAGCCACTGCTCTACCAGTGGTAGGGTAGTGAGTTCTTGGAAGAGAGACAAGGAGTAGCGAATAACTTCTGGATCACGCAGCCAACGGTAAAAAACAGGTGCCTGACTAGAGTGTAACGGGAGCAGCTGGATCATGAAAAAGATAAAGCAAGAGCGTGGCAACGTACGCAGGGAATTCTGGGAGCCCCTTCTTGCCTGCCCCAATGACACGCCGAGCCCGAGCGCTACCAAAAGCACACGTACTTACGTCACCTAATAACAGTCCTTCGGGCCTGATTACCTACCAAGCGCTTAAAGAGCTAGCCGATACCTTGCCGCAACCGCCATTTCTGCGCATACACAAGTCTTATATCGTCTCGCTTGATAAAATTCAGATGGTGGATGGCAACACACTCTACATTGCGGACAAGCAAGTCTCCATCCAGTGAGACCTACCGTGAACAGCTGTATCGCCTGATTCGGGAAAGATAAGTGGGTAGCTAATGCTGAATCAGATGGATGATCAAGCTAGGTTGTCTGATAAGGCCGATTTAGTCCGGCTTCAGCGGAGTCACCACCGTGCCTTGCGCCTGGGTGGCTTTCACAGGGGCACCATTGAGGGTGACTTTGTTGAATTTTACGTCGGGGTACTTGTTCGGAAAGTCGGCCGTTTCTGCCGTGGCTTCCACGTTTTTAAAGGTGATGTTCGACACTTTGTCGGTCGGGTTGCCATTCAACACAGCAAATTGCTTGCACTTCACCTTCACATTGGAAATGGTGATGTTACGGATCGTGCCAAAGGGTTTTTCCGTGCTGCCCGCCATGTTGAAGAACTGCGTCCAGGGCGAAAGCGTGACAATCGTGCCACAGCGCCCAGTTATATTCTCAACCGTAATGTTCTCGTAGAGTTGATACGTATCAGGACGCATCTTGAAGAGCAGCAGCGGCCGGTCATTATCTACCTTGCAGTTGCGCACCGTGATGCGGTTGGCATGAATACATTCGCTGCCGCAGGTCACGGCCGCGTGCACCTCTCCAAAGGTGCAGTTCTCCACCAGCACGTCTTCGATTGGCCCATTTTCCGGGAGCTGCTGGGCGTTAGGGCCTTTGCCACCCTTCATAACGATACCATCGTCGTTGACGGAGATGTAGCAATTGCGAATGGTGACTTTCTTACACACGTCGATATCTACGGCGTCGGTACTAGGGGCCTTCACCGGACGGAAAGGTGACCGGATATCACACCCATCGATAAGCACGTTATTGCACTGATATAAATGCGTGGTCCAGAAGCCGGAGTTGTGCAGCTTCACCTTCTCGATAGTCACGTTGTTAGAGCCCCAGATAAAGAGCAATCGGGGCCGATGCACCTCTAGGTTAGTGGACGATTTGCCGACTTTCTGCATAGAATCGCGGTGCGCCCAAAAGTTTTTCCAGAACCGCAGTCCATTGCCATCGATGGTGCCGGGCCCCGTGACCCGAAAGCCATTCACCTTATAGGCATTTACGAGGGCCGCATAATAATCCAAACTTTGGCCCTCCATCCGCGACGGAATCAGGGGGTAGTGCGCAATATTATCAGAGCCTTTGAGCTTGGCACCTTCCTGCAACCGCAGTTGGGTATTGGGCTTAAAAAACAGGGCGCCACTCAGAAATACTCCCTTCGGAATCACCACCGTGCCGCCGCCATCGGCGTTGGCTTTGTCGATGGTGCGCTGAATGGCTTCAGTACTAAGCTGGGTACTATCGGTGCCTGCGCCGAATTGGGTGATGATGTAGTCTTTGGGTGCGGCTTCTTTCGTAGAGAGAGTTTCCGGCGTGAAAGGCAGGGAGAGAGCAGTTAGCGCAATAGGGAGCAGCGCAAGAAGAACTTTCATAGGGTAGTAAAAGGATGCCTAGCACAAAGAAGCAGCGCCACCGCGGGAGTACTGTTCTGTAGTTACCTGATGCTGCGCTGAATCGCCTGCAGTCTCAAAACTTAGATCAGCACGTTGAGTGCCGTTGAAGTATAAGCGGATGCTATTAGCAAGCCTTCTATAAGTTAGGTAGCATTATAGGGATAGGAACAACGCACCCGTTTTGCCTTGCTTTAGCAGCAGTGAATCTAACCCGTGGTACCAACTTTCGCTTGGCTGCGGAAGCTTAAACTTTTTAGGCGGACAAGAAAGTTGTAACAGCACCTGAATACGTCAAGGTGAGCTCGTGCATGGCCCGCGTGCAGGCCACATAGAGCATACTTTTATCGACCTCCGTTTTGTAGTTGTGGGCGGACGCAAACGGCACAATGACCGCATCAAACTCCAGTCCCTTCGCCACGTGGGCGGTGGTGATAATGATTCCTTCTTGAAAGGACCTAGATTCCGAGGTGAGCAGATGAACATTGGGCGCTTGTAGCACTTCGTAGGCTCGCGCGGCTTGCCGCTGAGTTTTGCAGATGATGCCCAGCGAGTTATTCCCGGAGCGTTGGAAGGCTGTGATCAGCTCCTTAATTGCCTCTAGCTCCTCATTCTGGCTATTGTAATGTGCTACGATGGGCTCTGGGCCGTGCCTTTCCAGCGGAATGAGGTCGGGGTTTGGGGTGATCCGCTGCGCGAAAGCTGTAATCTCGACGGTAGAGCGGTAGCTGCGGTAAAGCTTGACCACATCAGCCTGCGGGAAGACGCGTTCGATCGTTTCGGCGGAGGAAGCGCTGTACGGGTTCACCGTCTGGCTTACGTCGCCTAGGATGGTTTTTCGGCACAGAAACAAGCGGGACAAGACCGCATATTGAACCGGCGTGTAATCCTGCATTTCATCCACCAACAAGTGCTTTACCTGATCGTAGGTGGTGATGCCTTCTAGGCGTAGACGCAAGTAAATCAGGGCAAATACATCCGCGTATTCCATCGTCATGGGGTGGTCGATCCTGAATAGCTCGGGTCGGCCAATCCAACGATAAAAGTCCCGGTAGAGGTCCAGCACCTGATGGAACTTGAACATGCGGGGAATAGCCTCTCCAATCGTTGCTTTCTCCTGCCCGGTAAGCTTGCGGCCAGCCGCGCCCCGCACATGAGCCCGGATATCTTCTGCCACCAGTGCAAACCGCTTTAGAATCGGCACCCGGTGATACGCCTTGAACCTCTCTAAAACCAACGAGCGGGGAACAACGGTTTTGCCGACCTTAATTTCACTAACCGTGAAGTAGTTGTTCTCTATATGAATAAGGTATTGATTCAGCTTGCTGAGAAAGTCGAACGATGACTTGAACCGGATACGCTCAATGAAAGCTAGGTCGTGCTTTTCTAACAGCGCCGATACTTGGTCGGAGAAGGTTTGGAATGTGTACCTGTTGTCGAGCAAGTCGGCTGCTAGCTCTTCCATACCCATCTCGGGAATGTGTTCTTCCCCGAGCTCAGGCAAGACGTTCGAGATATAATCTGCGAAAACCTTATTCGGCGAAATAATCAGTATGTCTTTGGCCGCAATAGACTCTCGGTACCGGTATAAAAGAAACGCAATTCGGTGCAAAGCAATGGACGTTTTGCCCGAGCCGGCTACGCCCTGAATGACCATCACCGGAGCCGTCTCGTTGCGAATCACCGCATTCTGGTCGCGCTGAATGGTCGCGACGATGTTTTTCATCTTGTCGTCGGAGGACTTCGCAAGTTCCCGCTGTAGCACGTCGTCGTGAATATTGACGCCGTTTTCGATCATGAACTCCATACGGCCGTCTCGGATCTTGTACTGCCGCTTTAGCTCGATGGTGCCCTGGATTGTGCCGGAGGGAGTGGTGTACGAGGCTTCCCCTAGCTCAAAGTCGTAGAACATGGAGGCAATCGGGGCGCGCCAATCGTAGATTAGGTTTAGGCGCTGCCGCTCGTCTAAGAAGGAATGCACGCCAATGTATACCGGCGACTTCACCTTCCCCGAGGTGACGAAATCAATGCGGCCAAAGTAAGGCGACTGACCTAGCTTGATGAGTTTTCGTTTGCGGGAAACGGCCGCCTCGCCCGTAAAGGCCATGCGGTTAATAGATTGGCCGGCGGCGACCATATCGGCATCGTCCATGCCCGATTGGTGCTCATGGATATACTGCTTTTTCTGCCGGAGCTCGTCGGAAAACTGCTTGACGGCGTCGTCTACCCGCCTAATAGCTAGCTCAAGTTTCTCCTTAATCTCCTCCAGATATTCTCTTTCTTCTGATTCCGTTGCGTTCATCACGTGCTACTCCTGAAAAATAGACCCCAAAGGTGGCATCAAATTCCGGTCGTTAGAAGAGCCTTGCTGCTTTTATTGAATGCATTGATTACTGGCATCAAAACAATAAGGATAGCGCGCTGATGAGCAGAGCTAGGGGAGAGTGACTCCTACTAGCTGGTTTGCCGTTATCAGGGCGCCGGGGTACCTAGGTAGCGCTGCGCCGGAAACCAGTGCTCACAGGAGCGGAGCCATTGATGGGCACCAATAAGCTCATCGAAAACAGCAGCTAAAGGAGTTTTCGTAAGCCCTACTGCCTGATCGGCATACAGACGGCACTCCAGCGAGGGCGACAGTACCCACGCTACATACTGCAACCCGGCTTCCGCCAACCGCGGCATCGCGTCGTACGCTATCCATTCAGAGAAATACCAGGTAGCAGCCAGAACGTTGGAGTTGTCATTCAGAATCTTGCGGCAAGGGGTCTGGTGCAAGCAACTCAAAATACGATCGATGCCGGCTTTGATCTGCGCATTGCTTAGCTCACCCTGCCAATCAGCATACAGCCATTGGTTTTCGTCGTCATATGAAATGACAAGTGAATCTGATTCGAGAAGGGTAGAAAGGCTCATTTCCGAAAGTGATAATACGTGCTGAGGAATAGTAGCCTGCCGAAATCTTCGCTGTTCTTAAACTGAACAGTCGCACTCTTTTCAAGCTGTAGACGTAACTGGTTGTGTTCGGTTCTATTGTGAAAAATGTTTTCTTGATTAAGGAGCGAAGCATTTCAGCCGAAAACTTACTTTTAGGCACCAACTATCCCAGCTTATAGTCCTCGGGTATTTGCTCGATACAGTCTGATCAAGTAGAGGAAATTTCGCTGGCCTAATAAGTACGTGCTATTTTGAGAAGTGCCGAGGAAATATAAGGATGAAAAGTTAGTTGTACATTTTCCTAAGCGTTAGCTAGCCTTACAGGAGATATCGGTAGGGCAACTACCCAAAGAGTGCAGGAGGGTTTGTGTGGCACAAGCCACTTACTTGGTAATCTGAAATCTGAACTTACAAGCCTTAGTGTGCCGCTGTTGATTGCTGCAGTAGCTACCAGCAGAGATAACCAAGAATCTGCCAGACCCTAGCTAACGTGTGCTGCTTGACGCATTGATACATTGTGCTCTGGTAGAATAAAAATGTTTGCAACATGCTGACACGCAGAGATTTTATTGCCGGGCTAGCTTTGGCACCAGTTGCCCGGGCCGTAGCCGGCTTTACAGGTAACCGGCTGCTAGACTTTCCGAAAAACAGCCTGTCCAAGTTCAGCAAGCATCTGCATCCTGTTGGGCGAGCGTTGGAAATGCCCGATTGGTACGTGTGGTGCAATAGTCCCATCTACGGCCCCGATGGAAAAGTGCATGTGTTCTTCTCGCGCTGGCCCGCTAAGCGTGGCATGGGAGGCTGGATCAACAGTTCCGAAATCGCACACGCCGTCGGCGACTCGCCTGAGGGTCCTTTTCAGTACCTCGAAACGGTGCTAGCGCCACGTGGCCCTGGCTTTTGGGATGCTACCACTTGCCATAATCCACATATTCAGTTCGTGGATGGCAAGTACTGCTTGTTCTTTATGGGCAACTCCAACGGCAAAACGGATACGAAGCGCATTGGCCTAGCTACGGCCGACTCGCTCAATGGCCCTTGGAAACGCCCCGACCAGCCCTTGCTGCTGCCAGGCGAAACAGGGGCCTGGGATGACCATTGCACAACCAATCCCGCCTTTGTCAAGCTCCCAAATGGACAATATTGGCTGTATTATAAATCTTGGAATACAGCCGACTACGTCAACTCGAAAGATCCGGTCATTCGAGGTAACCGCAAATATGGCCTTGCCATTGCAGATCAACTCGAAGGGCCGTACGTGAAGTACGCGGGCAATCCGGTAGTTGATTTCTCCAAACAGGGCAATAACAAGCAGTTTGAAGATGCCTACGTCTGGCGCCAGCACAACAAGTTTCACATGCTAGCCCGTGATATGGGTGTGTACAGCCAAGAGGTGGGACTGTACCTAGAATCGGAAGACGGCAAAAAATGGGATTATCCGCTGATTGCCTTTTTTCCTGTGCGCGATTACTTGCAGGAGCCACCTGCGCCCGCCAACCTAAAGCGATACGGCCGTTTGGAGCGCCCACAACTGTTGATGCGTAACGGAAAGCCCGAGTATATGTTCTGCGCCTCACAAGGTGGAAAAGCCATGACAGCTTCTTCGTTTATGTTCAGGATTAGCTGAACGGCAGACCCAACAATGTGCTCTGCTAACAGCAAAAATCTCAGCAACAGGAGAGTGCGGGAAGGATCAGCAAAGCCAATAGATCAGCTTTGTGCTATAAGAGATATCGCCAGGGTCTGTGCTAGGCGATGTGATGAACTATCAAAGATTACAATCTGTGATAAACAAACGTTTGCATTGCAAACGTTTTCATGAAAATCTCTTAAATTTATAGTCCGATTTCCTCGTTTCCAGACGTATGAAGCTCATTCCCGCCTTTTTAATTCTCGCGCTTACTTGGATTAGCTTACGTACGCAGCCAGCTACTTCAACCGCAACCGTAGCTAGAGTGCCAGCTTGGGAAAAGGGGGGAAATGCTGAAGTGACTTCGACGAATAAGGCGCTTTCCTCTGTAACCGGATACAAGGCTGTGAATGCTGGCAATACGCTCAATGTGCAAGCCGTTCAGACCGCCCTTCATGCTGCTTCGAAGAGAGGCGGCGCTGTGACGTTTGCCCTAGGTCAGTACCTCACGAGTCCGCTGTTTCTGCAGAAAGGCGTTAGGCAAGCTAGCTCTCTCCTGGAGAAACTGACGATAGGCGCTGTGACCATCACTAGTGCGACAGCAAGGGATTGGAGCTTCCATAATGTCAATATCAAAGCCGAAACTAAAGAACCCGTAGCTGTTCTGAATAGCACCCATGAGAAGCCATAGCGCACGTTGGTGCTAGCTCACCAGTAATGCCTAGCTACCTTCCTCAGAAGAAAGTCGACAGAATCATCTTTGCTATGTGCAAACATACCGCCTAGGTCCACCTGACCGGCACTCTACAGGAGAGTTTACTACGGTCCAAAAGCTAGCTTAGAACTATTCCACTCAGTCTTCCTCACGCTCACCTATTACCTCCCAACCCATGAAGAAAACGTACAACTGGCGGCGTGGTCAGCCGGTGGCGCTTGCCGCGCTGCTGCTGCTGACTAATCCCGCAGTCAGCTCCTTACAAGCCCGCCCGCTGCGGAAATCAATTGTCGACTGGCAGCTTACCGGCCGCGTAGTTTCTGCTAAAGATGAGGGTTTGCCCGGTGTGACTGTAGTGGTGAAAGGCACCACAAACGGTACTACGACGGGTGCCGACGGAAGCTTTAAACTATCGGTACCAGAAACAGGTGGTACGCTGGTATTCAGCTACATCGGTTATCAAACCCAAGAACGCAAGTTCTCTGGCTCGGAGACGCTGACTATCAAGTTGGTGGAGGATACGAAAGCGCTAGATGAGGTAGTGGTAGTAGGCTACGGCACGCAGAAGAAAGGCGACGTAACGGGTGCTATTGCTTCCTTCAATGCTGAAAAACTGCAAGAGCGCCCACTCGCCCGCGTTGACCAGGCTTTGGTAGGACAGCTGGCAGGTGTGCAAGTAAAGCAGACAACGGGTGTACCAGGGCGCGGCTTTAGCGTGCAAGTACGCGGCGCTGGCTCCATTACAGCCAACAACGAGCCCCTGTACGTGATTGATGGCTTCCCCTTGGAGGCTGCATCGCAGAACTCCTCTGGCCGTTTTGGTAACGGTAGCCCATTGGATAACATCAACCCCAATGACATTGAGAACATTGAGGTACTGAAAGACGCCGCCGCTGCCGCTATTTATGGTTCGCGGGCAGCCAACGGGGTGGTGCTTATCACCACAAAGCGGGGCAAATCGGGTAAACCGAAAATCAACCTGAACACCTACGCGGGCTTTACGCGGGCCGTGCGCAAGCTCGACATGCTCAATGCCGACGAGTGGATCGACCGCTCTGTTGAAATCATCAATGCTAACTGGGTCAACTCGGGCCCTGGGCGCCTGGCCACCCAAACTACGGCTGAGCGGCAGGCGGCGCTGAAGGTAACGACCATTGACCCTAAGTACATGATTGATGACCGGTGGCTACAGCCCGGGCATCCAGGTCTGGACTATGTGGATTGGCAAAAGGAAGCATTCCGTACGGGCTTTACGCAAGATGTACAACTAGCCGCTAGTGGCGCTAGTGACTTCGTAAACTACTATGTATCGGGCGACTACCTAAAGCAGGATGGTATGGTAATCGGCCTAGGCTACAAGCGCTACTCAGGCCGCGCCAACGTAGAAGTGAAAGCCAGCGACAAATTCAAGTTCGGCCTGAATATTTCGCCTTCCTACTCCATTACCTCTGACCCTGGCGTTGAAGGCAAGGATAACCTACTGCACTTGGTGGTAACCAGCTCGCCAGTGGTAGAGAGCACCGCCGGTCTGAATACCAACACAGGCGACTTCACCTATTATAACTGGGGCACCACGCGCAATAGCCCTCTTCGGTTGCTCCAAAAATCAGTTGGTGATACGCGTACCTTCCGTACCCTAGGTACTATCTACGGTGAATTCCAGATCGTTAAAGGCTTGGCTCTGCGCTCAACGGCCAACATCGACAACACGGACGCCGAGTCGAAATCGTACACGCCCGCTTTTGTGAACGGCAGCCTAGGTAGCCGGCAAGCAGCTGGCTCCTATAGTGGCTTCCGCAAGCAAACGTTTGTAAACGAGAACACACTGACGTACAACAAGACGCTCGGTGGCAAGCACGACATTACGGGCTTGGCTGGTTACTCTTACAACTTCACGAAGCTATACGCACAGGCACTATCGGCTACGGGCGGCTTCGTCAACCAGGCGGTGACGACCCTAAATGCGGCCACGAACATCAGTGGCACGGGTAGCAACTACACGACAGAAACCCAGAACGTTCTAATTTCCTACTTCGGACGTCTGCAGTATGCGTATGCCGGCAAGTACTTGCTCTCCGCCAGTATCCGGCGCGATGGTTCTTCGCGCTTCGGGGAGAACACCAAGTTTGGCGTGTTCCCGGCAGCATCATTGGGCTGGCGCATTTCCCAGGAGAACTTCATGCAGGGCATAACGCCGATTAGTGACCTAAAGCTGCGGGCTAGCGTGGGCTACTCCGGCAACAACGGTATCGGTGACTACAGCAGCATCGCGACCCTAGGTATCTACAACTACACGTTCGGCGGCGCCCAGTCTAGCGGCCAGGCACCCAACCGCGTGAACAACCCCGATCTGAAGTGGGAAAGATCCCGCACGTATGATGTTGGCTTTGATTTCGGTCTGCTCAAGAATCGTCTGACGGGTTCATTCGACTACTATACTAAGACGAGCAAAGACCTGTTGCTCAACATCCCGGTGCCATCAGCAGCCGGCTTCAGCACCCAGCTGACCAACATCGGCGAGGTGGTAAACCGCGGTCTGGAGTTGGAATTGACGAGCCACAACTTGGTAGGCGCTTTCCAGTGGAACACGTCGTTGAACGTGAGTCATAACACGAATAAGGTTGTGCACCTAGGTATAGGAGATACGCCAATCGAAATCACTTCCGCGTTCGACATTCCGAACAACATCTTGAAGGTAGGGCAGCCACTGTACAGCATCTACGTGGTAAAGCAGAATGGCATTCTGTCGCAGAGTGACATTGACAAGGGTGCAGCGCTTTACGGCTCGCAGACCGTAGGCGACCCCAAGTACGTGGATTACAACGGAGACGGAAAAATTGACCCAAGTGACCGTCAGATTGTAGGCCACCCAAATCCGAACTATACCTGGGGTGTGACCAACAGCTTCCGCTACAAAGGTTTCGACCTGAGTGTGTTGGTGCAGGGCCAAAATGGTGGTTCCATCTATTCGCTCTTCGGCCGCGCGGTAGACCGTACCGGTACCGGACAGGTAGACAACGTATTGGGCTTATACCGCGACCGGTGGCGCTCACCCGAAAACCCCGGTGCGGGCCTGCGGGGCAAAGCATACTCGACTTTCGGCCGCATCAAGAACACCGACTGGTTATATTCTTCCGACTACTGGCGCGTACGCAATATCACACTGGGCTACGACCTAGGTCTGGTTATCAAGAAGAGCATCGCGCAGGGAGCTCGCATCTACGTAACGGCTGAAAACTTCTTCGGCCATGACAAATACACAGGTGGTTTCAACCCCGAAGCTGTGAACACCGGCGGCGGCGACAACAACTTCCCGGTGGGCGTCGACTACGGCGGGCTACCGCTCGCTAAGTCGCTCATCCTGGGTTTGAACTTCACCTTCTAAGCCTAGCCTTCTTTTCTAATGAAAAAAATAGTTTTTCTTCTGTCTTCGATCTGCTGGCTATCGTTGAGTGGTTGCGAGAAGGATCTGGAGCAAGCACCGCTTTCCAGCGGCTCAACCCCCACGTTTTACCAAACTCAGGCCGACTTCGATCAGGCCCTGACGGCCTCCTACGCCCCACTTACCGCCTACCCAACCCGGGCGCTTAACCTCTCCGAAACCCGTTCCGATAATATTTACGGTGTTGACGACCTAGGGGTACGCGACTGGGCTCCGGTCAATAACTTCTCGACGGCGTTGGCGAACAACCCGTACATTGCCGAAGCGTGGAGCGGCAATTACAATGGCATTTTCCGGGCAAATACACTGCTTGATCAGCTGGCCACCAACGGAAGCGTTGTGAGCGACGCCAACCGCACCCGCTACGAAGGGGAAGCCAAGTTCCTGCGGGCCTTTTACTACTTCGATCTGGTGCGCTTCTTCGGCAAAGTGCCTTTGATCGATAAGGCCTTGGTGCCAGCGGACGTGCTGAAAGTGCCCCGCTCGCCCGTCGCCGATGTGTACAATCTGATCATCTCAGATTTGCAAACGGCCATTACGAACTTGCCCGCCACCTACGATTTCAGCGTTTCGGCTGATAAGCCCAACGTAGGACGTGCTACGGCTAACGCGGCCAAAAGCTTGCTCGCTCTGGTGTACCTGACCCGCTCGGGACCCACGTACGGCATCGAAGGCCCAGGCCTGGCCACGAACGAGTACAGCAAAGCCTTACCGTTGCTAAACGAGGTGCTTACCAGCGGAAAGTATGCGTTCCTAGCTTCGTACCCCGATATTTTCTCCTACACGAACGAAGACAACAAAGAAGTTATCTTCGATATTCAGTTCCAAAGCGGTGGTGCAGGCCTAGGTAGCGACTTCCCCGGTTTGCTTGTGCCCGATGCGTATTTCACGGCGCTGAAAATTCCGTTTGCATCAGGAGGCCTAGAAATCCGGCCGATTGCTAACGATCTGCTGAATTCTTACCCAACCGGCGACGTACGCAAGACCTTCAACTTTGCGCAGGGCTATACCAGCACTACGGGTTTCAAGGAAACGCGCTGGCTGATGAAGAAGTACCTGAATGAAAATACCAGAGGCACTACCCGCACCGACTGGGGCATCAACTGGATTGTGCTTCGCTACACCGATGTACTGCTGATGAAAGCTGAGTGCATTCTGCACGGCGCAGGCGGCAGTCAGGCGGAGGTAGACGACGCCGTGAACCGGGTACGGGCCCGCGCCGGTATCACGACCAAAGTTACCGGCGTTACCCTGCCGCAGCTGATGGAAGAGCGTCGCCGCGAGCTAGCAGGTGAGGGCTCCCGTTGGCACGACCTAGTGCGCGAAGGTGTTGTGCTCACCACTATCAACGCCTGGATTCCGAAAGAAGACACGCGCAACCGTATGAGCCGTAGCGTAGATGCCAACCAAATCATCTACCCAGTGCCACAGGCAGAACGCAGCGCTGCGCCTGACCTGTATGATCAGAATCCTGGGTACTAACCTTTAAGAGTAAGCAACAGAGAGAAAGCTCGGTTTTCGCAGATGAGTCATACTGCGGAAGCCGGGCTTCTTCTTTAAAAAAGCACACACAGCTGCTTCCTGAAATGGGCGTTTCAACAACGATTCTGCATTATCTTCATCTAAATCGAGTGAGCCGGGTATTTAGTTATGCGGTGCTGAGCAGTAGCTTCGTCTTATCACACCTAGCTTTAGGACAGGCCGAACTTGTTGTGAGTTCTGGTTCGCCGCTCTGGCACAACCAGCAACGCACGCTCCGTTACCATCCGGATGGGCAGGACTTCGTTATTGTCAACGGCAGCAAGCGCTTTACGCGGGCGCTCTACGGCACTAACACGGCTTTCCGAGTCGAGGCCGGCGACTTACCCGAGTTTGCGCTTTACCTGCCCGGTATGGGTGGCAACTTGAAGTTCGGTTTGCTCGGTGACAATGGGCAAAGCAAGTGGCTGATTAAAGCGGATAAAATAACTGCCCGCTACCGGCCCGGCGGGATGTTTTACGATATCGAGGACCCGCTGCTAGGTGCCGGGAGCCTGCACGTAGAAGTGCTAGCTATGGCCGACGCAGAAGGCTTAGTGGTGAAAGCTAGGTTCGACAAAGTACCAGTAGGCCAAGTACGCCTGTTGTGGGCCTACGGCGGCGCCACTGGCAAGAAGTTTAGCCGCGACGGCGACATCGGAGCTGACCCTGAATCGAGCTTCTATCTAAAGCCGGAGTACTGCCAGGGCAACACCTTCGATCTGAAAAACAACACGTTTACGCTCTCTTACGGGGCCGAAGCGAAGAGCACGGAAGCTGAGCGTTACGAGATTCAGCCGGCTGGGCAGGTGAAGAAGCCAACGCCAATGGTGCGTAAAAGCCTGCTCGGGTTGATGCCTACTGCTTCTACCATGCACCTAGCTGATGCAGCTCAGCAGGACTCACCGCAGCAACTCTTGGCGTCGAAAGCGGCTACTGCGCCGGTGTTGGCGGGAGCAGTGCCAGCCAAGCCAGGGGAGGACCTGTATTTTGCCGTACAGAAAGCGGAAGATGCCGTGGCGCTGCGCTATGCCGATCTGCCGAAAGCCGTGGCCAAAGCCGAAGCTGCGCGCCAACAGCTCGCCAGCCGGGTACAAGTCGTGACACCCGATCCGTACATTAATACCCTAGGCGGTGCGCTGAGCGTGGCCGCCGATGCCATTTGGGAGAGTCCTTCGTTTATGCACGGCTCAGTCGCGTGGCGCATGCGTCTCAATGGCTGGCGCGGACCATACGTAGCCGATCCGCTCGGCTGGCACGACCGGGCGCAGGCGCACTTCCGCGCTTATTCCAAGTCGCAACTGACGACACCAGCCGGACCAGTCGTGATGGATACCGCGCTGCACCTAGCGCGCAGCCTGGAAAAGCTAGGCACCAGTGTGTACAGCGACGGCTACATCAGTCGGAACCCTGGCGGCGACTTCCGACCGCACCACTACGACATGAATCTGGTGTACGTCGATGCGCTGCTACGCCATTTTTACTGGACCGGCGACCTCACTTTTGCCAAGGAAATGTGGCCCGTGCTTCAGCGGCACCTAGCTTGGGAAAAGCGCAACTTCGACCCCGACAACGATGGCCTTTACGATGCCTACGCTGCTATCTGGGCCAGCGACGCCTTGCAATACAGCGGTGGCGCCGTCACGCATTCGTCGGCATATAACTACTGGTCCAACTCGGTGGCGGCAACCATCGCGGCGCAGATTGGCGAAGACCCAGTGCCATACCAGCAGGAAGCAGCGCGTATTCGGCAGGCGCTGAACGCACGCCTATGGCAGCCGGGCAAAGGCTGGTATGCGGAGTACCAGGATGCCCTAGGTCTGAAGCAGCTCCACCCCAGTGCCGGCTTGTGGACCGTATATCATTCCCTCGACTCAGAAGTGCCCGATGCGTTTCAGGCCTACCAGGCACTGCGCTACGTGGATGCGGAGATTCCGCATATTCCGGTGCGTGCCGTAGGGTTGCCCGACGAGGGGTATCATCTGCTGGCAACGACCAACTGGCAGCCCTACGATTGGTCCTTGAATAATGTAGCAATGGCCGAAGTGCTGCACACCACGCTCGCCAACTGGCAAGCCGGCCGCGCTGAGGAGGCCTTTGTGCTGTGGAAAAGCGCCTTGCTGGAAAGTATGTACCTAGGTTCCAGCCCCGGCAACATCCAACAGATTTCGTTCTACGACGCCAACCGCGGCGAACTGTACCGGGACTTCGCCGACCCCATCGCCATGACGGCGCGCTCTTTGGTAGAAGGCTTGTTCGGCATTGTGCCCAATGCTTTAGCCGGCACGCTCACTATTCGGCCCGGCTTGCCGATGGCTTGGAACTCGGCCGCGCTGATAGTGCCTGATTTGAGCTTTGATTTCAAGCGCCAAGGCTCCCAAGACACCTACATGCTCACACCGCATTTTGCGAAGCCGCTGAAGCTTCAGCTCCAAGTGAAAGCGCGCACTACTTCCGTTAAAAGCGTGACTGTGAACGGGCAGAAGGCCATTTGGAAAAATGTAGACGCAGCCGTTGGGCAGCCCAGCATCGAGATTGACAGCGCTCCGGCCGCGCAGTACGTGGTTAACATCGAATGGCAAGGTGACGCGCCTGACGTGCCAAGCCTAGCTGCCGAATATGCCACCGGCGCCGCGTTGGCCGTCCGCTTGCCGCATGCTAGCATCACGAAAGTATTTGACCCGCAACAAATTTTGCAGGAACCTACCACGCAAGGGCAGGAGCTAAAAGCGCGTGTAGCGGGCGAAATTGGCAGCCGCACTGCTTTCACGCAGTTGCGCCAGGGCGACCTGACCTGGTGGGCGGCGCTGCCGGTGGAGGTGCAGCCGGCGCTAACGCTGGTAGAAGCATCCGAGACAAACGGACTTCAGTTCCGGGTCCGAAACCACACCGATACGCCCGTGCAAGCGCGCGTACTAGTTGGAGCTGGTAAAAAGGCTTTTGCTGACAACATCAGCGTGCCCGCGCATGCCACTTCAGCGGCCATAACAGTACCGGCGGCATACCTCATGCCGGGTAGCAATGCCGTAACAATAACGTGGGGCAATAACCAACGGCTAACGAAAAGCCTCCTCACCTGGGCAGCTTCTACCCCAAGCAAGCTGCGCTACGAACCAGTTGACCTAGTTCCTTATTACAACGACCAGGTCACGAAGATCTTTCAGAACAAATACCTGTCGCCCCGCCCGAAAGGGCCTACGTTGCAGCTACCCACGCAAGGCATCGGTAACTGGTGCTATCCGCTCACGGAGGCCATCATCAACGATGCGGGGCTGCGTAAGCTGGCTGGGGCGCAAAACCAGATTCAACTACCGTGGGGCGCGCCGCTGCGCACGCCAAGTGCGGCGGGGGAGAAGAACGTGCTTTTTGTGTCGCAGTGGGACAATTACAAGCCCGAGCAGACCGTGCCGCTCAAGGGAAAAGCTAGGCACGCCTACCTGCTGATGGCGGGCTCCACCAACCCCATGCAAACCCGCCTAACCAACGGCGAAGTTACGGTGACGTACGCCGATGGCTCGCAGGAAACCCTAGCGTTGCGCAACCCCGAAAATTGGTGGCCCATCGAGCAAGATTACGCCCAAGATGGCTTTGCGTTCACCACCGACGCCCCGAAGCCGTGGCGTGTGCACCTGCAAACTGGCCTCATCACCCGCGATTTTGACCACTACATCTCCATTAAGGGCTTCAGCACGCGTGCCATTGAGGGCGGTGCTGCCACCGTCCTCGACTTGCCACTTGATCCCAAGAAAAAGCTGAAGAGCTTGACTGTGAAAGCCCTAGCCAATGACGTGGTTATCGGCTTGATGAGCGCGACCTTGGTGCGAGAATAAAACCTGCTAAACAACCTACCAACAGAGAAAACAACCTGAACACTGCCTATGCCTTATCCTTCCAGACTACTAACGGGCTTATTAGCAACCTACCTCGCCCTGAGCAATGTGCCGCTGCACGCCCAGCAAACCCCTATTGATCGGAAAGCCCTGGTGGAGCGGCACAAAGTCGTGAATACCAAGACGGACTCCTTGGCCTCGCTCACGGTGGGCAATGGTACGTTTGCGTTTACCACCGACGTCACGGGGCTGCAAAGCTTCCCTGAGTACTACCAAAAGGGCGTGTCGCTCGGTACGCAGTCGGAGTGGGGCTGGCATAGCTTCCCGAATACCAACCACTACACGGTGGAGGAATCGCAACGCGAGTACTTGCTGAATGGTCGCAAGATTCCCTACACGGTGCAAGTCAAAGCGCCGGAACGCGCGAAGGATGCGCAGGATTTCTTGCGCGCCAATCCGCACCGTTTGCAGCTTGGTAACCTAGGTTTTGTGTTGCTGAAGAAAGATGGCTCGAAGGCTACCATCAAAGACCTGCGCAACATTCGGCAGGTGCTGAACCCCTGGACGGGCGAAATTACCAGTCACTTCACCTTGGAAGGCTCACCAGTGGATGTGATAACCGTCGGGCACCAGGCCGAAGACTTGGTAGCCGTGCAGGTGAAGTCGCCGCTACTGAAGCAACAGCGGCTGAAAATAGCCTTGCGCTTTCCTTTCCCGACTGCGCAGTGGGACGACACCGGCGTGAACTACACCCAAAACGATCAGCATACGTCTAAAATCGAGCGACAAAAAGGTCACACCGCCGTGGTGTCGCACAAGCTAGATGCCGATCAATACTTTGTGGGGTTGCTGTGGAACGACGATGCCGCTAAGCTAGCTCCTGGCCGGCCGCACGAATTTGTGCTCACGCCAAGCAAGGCCCAAGACACCTTCGAAGTAAGCTGCCGGTTTACCGCCGCGAACAAGACTGACACCGTGCCGCCGTTTGCTGCCGCCCGCACGAACAGCCAAACGCGTTGGGCCGGCTTCTGGACCAGCGGCGGCGCCGTCGATTTCAGCGGCACCACCGACCCTAGGGCGGCCGAGCTAGAGCGGCGTATTGTGTTGTCGCAGTATCTCATTCGGGCGCAAACCACCGGGCACTTCCCGCCCCAGGAAACGGGCCTGACCTATAACAGCTGGTTTGGCAAGCCCCACCTAGAAATGCATTGGTGGCACGACATGCACTACGGCCTCTGGGGCCGCACCGATTTGCTGGAAGAAAGCCTGGAATGGTACCTGCGCCCCGAAATTCAGGCTGGGGCCAAAGCCATTGCCAAGCGCCAAGGTTTCGAGGGCATGCGGTGGCAGAAAATGACCGACAACCAAGGCAAAGAAGCGCCTTCGTCGGTGGGCGCATTTCTGATCTGGCAGCAGCCGCACCCCATCTACATGGCCGAGCTGGTGTACCGGGCACACAAGAATCCGGCGGTGCTGAAGAAGTACCAGGAGATGGTGTTTGCCACGGCTGAGTTCATGGCCTCGTACCCGTTCTATGAGAAAGACAAAGACCGCTACATCCTAGGCAAGGGCGTGATTCCGGCCCAGGAGCGCTTCAAAGCGGAAGAGACGTTTAACCCCACGTACGAGCTGGTATACTGGCATTGGGCCCTGAACGTGGCCCAGCAGTGGCGCGAGCGGGCGGGCCTAAGTCGCAATGCGAAGTGGGATGAAATAATCAAAAAGCTCTCGACGCTACCGCAAGCCAACGGCGTGTACCTGGCCGCCGAAAGCGCCCCTGACTCCTACACCAACCCCGAATACAAAACCGACCACCCGTCGGTATTCGGGGCACTGGGCATGATGCCCGCCACCGGTCAGCAGGACGCCGCCACCATGCGCCGTACCTTCGACCTGATCTGGAAAGACTGGAGCTGGGACAAAACCTGGGGCTGGGACTTCCCCATGACGGCTATGACTGCCACCCGCCTCGGTATGCCCGACAAAGCCGTGGATGCCCTGCTGATGAAGGTGCACACCAACGTCTACTTGCCCAACGGTCACAATTTTCAAGATGACCGCTTGCGCATCTACCTGCCCGGCAACGGAGGCTTGCTCGCCGCCATTGCGCTCATGTGCGCTGGCTACGACGGCAGCACGGAAGCAACGCCGGGCATTCCGAAAGACTGGAAAGTGAAGTGGGAAGGCTTGCAGAAGATGCCATAAGCCAACCTAGGTGCCCGCATAAAGCTGCTGAGCTGTATAACTAGCACCAAACGAAAAGCCTCCTATTCTCCGACACTCGGCAGAATAGGGGGCTTTTGTATCAATAGATTATGCTCGTGGCGCAAGCTTCAAATAACCAGTAATCGGTTACTGGTTCCAGGCTGCCTGTTGCCAGCTCGCCGGCTTATTAGGCGTGCAATCCTTAAACCGGATATCCGCCGACTTCTCGCCCGATACGTCGGCCACAAGGGTAGCTCCTGGAACGATGAACTGCACTTTGTCAAAGAGAACATTACGGGCATCAATGAGGCTAATCTGCGCATCTGTGGTGCGGATGGTGGCGTTGCGGACGGTGAAGTCTTGCACATCAGCGGCGGTAAACAGCTTCTTGGCGTTTATATCTAGGTTTTCTAGTACCACATGAGTCAGCGGCGTTTCCGGAATGGCATTCACTTTCACAAACTGGCTAGCATTTTCCACGATGATGTCCTTCGCGGTAATGTTGGCAAAATGCGGGGTAAGCGGGTTGATGGAGCGCGCCGGCAGGCGGACCGCTAGCTCGCCTACATAGGTTTTGCTGCCGAGCATATCCCAGTTGAAGGCGGCGTCTTTCAGGTTCATGCGGATACGTTCGTAGGTGAGGTTCTCGCCCCCACCACCCCGCGGCCGGCGGGTTTTGAACCGGATGCCCACGCCAGTGTTGTCGAACACACAATCGTGCACGTATAGGTTGCGAATCATGCCCGCCGTTTCGCTGCCGCACGTGATGCCGCCGTGTCCTTCCCGGGCCAGGCAGTAGCGCACTACTACGTTCTCGGTCGGCTTGTTTACCCGCAGGCCATCTTCGCCCCGCCCCGCCTTGATGGTAAAGCAGTCGTCGCCGCAGCTCAGGGTGGAGTATTCAATCAGCACGTTGCGCGACGACTCTACGTCGATGCCGTCGCCGCGGGGTATGCCCACGGAGTTCACTGTGATGCCCCGGATGATAACCCCATCGCAATACACGGGTACAATGTTCCAGAACGCCGTGTTTTCCAGCGAGATGCCCTCGATGTATACATTGCGACAGTTGATGGGCGAGATAAACATGGGCAGGAAAATGGGGCTACCGTTGTAACCCTCATACACCCGTTCGGCTACCGGCATGGAGGCGGTAATGATGTTTTCGACCACGTCACCTTCCATGACCTGCTTCCGAACCGAGCCACCCTGCATTGGGCCGATCAGCCGTCCTGAGCCGGTCACGGCAATGTTCTCCTGACCATTGGCGTAAATGCAGGCGCCTAGCGACATCACCTCCACGCCTTCGTTGCGGGTAAAAACCGCGGGGCGGTAATCTTCCACTTCGCCGCTGAAATACAGCTCCGCGCCCGCATCGAGGTGCAGGTTTACGTTGCTTTTCAAGCTGATACGTCCGGTGTGCCATTTTCCGGCCGGAATAAGGACCGTGCCGCCACCGTGCTGACTTACTGCATCGATGGTAGCTTGTATCGTCTGGGTCACTTTAGCGCCTGGCTGCGCGCCCCGTTCAGTGATGCTGAGTGTATAGGCCGGAAAAGAAGGTTTTTTAAACTGCGGCACAACAAAAGGAGCCTTCACGGGGGCAATGTCGATGGGCAAACGGAGTGCTCCCACCTGTTCCTTCGTCGGAATAGTGGCTTTTGCAGCAGAAGGTTTGCTAGGCGGGGATGTTGAGCACGAGGTGCTTAGCAGCAGCACGAGCCACAACAGATGTGCGGAATAGCCAATGATATTGCTGTAATCTAGGCGGTTCTGCATGGAGCGACCAATTAGTTGTGGTAGTAAACCAACTGGTCGGCGCAAGAAGAACCGTCCTGCACCATCCTGACGGTGCGCCGCGTAGCTAGTAGGTGACCTAGCCCCCTTCCTCCCGATGGTCGAGAAGGCGGGCTCCTGGCTGTTGCACTTTCGTAGGATAGGCGCTACGTGGTAGAAAGGAAAAAGCTAGAGGTAACCGGAAATAATCAAGTTTTCTCCGTTGGTTTTTTGTGATTTATGCTGAGCCTGACTAACCTAGCTTCAATTTTCTTTTTAGCCTTATTCTTCTCATCCTTTCCAAGCATGACAAACCCACTACGTTTCCTGCTCCTTGGCCTAATGCTGCTCAGCCAAGCTAGCTGGGCGCAAACCAAATCCAAGGTGGCAGGCGCTGCAAAGCCGCTTTCTCAGCGCATGGCCGATTCGTTTATGGCTGAATATCCTGATTCGCTTGGTATTGCTAAAAGCAAGGCTGCGCGCTGGGGCTATGAGCAAGGCGTCATGCTGACGGCGCTGGAGCGGGTAGGCCAGCGCACCAACGACCCACGTTACTTCAACTACGTGCACAAAATCGTGGACTACTCGGTGCAGCCTGATGGCACCATCACCGGCTACAAGTCCGACGACTACAGCGTCGATAACATTCCGACGGGCCGCTCGGTGCTCACGCTCGCTCAGCGCTTCCCGAAAGAAACCAAGTACCGCAAAGCCGCCGACCTATTGCGGCAGCAACTCACCACCCACCCGCGCACCAAAGAAGGTGGCTTCTGGCACAAGAAGCGTTACCCCAACCAGATGTGGCTCGATGGCCTCTACATGCTGGAGCCCTTCTACGCCGAGTACAGCAAAATCTATAACGAACCCGCCAACTTCGACGACATCGCCAAGCAATTTGCCTTAATTGAAAAGTACTGCGTCGATCCAAAAACGGGCTTGCTCTACCACGCTTACGACGAAAGCAAAGAGCAGAAATGGGCCAACAAGCAAACTGGGCAATCGCCTAACTTCTGGAGCCGCGGCATGGGCTGGTACGCTATGGCCTTGGTCGATGTGCTTGATTATTTCCCCAAAAGCCACCCACAGCGCGCGCAACTCATCAAAGACCTGCAGCGCTTGGCGCCAGTGCTGACCAAGTACCAGGATCCAAAAACCGGCGGCTGGTATCAGGTAACTGACCAAGGCACCCGCGCTGGCAACTACATCGAAACCTCTTCCTCCAGCATGTTTGTGTACGCGCTGGCGAAGGGCACACGCCTAGGGTACTTGGATAAGGCTTTCCAAAAGGTAGCACAGCAGGGCTACGATGGGCTCGTGAAGAACTTCATCGAAACGACTCCTAACGGCGCACTTGCTATGAACGGCACGGTGAGCGTAGGCGGCCTAGGTGGCGACCCTTATCGCGACGGTAGCTACGAGTACTACCTAAGTGAGAAGATTAAGCAAAACGATTTTAAGGGAGTAGGTCCTTTTATTATGGCTAGCCTCGAAATAGAAGCTGCCAAGAAAGGTTTGTAGGAACGCGCCACGGCGGGTTCCTACAGGCATAGCGGCAACTTTCGCCGGCAAGAGTAGGTTAGGTTTGGTATGAGGCTATCATTTCGTTTCATCATCCTAGGGTGCCTTTTGTTGGCGCCGCTTCTAGCAATGACTCAATCCACTCAGCAACCATCCTTGGCGGAGACGCTGCGCGCCGGCAAGTGGGAAAAGCGTATGGTGCTGCTCTACGCTCCAGCTGCCGACAATGCCGAGTTCAAACAACAAAAGAGCCTCTTAGCTCAAGCCCAAGGCGCGGTGCACGACCGAGACATCCGGGTGCTAGAGCTAACCGCCAATCAACTATCGGCCGCCGACAAGCAGTATTTGCAACAGCAGCTGAAAGTAGAACCGACCCAATTTACGGTGTTACTAATTGGCAAGGACGGCGGCGTGAAGCTGCGGCAGACCAAGGCCCTGACAGCGCAGCAGCTATTCGGCACTATTGATAAGATGCCGATGCGGCAGCAAGAAATGAAAAAGCACTAGGGCGAACCCAACTGGGTTCGCCCTAGTGCTTTTGAATGAGAATGGTCCTGCTAAGCTTGTCGAAGCATCACGGATCGTTATGCGCTTCTAATTCCCGCCGCCTGTACTGTTTGGCTTGCCTTTGCCGAAGCTAGCTAGCTGGCCGAGCAATTCCCGCACGGCTGTATCCAGCTGCACGTCGCGACTGGCGTAGCTCTCGCCGATGGGCCGGGTTACGGGCACGTCGACGGGGCGGGGGTTCATCTCCATGACCTGGCCGTCGCGCGTGGCGCGGATAGTAGTGTTGGGCAAGCGCAGGCTGGAACCGTCGAGCAAGGAGACGTTCGAAGTGAAGATGATCCAGCCGCCTGTTGGTTCGCCCACGATCTTACCTAGGTTCAGGGCGCGGTAGCCTTCGGTGAAGTCTTCGGCGTCGGAGAGGGAATGTTGGTTGGTGACCAGGATAGTGGGCAATTCCACAGCGCGCTGACCTAGCGAGCCCCGCGCCGGTATGGCTTGGGCCATGTTGCGGTTGGTCATGGTCAGGTAGCTACGACGGGCTAGCACGTCGATGGCGTACACGTTCACGAAGCCGCCGTTGTTGTTACGCACGTCCACCACCACGCCTTCCCGACCTAGGTTCTCGGCGTCGAGATCTAGGTAGAGTTGAGCTAGGGAGTTGGCCGACATATCATACATGTGCACGTAGCCCAAGCGCCCGCCGCTGGCCTTGGCCACGTAGGCGCGGCGCTCTTCCACCCACTGCCGATACGCCAAGCCTTTCTCCGTGTCGCGGCTCAGGGGGCGAACAACTACCTCGCGGGCCCCAGTGCCTTTGGCGTTTGATGCCACACGCAGGGCCACGCGCCGGTTCACGGTGTATTGCAAGAGCTCGTCGAGGTTCGTAGGCGCCGCTAGCTCTTGGCCATCCAAGGCGAGCAGGTAGTCACCCGTTTTGAGGCCGGCCAAATCACCGGCGCTGAGGGGCAGCACGCTGGTAATCCGCAAGCGGCCTTTCTGCTCGTACTCCTCCCGGTCGAAGGCAACACCTAGCCGCCCCGTTGATGGCGACACGGTGCCGGTGGTGGGAGCTGCGGGGTTTAGGCCCGTATGCGAAGCATTGAGCTCCCCGATCATCAGGTTCACTAAGCGGCGGGCTTCGTCTACGGTGCGGGCGCCAGCGATGTAGGGGGCATACTGATAGTGGAGTGCCATCCAATTGACCCCATTAAAGCTAGGATCGTTGAAATGGTCGCGCAGGTAGCTCCAGGCTTGCTCAAACACCGCTTGTTTTTCGTGCTCAAAGTCTACGTCCATCTCTGCCGATACGGCAATGGGGCGCGCTTTGCCCTTGTCCGGATCTACCGGAATCACCTGAATCTTGCCTTGGTCGAGGTAGTAGATTTCCTTACCATCGGGCGAAAACTGGGCGTTGCGCTTTAAGCCCGTCGTGGAGGTGAGTTGCCGTACCACGGAGGTCTCTTTACCTAGCTCATCCAGCGAGTAGAGGTAGAGGTTAGATTGATTCGCGACAAAAGCCGTCAACAGCAGCCACTTACCATTAGGACTGATGGCGTGCGAGTTGACATTAACGCCAATGGGCAGCAAACTCAATCGGCGCCGAATATCCTCGAACACAATGCTCACCGGGCGCTTGGCCAAGGAATCGGGGGTTGCAGTAGTAAGGCTATTCTTATCCTTGAGCTTTTTCCCACGGCTCGTTGCGATGCTAGGTGTCGTGGCGCGCGCTGAGTCAGCGGCGGGCAGTGGGGTAGCAGGCTTCACCGTCGGGGCGGTGTTCTTATCGGGCGCGGTAGGCGTGGGAGTTTGCTGCTCCCGGAACAAGTCCCGGAACTGGTCCTCACGGAAGCGCGGCGTGCGGGGCAGCAGATCCACGCGGGCCACTTGGGCGTCTTCGGTGCGCTGGCCCGTGTCGAAGAGCAAGAACTTGCCATCGGGGCTCCATGATACGCCGTTGCTGTTGGTATTGGCCACAAAGCTGACCGGCCGCGCCTCCTTGCCCCCGGCCACGGGCACCACCGAAACGTTGGTGAAGCGTCGCGCCCCACGGGGCAAAAACGCCAGCCACTTGCTGTCGGGCGACCAAGTGAAGGAGCGCTCGGCGTGCAGCGGTATCCGGTCGAAGTTGGCCGTCGTCACGACGCGCTCCTGCTTCGACCCTAGGTCCAGCACGCGCAGCTCGCGGGCGTTGCGCTCAAAGGCCAGCAGCTTGCCGTCGGGCGAAAGGCGCGGCGCGGCGTCGTTCATCTTGTCGTTGGTCAGGCGCGTTTCCTTACCCGTGGCAAAGTCGTAGCGGTATACGTGCGTGGCCGCGTCGCGCTCCGAGAGGTAGATAAGGCTGCGGCTATCGGGCGACCAAGAAATTTCCATCTCAGCGGCCGGCGTAATGGTCAGCCGTGTAGCCTCGCCGCCAGCCGTAGCACCGGCCGCAAACACTTCGCCATGCACCACGAAGGCAACCTTCTTGCCGTCGGGCGAAAGAGCTAGCTCCTGCAAGCGGTCGGTGAAGCGCACGCGCTCCACGGGGCTGCCCGCTGGCGCACCCCGCCGCCGAATAGCCACTTCCTTCACCTGTCCATTGTCGGTATTCATAGTCCAGAGGCGGAAGTTGCGCTCAAACACGATCAGCTTGCCATCGTGAGAAATGCTCGGCCAGAGCAAGCGCCCATCCTTGAAGCTGGTTACTTGCCGGGCGGGCGCTCGGTCGAGGCCAATGGTCCAGAGGTTTTCCGCGCCGCTGCGGTCCGACACGTAGAACAACCGTTGGCCCGCTGCCGCCCACATGGGCCACAGCTCCTTAGCCCCGCTCGTGGTCAGGGCTTCATAGCTAGGTTTGCCGTCCTTTTCGCGCCGCAGCCAGATCTCAGCTTCGTCTAAGTGACTGTGGCCGTGGCGCCACCAATAGTTAGACGCCACCCCACGGGCCGAAAAAGCTAGGGTCTGACCATCGGGCGCCGGGGCGGCGAAGAACTCGTTGGCGTAGCGGTCAGCACTCACCGGCATGGGCGTGCCCCCATTTAGCGACACCCGGTAGATGTCGTTCATGGAGGCAATATCGTGGCTCGTAGACGAGAAGTAGAGCCACTTGCCGTCGGGCGACCAGGCGTCGAGTTGGTCGTTGGCGTCGTCGAAGGTGAGGCGGCGCAGCTGTCCGCTTTCCAAGTTCAGCACGTACACGTCGCCGGCGCCAGTGCGAGTAGAGGTGAAGGCCAGTGACTTGCCGTCAGGCGAGTACAGAGGGCGTGATTCGTTGGCTGGGTGCGCTACTAGGAGCCTGGCTTCGCCACCGCCCACTGGCACGGTCCAGATGTCGCCACCCGAAACGAAAGCTAGCTCCGTACGGTCAGGCGATACAGCAGGCTCAGTGAAGTAAGCGGCCGTCGGTGGATCGGCTGCTAAGGCAGGCACCCAAGGCAGAGCGAGCAGTGCGGCAAGTAATAACGGCTTAGATGCACGTTGTAAGAAGGTAGAAGTAGGCATAGCGTAGGGAAAAGCAGAAGATTAAACCCGCAAACTGTGAGAGCTTAACGCGTGGTAGTATCGCAAGATAAAACGACATGCCTAGCTAGCTAAGGGCTGCTTGAGTTTTCTTGCGAAGAACGAAGTGTTTGGTAGTCAAGATAATAGTTCTGGTCGTGAGCGGAGTATGCAAAGCACAAGCTAGCTTTTGTAGTAAAATATTTGATAAGTAGCTTAATAAAAAAGCAGCCCTACCGGACGGCTAGGGCTGCTTGGGTTTGAACGGAGCGCTTGGGTTTATTACTTATCGAAGTGGTAAAGGAACGTGATAACACCGGTGTAAGCAGGCTTGGGCTGATCCTGAATTTCCAAGGTCACTTCAATTCGGGTTTTGGCTACGCCTCGCAGGTTTTTCACTGACAATAGCTTGGCTCGCAGCCGGACGTGGCTATCTACCTTCACTGGCTGATTGAAGCGCAGGCTCTCGATTTCGTAGTTCACCTGAAGCTTTAGGTTGTTGATGGTAACCACCTGCATCCATAAATAAGGCAGCAACGAAAGCGTCAGATAGCCGTGGGCAATGGGCGCCTGAAAGGGCGATTCGCTCTGGGCCCGCTCCGCGTCGACGTGAATCCACTGATGGTCGAGGGTGGCTTCGGCGAATAAGTTGATCTGCGGCTGCGTGACCTGAAAGTAGGACGAGACGCCTAGCTCCTGACCTTCATAGCGGGTAAGCTCTTCTAAGCTGCTGATAGTTACGTGACTCATGCGGGCTACAAGTTGTGGAATAGTTCGTGTGGCACACGGACGGTAATGCGGCCGCAATATCGGGTAAAGGCTGATAAGAGCGTATCATCAGTCGCTAAGCTTGGCGCACAAAGCACAGCGGCCCGGCTACTGACCTCTTCGTGAGTGCCAATAGCCGGGCCGCTGTGCTTTGTGCGTAGCCAGCCGGTGCCGTTACCGAGCTAGGTTACTTAGAAGCCTCTGCATTGCTCGTATCTGACTTTGGGTGCCGGATAACAACAGGCTGCTGCGTTGTGGTGGTGCCTACCGTCAAGTGCAGGTTATAGTCGCCGGTTGGTAGTGCCACAAAGTCGAGGGTCTGGTTATGCGGCCCCGCTGTCTGCCGCCGGTAATCAGAAACGCGCACTACCACCCCACGTTGGTCGTAGAGGACCCAGCCTAGTGGCAACGACTCAGTTAGCTGGTAATTCATCTGCACCACACCGTTCGATGGATTGGGGTACACGCTCATGTTGTTGGCACCCACGCCCGGTACGTTGTTCGCCACCATCGTTGGAGGCTTCACGGTGGCGGGCTCAAGCTTCCATTGCTGGTCCTCGCGCCCGCTGTAGCGCCACTGCTGAATACCGCCTTCCGTCGGAATTTTTGAGGTTAAGGCTTTGCGGCTGTGCTTGGCAATTAGCTTGTAATAACCCTCGCCTACGGGCTCAATGCGCCAGAGCTGGTTGTTGCCGCTGTAGTAGGTCCACAGGCTCATGGGCGTACCGTTGGAGGTTTCGCTTCCTAGCACTTCAAGCACTTTGTTGCTGCCCTGCACCACCACGCGATAATATCCGTCGCCTACGCTTTCAATCTTCCATTGTGGATCAGTAGGAGTAGCAGCCGCCGCTGCTAGGCCTTCACCAGTATACGGATGACTAGGTTCGATTACTTCGAGCGGGGTACCCGTCGTGCGTACCTTCAGCGTAAATACGCCCGACAAAACCTCCGTCGTTTCCGGAGCAGATACAGGCTTGGGCGCCCGCACGAGCTTCGGTGCTGTAGCCGAAGGCTTTAATGGTTTTGGGTCTTTGCTTTTCGATTCCGCTGCGGCTACTGCTTTGGGTGCGGGAGCAGCCACTGGCTTCGGCGCAGGTGCGGCCGGTCGAGCAGCGGCAGGGGTGGCTTTGGCTACGGGAGCTGGCATAGCAGGTACCTCCACCGCAACCGCTTCCGTGGTAACAACCGGCGCTGGTGCAGGCGTTTTAGCCGCCGTGCCATTGGGCGTAGCCGCTGCTGCTACGGCTGGCTGAGCCGATACTGTAGGATCGGGCGTGGTGGGCGAGCCACTCGGATACAGGTACGCCATCGGAATAATCTGAGGCGCTTTGCCTGGTGGCGTCCACATCAATTGCACAGTGGCGTCGCCTTCTTCTTCGTAGTACTCAAGCTTTATGCTCGTTTTTTCCCCAGCAGCTAGGCTCACGGGTACTCCAATAATGCCAGTAGTGCCTTTTGAGCTCCACGTATCTATTACTTTTTTTCCGTTTACCCACAGCCGTACGCCACTATCGGAGGGGACGGCAAACGTGTAGCTGCCGGTGGCGGGAGCAGCGAGTAAACCTTCCCAGCGCACAGAGAAATAATCGGCGGGGAGGGTGGAAGCCGGAGCACCTTTGCCCCAGCGAAAATCAACGGCAGTATCAACGCGCTGGAGTACTGGAGCACCAGCTAACGTACCATTATTAAAATATGAAGCTGTAAGACCCGTGCCGGCGCCTTGCACCAAGATCGGATCAGCAACACCCGAGGTCGTTTTGGTGGGATCAGTAGCCCCAAGCCACACTGGCAAATCAGCCAGCGCGGAGTTGGTTACACCAAGCCCAAGAATAGAACAGAAGAGTAGATGTCGCACGATTTAAAGAAGATATTGAACCAATCAAAGAGTGATAGCCAGAATAGCTAAGTGCAAAAATGGCTTACAAATTTCCGGCCGCATATGCTTCTTTCTAGTGTATTGTCAAATTCTTATTTGTTAAGAAATAGAGCCTTTCAAGCTTCAATAACAAGTTTTATGGTTGAGCTATCCGATCCATTCGTAACCGTGAGGCTGCTCTCGTGCAAAACTATGAGTGCTGATAAGTACCAAAAAGAATCCTTGATTACGCCTGAGAGATTTTTGTACGAAAGAATTATAGGTGCCGAATTAGTGGAGAAAAAGATACCTAGGCACAATCCTGCGAACCTAGGGTGCGTAAGGAGTTATTTTATAGTTTCCTTTGTTCTATTCTCGTGTCTGTACAACCCGAAAATTTCCGCCGCCCTGACTTGTTGCGTCTGTCGTACGACGACTATCGTGCCGCGCCTGCCATTGCTAATTCCGATTTGTCGCGCCTGCGGGATGCCCTGAATGGCCGGCCACCCCGGCCGATTTCTGCGCTGAATGCGTTGAGCCTAGGTACCGCCTTTCACACGGCCTTGCTCGAGCCTGCGTTGTACGAGCCAGGGCAACCCGGTATCAACGATACGCTTGTGTGGTGGCTGGTTGAGGGGGTAAAGCTTAATCCTGAGCTCAACGCGTTGCTGCAAGCTGGTACGCCCGAGCCAAGCTGCATCTTCACGGAGCCGACGACCAACACGTTGTGTAAGCTGCGGGCCGATTTGGTGGTAGATCAGCCGGGGCAACCTTATACCATCATTGATTTCAAGACAACCCTAGCCCGCGACTACAACCACTTTTTGGCTCAGTGTAGCGGCTACGATTACGACCGGCAGGCGGCGTTCTACTCCGATGCATTGCGTGCTGACCGCTTCCTATTGGTTGGGGTGCAGAAGGTAGAACCGTTTGGTGTGTTTACCGTGGAAGTATCTCCGGTGATGTTGACGGAAGGACGGGCGAAGTACTTGCGCCTGCTAAAGTTGCTGCTCCCCGATGCGGAGGTGCCTAGCTACCTAACCGAAACAGTGCGCGAAGTAGCTAACAACCTAGGGCAAACGCCAGCCGAGTCGTAGAAAAAAGATTTTGGATAGTAAACCTGTAGGCGAAGCCGTGCTCTTCGGCGGTAAACTTGAGGTATTCATAGATAAAGTAGGAGGTAAGCAGGCTGATGCGGGGTGCGTGGCATCTCGCTTGCAATGGGGTAGACAAGCGCTTGATATTTTTTCACCGGATAATCCTAGGTTAGTTAACGCCTTGATTATCTAAGGATTTCAACCTTTTCAACCCTTTCCTTACTATGAAAACTGCCCTGCTTTCGTTCGCCGCTGCCATTGCTATGTTGGCTACTACTCCATCATTCGCCATGGCTCCAGTCGACCACCACGACAATGACCGCCGCGAACGTAACTATAAAGAAGACCGCCGTATTGCTGCTGAGCGCGCTCGTTTGGAGACAGCCCGCCGCAAAATGGAGTTTGAACGTCAGCGCAAAGAAGCCGCTGAGCGTGCCCGGTGGGAAGCCCAGCAACGTCGCAATGACCGTGACTCCAACTACGGCTACGACCGCAACCACCGCGTAACCCCTGCCGAGCGGGCCCGTTGGGAAGCTGCTCATCGCAACGACTACGGTCGTCGTTAGGCCACATACGCTGAAGTAATGCAAAGCGCCCCACCAAACTCAGTGGGGCGCTTTGCTATTAGCCGATAGGTTAGGTGCCGGTGCAGGAGAATTAGCTCAGGAGCTTTAAACTTCAGCGTAACGCCTGGGGTTCTGAAGAGCTAGGGGTTAACTGTTGATTGATGATGGAGGCTGCCACGTCTTTCCCGCTCTGTAGTGCCGCTTCTACCGTGCCCAGTGCTGGGCCGGCGTACACGGCTTCCCCGGCAAAAAACAGCGTCTGCTCAATGGGTTGCAGCAGTACAAGGCGAGCCGTAGCCGTATCGACGGTGGAGTAGGTGTAGGCCCCGAGGGCAAATGGATCAGCGGCCCAATTAGCGACCCGTTGGCCCCGCAGCTTTGCGCGCAAGTAGGCAGGCGTGGTCGTAAAAATGTAAGCCAGAGACTCCAGCGCTTGTTCGATAATTACTTCATCCGGAGTGTCGCGGAGGTGGAGAGCGGTGGGTCCACCGAGCCAACCAGTGAGGAGTGGGCGCGGATCAGGCAACTGAGCCCACCAAGTTGGAATAGGAGCATCCGAAAACAAGAAACCTAGGTCGGAGAGAGGCTGTGCTAGCTCCGCAGCACTGTGTTCCCAAAACGCTTCATCAAATTCGAACAACACCTTAATGATTGCGCCAAAGCCCATGGCCGCCGCCGCGGTGCGCTTTTCTGACAACTCGGGGACAAACGCCACATAGCCTGGCTGCTCTTCTGTGGCCTGCAATACCCCCAACGGCACCGTCAGGACAACTTGTTGAGCCTGGTAGTACCGGTCATTATCGCAGCGCACTTCTACGTGGCCGGGTTGCCAGTGCACTGCTTGCACAACGGTACCTAGCTCGATGGTGCCGCCTGCTGCTTGTAGCTGTTGAGCAAGCAGTTGCAGCAAACCTCCGTAGCCTCCTAGTGGACGCGGTGAGTCCTCGGCCCCGCCCCCCGACCACTCGTCACGCAGCGCAAAAACGCTAGCGCGTTGCGAGTCAGCGGCATCGTAGCCCTCGGCAAAACGAGTGGCTTGGTCGCGCAGTAGCTGATAGCGGTCTTCGGGAAAGTACTGGGTTAGAAAAGCAGCCAGCGGCATGTCATCTGACAGCGTGTACAGCGTATCGAGCAGCAGGGGCAGGTCTTCCATATAGTCTCCTGTTTCTTGCGCGTGACCTTGGCCTACTTCGTAGTTCTTGCCGCCGGGGTCTTGGTACGTGATACTCGCCTCGCGCAGCAACTCCTTAGTGAGTGGCACGTCGCCGTGCATAAACTCGGCACCTAGCTCCACGGGTGCACTAAACTCCGAACTGGTGAAGGTGTGAATACGCCCACCGAGACGGTTGCGAGCCTCGATGATCGTAACCGATTTGCCGGCACGAGCTAGGTCGCGGGCGGCCATGAGGCCAGCAGCGCCGGCGCCAATAACTAAAATATTAGTTTGCTGATGCAGCATACTTAGGTGAAAAAGCACCGACCACCAGCGCTGCCGCTGATGAGGTGAAAGTGGTTGGTATTGAATCTACTATGTATCTGACGAGCAGAACTGTTGCCGTCTTAAATGCAGAACAGCTACGGCGCAGCTGTTGGTTTACACGCCATAATTCTTTTAAACTAAGTGCTACTGCGGTCGTAAAAATTTAGCAAACAACACTTTAGCTCGACAATAAAATGGCAGACGCACAAAAATACGCGCTCATTACGGGCGCAACCAGCGGCATAGGTCTCGAACTAGCTAAGCTATTTGCCCAAGACAAATACAACCTCGTACTCGTGGCGCGCAGTGAGGAAGAGCTAGCAAGTACGTCTTCCCAGCTCAGCCAACAGTATGGCGTGCAGGTAAACACCATTGCCAAAGACTTGTTCAAGCGTGAGGCTCCTTTTGAAGTATACGAGGAGGTAAAAGCCAAAGGCATTCAGATTGATGCGTTGGTGAACGACGCCGGTCAAGGCCAGTACGGCAAGTTTACGGAAACGGATATCAACCGGGAGTTGGACATCATTCAGCTGAATATTGGTGCGTACGTGGTGCTCACCAAGTTTTTCCTGAAGGAAATGGTAGCTCGCAATGAAGGCAAGATTCTGCAAGTATCGTCCATTGGTGGCGAACTGCCTGGCCCATTGCAATCGGTGTATCACGGCACGAAGGCCTTCGTGACTTCTTTTACGGAAGCCATCCGCGCCGAGAATAAGGACACCAACATTGCTATTACTGCCTTGCTCCCGGGTGTGACCGACACCGATTTCTTCGATAAAGCCGATATGGAAGATTCGAAACTGGTGCAGGAAGGCAGCAAAGCGGACCCCGCCAAAGTAGCCAAAGATGGCTACGAGGCTCTGCTCGCCAATAAGGATAAAATCATATCGGGCTTCAAGAATAAAGCCCAGGTGGCCATGAGCAACCTCATGCCCGACGACATGGTGGCTAACAACATGCTTAAGCAAGGGGAGCCAATTAATAAAAGCGAATAACTAGGTTCTGGAAGCAATGCGGCAGGCAGCTGACCAGAATTTTTGAACAAGGTTTTGCAGACAGCTCATCGAGACTAGTCGGCTGCCTGCCATGCCTCACCAGAGCTAAAAAGCCCTAGCCTACTCAGTAGGCTAGGGCTTTTTGCGTTTTGGGAGAGACTAGGCTTCTACTTTTCGTCGGCAGAAGGGCCGTACACGCCGGGTACTGGTATGTCGAGCAGGCGTAAATACACCATGATTTGACCGCGGTGATGAATCATGTGACTGATAATATGGCGCACGACTTCTGAGCGCGGTTGGTTGATAACGGTCTGCCCGGCGTAGTGCATCTTCCAAATCTGCGCAAAAGCTTCTTCATCAACAGTGGCCAGAGCGCTCCGGGCGGCGGCTCCATTTGCTTCAAAGCGTTGCAGCAGCTCAGCGCTAGTAGCTGCTGGCTGCCAGTCGCCTACGGCTTCTGAGATGTCTAGCTCCGGCGTTTCTAGAGCAGTGGCCATATAGCTAGGCATGTCGGCTGTGTGGCTTGCCAAATGACCCAGGGCCATAGATTTTGGGTGGGGCTGCCAGGAGAAATGCGCTTCGGGGGCGCGCTCCAGTATGCGGCGCGTAAGGGCTAGCTCTTGGTCGAGTTCGGGCAGGATAATTTGCGCGAGTGGCGCGGCAGTGGCAGTTAGCATAGGAGCTAGGTTTTAGATGAATGATGTCCCAAACCTAGCGGCCGGTAGTGACAGCCCTGTGTCAGTAGGAAAACGGAAAATCGATTTTTAATGGGAGAGTGCTCTGCTACCTAACAGCAGCCTTTTATAACGAATAGACACTTGACTTCGGAAGCATGCCCCTTTTATTAAATGTTTACCACAAACGATTGTGGTAGTTACCGGAATCGTTTGTGGTGGTTTATCTTCTTCTGGCATTGGTAGTTATGATGCTGTTAAATATATCTTTCGTCAACAGCTCAATCGTTTGCGCAATCAGTGCAACTCACGCATCCCAATCCACTCTTAATACCCACTTACCTTCCAAAGCCTATGAAAAATTCCGTACTATTTATTTCCTGCCTAGGGCTGTGCCTGCGCAGTTTCACACTACAAGCGCAAAACGAACCCATTCCGCAACAAGCTGAATCCGGCGTTGTAGGCGCGGATTGGAACACGCTCGACGAGACGGATGTGCGCTACGTAACCGTCAAGCCTACCAGCACAATCAATTCGCAGAACCCAGGTACCCCAGCGCGGATCATTACATACTCGGTGACCTTTCCGTCGGCTGGCACTTATAACCTCTACGTTCGAGTGCGGGTAGGACCGGCTGGCGCTAATGATGACAGCTTCTTCTATGGCAATGGTTTTGGTACCAAATCGCCCACCAACGATGCCGACTGGACTACCGTAAATGGCCTCAACATTGCGGGCTTTACGGCGGGCACCGACGTCGTAACTGGCTCTGGTACGGCTCCAATTGGGGTCTGGAAGTGGATTAACTTATCGCGACTTAACCTGACGAATACTGGTAGTGAATCTCCCATCAAGTTTGAGGTGACGGCCGATGCCCTTACGCGGACGTTGCAGATCGGGGCCCGCGAAGATGGTTTGGAAATAGACAAGTTTGCTTTCGGCCGGGCCGCTGCCACGTACACCGTGGATAACCTAGACAAAGGGGAAACGGGCACGATACCGCCGCCGCCACCACCTTACACACCTACCGGGCCTCCGCTGGCTACGGGCAAATCGAAGTTCTTCGGTGGCATCTGGAGCCCGGCGCAACTCACCAACTTCACGGCTTATTGGAACATGGTCGTGCCGAGCAATGTCGGTAAGTGGGGCTCGGTGGAAGGCACCCGCGACGTGATGAACTGGACCAGTCTGGATGCGGCCTACAAGCTAGCCAAAGACAACGGCTTCCCTTTCCGTTTGCACGTGCTGATCTGGGGGAGCCAGCAGCCAACGTGGATTGCCAATCTGCCGCCAGCCGAACAGCTGGCGGAAATTAAAGAATGGTTTGCCGCCGTCGCGCAGCGTTATCCCGGAATCGACTACCTAGAAGTCGTGAACGAGCCACTCCATAACGCGCCAGACGACTCTCCGACGACCAACGGCGACGGCGGTAACTACATTAACGCGCTAGGCGGCACCGGCACCACCGGTTGGGACTGGGTAATCACTGCCTTTACGCTTGCCAGGGAACATTTTCCTAATGCCCGCCTGATGATCAATGATTACACCGTAGAGAACTCCGTAGAAAATGCCACGCGCTACCGGACGATCATCACGCTGCTGCAACAGCGGCAACTCATTGATGCCATCGGTATACAAGGCCACTCTTTCTCTACGCGCCCGACTACTGCGGCTGCCCTGAAAAGCAGTTTGGATGTGTTAGCTGCCAGCGGGTTGCCCCTGTATATCACAGAACTTGACATTAATGGCTCGGAAGATGAAACCCAGTTGTCGGAGTACCAACGCGTCTTTCCCGTGTTCTGGGAGCACCCGGGCATTAAAGGTATTTCGCACTTCGGGTGGCTGCCAGGAGCAGATGCAGAAGCATACCTAGCTTACTCGAACGGGGCCGAGCGCCCGGCCTTGATGTGGTTGAAGGACTACGTGCGCAACACGGTGCTGCCGTGTAACATCAGCGTAACTTCCCGGCTGAAGACACCTACCTCTTGCGCGGGAAAAGATGGCGTTATCAACTTAACTGCGCAGGGTGGGGGTACGGTCAACTATACCTACAACTGGACGGGCCCAAACGGCTTTACGGCCACCACGGAAGACCTGACGGGCCTAGCTTCCGGCACCTACAAGGTTACTGTAACCGCTCCCAACAGTAATTGCAGCACCACCGCCGAAATCGTGCTGCAATGCGGTGTACTCGCGACGAACCAGCCGGCTGCAATTCTTGCTGATTTTCAGGCGTATCCAAACCCGGCTACCGATCAAGCGGCAATCTCATTCCGGCCCGAGCAAGCTGGTAAAGCGCAGGTGAAAGTTTACAATCAGCTAGGGGCCTTGGTCACCACCCTCTACGAAGGCCAGGTGCAAAGCAATAAGCGCTATAACTTGGTGCTGGATAGCCGCACGCTAACAAGCGGTGTATACAACTGTCGGCTTGTTCTTAATGGCGAGTCGCAAAGCTTACGCTTGTTGATTACCAAGTAAGTAGCGACAGAAGTAATGCTGTGCAAAGGGCTGATCGGTATCGTACCGATCAGCCCTTTTTCGCTTTCAATTGGTAGTGGTAAACCACGTAGTAGTTCGGTTTAGCAGGAACACAGCTGTTGCTAAACTTGCGGAATGCAGATAAAGAGGATTGCCAGTTGCGCCCGCCGCTCGTTGGGCGAGCTGCTTCCTTACCTAGCTAAAATGCGCATGCGCCACTTGGGCTAGCTTGCGAAGTTCATCCTGCAGGGCGGGCGGCGACACAATGGTCACATCGGGGGCAAACACCAACAGCCACCGGGCGAGCTGCTGTAGGCAGACGGTTAGAAAGGTCATTTCCAACCAGCCGTTTGCCATCGTTGTCTCGTGCGCCCAACCGAAGTACTGCTTGTTTTCGTGTGCGTGGGACAAAACAGCTGGACCAAATTGCACCACGGCCGCGTGCACCTGGCGCCGCTGAGCCTGCTGCTTCCAGTACGTTTGGAGTGTTTCCGGACGTGGGGCAAATGCTTCCTCGCGCACCTGTAAACCCGCAATACGATCCAACCGAAAGTCGCGGTACTCCTGGCGTAACCGACAGAAAGCCACCACGTGCCAGTACTGGCCGAAGTATACCCCGATAGGCTCAACATCGCGCTGGGTAGGGGTGCCTTGGTAACCGGCGCGATAGTCTAGGGTCACCAGGCGCTGCCTCGCAATACTATCTAGGAGCTGCTGGTGAGTGTTGCTAGGCAGCAGAACCGGAGCCGCAGGCCGGGGCGAGCGCAGCACGCTAATGTGCGGACTGAGCGCTTCGAGGTAGTCGCGGTCGGAGCGGCGGAGCACAGCCCGCAGCTTGTCCATGGCGGCGTGGCTTACCTGGGCCGTGTGTGCATCGGTGAGCTGCGTCACGAGCTTTTCGGCCGTAACCAAGGCGGTGGCCTCTTCACGGGTAAACATGACGGGCGGCAGCCGATAGCCATCAGCTAGGGAGTAGCCTACGCCTGCCTCCCCGCAAAGGGGGACGCCCGCTTCCTCCAGCGTGCGCAAGTCGCGGTACACCGTGCGCAGACTTACGCCGTAGCGGGCAGCTAGCTCCGGACCTTTCACCACGCGCTTCGCTTGCAGCTGAATCAGAATAGCGGTGATGCGGTCAAAGCGGTTCATAAGGTCGGCACGGTAGATAGAACTGTGGCTGGAAAGTAAATGCGGAACGTGGTGCCCTTGCCCACCTCACTCTCTACCTGCAAACGCCCACCTGCTTGCTGCACAATACGATTCACCAAATACAACCCTAGGCCCGACCCCGACACGTGGTCGTGGAAGCGACGGAACAGCTGAAAGAGGTTGGCACCGTGGCGCTCCATGTCTATTCCTAGTCCATTGTCCTGCACCACCAGGGTCGGGTCACCCTCGGCCGTCAGTTCCGTGCGAACGACTATGATCGGTGGGCGGTCGGGATGCGCGTACTTCAGGGCGTTGCTGAGCAGGTTGTATAAGATGCTCTGTAAGCTGAGATGGGCGAAATACACGACCGGTACCGCCGAAAAGTCCAGCTGAAAATCGGCTTTAGAAGCTGCCGACTGGCTCGACATGCTTTGTAGTACTTTCTGGGTGAGAGGAAGCAAGGCGACGTGCTCGGCTGGTAGCCGCTCGCTGTGCCGCTGCACCTGCACCACTTCTGTTAGGCCCTGGATGGTGCTGTTGATCTGCTCCAGGGCCGTTTCAAACATCTCAACCAGAATGGTGGCCTGCGGGTCGTGAAATGTGGCCGTGCGCTTTAGCTCCTCAAACACGCCCGCCATGTTATTAACAGGCTGCTTCAGGTCGTGCGAGGCCGTGTACACAAAACTATCGAGGTCAGCATTGGTACGCGTGAGTTGCTGGTTGGTGATACCTAGCTCTGCGTTGGCGGAGCGCAGAACCTCGTTGGTGTTGGCTAGCTGCTCCGTCAGGGTTTGTAGCTGCTGACGCGCCCGCTCTCGTTCTGTCACGTCAGTTATCACCCCGGCCACGCGCAACGGCTTGCCACCATGATCATAAAAGATACGGCCGCGGGCCTCAAGCCAGCGCAGCTCCCCATCGGCGCGCCGAATGCGAGGGTTCAGGCGTAGCACGCCCGTGTTCATAGCTTGCGTGAGATTTTGCTGAAACTCTGCTTGGTCTTCGGGCAGCATGTGCGACAAGAGCATCGGCAGATTCCACTCAGGCAATGGCGTTTCGTAGCCAAACAAAGTATGGTGGTTCTCGCTACGCTCAATCTGGTTGGTGAGCAAGTCGAGGTTAAAGGAAGCCATGTTGCTAGCTTCGAGGGCTAGCTGTAAGCGCTCCTCGTTTTGCTTGAGCTGCTGGCGGGCTAGCACGTGCTCCGTGACATCGAGCGCATAATGAATGATGCCATCAATGGCGCCTTGGTCGTTGTAGGTAGCCTGCAACACCAGGTCGAAGTAGCTTTCCTGCGCGCTGCCGTTTTTGGTGGCTGGGCTAACCCACACACGCGTTTCTTTGGCAAAGAACAGTTCGCCAGTCTGGTACACGCGGTCCAGCATGCGCAGGTAGCCTTGGGCCACGAGCTCAGGCACCGCTTCTTGCAGAGGAAGACCGACGAGCTGGCGGTTCCCAAACCGTTGCTGATAGTGCGAGTTGACGAGTTCGTAGACATGATCCGGCCCGCGGAAAACGCACATCGGCGCAGGCATCTGGAGAAGAAACGCTCGTAGCCGCTCCCGTTGCAGCTGTGCTTCTTGCAAAGCGCGCCGCAGCTTAGCCGTACGGTCCGTTATATGGGCTTCCAGCTCCTGGTTCAGTTCCTGTAGGGCAATCTGCGTTCGGAAAAGCTCTTCGTTGTTAGCCAATATTTCTTCATTGGCATTCTGAAGTTCTTCGTTGGCGGTTGCTAGCTCCTCGTTGGTAGAGGCTAGCATTTCATTAAGGAGGCGCAGCTTATGCTCCTGCAACTCAATCTGGTGGCGTGCTCGTACCTGCGCCGTTACCTCGTAGGCAAACACCAAGATACCGTCGACTGCACCGTCTTGGCTGTGAGTGGGTTGGTAGATAAAGTTGTAGTAGTTGTTACCTAGCTCGCCCGAGTTGGTATGGTCGAGCTTCACCAACATCTCCGTTGCGTAGAACGGTTCGCCAGTTTGGTACACACGGTCGAGCAGCCCGAAAATGGGTTGGCCGATCAGTTCTGGCATCGCCTCGCGGATTGGCTTTCCCAGAAGGGGGCGGGGGCCCACCAGTTGCTGGTAGAGCGGATTGACCAGCTTAAACGTATGCTCGGGCCCTTCAAAGATGGTAATCATCGCCGGTGCATCCATAAACAACGCTTCCAGGCGTTTGCGCTGCGCTTCGGCATCCGCGCGGGCTGCTTTTGCGCGGGCTTGGCTCTCGCGCAGGGCTTCTTCGACAGCGCTACGGTCTTGGTCAGCCGTATCCGAGAAACTGACGAGCAGACCGTCTCCTACGCGCCGGGCAGAAAGATGAAAGTAGTTGTCGAGGCCGTCGCCTTGGTAGTTTATGCTGTAGCGTTCTACCTTATCCGACGCAAATGCCCGGCGGTGAAAATCGAAGACACCGGTAGCTAGGGTATGCGGGAAGAGCTGGAGGTACGTGCCGGTGGGGCGAGCAGGCAAGCTTAATATTTGCTGAGCCGCCGGGTTGAGCAGCACAATCTCCATGTCGGTGATAGTACCGCTAGCCTCCCGAATCGGCTTATAAAGCGCTACTCCAGTCAACGAAGCATCTAGCAGACCTTGCAGCAAGTCGTCGGTCGGAAATACGTCCTGCAAGGCGGAGAAGCTAATAGAAGAAGCTGCGGCGGAGTCAGGCATGGATAAGCGGGTGAAAAGCGAAGCGCAGACGAATAGCGTGCGGCCTGCCTTTTAACAAGTTAGTTAACTCGCAAGAGTAGGAAGCAGGGGGCAAACCATCCACTCCTGATCCGAGGGCTTGCGCATGTAAAGTACCAGCCTAGGCTAAGTACGGCGTTCTACAAACCTGATAATAAGCAGCAAAATAGGAAACCTAACCTAAACCACAACGCCAACTGCCGCTCAGAGTCTAGCTTGCTCTGTCCTGTTTGCGCAGGCAGAACGGCAAAGCAAATGAATAAAAACAAAGGCCAGCGTACGACGGATGGACATACCTGGCCTTTAAAGGAAGCTAGCAAAGCAGATACACCAAGCAGAGAAATAAGTGCTCCTGCCCGGAAGAACGGGTGAGGTTACGTAGTAGCTCGTTCCGCGTGACTGGTTATTGAATGGTTGGCGAGCAACGTCGCCCCAACTAACTGCACCTGCACGATGGGCGTAGTGGCAGTGATATTGCCGCTCGCGTCGCAGTGGCATACCATGTACTCGACAACGCTGCCGGCCGCTGCGAAGGAGTTATCGAAAGAAGGGCTGCAAGCATTGCGGGCAATGCACTGCCACCCGCCATAGTCGGAGCGCCGATATACATAAGCGAAGCGACCAGGCTGAGTGCTGAAGTCAAGCCGGCGGCCTGCCGGAACTTGATGGAGTTGGAGCGTGGGGGTAAACGTGGACATGGGGAAAGAATAGGTTGTTTGGCTGATGAGGTTGGAGTAGCTTCCTTAGGGGTAGGTAAGATACTCGTCTCAACGGCTTGTCGCTTTCGGTTTACTCCCGGATTTATACGTATTTACGCATGATTAAATTCGGATTTTTGACGGAGCTGCTGCGGTGTAAACCATCCGATGCACCGGACAAGCAGAAGCAAACAGCGCCTTTCGGCTGCTTGGGTATGCTACTGCGCGTCAAGTGCCTGGATTTGGGCTTTGTAAGCAGTCGGCAATAGAGCCGTCTTGATCCACTGACTCAACGAAAAATGGTGCGTATGGCGGTAAACGGGCACCACCGGCCGCAGCCACGACCACGCCCCAAACCCGAGCAAGTGGCGCACGTGCTCGGGTAGCACGAGACGCTGGCCTTGTAACAGCAACCAGTACCGCAACGGACCTAGGTGCCGCCGGTATTGCTGGAACAGATCATCGGTATAATGGCTGTGGGCTAGGTCTTGAGAGAGATGCTGCGCACGGGCCACAAGCCATTCGGCGTACGTGGTAGGCAAATCCGGAATGCCCATGCGCAGCCCTACGCGGTTGAACACGTGAAACACTTCCTCTTTTTCCGGTGTGGTGAGCAGGCGCTCCAGGGCCTCAAACGACCGAATGGAATAATCGATTAGCATGAAAAGCACGTCGCGGTAGGCCCAGGCCGGGATGGCCGCGCCGCGCTTGGCTTCCACGGCCCCGTGAATGGCCGTGATGGTATCAATGGCTTTTTCGGCGCCAACGCGAGGCGCAAACACAATCTGCCGCGCGTATTCGACGGTAGAAAACAGTCGCCCCAGCGGATCGGCTGGCAGCCGGCCGGTGAAATAGAGCCAGTCAACGGCCTTGTTCAAGGCAAACTCAGCCGCGGCACCGGCAAAGATGAACAATACCGTATCTGCCTTACCCCAAATAGTACGCACGATGGAGTGCTTTGCTACAAAATATTCCATGCCCTAAGAACCGGAAAATTGGGCAAAAGGCTCCTACTAAGTGTTGTGCCTAGATTCATCTTTTAAGGGGTGAGTGAAATGAATTGAACAAAGCGTAACCAGGCAAATACGCGGTATTGGGTTTTTAGCTTGGGCAATAGCACAATTTAATGTTTTGGTAAACGATAGCATGGCAAGCAGTCGAGCTAGGTGCGCTTCATTTGTGGACTCGTAAGAGGAGACCAAATGATGAGCGCAACCTGCTGGGAAGCCATCCGCAACGATTCAGAGCAGGCCTACAATGAGCTGTTTGCGGCTTACTGGCAATCTAGCTTTACAGCCGCTTACCGCCCGCCGACCTCGTCCGCTGGGCGACGCCCAAGCTACCTACGCCAAGCCCCAACGTGGCCGCGACTACGTCCAAAATCGCCCACAACCAAAGCTGGTAGATGCCTGAACAGTGTAGAGACGCAATACTTTGCGTCTCGTCGTTGAACGACCAACGTTAGAATGGCCTAGCCCTGAACAACCTAGGTAAGCAATATCCGCAACGGCCAGACGCAAAGTATTGTGTCTCTACACCGTCCAAATTTCATTACGCTTATGACCAAAACCATCCGCACCACCCTAGCCATCCTGCTGCTGAGCGCTGCTAGCGCGCACGCCCAAACAACCGTCACCCTGGCGCTGCCCCTGGAGCAAGGCCACTCCCATAACGATTATTGGCGCCCGCATCCACTCACGGATGCCTTGCAGCTAGGTTTTAAAAGCGTAGAAGCGGATGTGTTCTTAGTAGACACCACCTTGCAGGTTGGCCACGACCGAGCTTCTTTGCAGCCAGAGAAGACGCTGCAAACCCTATATCTGGAGCCGATGCGCCAAGTACTGCGGGCCAAGAAAGCGTTGTACACTAAGCCTGCGGAGCTGTGGCTGTACATCGATTTCAAGAACGATGGTCCGGGCACCTACGTTCAGTTGGAACGCGTGCTGGCCCGCTACCAGGATATTCTTTCTACCCCGCAGCAGCCACGTCAAGGGGGCGTGAAAGTGATTCTGAGCGGTGGGTACCCGCGCCAAGAAGTACTTGCCGATAAGCAGCGCTTGGTGTACCTCGATGGCTCGCTTGAGGACTTGCAAGCCGGCGCTAGCGCGACTCAGTTTCCGGCGGTGAATGGCGACTGGCAGAAGTCTTTCAAGTGGAATGGTGAGGGCGCTATGCCCGCCGCCGAAGCCGCTCGCCTGCGCCAGTGGAACGACCAAGCTGTGCGCAACGGCCAGAAAATCCGCTTCTGGAACCTGCCTGCCAAGAACCCGGCTCACCTGCAAGCCATATGGCGCGAATTGCTGCGCTACCCCGCCGTACTGGTGGGCGCCGATGAGCTAGTGGAGCTAAAGACAACGATTGACACGCATGCAAAAAGCTAACCTAGCCCTGGGCTTGCTGCTCGGCAGCGGCCTCTTGGCTTGTTCGTCACCTAGGTCGGCGGCACCGTCGCGGAGCGCCGTGATTGAAGCCATCAAGCACACGCCTGATCCTAGCCCAGCCGCGCCGATACCGCTGTATAAGACGGAATACCAAGCACCCACTGCCTACCAAGTGCCGCCTTTGGCGCCGTATGCAGGTCCCAAAAAACCACTCAAAAACATCATCCTGATGATCGGGGATGGGATGGGACCGACGCAAGTAACGGGCGGGCTCATTGCCAACCAAGGCAAGCTGTTTATGCAGCAGGCCCAGGCCACTGGCTTCTCTATCACCCACAACCAATACGGCAAGATTACCGATTCGGCGGCTAGTGCTACCGCTATGGCGACGGGCCATAAAACCTACAACGGCGCCATCAGCATAGATTCTCTAGGGCATGAGTTTCGCTCCATCATGTGGGATGCGCGGGAACACGGCAAATCCACGGGCCTGGTGGTGGCCTGCGAGCTGCCCGACGCTACCCTCGCCTGTTTTGCCGTCACGCACCCCGACCGCAACCAGCCGGAAGCCATTGCCGCCAAGTACCTCGACGCGCCCATCGACTTTATGTACGCCGGTGGCCTCAAGTTCTTCACCCAGCGCCAAGACCATGTGAACTTGCTAAAACAGTGGGAGGAGAAAGGCTACCAAATAGTTACCTCCCCAGCCGCGGTGCCGCCAATTACTGGCCCGAAAGCAGTGGCGTTGCTCGCTGACGCCGGTCCGTCCGCCGTGGCCGGGCGCACGGCTGCTTACATGAACCTAGGGGTTGACAAAGCCCTAGAAGTGCTGAGCAAGAACAAGCAGGGCTTTTTCCTGATGATTGAAGGCTCGCAGATCGATGACGCTGGTCACTTCAATAACACGACTCAAAATGTGCAGGAAGTCCTGGACTTCGACCAGCAGGTAGGCAAGGCTTTCCGGTTTGCGGCTGCCAATGGCGAAACACTCGTCATCGTGACGGCTGACCACGAAACTGGCGGCTACAGCATCATTGAGGGCAGCATTTCGGAGCGGAAAGTGGTAGCCAAATTTGCCACCAACAAGCACTCGGCCGTGATGGTGCCGGTGTTTGCCTATGGCAATGGCAGCGAGTTGTTTACCGGCATGTACGAAAACACCGATATCTATTACCGAATAAAAAAGGCGCTAGGCTGGGACGAGCAAAAGATGCCCTAGGTACGGCCCCGCAATTATTTGTAGTACTTAGTAGCACCTATGATAGATGAGGGGCGCAGTCAAATATGACTGCGCCCCTCGACGAACGCCTCCCCCAGAGGAATCCGCGCTGCAAAACACAACACTTTAGTGGGTGAAAGCTAGACCAGCAAGCAAGTTTCACGAAACCGTAAACTACGCCTGTTAATAGCTGATGATTGTGCTAAAACATAACCTGGCCTTCACCGCTGCATAATAGTAGACGAGCAATTTTGCTGCTGCAAAAAGCCATATGGTGAGGAGCTTTTTTGTGTGCATTGACCAAGCCCCGGCGCTGCAACGCTGGGGCTTTTGTCTTCTTTTCTCTTCCCGGGTTTCTCTTAAAGCAGAGCTTTCAATCGGGTGTCAAGTGTTGAGCTAGGTGGTAGTCAGTCGTTTGTCAGGCTGGGGTGAAAACTTAACATGGAAAAGTGATGCTACTGTGGCGCTACAAAGGGGAAAGGTCTACCTTTGCCGCAACTTTTAGACCCTATGGAACCTACTTCTACTTCTTCATCCCGCGACGAACTGATTGTAGTCGTCTTCATGGCCAGCTTAGTTGTACTAGCCGCCGTGTATTACCTGATACCTTAACGGCCCACCCCCTTTAGTCGGCGAGTAGCTCTTGCTCATCACCCACTTAAAAAGCCGCAGCCATTCGCTGCGGCTTTTTGCTTTCTGCCGCAATTGGCCCACAAAGCTAGCTCAGCAGCTAGGTGCCGCAGTTGCTGACCAGCGAAGCTCGACCAAAACAACCACTACCATTAAGCGTTGATAAAGGAGCAAGCCTCTGCATTGGAGACGTGCTTTTAGAAGATATTCTCTCAATGGTCACATACTCACAACAGGTCGAGCAGCTTGCTCCGCTGGAGCAAGCTGTTTTTCAAAATTCGTTCGTGGAGGAGTTGCACGGCGAAGCTTCGATGGACAAAACGCCACGCCAAGTGCCTGGCTATCACTACTCACGGGTAGAGCCCACGGCCGTGCAAGCCCCGCAGCTACTAGCGTGGTCCGAGGACCTAGCGGCTTACCTAGGGTTGGAGCGTCCGTCTGAGCGCGGCCCAGCCGTAGATATGCTGGCTGGTAACCAATTGGCACCTAGCATGAAGCCGTTTGCGGCGCGCTACGGTGGGCATCAGTTTGGCAGCTGGGCCGGACAGCTCGGCGACGGACGCGCCATTTCCTTAGGCGAGCTGACAGCAACCGACGGTACGAACTGGGAAATACAGCTGAAAGGAGCCGGTCCCACGCCGTATTCGCGTCGCGCCGACGGACGGGCCGTGCTGCGGTCTTCGCTGCGGGAATTCCTGTGCAGCGAAGCCATGCATTACCTAGGGGTGCCCACTACCCGGGCCCTGAGCCTGGTAGCTACCGGCGACGAAGTTGTTCGCGACATGTTCTACAACGGCAACGCCCGACCCGAGCCCGGCGCTATTGTGGCGCGCGTGGCGCCAACGTTTGTTCGCTTCGGTAACTTCCAACTCATGGCTGCTATGGGTGAGTTGGACAACATGCGTGCCCTGGCTGATTACGTCATTCGTCACCATTACCCCGAGCTAGGAGCTCCGTCGCCGGCCGTATACGTGCGCTGGTTTGAAGAGATCTGTCGGCGCACGGCTGTGATGATAGCGCATTGGATGTCAGTGGGTTTCGTGCACGGCGTGATGAACACCGACAACATGTCAATCCTAGGTCTCACGATTGACTATGGCCCTTACGGCTGGCTTGAGCCCTACGACCCCGACTGGACCCCCAACACCACCGACTTCGGCTCGCGGCGTTACGCCTTTGGGCAACAGCCGCAGGTGGCTCTCTGGAACCTTTATCAGTTGGCCCGGGCGCTTGCCCACTTAGTAGAAACGCCACAAGACCTACAGCAAGGCCTGGAAACGTACCGCACCACACTGGCCCAGACCCGACACACAATGCTCCTGCAAAAGCTAGGGCTCACGTCCTTAGCGTTGGAGGAAGACCGGGCGTTGGTGGAAGAACTACTCGAAGCACTGGCTGGCTCCGAAATCGATATGACGTTGTTCTTCCGGCAGCTTTCGCATACGGCGCCATCTCTACTGTTGAATGCTGAGAACGAGGATGCTACGTGGCGCGAGCTGCTTGCCAAAGCGGCTTATTCTATGTCGATGGAGGAGGAGCAAACACTGGTGCAGTGGCTCCAACGGTACCTCCAACGGCTGCGGCAGGAGTCTGCGAGCCCGGAAGCTATTCGGGAAAGCATGCTGCGTGTAAATCCGAAGTACGTGCTACGCAACTATTTAGCACAGAAAGCTATAGAAGCAGCTGAAGCCGGCGACCTAGCTTTCTTAAATACTCTGATGGAAGTGCTCAAAACGCCCTTCGCCGAACAGCCCGAGCACGAGGAGCTAGCCGCCAAGCGCCCCGATTGGGCCCGCGAGAAACCCGGTTGCGCCACCCTCTCGTGCAGCTCGTAGCATAGAATGGTGTAAGAAAACACCAGGACGGTCATACTAAGCCCTGCGAAGTACCTCGTATGCTGTAGTAACTCAATCGTTAAGGGTTGCTATTGCATGCCAGATGCTTCGTGGGGCTTCTTACATGCCTTAAGTGCTGGTCCTTTACGACCTTTGCCGCATGCACACCCTCAAACAACTGCGCGCTGGAGAGCTAGCGGGCATTCAACGCCTCGATTTGTCGGCTGGCCTTACGGAGTTTCCAACCGAGATTTTCGACCTAGCCGATTCACTAGAGATTCTTAATCTATCCGGCAACGCTTTGTCCTCGCTGCCTGATGACCTAGGGCGCTTGTACAAGCTGCGCATTATCTTCTGCTCTGATAATCAGTTTGTCACTCTGCCCGAGGTACTAGGGCGATGCACGCAGCTGAGCATGATTGGCTTCAAGGCCAATCAGATTCGTATGGTGCCGGCAGCAGCCCTGCCGCCGCTGCTGCGCTGGCTCATTCTTACCGACAACCAACTGACCGCTCTGCCTGAGGAGCTGGGTGCTTGTACGCATTTGCAAAAGCTCATGCTGGCCGGCAACCAGCTTACGTACCTGCCCGCGAGCATAGCGGCGTGCACTAACCTAGAACTGCTGCGCATTGCGGCTAACCGTTTTGAGGCGTTGCCGGAGTGGCTGCTTTCGCTCCCGCGGCTTTCGTGGCTCGCGTACGCCGGCAACCCATTCTGCGAAGAAATCGAAGAAGCAGTAGTGGCACAGCACCCAATTGCTAGCATCAATTGGCGCACCCTGACGTTGCGGCAAAAGCTAGGGGAAGGCGCCTCGGGCGTCATCTATCAGGCCCAATGGCAGCCAGACGCTGCCCTCGCGAAGGAAGTAGCTGTGAAGCTGTTCAAAGGCGCCGTGACCAGCGACGGATTACCGCACAGCGAAATGGCTGCGTGTATCAGTGCTGGCAGCCATCCTAATCTGATTGCCGTCGAGGGGAAAATAACGGATCACCCAACCAACGCCGAAGGGCTCGTGCTCGACCTGATTGACCCATCGTTCCGGATCTTAGCCGGGCCACCTAGCTTTGCCAGCTGTACCCGCGACGTATATGACGACGGCACCGTTTTGGGCTTAGATGCGGTGCTACGTCTGGCACACGGCATTGCTTCCGCCGCGGCGCACCTACACGCTAGCGGCATCTTGCATGGCGATTTATATGCCCACAATATTCTGACTACTAGCGCCGGCAGCTGTTTGCTAGGTGACTTTGGCGCGGCTTGTTTCTTTGATTCTAGCTCAACGATGTCCACGCAGCTCCAGCGTTTAGAAGCTAGGGCATTTGCCTGTTTGTTGGAAGAACTCCTGGATCATTGTGAACCAACCGCTTCAGCGGCCTTCCACGCTTTATCAGCTTTGCAACGCCAGTGTGCCCAGCCGGAAGTAGCAGCGCGACCATTGTTCGCCGAGATTGAGCAAGTGCTACAGAAGCTTGTACTGGGAAGAAGATAATATGGGATGTTTGGCGCAACAAAGGGTTGATGCGCAAGCATGTTTTTGGAATCCTAGCATAATGAGGCACTTTGTCTCAAGTACAAGCTGTAATTATGGATAGTCAAACATATCCGTTGAGCTTGCTAAGATGGTTACTAGGTGTATTAACTTGAGTACTAGCGACTGAATTCAGTTGAACAAAGATGAGTTTATATTTATAACATTCATCTGTTTATCAATATTTTGTGTAAATTTGTAACTAATAATAGTAAAAAAATATAACTATTAATATTTTTATATTATAAATATACCTTAATTTGTCATAAGTAGGATTAGGTATTTGCTTAGTGACGTACTCACTTGTTCGAGAACTCATAACAGGTAAGAGCTGCTAGGCACACCAATAGCTTAAACTTTGCACTTTCGACTTAGAAGTTTGCATAGAATACAAGAAGAGTATTTGCTGAATCTATCTCTCTGCTAAACATCTTTGTCTTTCAATACTGCTCTATTCGACATTGGCTCATTAAGCCGATACACACCTAGTACATTTATGTTGCACCTGTTTCTCAAGCAAAAAAAATTACTCGTTCTTTGGTTATTTACTACAGCTTACGCTTCGACTTCATGTAGTTCTTACAAGAACATTCCTTATTTTAAGGATTTGAGCAAGACGAGTATAAGTGACGATAATATTCAAAATTACACTCCCATAACGATACAGCCTGAAGATATTTTAGGGGTTAATGTTAGTAGTTTAAATCAAGAGGCAGCTGCAGTATTTAATTATAATCTTAATCGCGTAAACGGAAACAACTACGATGTAGCTCCTGCGAATCCAGTTGTAGGCTATCGTGTTGATGCAATTGGGAATATACAGCTGCCTCTAATTGGTGAATTCAAAGTAGCCGGTTTTACCACAAGCGAAATACAACAAAAATTACGACAGAGGCTCGTGACTTATCTCAAAGAGCCTGTGGTAAATATTCGTTTGCTAAATTTCAAAGTGTCTATAATCGGTGATGTATTAAAACCGGATACCTACACTATTCAAAATGAAAGGATAACAATTTTAGAAGCACTTACTCTAGCTGGTGATCTGAATATAACTGCCTTGCGGACAAACGTCTTGCTTGTAAGGGAGCAAAATAATAAGCGGGAGTATATACCGATAGATCTTACTTCCAAGAAGCTTTTCGCCTCGCCTTACTATTACCTCAAAAACAATGATGTGATCTATGTGCAACCTGACAAAACCAAGTTTGCAACTGTAGACCGAGGGTATAGAACAGCTACTTTGGTGCTTTCGGGCTTATCTATCATTGCTATCGTGCTATCTAACTTGTATAGATAATAACATTACACTGATATGAGCCAACAGCAGTACATTGTTCGTTCGTCTTCTTCCGAAGGCGAAAACAAGTTGCCAGATTTAAAAAGCGCTTTTGCTGATTATTTGCCTTATTGGCCCTGGATTTTAGGAAGCCTTTTGGTGTTCGCTACTATAGCGATTGGTTATTTAAAGATTGTAAAACCTACGTATGAAATAAAGGCATCTATATTAGTTCAGGATACTAACAAGAACCCTAACAACAAATCAGCGCTACAAGAAATTGATTTAGCAGAATCGCCTAAAGTAGCTGAAAATGAAATAGAGGTATTAAAATCACACGAGCTAATTAATCAGGCAATTGTCAATTTGCAGTTGTGGACGCGTTATTTTACTTCAGACGCCTTTGTACCGGAGGAACTATACACGAACAGTCCGGTAGCATATCACCTTATAACAGCAAGTAATTCGACTTATGATCAGACGTTGAAGGTTGTAGTAGTGAGCAAAGATTCTTTCAACGTAATTGGGAAAGATGCTAAAACACATACTTATGCTTTCAATTCGCCCATTCAGTCGGATGGAGCTACTTGGCAGCTTCAAGCGAAGCAAAATATTCAAGATTTTTTAGGAGAAACAATAACAATTCAGCTTGAAAATCCAGAGAAAGTAGCTGAACGTTATCAAAAGTCTATGGTAGTCGAGTTGCTGAACAAACAAGCACCAGCCATCGGATTGGCAATTGACGACCAAGTGCCTGAACGTGGTAAGTCGCTATTAGATCATCTTATTCAGTTATATAACGGGAAGGCCATTGCAGAGAAGAATCGTACTACTCAGAGCACCTTGGATTTCATCGATAAGCGTCTTGCAGTACTCAGTGGAGAGCTTAACAGCTTGGAGAGCAAAGTGGAAGGCTTTCGTAGTAGTCATGGGCTCACGGATATCACTTCTCAATCGTCTATGTACTTAGAGAATGTGCAATCGAACGACACACAGTTAAATAAAGTTAACATTGAGTTAGGTGTTATTGATGAGATTAGCCGCTACGTCAACGCGCCTGATTTTAAAGGTGTGCCTGCAACAATGGGTATCGACGATCCTACCCTAAGCAGTTTGATTGAGAAACTATCGTCTTTGCAACTGCAGCGCGAAAAGCTGTTAGCTACTACTCCCGAAACAAACCCCGTCTTCGAGCCAATTAATAAGCAGATCAACGCAACACGCTCTGCTATTATTGGTAGCGTCCGGACGTTAAAAGCATCATTGTTAGGTACTAAAAGGCAACTGCAAGCGACAACTGGTAAGCTAGCATCTTCTATCCGGAACGTGCCTGTACAGGAGCGACAATTAGTGAGCATCAAGCGACAGCAAACTATCAAAGAGAACCTGTACTTGTATCTACTCCAAAAGCGGGAAGAAGTAGGCTTAAGCTACGCGCCCCTGCTGGCAGACGCTCGCATTGTAGATCAGGCATACACTGCTTCCGTCAAATGGCCTAAGAAGCCATTTGTACTGGCTTTGGCGATGCTACTAGGCCTAGCTCTACCTTGTGGCGTTATACTTGTAAAAGAAGGAATTCGCAACCGAATTAGAGGAGGCAAAGAAGTTGAAGCGTTAAGCCAACTACCACTTCTAACGGAGTTGGTTATGCAAAAAACCTCAACTCCATTAGTGGTTTCTTCAGCTGATTATGCAGCCATAGGTGAGCAGTTTCGGTGGCTCAGAACTAGTCTACGGTCCTTGCATGGTCATATCAGCAAGGGTAGAGTGACGTTGCTTACCTCAAGTATTAGTGGTGAAGGCAAAAGCTTCGTGTGTAGCAACTTGGGCGTTACACTAGGGCTAGCGGGTAGAAAAACTGTTCTTTTAGAATTAGATCTTCGCAAACCTCGTCAGTCAGCTGTGTTTGAGTTGGATGAGAATCACTATGGGGCCAGCGACTTTTTACTAGGTGCTTGCTCGATAGAAGAAGTTATTCAACCGTCACGAGTGACACCGAACCTGGACATCATTGCCAGTGGAACGTTGGTGCCTAACCCTTCGGAATTGCTAGAGCATGAGCACTTAGAACTTCTAATAAAGCAGTTGAAGGAGCGTTACGATGATGTACTGATTGATACTCCGCCAGCGTACCTCGTAACGGATGCTATAATTGTGGCGCCGCTTAGTGATGTCACATTGTACATCATGCGTGAGAGCTATACGCTGAAGTCGCTGTTGCCATTTGTACAAAAGCAGTACAAAGAAGGGGTATTTCCCCGGATGAATGTTGTGTTCAACGGCGCTAAGCTGGATAAAAGCAGCTACAACTACCAAGACTATTACGCCAAAACGGCGGCTCATTCGTGATTATCCTGTTCCGTCGGGCGACATTTTGCACAAGCTCGCCTGTTATGAGTGCATTGTACTTTCTAAGTCTATGAATCTAGACTACAACTATGCATTGTTAGAAATGCGTTAGCAGCACTAGCCCTACTAACGCAGCCTTATAACACGCCTCATCGGGTAATAGCGATAAAGATTAAAGCGCATTTTGAGTTGCTACATATCTTCTGAAATATAAGAAAAATATTATATCCTTCAGTATAATACTATAAGTAGTTACTCTCCTCTCTATGAGCCGTCCCAAGTACACAAACAGGAATGTGGTAATTCGTAACACTCTCTTATTGATCTTGCGCAAACAAAACGAATTGCTTGCTGCATTGAAACAGTATTTTACCTCATCAGTGAGCAGCATCTAGGTGTCATGGGCGAAGGAAAAATAACTTACGTTCTAGCAGGCGCGACTATCATAGCTTTTCTCTTCTTCTTTCATCGAAAACGAGAAGTAAGAACCTATTTGCTTTTTAGCATCTATGTACTACCCTTCATGAACCTGCTGGTAACGAAAGTTACCTGGGGTGGATTTAAAGTATTTGATGCGATTACCATCTATTGCATAGTGTTCTGCTTTAAAGACTTTATGATCAGTATTGCGTCGAGTAGGAGCTTAGTGAAGTTTTTGCTAATTACTATGCTTGCCTTGCTGTTGCTAAGCAGTCTATATTCCGAATTCGTGACAAATTCTACTTTGACCTTTTTGGAACTACTGCCCCTATTTATATACGTAAGTTTGTTAGCAGCAGAATGTCGGAGAGATGAGTTCTTCTTTTATAAAGTCATCAAGGCCTTGAAGTATATGTATGTAGTCGCTCTTGGCTTCTTATTAATTCAATTAGTTGTAGGCTTAAATTTTACGTTTTACCCTGACCTGAATTCTAATACACTGGATGTTGAGAACAATACCATCAGATATCCAGGTATGTTTCATGATTCACAGGGGCATGGGCAGTTTTTGGCCCTAGGTAGTTTCTTGTTTTTGTTCTCTCACAACAATTATCGGGGTGAGTATAAAAATATTGTAAACTATTCTTTATTTGTTCTGCTGATAATTGGATTGTTGCTAACGGGTAGCCGATCTGCACTGGGTGGCTTCTTAGTAGCACTTATAATTTTTGTAGTGAGCAGTAGTAGTAAGTTTCGCTTGTATTTTGTTGCCTTGTGCATGATATGTGTTTCACTTTTTTCAACGCTTGCTTCAGAATTCCCTAACTTACGTAGATTAAATAATGTAAGTGAAGACTATAAGTTTCGTCAAAAAATATGGGCAGAAGCGTATAGGATTTCAGAGAATAATCCTGTCTTAGGAATCGGCTTAGGTAATTTTCAGAGTTATACTAAACGTCACAACCAAGACCTGTATTTAGAAATAGGAGAAGAGATATTATTTTTTGATCAACCAGAAAGTGGTTACCTTAAAATATTGTCAGAGACAGGGTTTTTTAGCTTTTTACTCTTCTTACTTCTTATTGCTTACTGCGTTATAAGAGCTATTAAGAAGTGCGTTCAAAGTAGCGAAGCCAAGGTATCTGCTGTGCTGCTATGCTCTTTGGTAAGTTGGTTGATAGCATTCAATACAGTTTATACTCTCTTTGATATTAGAATAAGTATTGTTGTAATTACAATTATGGTTATATTAGCTACTATTTCTATGAATAAATATTTTGTTTATGAGAGTAGTAAGTAATATGATTTTTAAACTTAAAGCTTCTTCCTTGGTAATTAATAGCGCCTGGGGGGTGATAGCTAATATTCTTCAAAATATTTTTAATAGTTTATTTTTTGTTCTTATTGCTAGGTACTATACATCTGAACAACTAGGCCATTTTCTGCTTTCGAATACTGTATACCAGCTTGTAGCTGTGTTCTCTTCTATGGGACTTAGCTCATGGTTTGTACGAGAGTATACAAGTGAGTTAGATAAGTATATTTTTACTAATAGGTATTTTAAACTACAAGGGTTTTTAGGTATATTATTTTACATAATAAATGTTCTACTGATTTTTTCTCTATACTCAGATTATAATATCAGATTCATTGGTGTTGTTCTCGGGTTAAATATAATATTTGATAATACAATCAACTCAATAAAAAGTTTGAATATTGCCAAGTCACTGCAAAAGCGTACGGCTAATGTATTGGTTATGGATGGGTTTTTTAAACTTGTTGTTTCTGTCTTCTGTGTTTATTTGAAGTTTCCTATTATTTATTTAGCCTTTGCACTAGTGTTTTCTCGTGTTATTACATTGAATATATTTATGATTACGGGAGGATATTATAAAAATATTGTTACTAGATCGGTAGGGGAGATTGTTTCCTACACGTACTTAAAAGAAGTGGTGTTTAGTAATTGGCGATTTGTGGTGATAGGAAGCGTATCAGTAGTCTATTGGAGTTTTGCTAATATAGTCATTTCTAAGTTTATGCCAGTCTCTGCTGTGTCTCAATATGAAATAGCATCTCGTATATTCTCTTTAACTATTATAATTCCAATTATTATATCTGGTAGCGTCTATCCGCAATTTGTACAGTATTTTAACGATCAGGATAAGGACAGGTTGCGTGTGCTATATGATAAAATGTTTGTTGTTTATACGCTATTTTCGTTAATTTCTTACAGTTTTATTGTTGCTTTCGCTCCAAAGCTTATTCCGTTTATTTTTGGTGATAAGTACCAAACAGCTATATTTTGTATAATTCAAATGTTTTTAGCGATTCTTGTGTTTCCTACTACCTTGTTGCAAGCAAATCTTATTGTAGCAATGAAGTTAGAAAACCTAGATATGTGGTTTAATTTAACCAGCTTGATTATGCACGTTTTCTTGAGTATTATAGGTTTGTATTTTTTCAAATCATTATCTGTTATTAATTATTCTATCTTTATGTCGTTCATAGTATTTCATATAAGCCAGGATGTAGTTCTAATACGTAGAAAAATTACTACACTGAGTAGATGTTTTCGCCATTATGTCTTACTCGCTAGTTTTGTTAGTGGTTACCATTTCCTTTTAAAAACTACTAATGCTTATTTTGCTTTTGGGCTAATGAGCTGCGCAGTATTGATTGTTATTGGTTTTACGCCGGTATATAAAAGAAAGATTATCATAAATTGAATTAAAAGAAGATTTGACTTGTATTTTATTGGGCATATTTAATGAATGGTTAAGTGAGTAAGCATAAGCTTAACTGCTATTCCTATATCCTAGTAGCACGTAGAAGGCATCGTAATATTGTCAGTACTTTAAATCGTCATACATCCCTTACGTATTTGACTATTACAAGAGTTAAATATGGACGAGCGTCGTTTACTTTCTTGTTTAGCTTACTTAGTATAATTTAATAAAGCTTTGATCATGCTTGCTTCTTAATCATATAGGTATAAGCAAAAAAAGACTTTGTTATGTCATAATACTAAGGAAATTTGATTTGATTTTTTTATATTTGAGTAAAGAATAGTCTAAATAGGACTGTAAACTGGCTTTTTTATGGCTTCACTGTCAATCATTGTTCCTGTCTACAACAAGGAAAAGTACCTAGACGAAGCTATTGCATCTATCTTAGCTCAGACTTGGACAGATTTTGAGTTAATCTTAGTCGATGATGGCTCCGAAGATGGTAGTGGGGCCATATGTGACCGCTATGCTAGCCTAGATTCTAGAGTAGTAGTTGTTCATCAAGCAAACAGGGGAGTATCAGCAGCTAGGAACACGGGATTGGAGATGAGCCAAGGCACTTATATTGGATTCGTGGACAGTGATGATGTCATCGAGGCCGATATGTACGAGTTGTTGCTATGCAACGCGCGGCAGTATAATGCTGATATTTCAGTGTGTGGTATGAAAGTAATTCCTATGTTAAAAAAACATCAGGAAGTAGGAGACCACAAAGAAGTCCGTGTAGTGAATAGACGGAATATTCTTCCTCTTGTATTTGATGGAACTTTAGATTGGAGTGCTAACAACAAGGTATACAAAGCAGACATAGCTAAAAGCGTACAGTTTAGCGGTCGTATCAATGAAGACTTGTTTTATGTTTTTCTGACGCATAAGCAAGCAGAAGTAGTAGTGTTTGATGAATCTAAAAAATATTATTATTTAAAAAGAGATAATTCGGTAAGTAACCAACGCTTTAATAGATCACAGATGGAAGGTGTAGCTGTTTCTGAAAAAATTCTGAAAATAACTACTAACGAGTACCCAGAGCACATTGATCATGCAAAACGTCTGGATTTAATATCGACTATATCTATACTTAATTTAATGATGTTTTCCTTTCAAAAGGATTACGTAACAGAATACACAAGTATAAAGCAAAAGCTACTCAGCTATAATGGATTTGTTAATAATAGCGGTTTGGTATCAAAGAAACATCGATATGCATATCTAGCTTTCAAGATGAGTCCAGCCCTGTACCAATGGTTGCTGCAAGTTTACTGTTATTTATTTGAGTCTGAGGTTGGGAATAAGGTGATGTAATCCTTGCTTTTCTGTAGCAACGTTAACAAGCACTAAAAAGATAATTTGTAGAGTATGAAAAAGGTATTGTTTGTTGGAGAAAACGCATATCAGTCTAAGTCTGGTATCGTAACAGTTATGAAGCAATTCTTAGAAGATGAAGAACTCAACAAATGCGTGAACTATAAAGTGGTTTTCACCATCGTTGATGAAACTTCATCGCTGCAAAGATTAAAAGCTTGGATTAAGGCATGTATACGGTTCTTTTACTTGCTTCCTCAAGTTGACCTAGTTCATATCCATCATGCTTCTGATCTAAACTTTTGGCTTTCTGGCTTACTGATTTACATTGCTAAAATCACAGGTAAAAAAACCATAATGCATAATCATGCTGCGGATTTTCACCTGTTTTATGCAAATTGTTCTAAAGTTAAAAAGAATTTAATTAGAAGAATTCTTAAGCGTACGGACGTCAATCTAGTGTTGTCCACTGCTTGGTACAATTGGTATAGTGCTCTCGTGCCTAATGCTAACTGGACTTTGCTGCGCAATTCTATAGATATTCCGAAAGATGTTGAAAAGAAGGTGCTAGCAAATGGTAAAGCAAAATTATTATTCCTAGCACGCTTAGAAGAAAGGAAAGGTATATTCGATTTAGTTGATATAATGCCTGATTTCTTTGCACAGTATCCTGATTGTGAATTATATATTGCAGGACAAGGTGATACTACTCAGATACAGAAAGTAATACAACAGTATAGATTGGAAACTCAAGTTAAAATATTGGGTTATATAAATGACAAGCAAAGGGACTTATTATTGCGAGATAGTCATCTGTTGATTTTGCCAACTTACAATGAAGGCTTGCCTATGTCTTTGTTAGAGGCAATGGCTTACTCTGTTGTTCCGATTACTACTCCAGTTGGTGGAATACCTGATGTTGTTGTTGATAAAGTGAATGGATATTTAGTGCAACCAGGAAATAAAAAAGAATTATTAGAGACTATATGCTATGTTGTAGAAAATGCGCACTTGTACCGAAAAGTGTCGGATAATGCTCATAACTTAGTTGCTGATAAATTCGATTTCGCTAGGTATAAGGAAAGTGTGATAAATATGTATGAATTAGCTTGATTGTAATGAATCTATGCTGTTAATGTAGATTGTTGCGTGTATTTTATAACAGATCTGTTTTTCATTCAGCTCCTTCAAGAGCTAATTGACTCGCCTTTTTTGCACACCGTTCTTCCCCATCTCTATTTATGATTTCTACTCTAATACTCACCAAAAATGAGGAGATAGATCTGCCGGGTTGTCTAGAATCTTTGTTCTGGTGTACTGACATACATGTCTTTGATTCTTATAGCAGTGATGCAACCATCGATATTGCTCTAAAGGCTGGTGTAACGTTAACGCAGAGAAAGTTTGATGATTATGCATCTCAACGGAATGCTGCATTAAATCAACTTGATTTCAAATTTGATTGGGTATTAATATTAGATGCAGACGAGCGTATTCCACCTGCTCTGATTCCACAATTACTTTCGAACGTTCAGCAGGCGAAGCCTTCGGTGAACGGCTTTCGTATCCAGCGGAGAGATTACCTAGGGAAATCGTGGTTAAAGCACGCCCAGATTTCACCGTTGTACATTCGTTTGGTCCGGCGTGGGAAGGCGTCGTATCATCGCGCTATCAACGAGGTGTTGCAAGTAGATGGGTTAGTTCAATTGATAGATGGGCACTTTGACCACTACCCTTTCTCAAAAGGGTTTAGTCATTGGTTGAATAAACATAATAATTACTCCACAATGGAGGCGCGCCGATGGATAGAAGAGCAAAATGGTGCGGAACAATTCTCGCTTGTTAAAGCACTGTCCAGCAAAGATTTTAGCGAACGCCGCTTTCATCAGAAAGGCTTGTTCTACAAGTTGCCAGCGCGCCCATTGATAAAGTGGTTTTATATGGTGTTTGGTCGTCGGGCTTTCCTAGATGGATGGGCCGGTCTAACTTATGCAACGTTGCAAGCCATTTACGAATATCTAATCGTGCTAAAAACAAATGAGATGATAGACGTCACTCCGGTGGAAGTACTAGAGGTGGTTCCCGCTACTTTGGCAAAAAAGTTTAGACGTCTCCAAACTTCATATTTCCGAATGCAATCGAAGCAGATTGAGGCTTAAGGTTGATTAGCAGTAATTTTCTCGTGTCAAGCTAACGAGTATTTGATGGTTGCAGGAGAAAGTACGAGGCACTGGCACCATCCATAGTTGACTTAGTGCTATGCATTGGAAGTACTAGTTCAGCTTCTGCTGCTACTATCAGTTTCCGTAATCACGAACAGATACTACTATAGAGGCAAGCTTTTACTCATCGTTAAGCGCCTGCTACTGCTTACGGTGGCGTTCTGAGACGCCCGAAGCAGTAATTCATCAAGTGCAGCCGTGCAATCAGACACATTACATGGCTGCGTGACTGGCGTATATTCCTGCGGTTCGGGTTACATTCGCGCTTTACATGCCGAATGATGGGGCCTATGAAACAAAATGAACTTCCACTCCGCACCGTAGACGTGACGCGGTACGTGAAGCCTTTGCGTGAGGGTGGCTCCCTGCCCGCTATCGTAGAGGCCGACGACGATTTTCTGTACGTCATTAAGTTTCGCGGAGCAGGACAGGGAGTAAAAGCCCTCATTGCCGAGCTGATTGCCGGTGAAATAGCTCGTGCCCTTGGGCTGCGAGTGCCCGAAATCGTGTTTGCCACGCTCGATGAAGCTTTCGGTCGGACCGAGCCTGATGAGGAGATTCAAGATCTGCTCCGTGCCAGTGAGGGCTTGAACCTAGCTTTACATTACCTCTCCGGTGCTATTACCTTCGACTCGCTGGTGACTACCGTGGAGCCAAAGCTAGCTTCACAGATCGTGTGGCTCGACTGCCTGATCATGAACGTCGACCGCACCGTGCGGAACACCAACATGTTGATGTGGCATAAGGAACTGTGGCTTATTGACCACGGCGCGGCGTTCTATTTTCACCATTCCTGGCCGAACGTGGAGGAGCAGGCCCGGCGTCCCTTTGCACAAGTAAAAGACCACGTGCTGCTGTCACAGGCTGCCGAGCTAGAAGCCGTCGATGCTGAATACCGAGCCTTGCTTACCCCCGAGCTGATCCGCAACATTGTAGGACTCATCCCCGACGAGTGGCTCTTGGGCGACTCGCCATTTGCCACGGTAGAGGAGCACCGCCAAGCCTACATCCAATTTTTAGAGGTCCGTCTCGCCTCGTCCGAAATCTTTGTCAAGGCCGCCGAGCATGCAAGAAAAGCACTTATTTGAGTACGCCGTCGTGCGCGTGATGCCTAAGGTAGAGCGCGAAGAGTTCTTGAACGTCGGCGTCATCCTGTATTGTGCCGGCCGAGGGTTCCTGCAAACCCGTTACGAGCTGAACGAGTCGCGGCTACGAGCTTTTGCGGGCGAGCTAGATGTGCAAGAGCTACAGGAGCGCCTCCGTGCATTTGAACGCATTTGCGCCGGAAGACGAGAAGGTGGCGCTATTGGTCAACTAGCCATTGCTTCGCGTTTCCGCTGGCTCACAGCAGCCCGCAGTACGGTGGTTCAAACCTCGCCCGTGCATCCTGGCTTGTGCGCCGACCCAGCCGAAACGCTCGGACGCTTATACGCACAGTTGGTACAATAAGCTAGCCTCGTCTGTCATTCCGAGCAGCGCGAGGAATCTTAGGTCTTAACGTAGCTCGTACTCAGATTCCTCGCGCTGCTCGGAATGACAGATGAGGTTACCTAGGCTTGCCGGGATAGCCAATCATAGCCAGAAGCTACGTCGTCGAAGAGGATGACGACGGGCTTGGTCACAAATTGCATGGCTATTTCCATGGAGCGGCGTGCCGACCAGTGAGGCGGGCAAACCCAAGCGACGAAACGCATGCCGTGCTCGGCGAGTAGCATGTAGTATTGACTGCCTACCCAGCGCGCGCCCGCTTCCCAGTTGCTCGTTACTTGGCTGTTGTCGTTCAGCATTTTGTAGCACGGGTGCACCTGAAGGTAATGTAGCACTAGCTCGCCACCAGTCTGCGCCGACTGGGCATCATGGTGCCCTTTCCACTCCACGTACAGCCACTCATTGGCCGTATCATAGGAGATAGAAAGGGAAGGCGTGCTGTAAAGTGGCTTCATGCCTTAGGCAAAACGAAGAGGAGGGGAGGGTGCTAATTATGCTTGTTTAACCCTAGCAAGATACATGATGCGAGCAGCTTTATCGTGCTTTTTATATACTGTCGTGCTTTGCCGCGTAAATGGCTCCTAGGATTGGCTGAGCAAGCGCTGAAATGCCTCCAAAAACAGTCCGACGTGATAGCCATCAGCGAGGCCGTGGTGCACATTCACAGCCACCGACATGCGCAGCGTAGCGCCTTCCTGGTAGGTTTGGCCGACCGAAATCTTGGGGCAGCTGTCGGGGAATTGGAAGCTACGGGCGTGCGTCAGACCAGTGAAGCGCACCCACGGAATGGCCGAGAAATGAATCACATCGGGGCGGCCGGTGGTGTCGTTGAGGCGCAGCCCGAAGCTTTGCTGCACGGCTTCTATTTCGGCGTTGGCGCCTGCTACAAAAGCAGCTAGGGTATCGTGTTGCTCAATAAACGAAAACCCAAATGTGCGGTCGGGGCGGCCGATGGTGGCTGATGCATGGATGCGGTCGTAGCAGTAGACCTGCCCGTCTTCAATACGGTAGCGAAACGCCTCGGCTTCGTTGGCAGCTTGTAAGGCTAGGTGTAGATAATACAGGAAGAAGGAGACCCCTAGGCGCTTAGCTTCGGCATAGGCGTGGGTACAATCAACGTCGGCCACTAGGCCAAAGAACGGTTCGTCGAACTTGGAAAAGAAGGCGAAGTGTTCCCGACGGGGCCACGTCGAGAGGTCGATGAGCTGTTTCATGGGGCGCAAGTTCGGTAACTTTGCCGGTACCGCGCCACCTAGGTTCGTCTGGCTGCTTTGCCAAAGGAGACTACGCGGCAAGTGTTAAACATCCTGTTCGTTGATTATGCCAACCCCTCAACTTATTGCCTTCGATGCCGACGATACGCTGTGGCCTAACCAGCCCCACTTCGATTATGCTGAGGCGCAACTCTTCGCTCTGCTCACTCACTACGCCGATGCCGACACCCTAGGCAAGCGCTTCTACGAAGTATGGCGCTCCAACATGCACTTGTTCGGCTACGGCGCGAAGTCATTCATGCTCACCATGATTGAAACGGTTATTGAGCTTACCAACGGAACCGTAACGGGTACCGAAATCCAGCAGATCCTCGACCACGGCAAGCGTCTGCTCGACTTTCCTATTGAACTGCTGCCTCACGTGGAAGAGGTGTTGGAGGAACTACGGCACCGCGGCATACCGCTTATGCTGCTCACTAAGGGCGACCTGTTCGACCAGGAAAGCAAGCTAGCCCGCTCCGGCCTCGGCGACTACTTCGACCACGTCGAAATCGTGAGCGAAAAGAACGAGGCCACGTACCGCCGCATCCTGACGCGTTACGGCGTGCAGCCCCAAGATTTCGCCATGGTCGGCAACTCGTTGAAGTCGGATGTGCTGCCCGTTGCTAAGCTAGGTGGACTGGCTATCCACGTGCCGTATCACGCCACTTGGGTTCACGAACAAGTACCAGCCGACCAGCTAGCGGGCATCCCGTTTCAGCATGCCGAATCGTTGAAAGAAGCACTGGCATATTTGATCTAAAGGCGCCTCTGCGGAGCCAAATGGTAAGGTTGAGCTAGGTAGCTTTTCTGCCTCTGGGCAAGCTCAACGGCCCCGCGCAGATGCTAGATCTTTCCATTCGGGTGTGCGTATCAGGTTGGAAATTAACTTGAAACCCCTCCCGATGAACGATAATCCTAAACTAGAGCTACCCTTCTACGCCAAGGCTCCGCTAGTGATGCTGGGCCTGGCGTTGCTGGTGCTCACGATCTACCTGGCCGGTGACATTCTGTTCCCCATTTTCTTCTCGATCATCTTCGCTATTCTGCTGCTGCCAGTAGAGCAGTGGCTGCTGCGACATCGAGTACCCGAATTGTTGGCTATTACCCTGACGGTGTTGCTTGGGGTGGCGACACTGCTAGGGGTCATGTACTTTATTTATTTACAAGCCGGCGAGCTAGCTACGCAGTTGCCGCTTTTCAAAACCAAACTGCTACAAGCTCAACAGCAGCTCGTCGCTTGGCTCGATGCACGCTTTGGCATCACCAACCAGCGTTTGCTCGGTTGGTTGCAGCAAGCCACCAGCCGCGCCACCGCCTTAGCTGGTCAGGCACTCTCGACAGTGTCGGGGTTGCTGGTGGTGGTTACGCTGGTGCCGGTGTACATCTTTTTGCTGCTGCTGTACCGCGAACGGCTGGTCAATTTTCTCATTCAGGTATTTTCAGGCCAGCGGCATGATCCCGAGGTGGAAGAAGTGCTGCACGAGAGCAAAGGCACCATCCAAAGCTACATGACGGGCCTGCTAATTGAAGGCGCCATTGTTGCGGTGCTCAACGTGATTGGGCTGCTGATCCTAGGTATTCCGTATGCTTTGCTGCTAGGCGTGCTAGGGGCCTTACTGAATTTTATTCCCTACGTTGGGGGTATAGTTGCCATTCTGCTGCCGGTGCTCATGGCCTTTGTCACCAAGCCTGGCTATCTCTACCCGGTAGGGGTGGTGGGCGTGTACATGGTCATTCAGTTTATTGATAATAACCTGCTGGTACCCCGCATTGTGGCGGGTAAAGTGCAGGTGAATGCCTTGGCGGCCGTCGTCGGGGTGTTGGTTGGCAACTCCATTGGCGGCATTCCGGGCATGTTTCTGGCGCTGCCAGGCATGGCCATCCTCAAGATTATCTTCGACCGAATTGAGGCGCTGAAACCCTGGGGCCTGCTGCTCGGCGACGACGACCGCCCACGCAAGGTGAAAGACAACAACAGCGAAAAGGTGCTGACCTAGCTCTGGTCAGTAGCTAACAACAGCTACCTTTCGTATATATAAGAACGTCATGCTGAGCTGGTCGAAGCATCTCTACTGCAGTAGTAATCATTTACTTTGGCGGTAGAGATGCTTCGACCAGCTCAGCATGACGTTCTTTTTGCTCTCTCTATCCAGACACCTAGGTCTGGAGCAAGCGTTAGCGGATTATTTGCTCTTATCCTTATACGTGCGCTTCAGCCACGACTCCGGCACAGGCACAATGCAGATATTCATCGACTTATTATCAGCTGACAGCATCGCCGACTGAATCTGGATACGGGTGCCGTCGGGGCTGAACGTGGGGTGGGGGTGGTCGGCGGCGGTTTCCTTGTGGCCGGTCGTTAGCATGAGCATCTCGTGCGTGTGCCGGTCGATGAGGTAGAGGCTGCGCGAAAAGTCGTCGCCGACAGCAAAGCGGCCGTCGGCCGAGCCGCTCACGTGCCACAAGCCACTGCCGCTGGGCGTTTGGCCGGCAATAGTCATCTCACGGGTGCGCAGGTTCACAATACCTAGGCCCGTGGGCTTCTCACGGGTACCCGACTCGCCCCAACCAGCTTCCTGGCCGGGGTTGCGCGGGTCGCTGGCTTGGGTGCTGGCGGTAACGGCGTCTTTGTTGAAGTTGATTTTGCGGTGACCCATGAGGGCAAAGGCCACTTCATCGCGCGTAATCACGGCCTCGTGCGTTACCCATTCGTAGTCGGCTTCGGGGTAAAGCGGCCGCAGCCCCGAGCCATCGGCTAGCACCGTCCAGGTCCGTTGGGGCGATTTGCCGCCAGTTTCCCAGCAAAACACAATCTCGCCCGGCACCCACGGATTCGTCTGCACGTGCCCGATCTGGAATGGCACCGACACGACGTGCTTGAAGGCACCGGTTTTTAGGTTCATGCTGGCTAGCCCAGCCGGCCCGGCGCCCATATTTCGGGGGCCGAAGTTGGTTTCAACCTTTGTGTTGGCCGCTAGGTGCTTGGCTGCTTCCGCTTTACCTACCCGAAAATAGACCACGTCCTCGTTGGCATCCAGGGCCATGTCGCCGCCGGCGCCCATCTCGGGTGGCGTGGTGCCACACACTCGTTGGTACACGCTGGGGGCTTGCATCTTGCCGGCTTTGCTATCGGCAAACACCTTGGCTAGGTCCACCTCCACAATCTGCACACTCGTCGCAGGGTTGTCTTTGGTGGTGCCGGCGGGGTTGCGCATGAAGTACAGCTTCATCGACTTGCGGCCGATGTTGAGCATGCCCGTGTAGCCACCTTCTGTTACCTGCACCATCTCGCCGGTTTTCTCATTCACGGCCATGGCTTCGCCTGGCACCCGCCCCGAGCGGAAGATGAGCCATTGCCCATCGGACGTCCACTGGTTGTGAGTCTGATAAATCTTGGAGTCGCCTTGGGGCGTGCTAGTCAGGAAGGTGAGCATGGTGCCAGTCACGGGGTCCTTCACCACCTTGCGTTCGGAGGGGAAGCGTTTGCCGATTTGGGCGGAAGCCGGAGCGACGAGCAGGCAGGCAGCGCTTAGCGCCGCAAAGAACAAGGTAGGTTTGCTTTTCATGGTGGGTTGGGTGAGGGCTAGCGTCAACGAGGAAGCTCGCAAGTAGGTGCTTGCGAATCAGTCCTCTAAAGACGCTGCCCTACGCTACCACTCCATCCTGCACCCTCCTGTTACTTTCCTACCTAGCTCGTGCTTCGCTGTAGCTTGGTTCTGATCGGGCGTAATGGCCCGACGTCTACTTAAAGTAACGAGTATACTCGGCCGGCATAGCATCCAGCGGCTTGATCATGATGTCTTTGTAAAAGACTTCGGCCGCTTCGCTTTGCAGTTGGATTTTCCCGTGCGTCAGAGGCTGACGTTGCCCGTTGACTACAAACCCGGAGTTATTCACGGCTAGCACCATGTGGCCGTTTACCAAGTGTATGCTCTGGCCGTTGACGCTGATCAACTCCAGCTCACTCCATTGGCCGTTAGGCGATTCGTAGTTGGCTGCGGCTTGGCAAAAGCCCGGGCCGCCCCTGCCCATTCTCAGCGGAGCTGCTGTTGGGTTATACTTCAGCGTGTCTTTCGTGGAGTTGTAGGCCGCGTTTATATCCGCCGTCGAGTTGGCGATGCACCAGAAGTCACCCATGGCATTGCCTTTCTCGTGTTCCGATACCTGAAACTCCTGAGCTAGCATCCAGCTGTGCCAGTAGTCGACGCCGCATTCGCCTTGGCTGTTGTAGAGCACGCCACTGTCGCGGGGCTCGTCTAGGCGTGGTATCCACTTCTTCGTGCCCCACTTCACTTTCAGCTTCAGGTGGTAGTTTTTGAAATCCTGCTTGGTGAAGACGCAGCCGTATATCTCGCCGCTGATGCGCAGCACTGGTTTGCCTTCTTGCATCACCACGGTAAATACTTGCGCCTCGTTCTTATCGTAGCCAATGGGCGGAATTGGTTTGCCTTGGGCGTCGGTGGGCGTCTGGCCTTTGTAGCCTAGCTGGTGGCGGTAGCTTTCAAAGGTTCGCCACTTGCTCAGGTTTTTGTCGAGCAGTGGCTGCCAAGCAGCAGGAGCTTTGGGAGAGGGACCCTTGAAGGAAATAGCGGGGAACAACAGCGTAGCGCCGAGCAACAGGGTAGTCCATCTTTTCATAGCTGGAAGGGTGGTTGGGTTAGGTAGAAACCAAATCTAGTCATTTCAAATTGTTAGCTAAACAGTTGAGAAATTAGCATTCTGGATAACCTTCACCAGTCGGCCTAGTATGAAGTAAGTAAAGCTCTCCCTTTACTCACCTCCCCACCACTACCTAATGGCTACTTCCAACCAACCCGACGACCAAAACCAAACGCCTGATCCCGCCCAACTTGGCGGCGACCAAGGCCCCGTAACGCGCTCAGAAGATGATCCGCGTGATATGTCCACCATCATGGCTGATGCCGATGCAGACCGTAGCAAAGCCCCTGGCGCGGCCTTCGGCAACAGCAACCCGCAACCCGGCCAAGGCTCCGAGTTCGACCAGCAGCGCCGGCAAGGTGCCGCAGGAACCGGCAATAACTCCGACGATGCTGTAGGGCAGGGCGAAGGTATGGGCCGGGCCGGCTACAACGGCGACGAAGACCGCAGCTACGACCAAAGTGGCCACCGCGGCGGCCTAGGTAGCAGCGGCGGCCGCGAAGACCTCACCGAGCGCAACGTCGATACCGAGCAAAATCCCTACACCGGTGGCTACGGCGGCAACGACCACAGCCAACCCGACAAAGCCGAAACCCAAAACCTAGGTCTCAACAGCAAAACTCCAACAGAAGAGTAGGCTTTTGCCTCCTCTAGCTTCCCTGTACTAGGCCGTCATGCTGAGCTTGCCGAAGCATCTCGCGTGCAATGGTAAACCCTAGTGATTGGAGTTACTATTGCACGCGAGATGCTTCAGCAAGCTCAGCATGACGGCCTTATTTTAAGATAATACTCAAAAAAATTTCCTGCAAGCTCAAACAAAGAAGGTCCTGCTTAATTAAGCAGGACCTTCTTTGTTTGAGCTTGCACCATAGCTGTCAAAAGCAGCCCTCGCTAGTTAAAAGAGTCTAACGTTTAAGGTTTGTTATTGCTTGCAGGATTTAGCAGCCGTAGAGCATTAAATACCGCTTGGTGCGTAATAGTGGCGTGATCTTCCTGCGGTAAATAATCGAAGCTGATTTGTAGATTTTTATTTTTCAGCAGCATCAATTTTTCTACAAGCAAATTGGCGTCGACTTCCATAACGTGGGGAATGTCGCTCGGACCTAGCCCTTCTTTTCCAACGCCTATATAGATTCCTTTTTTGGCTGTAACGGTTTGAGTTAACACCTCCGTATTGGCTTTCAAGAGCGAACCGTTGTCCCACCAAAGGCTCGGACTGATAATAACATATTGGTTGAATAGATTGGGTTTGTTGAGCAATATCTCAGTAGCTAGCAATCCGGCTAATGACTGTCCAATCAAGGTTTTGGAGGCGCTTGTTTTGTAGTTACTTTGAATGTAAGGCTGTAATTCCTTCTCTAAGAAGGAGATAAATTTATCGGAATGACCGGCAGTTGGATACCGTTTTTTATCAGCTTCAACCGTGGTTGGATACGTGAAATCTCGTTTGCGGTCCACATTGGCGATGCCCACAATAATTGATTTTGGCGTCCGATTTATCCAAGGAAAGTTGTTGAATTGATATAGGCCGACAATATGAATGAAGTCTTCATTGGCGGAGCCATCGAGCAGATAAACGACCGGGTATTTAATGGTGTCACTCTTACTATAGCCTTCAGGTAGATAAATATTAACAATTCGTTTTTCAGAAAGCTCCTTAGACTGAATTTCATGGATAGAGCCAAGAATGAAGGGCTTACTTTGGTCAACGTTTTTCGGCTTTTTGGTTTGGCCAAACGAAGCGGTAGTCAATAAGATTAGCAGAACGGTACAAATAGTTTTCAAGGGCGATGTTGTTTTAAAACTGCTTGTGCCAATTACCTGGCAGCAGTACGCGAGGAACGAAGAGCGTGCTTGAGCTTTTGACCTAGGTCTTGCCTTGATAAGCGGAGGCAAGAGGAGACATGGCTGATCCGCGTTGTTTTGCAAAATCTAAACAGGCTCTACTCTGATTGGACTGTGAAAATGAGCGATATGAAGGTGTTACCTAACGCCTCCGCGCCGAAGTTACGACTTGGTCTGTGAGCAGCAGATTGTTCATGCAGCGAAACTGAGCCGACAGTGTTTCTACTAGAGCCCAACAACTTTCCTCTCTGCTGCTAAGCGTGTAGAACGATGCCATCAAACGACATTGGAATCGACAAAGTATTGTGCTCGTAGCTGAGCATCCGAGTAGCTTTCAAGTCGGAGTAGCTCGGCATACGGGTCGCCCGTCAAACCTAGGCAAGCGGCAAAAGCTGGTTCTGTTTTTAGACCAGTTGCTCGCTGGGCTTGCACACGCGCCCGAAACACAGCGCCTCCTAGTTGCAACAACCGATGCTCAACGACCAGATGTCGGTAGCCTTGTTGCTGCGCACTCGGCACTGGTTGCCCGAACACCTCCACCGGCCACCCCTCTACCACAAACGTGGCCACGCTACATAGGTGTCCTTGGCGCTCAGTACGGCGTAATTCAAAACCCGCATAATGGCCAAACTGCTCCCGTAGTAGTGCTTCAAACGAACCTAGGTTGTAGACTTCGCAAATAATATCTAGGTCGCTGCCGGGTTGCTGCAACCCTAGCGGAAACGTGCCAACCAGCAACGGCGAGTAGTGGTGCAGCACTTGCATTAGCTTGGTTGTGGTAAGTAGCTGATAAGCTGCATGCTGCACCGCCGTGCCGTGTTGGAGGTAACCTAGGTTTTGAAAGGGGAGCGGCATGCAGCTTGGTGTCGTATTGATGATATAGTGCCTAATAATCACGTGAACAACTCCAGCAACTCTTCCTGGGTCAAAGACTTCACCAGCCCAGCATCCGTTTTAATCAGCTCATAGGCTAGGTCGCGTTTGGCTTCTTGCAAGTGCATGATTTTTTCCTCCACCGTGTCGGGGCAGATGAGGCGCACGGCGACGACCTTTTTGGTTTGGCCGATGCGGTGACTGCGGTCAATAGCCTGGTTCTCGACAGCCGGGTTCCACCATGGGTCCACGATGTAGACGTAGTCGGCTTCGGTCAGATTCAGGCCGGTGCCGCCGGCTTTCAGGCTGATGAGGAACACACGCGCCCCGGTCTCCTGCTGAAATGCCTCGACGGGGGCGGCGCGGTTTTTCGTTTGGCCGGTCAGCTGCTCAAACGGAATGTCGTGGGCGCGGAGGGCATGCCCGATTAGGTCGAGCATCTTCACAAACTGTGAGAAGATCAAGATTTTATGCTGCGGGGCCTTGTTGCGGATTTCCTCCACCAACGCCTCCAGCTTCGCTGATTGGTGACCGTAGCTTTCCTGGTCGGGGAGCAGGGTGGGGGAGTTGCAGATTTGCCGCAACTTGGTGAGGCCTTGCAGCACGTGGGCGCTGCTTTTTAGGCGCGTTTCCTCGTGCTTGCCTAGGAGTAGGTCGCGAAAGTCCTTTTTGCAGGCCTCGTACAAGCGGCGCTGCTCGTCGCCCATCTCGCAGTAAATCACCATTTCGGTTTTGTCGGGCAACTCGCGGGCCACTTGGGCTTTAGTGCGGCGCAGCACAAATGGGCTGATCTTGCGTTGCAAGGCCCGTAGAGGCTTCGATTCCTTGAACTTGTCGATGCGGGCGGCGAAGAGGTCCTGAAAGTTTTGTTTGCTGCCCAGCAGACCAGGGCAAGCGAAGGAAAGCTGCCCATACAAATCAAACGTGTTGTTCTCGATGGGCGTGCCCGTGAGCACCACCCGGTTGCGGGCTTGCAGTAGGCAAGCGGCTTTGTAGCGCTGCGAATCGGGGTTTTTGATGGCTTGGGCCTCGTCCAGAACTACGTAGTTGAACCGATATTCCCGCAGCTGGCGAATGTCGGAAACGACGGTGTTGTAAGTTGTCAGCACGATGTCGGCGTGGTCGAACAGGGCCGCGTCGTGGCGGCGGGCGGGGCCGTGCAGCAGGTGCACGCGCAGGGAGGGCGCACACTTCTCAATTTCAGCCTGCCAGTTGAATACTAGCGACGTGGGCACCACTACCAGGTTGGCGGCGGTACGGCCTTTGGCTCGTTGGAGCAGCATAAAAGCTAGCATTTGCAGCGTCTTGCCCAGGCCCATATCGTCGGCCAGGCAGCCCCCGAAGCCGAAGGTGTCAAGGAAGTTCAGCCAGTTCAGCCCCTGCCGCTGGTAGTCGCGCAGAGTAGCGCCCAGATCGGCGGGCACCTCTACGGGCTCGATGCTGTCGAAATCGGCCACGGCAGTCTTGTACAAAGCTAGCTTTGCCTGTGCCTCAGCGGCCAGCAACTCGGGGTCATACAGCTCCTCGATGGCCGAGAAGTTGATGCTAGGCGTGCGGATCGTTTCTTCCACCACGGCGCCGGCCGCGAAGTAGCGGGTAAATTTATCGACCCACTCCTGGGGCAGAATGCCACGGGTGCCGTCGTCGAGGCGCACGTAGTGGCTGCGGTTGCGGATGGCTTGTTGGAGCTGTCGCAGGGTTGCTTTCTGCTTGCCAAAGCGCACGCCTAGGTGAGTTTCAAACCAGTTCGTTTCGCCCGTCACGCGTACCGTAATGCGGGCGCGGTTGGGGTTCAGCGTGTTGTTCTTGAGTTGGTTGAAACCTAGGATGGTGATTTGCTCGCGCTGCCAGTCCTCGAAGGCTGCCAGAAACCATTCTTCGTCCAGAAACAGCGCCTTGGGCACGTACAAGGTTGCCTGCTGAAGCTGCTCCCGGAAGTCGGGGTAGTGGCGCAGCAAGGCCGTAATAAAGTGCAGCTCGGCGGCCGTATCGCGCTGCAAGGCAAACGGCTTACCTAGCTCATCGACGCCAAAAAGCTGCCGGCGCGAGAGCACTGACACCTCACGCGTGCCGTAGCGCATCACGGGCAGCGCCTCCACGTGGGCACCGGCATCGGTGAGGTAGAGCAGCTTCTCCGGCGCCTGATCAAAGCCGTGGCTGACGACCTGCTGCGGGGTGGCGGGCCGTGTGTAGGCGTAGTGCACGTGCAGTTGATCTTCGAGGTTGGTCAGCACATCGCGTCGAAACTCCGCGAACTTGCTCCGGTGAATCAGCAGGGTGTTGTTGCGCTTCGAGAAGAACTCAATCACGCGCCACACATCTTGGCTTTCAATCAGGTATAGTGCGTTATTGGCCGCTACAAAGTATTCGAACCGAATAGCTAGGTCCTTCAGGTCCACGGGCTGATCGTGAAGGAGCAAGTGGCCAACTACCTCGTAGAAGTCTTCGGTTTCGGTTACCGACAAGCGCAGGTCCACTGGTGCGTGGCGCAACTGCAAGGGCGTGAGGGCCGGCGCCGTAAGCTTATCCGACACGCTCGGGTTGTGAACAAACACGGGCAACCCGGCCGGATTGTGCAGAATAGCACGCAATGCCTCCACCGCCGCCACAGAGCGGGCATCGTCGTAGTTGTTCTGAAAACGGGCGAGGCCGCTGTAGAACTTCAGCTCGGCTACGTCGTTGGTATGCCAGCTAGCATCCAGCGGGTTGAGCACCGTCACGGGGTTCTTGACCTTACCCGCGGCCGTGAAGCTAGCTTCGGCTAGCTGAATGGTGAGGTGGCCGTAGTACTTGTGCTTGCTGAAGATGATAAACCGTTGCGTGTTAGTCGCGGGCGGGCTAGGTTGTGGTTGCGGGCGCAGGAGTTGGCTGACCAACTCCTGCTTGGTAGCCGTCGTCACGGGGCACAGCCCCGCGTCGCGCGGCGTGACTACCACCGAGGGGCGAGCATACGTGAGTTGAAAGTAAGCATCGAGGTCGGGGGCGTTTTCCAGGCCGTAGTCGCGGGCGGTGGCTTGCAGCAGTTCGCGGCGCACCCTAGGGTCGAAGAACACGCGCAGCTCCCGGCGTTGCAGGATGCTGAGTAGGACCTGGGCTTGGTGCTCGCACAAGGTTGTTTTCGGAGTTGAGCAGGCGCAGGTTAGCACTAGGTCGTGCGCCTGCTGCTCTACCGTTACCGTCGGGAAACCTAGCTCCGAGCTGCCAAATGCGCCGGCTTCCATCGTGAGGCTTTTGGGCTGAATAGCGGTTAAGGCGCGGTTGTCGGCGAAGAATCCGGGTGGGCAGTGCCGGGCCACGTCGGCCGGGCTGAGTGTGGCAACGGTAGCCGCCACAAAAGTGTACTGGTGCGGGTCCGGTTCGTTTTCGGAAAGAGGCTGAAGTTCGGGCTGCTGCGACATACACCTAGGTTACGAACCTGAAAGGTACCTAAAATGCGTTGCTGAGCGAAGAAGCAGAGGCTGCCTTATATAGCGCGAACTTTGTAGTCCGCGTTACATAAGGCAGCCTGCCGCGGCCAGGGCAACTCACAGCTGCAAATTGAATTTGCCGTTGGTGATGGTTTTGGTAGTTGAGGGAGTACTGAATTTGTCGGTGCCCGTGAAGGTGAAAGTGCCCTTGAGCGCTGTTGCCGTCAGGGTTGTTACCGTAATTGTGCCACTTGTGGACGTAAATAGGTGATTTTCACTGGTATATGAGGCCTGTGCGCCGTTGCTGCTTACTGCCAGATCATAGGTACCTACCCTTTTAGGGATGATGAGGTAGAGGCCAGGTGTTATTGTGCTACCAACTCCAGCTTGATTAATTGATAGATAAATATCGGCAGTGTTTACTTGCGTGCTTCCACCTGTCTTGGTCTCCTGGCCGTCAGCGGTCCAGCTGGTGCCGATATATTCGGGTTCAGCATCTTTCTTCGAACAGGCCACAAAGGACGTGAGTACCAGCAGGGAAGCCGTGATGCGTAGGGTGCGGAAACTTGAAATCATAGCGTATAAAGATTGAAGTAGACGGCCAGCAAGATAAGTGTTTCGCTGCTAAGCAAGACTTGTAATCAAGCTCTTAATAGCGGCGAATTTGCGATCCTCTGGAACCACGCCGTTTGGGGCTATTCTGGCGAGCCTGTTCGCTGTGCAGATGGGGATTAAAGACCCCCAACTCCTGACAACCGAATTATTAAATCCGGCCGAGCGAAGGATTATAAATATGTGTCGAACAGACAGGTAGATTGAAAACTGATATGAGTATTATTAATATTAAGTATAATTTAGTTCATATAATTTTTAACGCTATTGCCTTATCTATATGCTTAAAGCTATCCTCATCTCTGTTATTGGTTTGTCGTCTCTTGACAGCTCTGCTGCTACATTGTATTCGCTTGCGGATTCAACGCGTACTACTTACCCTAGTCAACTGATTAAAGTAGGGCTACTCGATATTAGGCCTGTAAGCGTTGCTGCTACCTACGAACGGCAATTGTCGCCTCGTTTCGCAGTGTTAGGCAGTATTGGGTATTGGAACGTTAGTTTCGAAAGCAGTAATACCTACTACGATCAGGCCGATATTCTCATTGAAGACCACTCAAATTGGCGGCAACGTACCTTTACGACCGACGCACAGCTCCGCTATTATTTTCGCCGTCATCGCCCGCATCGGGCGCTGGGTGGCTGGTACACAGCTCTCAATCTGCACGGTTCCTATCAGGCTAGTTGGGAACGCCATACTCGCTACGTAGAACAAAACAGGGATGAAACACGGCTGAACGTGCAACCTCAACTAGTGCTAGGTCGCCAATGGTCATTCGGCAAGCATCTAGTGGCTGATACGTTCACGGGAATGAATATCTATCGTCGGTCCTCCGCTAACCGGCCCAACCCGCGAGCTTACCGCGGAGGGTTAAACTGGGGACTACAAGTGGGTTGGCGGATAAAGTAAATAAGCGGCTACACCTATATGATACGAAGTAAGATGATCGTTGAAACACCATTCTATACTTCTTTACCTATTCCTCCTAATTATGAGAAAGCTTTTAGGCCCCGGTTTGCTGCTAATCTGCAGTCTTTGGGGCGCAAACACGCAGGCGCAAGGGTTTCGCTATGGCATTCGGGCCGGTGCTAACCTCTCAACGGCCGCTGGGCCCGACGCTACTAAACCAGAAGCTATTTGGGGCCCCGTTGCAGGGCTGATTGCGAATGTGCCTCTCACGTCGGACAGCTTCTTTTCCTTTCAAACTGAGTTGCTGTATTCCCGCAAGGGATACTGGATGACCAACAATACCGTCAGCTCTCCAACCCGCGTACTTTTACATTATTTGAACCTGCCTTTGCTGGCCAAAATCAAGGCAGGCGGTCTGGTGCTGGAGGCAGGACCACAGATAGGCTATCTGCTCGACATCAGAGATTACAGTCCTATAGTCAACAACCGTGATCCTAATAAGCTAGATCCTTATCGGCGGTGGGAGCTAGGTTACGTTGCTGGTGTCGGCTACGAATTGAAAAATGGCTTAGGTATAGGGGTGCGCTACAATGCTGGTCTAACGCATGTGCGTCAAGTGCCAAAGAACGTTACGCCCATTCGCTTCCACAACGCTGCTTTTCAGTTTCAGCTGAGCTACTTGGTCACTCGCCGCTAAGATTTTATTGGGTAGAATTGAGCGAAACCCTACCTGTTATTGTAAACAAAGGAAGCCCTGGCTGCTGCGGCAACCAGGGCTACTATGGGTTTTTGTGACAACTAACGAGCTTGCCTTTCGCGTGAAGCTCTACCCTTCAGCAACCTAGCTTTTCTTGCTAGCCGCTTTCTTGTCTGGCGCTTTGCTAGCGCCCTTCATCGGGAAGCCGCGTTCTTTCATCAGGGCGTCGATTTTTGGGTCGCGGCCGCGGAAGCTGCGGTAGGCGTCAGCGGGGTCTACGGTGTTGCCGACGGAGAGAATTTTCTCTTTTAGGCGCTTTGCCACGGCTTTGTCGTAAGGGCCGCTGGCTTCGGTGAAGGCGCTGAATGCGTCGGACGCCAGCACCACCGACCACAGGTAGCTATAGTAGCCAGCCGAGTAGCCATCGGAGGAGAAGACATGCGAAAACTGGGGCGTGCGGTGGCGCATCACGATTTCGCTGGGCATGCCAAGCTGGGTCAGGGTTTCGCGCTCAAACTTATCGGGGTCAATCTTCTGGTCGCCGGCTAGGTGCAGCTTCATGTCGATGAGGGCGCTGGCCAGGAACTCAGTCGTTTCGAAGCCCTGATTAAAGGTCGACGCCTTTTCGATGCGGTCGACCAAAGCCTGGGGGATGGGCTTGCCGGTCTGGTAGTGCACCGCGAAGCGCTGGAGCACCTGGGGCGTGGGCAGCCAGTTTTCCATCACCTGCGACGGGAACTCTACGTAGTCGCGCACTACGCTGGTGCCTGATAGCGTCGGGTAGGTTACGTTGGATGAGAGACCGTGCAAGGCGTGGCCGAACTCGTGGAACAAGGTCGTAGCGTCGGTCCAGGAAATGAGGGTAGGCGCGCCGTCCTTGCCCTTCACGAAGTTGGAATTGTTCGACACGATAGTGGCTATTTCGCCATCTAGGCGCTCCTGCTTACGGTAGGCGTTCATCCAAGCGCCAGAGCGCTTGCCGGGCCGCGCGTATGGATCGAAGTACCACAGACCTAGGTGCTTGCCGGTGGTTTTGTCTTTCACCTCCCACACCTTCACATCGGGGTGATAGACGGGCACGTCGGTCACAGGCGTGAAGGCGAAGCCGTAGATTTCGCCGGCAACCCAGAACATGCCCTCGCGCATTTTGTCGAGCTGCAAGTACTCTTTCACCTCGTTTTGGTCGAGGTCGTAGCGGGCTTTGCGCACCTTCTCGGCGTAGTAACGGTAGTCCCAGGGCTCAATTTTGAAGCTGGCCGGAGCGCCTTCTTTCTTCGCAAGTGCCTGCATATCCGCTACTTCTTCCTTCACGCGCGCTACGGCGGGCACCCACACTTCCTCCATTAGAGCCATGGCCGCTTCAGGCGTTTTGGCCATGGTGTTGTCGAGGCGCAGGTGAGCGTGGGTTTTGTAGCCCAGCAGCTTGGCCCGTTCGGCGCGCAATTGCAGAATTTGGGTGATGAGGGCGTTGTTGTCGTGCTCGCCGCCGTTGTCGCCGCGATTGTAGAACATGCGCCACGCCTTCTCGCGCAGCTTGCGCTGATCGGAGTAGGTCAAGAAGGGCTCAATAGAGGAGCGAGTGTTAGCAATGACACCAGGCGCCGTGATCTTGCGAGCCGTGGCCGTATTCGCGGCGTCGTCGCGCAAGGATTGAGGCAAGCCACCTAGGTCGGCGGGCGTTTTCAGCACCAGCACCGAGTCATTTTCGTCGGCCAATACGTTTTGGCTGAACTTGGTAAAGAGCCCAGCTAACTCTTGGTTTATTTCCGAGAGGCGCGTCTTGGCTTTAGTGTCGAGCTTGGCACCAGCGCGCACAAAGTTGTTGTAGTACACATAGGCCAGGCGCTGCTGCTCAGGCGTCAACTTCTTCTTATCGGGCGAGTTGTACACCGCTTCGATACGCTTGAACAGCGCTTCGTTTTGGGTGATTTGGTCGCTGAAGGCGGCCATGCGGGGCGCCATTTCGCGTTGCACCGCCTGCACCTCGGGGTTGCTCATGTTGCCCGACCAGATGCCGTATACTGTTTGCACCTGATCTAGCGTGTTGCCGGCGCGCTCCATTGCGGCAATGGTGTTCTCGAAGTTGGGTGCTTGCTTGTTGTTGGCAATAGCTTGAACCTCCGCCAGATTTTGCGCCATGGCTGCTTCCAGCGCTGGCTTGAATTGACTTACCTGCACCTTGTCGAAGGCCGGGTAGCCGCCGTAGGGGCCCGACCACGAGGCGAGCAGCGGATTATCGGCGCGAACCGCGAAGCCAGTCGCGGGTTGGTTTTGGGCAAAGCTAGGGGTAAGAGTCACGGTAGCAGTAAGGCTAGCGGTGAGCAGCACCGGTAAAAAGCGCCGGCCACCGAAAGAGGTGAAGGAAATAGACATAAGAGAAAAAACAGGTCTTCGCAGAAATGCAGCCCTGAAGATAGTACAAAACCGACTGGGTATAAACACAACAGCCCCGATCTAAGTCGAGGCTGTTGCACTGGTTGGTGTCGTGGTAATGGAGAAAAAAGGAGCCGTTTAATGCGTAATCATTATTTTTTGGCTTATCGCTAACGATTCGCCGGGGGTAAGCGTGAGGTGATAAATTCCTTGTGGCAGCGTTGCGGCCGAGAGCGGAAACTGGTTATGTCCTGCCACCAACCGCACCGATTGCTGAAATACCAAGCGCCCCAACGGGTCAGCCAAGGTAAGCGTGGCGGGCTGGGCAGCGGCAGCGGTGTACGCCACCGTGAAAGCACCCTGGGCGGGGTTGGGGTACACGTGAGCGGCCTCCACCGCCTGGCCCGAAGCCGCCGCCAACACAGAAGATCCGTTGAAAAGGACACGGACCTTATCGGCTATGCGGTTGCGGGTCAGCAGATCTAGGTCGCCGTCGCCATCGATGTCGGCTGCTAGCACACCCGCTGCATAGTTGCCGGCGGCTAGCTCCGAGCCGGCGCTGAAGGTGCCCTGGCCATCGTTGCGGCATAAGCTTACAGTACCCTCGGTGTCGTTGGCGGTGAGCAGATCGAGGTCACCGTCGCCTTCTACGTCAGCCAAGGCTAGGCCGCTGGGCGTTTTTCCTACGGGTATGGCAACTTCGTTGTTAAGAAGTCCAGAACCGTTATTACGCAGCAGTGTTACCGCGCCCGGCGCGGTGGTGCTAGCATAGGTTGCCACGAGAGCATCTAGGTCGCCGTCGCCGTCCACGTCAGCGGCGGCAAGGGCTGACGGCGACGCGGGTAGGTTCACTTCGTAGGCACTGCTGAACTGACCCGCCCCGTTATTGAGCAACACTCGAAGTTGATGAGCGGAGGTAGTCGCGACCAGCAGGTCTAGGTCGCCATCGTTGTCGATGTCGGCGATAGTCATGTCGACGGCAGTGGCTTGGCCGAGGGCTAGCTTCGGGCTCAGCGCACCGAAGCGACCCGCCCCGTTATTCAGGCTGACAAAAAGGCCCCGATCAGCAGCGATGATCAGATCCTGATTGCCGTCGCCGTCGACATCTCCGATGGTAACGATCCGGTCGGTAGTGGTGGTAAAACTAACATCTACTGACGTATGGCTCGGAAAGTGCCCCGTGCCATCATTCAAACACACCGTTGCATTAGCACCGTTGCCTCCTCCGCTGATCACGACAAAGTCTAGGTCACCGTCGTTGTCAAAGTCCGCGGTGTGGAGACTTTTGGGGCCCCGACCCACGCCGCTTTCCGTCCAATCTTCGCTGAAGCCGCCCTTGCCGTTGTTCAGGTGAACGCTCACCCAGTTAGGGCTGCTGTTTGTCGCCAGTATATCTAGGTCGCCATCCCCATCGACGTCGGCCACCGCCATGCTGCTCGGGCTGAACCCCAGCGCTGCCTCGGGGCCCGCCACGAACGTGCCCACGCTAGGTTTTGCTTGGGTTGTAAACTGAAATACCCAGGGCTTGCTGGGCGTTTCGGTGCTGCTGAGTACCGAAGCGGGAGAGGTGACCAGCACGGTTTCGCCCGGCTTGAAGTTCGTGGTGGGGTTAAACGTAATGGTGCGGCCTGTCACCGTAGCGATGCCCGCTTTGCGCCCGCCTGCTTGCTGACTGAATACGCGCACGTTGGCGGCGGTGCTCGGGTACACATCCTGGCTGTACGTCAGGCGCACGGTCGTGGCGCACGGGGCAGCGTTGGCGTTACGGGCCGGGTCGAACTGCTGTACCTGAAATTGGGCCTGCGCGTTTAGTGTTAAAAGGAGAATGCCGCTCAGCAGTAAGGGTGTTTGCATAATAGCGAAGTAAAGAGCGGATTAGCTAGCGTATTGATAGACAAAAAGAACTGCGCCAGGATACTGGGCGAACGTTGTAGCGTTTGTTGTGCAGGCTGGTAGTGAAGGTAGTTATACGGCGAACCTAGCTAATTGATTTAAATAAATATATTTTTATATTAAATAAATGTGCCCACGAGAAAATAACGGACCTAGCTTCGTTTAGCACGTTGTATTTGCGGGTGAATGGAAGGAGATGATATAGCTAGGAATACCAAATCTGCGTGATGCCAGTAGGCTTTCGATAACGCATCGACAACAGCTCGAAGCCGTATACACTAAGAGGCTAGCCAGTTCTCTCCGGCGTTCGGCGGCACATGGGTTGAGCAAGCACGTAGTTGGCGTAAAAGACGCCAGTGCTAGGCTTTCGAGGAAGGTGGTAGGTTACACAAAATAGCGGCTAGGAGTGAAATAGTATTCTGAAGAACAATGAGTTAACAACAGCATCATGAACACAGAACAGCTAGTAGAACAGTCGGTAGCAGCAACTACCCAACCCGCCTACGATGTAGCCCAAATTATGGGCAGCCTGTACGGCGACGGGATTATCGGATTCAAAGGGGCTTTTTCGCGTGAGTGGGCGCAGCAGCTAGGGGAGGACATTGCCAAGCTGTACGAGGAAGCCCTGAAGCGCCCTGGCGGCGCCATCGGGCGCGGACCTAAGCGCCACTACGTTGAGATTCACCCAGAAGACATCCGCGGTTTTGTGGAGCTAGCAACGCACCCATGGGTGGTGGCCGTTTGCGAGGCCGTGCTAGGGCCAGAATACAAGATTGTGGAAATTGGCTTCGACGTGCCCAACCCCGGCGCCGTGCACCAGCCCTGGCACCGCGACTTTCCCGCGCCGGAAGATACCATCGTTGGCCGGCGGCTCAACTCCTTGGCTTTCAACCTCACAACGGTGGATGTGTACGAGGACATGGGCCCGTTTGAAATTGCCCCCGGCACGCAGTGGGACTTGCCCATCGGCTTTGAGCACGGCATGTTTCCGCCCAAGAGCAACAGTCCGCGCTACGAGCAGCGGGCCCAGCGCAAGATGCCGCAGATGGGTGACATCTCGGCTCGTTCGGCCCTGACCATCCACCGCGGCACGGCGAACAACTCCGACAAGCCTCGTCCAGCCTTGGTGCTAGGTGTCGACGCGCCGGGCGCCAACAACGCGGAGCGGCACGATCTGCAAATTACCCATGCCTTTTACACCACCCTGCCCGAAAGCCTTAAGCAGCACCTTACCTGCCGCTTAGTCGATGCGCTGGAGCCTATTGTACAAGGCCACACCATTGAGGGATTGATGATGGGTGAGGCGTAAGAATCAAACGTTGAAACTTTCAAACCCGTCTGTCATCCTGAGCTTGCGAAGGACCTTCTCACGTTAGAACATCAGGCATGACAACGACTCGTTCACGCGTGAGAAGGTCCTTCGCAAGCTCAGGATGACAGACGAGTTTAAAATTCATTCCTAGGTCACAAGCCTCATCATCACGCGTATGCATACTCCCGACGACCACATTTACCAGGAGGCGCAACTGTCGCCCATGACGGTAGATGAGATCAACAAGCTGACGGAACGAGCGCGGGCGCTACCACCCAGCGGCGACCAAACGCGCGTGCTGGTAACCGACGGCGAAGACCCGTGGGTAATCACGTATCAAGACCACTTGTATTATTGCACGGTCGACCGGACGAAGCAAAAGATCATGGTAGCCAAGTTCTCCGAGCTAGGGGAGATGGCCGATGCTGAGTTGGTGCAGGTGTGGCCCGGCAAGCAGGGCGTTACGCCAACGTTCGTCGAGATTTGGTCGCCGGAGCTGCAAGTAATTGATGGGCAGCTATTCATCTATTTCGCTCTCTACAATGCCAAGCTAGGAGAGGAGCGGCTCTACGTGCTACAGGCGCTATCCAATGATCCGCAGGGCGAGTACGAGCTGCAAGGCAAGCTAGAAGTCCCAACGGATCGGTGGGCCATCGATGGTTCGGTGCTGCTGCTTAACAACGGCGAGAAGTACTTCATTTGGTCGGGGTGGGAAGGCTTCACCAACACGAGCCAGAACATTTACATCGCCAAAATGCGCGACCCCTGGACCATCGCCTCCGACCGGGTGTGTATCTCCAGGCCCGAGTATGACTGGGAAAAGCACGGCTACCCGCACGTGAACGAAGGCCCACAAGCCTTAGCACGCAACGGCCGCATCTTTATCATCTATTCCGCCAGCGGCAGCTGGACCGACGACTACTGCTTGGGGCAGTTGACCTACTTAGGTGGCGACCCGCTCGACCCCGCTGCCTGGCGCAAGGAACCCCAGCCAGTCTTCTCCAAAACCGACACCATTTTCGGCCCCGGTCACGCCTCGTTCGTGCAGATTGAAGGGCAAGACTACATTGTGTACCACGCCGCCCGCAGCAGTCAAGCCGGCTGGGCCAGGCAGATTCGGGCCAAGCCCTTTACCTGGAACGCCGACGGCTCGCCCTACTTTGGCAAGCCGGAGTAAGCTGCATAATGAGTTTGTGAGCTAGGCTCCAAACCTAGGTGCGGAAGCGCATTTCAAAGAAACCGAGCCCCAGCAGGCGGCACTCTCTCGAATGAGTTGGGCCGCTGCGCTGGGGCTTCTTTGTTTTCTTGCTATTCCAATAACCTCCCCCGCCTGTCATCCTGAGCTTGCATTCCGCGCATCAAGCGGCGTGACCTTGTATCGGTTGAACGAGTCGTAATTATAATTGTCGTTATAGCGTGAGAAGGTCACGCCGCTTGATGCGCGGAATGCCGGTTCAGAATGATAGGCGGGGGAGCAGAGTAGAGTTGAGAGCTAGGATGCAGAAGAGGGCAGCTAGGCTAGCTCCAAAAATATTTTTCGCGAAATCTGTAACGTTCGCAAAGTCGCGCAGTATCCCCGTGGAATTTTCTTCCAGCCCTTTCTCCGCACCTTCTGTCTGGCTAGGTAGATGTGTTTTTGCCTCCTGGCAAAGGCGCCTTTTTCGTTCTGCTAGCTGGTTTTGAGCGCCGCTTTTTGCTGCTGCCGGGCACTGCTGTGTCCGCAGTTTTGGGGCGGTTTGTGCTTCTTTTTTCGTCCTATTGCCCCTTAAGCTTATTGAGGATATGCTACTTACCTCTACACTACGTTGTTTTTTGTTGCTCCTCGGTACGATCGGTGGGCTTCAACTAGCAGTAGCCCAAACTCCTGCCACCACACCGGCCACGGGTACTGCCGCTGCGGTGCCCGCCCCGAAGCGCCAACTGCAAGCCGTGCGCATTCGCGAAGCCATTAAGCTCGATGGCGTGCTCGACGAGGCGGTGTGGCAACAGGCGCCCATTGCCACCGACTTCATTCAGCAACGCCCCAACCCTGGCGTGCCGGAGAAGAACAAAACGGAGGTGCGGGTGCTCTACGACGATGCCGCGCTCTACGTGGGCGCCATCATGCACGATTCGTCGCCGGATTCTATCCTGCGGGAAATAACCCAACGCGACCAGTTTGGCAACACCGATATCTTCTCGATATTCCTCGACACGTACCACGACCAGCTCAACGGCTACAACTTCACTGTGACCACCTCCGGCGTGCAGCTCGATGGCCGCTATTCGCCCGCCGGTGGGGAAGATTTTAACTGGAACGCCGTGTGGGACGCCCGCACCAGCCAGCGCGGCACCGATTGGATTGCCGAAATGCGTATTCCGTACTCGGCTATTCGGTTCAGCAACGCGCCCGAGCAGCTGTGGGGCCTCAACTTTGCCCGCCAACGCAAGCGCGACAACGCCCAGTTTTTCTGGAATGAAGTGAAGCCCGCTGTCAATGGCTTCGTGAACCAATGGGGCGACCTGCGCGGTGTGCGCGACATCAAGCCACCGCTGCGTCTCTCGCTCACGCCCTACGTGTCGGCCTACGTGAACCACAACCCGCTGAACGCTGCTGACACGCGCCGCACGACTACCAGCTTCAACGGTGGCGCTGATTTGAAGTGGGGCATCAACGAGAGCTTCACCCTTGATGCGACGCTAGTGCCAGATTTCGGGCAAGTGCAGAGCGACAACCAAGTGCTCAACCTCTCACCCTTCGAGGTGCAATTCAACGAGAACCGCCAGTTTTTCACCGAAGGCACCGAGCTATTCAATAAGGGCAACCTGTTCTACTCGCGGCGAGTGGGCGCCACGCCGGTTGGCTTCTACAACGTGGGGCTAGGTGCCCACGAAAAGGTACTGCGCAACCCCGCCGAAACACGCCTGCTGAACGCTACCAAAGTATCGGGGCGCACGAGTAAGGGGCTAGGTATTGGGCTGTTCAACGCCGTGTCGAGTGAGATGTACGCCACCGTGCGCAACGAGGAAACCGGTGACGACCGCCGCGTGCTAACCCAGCCGCTGAGCAACTACAATATCTTCGTGCTGGATCAGTCGCTAAAGAACAACTCCTACGTGAGCCTGATCAACACCAACGTGACGCGGGCCGGCAGCACCTACGACGCCAACGTGACCGGCGGCTTGTTTCGCTTTGCCAACAAGAAAAACGCCTACGCCGTGGATGGCAGCCTGATCTACTCGCGGCGGCGCGGCATGAGCTTCGGTACTGAGAAAAATATCGACGACCGCGACGGCTACAAGTACACCCTAGGGGTGGGCAAAATCAGCGGCAACTTCACCTGGAGCGTGAACCACCGCATTGAGTCGGCCACGTACAACCCCAACGACCTAGGTATCCTGTTCGGTAACAACAACATCACCCAAACCGTGGACCTAGCGTATCGCAAATACAAGCCCTTCTGGAAGGTCAACAACATGTCCTTTTTCTGGGAAATTGGCCATTCACTGCTGTACCAGCCCACGCGCTATCAGAACTTCTACGTGTATCATGGCTTCAATACCACGTTCACCAAGAGTTTCCTGCAAGTCGGCTACGATTTCGACACTAATCCCACTTCCTACGACTTCTACGAGCCGCGCGTGGCGCCCTTAGGCCGCTACGTGGTGCGGGTGCCCGGCAACACGGGTATCGTGTTCTTTCTGAACTCAGATACGCGCAAAAAGCTGTCGTATGGCATCAATGCCGGCAACCGCGTCTACGCCCTCGACGGACGGCTGCCGCGCCCGCGTCGCTTCAACTACAGCTTTGGCTTCTACCCGCGCTACCGCGTCAATGACCACCTCACGTTTCGCTACAGCATCGATTGGAGCCTAGCCCAAAACCAGATCGGCTACGTCAACGGCGGCCTCAACGACGACGAGCCGCTCGACCAACCGTTCAAGGGGCAGATATTACTAGGGCGGCGCGACGTGGCAACGGTGTCTAACGTGGTGTCGGTGGCCTACACCTTCAACAACCGCATGTCGTTCACGCTGCGCACGCGCCACTACACCAGCAACGTGCGCTACGCCGACTTCACCACCCTAGCTCCCAACGGCGACGAGCAGCTAGCCGATTACCGCCGCAACCGCGACAATACCTACAATGCCTTCAACGTGGACGCGGTATACGCGTGGTGGTTTGCGCCCGGCTCCCAAGTGAGCATCGTCTGGAAAAATGCCGGCTACACGTCGCTGCTCGCCGAAGAGGCTACGCCCCAGTTTTTCAACAATTTCAACAACACCATCAACACCCCGCATAATAACTCGCTGTCGGTGAAGGTGCTGTACTACTTGGATTATCTGACGTTTAAGCGCCACAAGTAAAACATCTAACCTAGCATTGCTCAATAACGAAAGAAGCCCTAGCTGCACCAGCAGCTAGGGCTTCTTTCGTTGCTCTAAGCTATTTTAATAGTCAGAATAATCCGTTGGGTGCAGAAACATCTGCTCGTTTTTGGAGACGTTATGCTGGTACTCGGGTAAAGCAGAGAGCTTTTTCCACTCTGGGTCAGCGCCGAAGGTTTTCCAGTGCTCATCGCGGGCTGCTTGGTTCTCGAAAGTGGTCATGTACATCAGGTTGGGCATGTGGCTACCTGCCATGACCCGTGCGTAGAAGACCGCATTGAAACCTAGGCGTTTGAATAGCCCTACTTCGTCGCCTTTCACAAACATCTGGACCTTGTTCAGGTGTAGCTTTTCGTTGGGGCTTTCGTAGCTGCGCAGCTCATACACCCGCTCGGCGCGTTGCCCTTTTAGCGGGGGCGCTTGCAGCTGAATTTTATCCGCGAAAGATTGTAGCTGAATGGTTTCCAATCGCTTGTAAGGTGGGTTGTCGTAGGCAGCGGTCCAGTAGCCTTGGTTGCTGCCGAAGCTTGGGCTTTGTTCTAGGCGTTCGGTTACGCTTTGTAATTGGTTGAAGGACTTGTAGGGAATCAGCACCATAATGCGCCGATCGGCAGCCGTATCGTTGCCGATGGGTTTGAAAACGCCAATCCTTTGGATACCTAGCTTGTGCAGTTCGGGCAGGAAGGCATCTTTCAGAAACGCATCGACTCGGTCTTCCTGCTGCTTGTCCTTCAAGTGGTAAATCTTGAGCTGGTATAGTTCGCGGTCAGCAGCAGTTGCCTGGTGGGTCTGAGTCGTTAGCAGCGCCACAAGGAGCAGCAATAGCAGACTGGTCTTGCTCAGCCACGGGCGAGCTAGGGTTACCTTCATCTTCATACGTTTTTAGGTGGGAGTTGAGAGCACGAAACCTAACAAAAAAAAACTTCCCCGCGCAGCAGGTAGGGAACAGCTAGGTGGAAATTGCTCCAATGAAAACGGCCTCTACAGTTCAGCTAGGCATGTTTCTTCCCAAACTACCTGCTTCCGCACCCGTAAACCCCAGCATATTTTGCCTCAATGAGAGGCAAGCACAACGGTAGAAACAAGCAGTTTCTTGAAGCTGCGTAAACAGTTCGGCGGCGTTGCAGCTAGGCCGAACAGGGAGAAGACAACCATGACTGGCAAATCAATACTATATGGCCTAGCAGCTGGCGCGGCCGGCGTGGCCGCCATGACGCTGGCCGAGAAGATCGAGCAGCGCTTCACCAAGCGCCCCAACTCGTACGTGCCCGCTCACGTGTTGGAAAAACTGCTGAAGCTCCCGCACAAGCCCGACGAAGAACGCTTGGGCCTCAACTGGGCCATGCACTGGGGCCAAGGCATTGTGCTGGGTATTGTGCGGAGCATCATGGCCGAGCGCGGCCTGCGCGGCCCCGTGGGCTCGTTCATGTTCATGAACCTACGCCTGCTCAACGACCAAACCTTGGAAAATGCCACCGGCGTCGGCGCCTTGCCCTGGACGTGGCCCAAAGATGAGCAGGCCATTGACCTGCTACACAAAGGTATCTACGCCTTTACCACCGGCTACGTCCTCGACCAGCTCATTCCTGGTCCCGACCAAACGCCTGTGCCCCGCAAAGGGTGGACGGTGGGAGAGAAGGCCTAGGGCTTCCTGCCATTCAGGGCGGGAAAAGTATGAATGGCTACGCTTATTTCGCGTAGTCGAGGATAGCTTTTGTCGCTCCGGAACTGCATTGTGCCAAGCTTTCCATCTGGCGCTAACCTAGGGGCGGCTTTGCAAGATGGCTTGTAAGTCCTGCAGGTTGCGGTAATTGGGCCGGATGAAACCAAGCTCGGGGTCGTCTAGGTCACGGATGGCTTGGATGGTAAGCATGGAAATAACGACAAATAGGACGGGGACGAAGTAGTGACGGGTTTCCTGCGCGCTGTTTGTGAAGCCCACCAAAATACCGATGGCCCAAGAGGAAACCAGCAACAGCATCGTGATAGGGGAGGGCGTCCGCTCTTGGTAGGAGTAGTGTAGCCGCGACGTGGCCACGTGGAGCCTGTGAAAAGCTGGCAGAAGCTGTCGTAGTTCTGCTGCCTGAGCTGAGTTCGTGCGGGCATATTTGCGGAAATACTGCCAAGCTTGGGAGTCGAGGCTAGCTATTTCGCGCATGTGTGTTGGGCTGCCTGGCTGCCCAGGGCGATGCTGTGCTAGCTCCAGCGCCAGAAGGCGTAGCAAAAACGTCCGCGCAGCCTGGTAGGTGGGCGTCGTCAGCAGTTGGCTTTCTTGGTACAGCTCCGTAACAGCCTCCGACGACTGGTGAATGAGCGTGGTTCGTTCCTTCAGGGCGTTGTTGGACGAAAGGAGCGTGAAGGAAAGCAGCAGACCGTAAATCGTAATGAAGGCACTTTCGATGCCCGAAGGCTTCCAGATGCGCTGCCGCCGTCGGTAGTTCACCTCCGCCACCCAATAGCCGATCAGCACGGCTACCACCAATGAGACGGGGTACGCCAGCGAAAACCAGAACACGTCAAACAAACTGCGCCCCATAAGCTAGGTGGAGTAGGAGAAAGCAAGGCCACCCAGAAGCGGAAAGCAGCGCTAACCTACTAGTTGTCGCGCGCATCTTAGGCACCGCTGGCTTGGTATTTTATGCAGCAGCTTGTTCCTGGTCTTACCGGGTAATATAGGTTGAATCAAAAAACTGATAATCAACGCATAATTCCGAAAACAAGCGTAAATTATTGTTGTTCAAGAAGGGCGAAAAGTCGAGTCAGATCTGCCGGCCGTATCAGGCATATTTTGCTCAGAACATAGTGCGAGGCGGGCAGGAAATAGTATCGTAGACGTGACCTAGAAAGGTCCCAGCAGTTGCTGGCTAGTTGTGGAGAATCAGGGGCAGTTTGGCCATGCATCGGCCGCCCCCCTGACGAGTAGAAAGATACGCTGCCAGACGACTGCGCCATGAGAAAACACTTACCCTATCTACTTACTCCCTGCCACCCCCGCAGCCTAGGTTTTTGGCTGCGCTACCTAGGGTGTTTAGCGTTTGCTTTGGAATGCAACAATGGCTTCACACTGAATACAGCATCGGCCGCAGAATCGCCTGACGCTCAAGTTACAGCGTTGCTACGCCAACGCGTCTTCAGCGGCAGCCTCGTCACCACTACCGATGCGGCGCAGGTCGCCCAGTTTTACGGCCTCACCAACTATCTGCCGGTTTGGACGCGCAGCACGTCGCTCGTGCCCGAAGCTTGGACCGGGCTGCAACTGCTTTCCAAGGCTGCGGATTTTGGGCTGAAAGCAACAGACTATAAGGTGGCTCGCTTGCGCAGCATGTTCGATTCGTTGCAGCAGGAGCAGGCGTTATCGGTGTCGCTGCGCGTGCGCACCGAGCAGCAGCTGACAGCCGAATTGTTGCGCTTTGCGCGGCATCTGCGCAATGGCCGTATCAACGATACCCTATTGCGCCCAACCCAGTCGGGCAGCGAGCTAGCTTTCGACCCGGTGGTACACGTGCTGCAAGCGCTGCGCAGTGGGCAGTTTTCGACGCAACTGTTAGCGGCGCAGCCCACTTCTCGCAGCTACGTGCGCTTGCGCTGGGCGTGGCAGCGCCTACTGCAAACCGACAGCGTCGCGGCCCGCCGCCTCGCGCTACCCGTGGCCCTGAACCTAGTAACGGCTGCGTTGGGAACCGCAAGCGGATTCTGTGTACATGGTGGTTAATATCCCGGCGTACAGCCTGCAAGTGATACGCGGCGCGCAGGTGGTGGCAAGTTACCGGGTGGTAGTTGGCAAAGCCGACACCCCAACCCCGGAGCTGTACAGCCAACTCACGTATTTTCAGGCAGCGCCGGAGTGGCGTGTGCCGCATAGCATTGCCGTCGGCGAGATGCTGCCTCAGCTGCGCCGCGCGCCCAACTACCTCGATCGGCACGGCTATAAGCTGTACACGGCGGGTGGAGAGCGAGCCAACCCGTATCGCATCAACTGGAAACAGGTAACCCCCGAAACGTTTCGCTACCAAGTGCGCCAGGCACCATCAGGCCGCAACGCGCTAGGGCGAGTGGTGTTCAGGTTTGTGAATCCGTATTCTATCTACCTGCATGATACACCCACCAAGGCTGCCTTTCGGGCAAATAACCGGGCGCTGAGCCATGGCTGCATTCGGGTGGAAAAGCCGTTGGAGCTAGCGCGTTTTCTGCTGCAACGGGATGATGCCGCTCAGGCCATTAAGCGCGTAAAAGACTTGCAAACGAGCTTAAGCCAGAACCGCACGCAGGTATTTTCGCTGAAAGCACCGGTGCCCTTGTATGTGCGCTACCTTACCTGCGAGGCAGAAGGCAGCCAGCTCCGCCAATTGCCCGATGTGTACCAATGGGATAATGCGCTCGCGCAGGCTTGGAACACAGGGCCTAGCGCTCTTGCTGGCGTTGGGGCAGGCCAATAAGCTTACGCCGCACCAGAGTAGAAGGGAAACAAACACTTTTTTACAGCCTAGCTTGTGTGGCTTGTATGGCCGCTTGCTAGCTAGGTGTGCAGCTTAGGCCGCGGGAGCGTGCTATCTTGTCCACTTGTCGTATACTGCGGCATGAGCCTAGACCTTGAGACCTTCCTGCAACATGCCCCCGACGCCGAGAAGACCGTCATTCACACGTACAAAGGCAAACAGCGCCAGCAGTTTCCGGCTCTCCTCGTTGCGCAAACGTTCCGCCAGAAGCTGTTCATAACGCTGGAAGTCCAGCGGCGCTACGTTACGCACACCCTAGCCGAAGACAATGCAGAAGAGATAGAGCTAGATTTCGTGGAAGACTACGCCGAGGTAGAAGCCCTGATGGAAGACGCCGGCCTTTATGGGTTACACGATGGAGAAGTTGGCATCGTGTACCACAATTTGCTCTTTCTTTTGATGAACCCAGCTGTCAATTAACTCTTTCATTATCAATAGTTCTCTGCACTCGTGTTGCGCTGGATCGACGTCCTGAAATTTGCCAAATATAGCAACCCCGAACCGCCCCGGCGCGTGGAGAAAACAGAAGCGGAATGGCAGGCGCAGCTTACGTCTGCGCAGTATCGGGTGCTGCGGGAGAAGGGCACCGAGTCGCCGTACCGCAACGCGTACTGCCGTTCCTACGAGCCTGGTGTGTATGCCTGCGTGGGCTGCGGTAGCCTCCTGTTCAATGCCACTGAGAAGTACCACGCCATATCTGGCTGGCCTAGCTTCACACAGCCAATGGCCAAAAACGCCATCAAGTACGCCTTCGACGACAGCTACCACATGCAGCGCATCGAGGCGCTCTGCAACGTCTGCGACGGCCACCTAGGTCACGTCTTCCCCGACGGCCCCGAGCCAAGCGGCTTGCGCTACTGCATGAATTCGGAAAGTATGGTGCGGTTAGATCAGTAGCATTCTGACCTCACCCCCGGCCCCTCTCCAAAAGAGAGGGGTGCGTTCTGACGGATCAATGACTTGGATCGTCTGGCACCCCTCTCTTTTGGAGAGGGGCTGGGGGTGAGGTTAACGACTTCTATAATCGGCGATAATGCCCTCGCAAATCCAGTTAGCCATGGCTTGACGGTTATCGGGTACCACAAAACGACGTTGATCCTTGGTATTGCGGATATTGCCTAGCTCCAGAAACACGGCGGGCGCGTGACTATTGCGCACCACGTACAGGCTATTGCGGGTTGAGACGGTGCCGGAATAGGGCCGATTCGGCTGGGCGCGCTTGTAGCGAGCCGTGAACGTCTTGTGGATGCGCTCCGCCAAGCGCTTGCCGGCGGCGCTTGCCGAGTTGTGGTAGAAGAACACGTCAATGTTCTGGCCACTGCTACGACTGTCTACGTGCAAGCCAATAAAGCGCTGGTAGCTGTTCTTGTGCGCAGCTTTGAGCTTGTTTACGGCGTTGATGCGCAGACGCAAGCGCGCAAGCTGATTGATGGGCGTAACCTGGTGCGGGTACGTCACTTCGTCGTTATCCATCTTGAGCACCGCTTGGTCGCGGATGCCGTCGTTGGGGTCTTGAATGATCATGTACGCCGTGGCGCCGTGTTCTAGCAGGGCCCGCACTAGGCGTAGACCTACGTCGTAGGCGTATTCGTCTTCGGCCAGCGAGTTGCCGCCGTACTTGCCAATAGCGCCTGGATCGGGGCCGCCGTGCCCCGTCGAAACGTAGAGCACGGCTCCGCGCAATTGCTGGTCACGTACGCTCACCTGGCTGTAGGCAGGTCCAAATAGCACTGGCAGCGGAATGCTCAGCTTCGAAGGTTTGGCCGCAAGCTTTGGCACCACGGTGGAAGCTGGCACGTTGCGCTTGGCAACAGGCCGCAATAGCGGGCGCGGCAGCGTGTACTTTCGGCCCGCAACCAGCGTATTTTTTCTGCCAAGCTTGCCCCGGTTGAGGCTCAGAAAGGCTCGAAGGTTGGAGCTAGGGTCGAGCCGGTTGCGCCGCAGCAGCGTTACCACATTGTCACCACGACGTGCCACCACTTTCCGGTAGCCACTCTGGCCAAAAGCTAGGACAGCAGCCAGCAGGAGGGTTAAAAAAAGAGAAACGGTACGCAAAAGCAACAGACGGTAGAGGGGGACAGAATCGTGATGTACGACGATGATACTAGGAAATGTTCGGAGCTAGGTGCGGTGCCCTGCAAGAAATGTTCCTGACACGCTCTGATTCGGCGAATTAAGCTAGGTCTGCGTATTTGAGCTCAGCAGCACTTACTGATTGCGCTTTACAACATGGCGAAAGATTCACCACTTCTTGATAATAAAGAGTTTACTGGTTTTGTCCGTGTCCGCGGGGCACGAGAGCACAATCTGAAGAATGTTGACCTAGAAATTCCGCGCGACGCGTTGGTCGTGTTCACGGGCGTATCGGGGTCGGGCAAGTCGAGCCTAGCATTCGGGACGCTATACGCGGAGGCGCAGCGGCGCTACCTGGAGTCGGTTTCGCCGTACGCGCGGCGGCTGTTTCACCAAATGGCCGTGCCCGAAGTCGATGCCATCGACGGGTTGCCGCCGGCCGTGGCCTTGCAGCAGCAGCGCGGCACGCCTACCACGCGTTCTTCTGTGGGCAGCGTCACGACGCTCTCCAACCTGGTGCGCATGCTCTACTCGCGGGCAGGCGACTACCCCGCAGGCCAGGGCATTATTTACGCCGAAGCCTTTTCGCCCAACACGCCCGAAGGCGCTTGCCCAACCTGCCACGGCCTAGGTTGCATCTACGAGGTAACCGAAAGATCCATGGTGCCCGACGACTCGCTCACTATCCGGGAGCGGGCCATTGCGGCGTGGCCCCAAGCTTGGGGCGGTCAGAACCAGCGCGATATCCTGGTCACAATGGGCTACGACGTAGATACGCCCTGGCGCGACTTGCCCCAAAAAGACCGAGACTGGATTCTGTTCACCGATGAGCAGCCGGTTGTGCCTGTGTACCCCGGCTACTCGCCCGAGGAAACCCAGCGCGCCCTGAAGCGCAAAGAGCCGCCCAACTACATGGGCACCTTCACGAGCGCTAAGCGGCACGTGCTGCACACCTTCGCCACCACCCAAAGCCCCTTGATGAAAAAACGGGCTTTGCAGTACATGCTCAGCACCGAGTGCCCGCTGTGCCACGGCAAGCGCCTGCGGCCCGAGTCGTTGTCGGTCACGTTTGCCGGGCTCGACATTGCTGATTTGTCGGGCCTGCCGCTGAAGCGCGTGACGGGCTTGCTGCAAGCCTACGCCGACGGCACGGCCACGAGTCGCCAAGAGCACGACGCCGCGCAATTAATTGTGAAACAGCGTATCGCGGCCGACCTCGTGGCTCGCCTCGCCGTGTTGCTCGACCTAGGCCTAGGCTACCTGTCGTTAGAGCGGAGCACGCCCACGCTGTCACCGGGCGAGTTGCAGCGCTTGCGTTTGGCCACACAGCTGTATTCCAATCTGTTTGGGGTAGTGTACGTACTCGATGAGCCCTCCGCCGGTTTGCATCCTTCCGATACGGAAGCCCTGCTGAAGGCGCTGGCAGGGTTAAAGCAGGCAGGCAATTCGCTCTTTGTCGTGGAGCATAACTTAGATGTAATTCGGCAGGCCGATTGGCTCGTGGATGTGGGGCCCGCCGCGGGCGAGCAAGGTGGCGAGGTGCTCTATAGCGGACCACCGAAAGGCCTCGCGACTATTGAAACGTCGCAAACCCGTCGTTTCCTGTTCACCTCCGACGCTGAGCAGTCCTTGCGTCAACCGCGTACGCCTACGGGCTGGCTTCGGCTGGCTGGGGTCACGCGCAATAACCTCGAACAGCTCGACGTGGCGTTTCCGCTGGGTGTGCTCACCACCGTCACGGGTGTGTCGGGGTCGGGCAAATCGAGCCTGGTCAGCCAGGTACTGGTGGAACTCGTGGCCGAGCAGCTAGGTCAGGAGGTGGAAGCCGAGGAGGAAGAAGCCGACCCGCTGGAGCGCACCGAGTCCGCGGAGCTAGGTGGACAAATCGTGGCGGGCATGGAACAGATCAAGCGTCTGGTGCGCGTGGACCAAAAGCCGATTGGCCGCACGCCGCGCTCCAACATGGCGACCTACACCGGCCTCTTCGACCACGTTCGTAAGCTGTTTGCGGCTACCAAAACGGCCAAAGCGCGCCGCTACGATGCCGGTCGGTTCTCTTTCAACGTAGCCAAAGGGCGCTGCGAAAACTGCCAAGGCGAAGGCTTTGTGATGGTAGAGCTGCTGTTTCTGCCAAGCGTGTACGCCCCGTGCCCCGTCTGCCACGGCGCCCGCTACAACGCCAAAACCTTGGAAGTCACCTACCGCGACAAGAACATTGCCGAGGTGCTCGGTCTGACTGTAGATGCTGCCTGGGAGTTCTTTGCCGACGAGCCGACGATTTTGCGTCCCCTCACCGTGCTGCGCGAGGTGGGTCTAGGGTATCTGCGCCTCGGCCAGCCGGCCACCGAGCTTTCGGGCGGCGAGGCCCAGCGCATCAAGCTAGCTACCGAACTACAACGTGCCCAACGCGGCAACTCGCTCTACGTGCTCGATGAGCCCACCACCGGTCTGCACCCCTCCGATGTGGAGAAGCTGATGACGCAGCTCGACGGCCTCGTGGAAGCTGGCAACACGGTCATCGTGGTGGAGCATGATATGCGCGTGGTGGCTGGCTCCGACTGGGTGCTTGACATGGGTCCCGGCGCCGGCGACGAGGGTGGGCAGGTCGTAGCCGCTGGTTCGCCTGCCGAGGTAGCGAAGGTGAAGGCAAGCCGCACGGCACCATACCTTGCTAGGTTTCGCAGCGGCGCATCCCAGTAGTGTTAGAAGGTTCTTGTTGAACTTGTGAAATTGCCTTTTTTGCTGTGTATCACATCATTATGTGATTGTTGTGCTGTACTAGTGGTACTACCTTGGCGAAAGATACCACTAGCCAATAGGGTTGTGGGAGGCCGTTAACAGGCTGTTCAGATGGAGCGCAAAGCCCAGGGAACGTCAGCAAAACAGCTGCGCGCAACCTAGTAAGCACGCCTGCCTGCTACTGCTTGCTAAGCCGCAGTAGGTGCGTGATTACTTCTAGAGTAATAAGCTAGGGTCAGGCTTACTGAATAAATAGCCGCGCCCTAGGTACGCATTAGTAAGCACAACAATAGTCTATACACTTTAGAGACAAGCTCAGCATGGCAAATTTGACAGGTGATTCCGCGGATGCTACACTGCCCGGCGTAAAAGGAGAAAATACGGCCGGGGACGGCGTAACGGGCACCAGCAATACCGGCTACGGCGTTCATGGCACTAGCCAAACGGGCTATGGCGTACTGGGCGAAAGTCAGGGCAGCGGCGTGGTAGGAAAAAGTACTGGCTGGTTCGGGGTTGTCGGGCTTAGTGACACTGGTTCTGGCGTTTATGGCGAAGCTACTGGTTCCGGCGTGATTGGTAAAAGCAAAACCTGGCACGGTACGGCTGGCTTTAGCGAAAGTACTACGGGCGGCGCTGGCCTGTATGGCGAGGCAACTGGTCCCGGCGTCATTGGCAAAAGCAAGACCTGGCACGGCATCTACGGCGAAACGACGAGCACCACGGGTGGCGCCGGCGTGTGGGGCGAGCACAAAGGCGACGGTAGTGGCGTGGTCGGCATTAGCCAGAGCGGCGCGGGCGTGTATGGCAAGGGTGGCCGAGTAGCTGGCTTCTTCGAAGGAAGGGTAGAAGTGAAAGGCGACCTAGACGTAACGGGTGACATCCGGCTCGCCAACGCTGACTGCGCCGAAGACTTTGACATAGCCGACGCTAGCTCCGTGGAGCCCGGAACGGTGATGGTGCTGGGGGAAGATGCGTTGCACGCCAGTCAGCAGCCTTACGATAAGCGCGTCGCGGGCGTCATTTCTGGCGCTGGAGCCTACAAACCCGGCATTGTACTGGATCAGCAGCCCGCGCGAACGAACCGTAAGCCTCTTGCTCTGATGGGCAAGGTGTATTGCAAAGTCGATGCAGGCTACGCCTCGATTGAGGTGGGTGATTTGCTAACGACCTCTGCTACGCCCGGGCACGCCATGAAAGCTTCCGAGCCGCTAAAAGCCTTCGGTGCAGTACTTGGCAAAGCATTGCGGCCGCTCAAAGAAGGCCAAGGGCTGATTCCGGTTTTAATTGCTTTGCAATAAGCGTCGCCATGAAAAGCGTACGGCAGGCAATTCAAAAATCGTGGTTTCCGGAGCTTCGCATACTGAGAAGCGACCTAGGCACTGCGCTTCAGCTAGGGGAGCCCTTGTCGCTCACGGCGCTCACACGCCACCTAGAGCAGCCGGAGGAGCGGATCTTCCGCGCCCCGCTCGACGCCGACGCACTGCATGGCGAAGTCGAGTTCATAATTCGAAGCGACGGCACGTACACCTTCCGCGGGCATGTGCGCGCCACGGGTTTTCCTTCATTTGCTTACCGCGTGCAAGCGGCAATTCGCTCAGCATCGGCGGGTATCGTGGTGGTGGCACAAACCAAAGGGCGGGTGTTCGGCACCGACACGCCCGGCGACCGGCAGCGAAGTTGGGATGAAAGCAATAGCAGCCCGTCGTTGCGTCAGTTTTGGATGGGCCTGCGGGCCGATGCGAAGCTCGAAACCAACTTAGAAAAAGACTTGTCTGGGGTCACTGGTGCCGTGCTCGACGTGGCTACAGTTATCGTAGAAACCTACGTGGCGGCGCAGTTCGCCGGCGCGGTTGGTGCCGTACTGGTGTTAGGAGCGGAGCTAGGGTCGGCCACGGGCCAAACCTTCATCAATCCTAATGTACTGGCGGGTATCACCGTTGGGGCGGGTATTCTACTAGTGTTTGGACCTAGCGCCATTATTCCGGCCTTGGTGGCCGGCACGGGTACTGCTCTGCTAGCTGATATTCGTTCACGGTCGCTGAATGAAGCCGAAAAAGCATTAGCACGCACCGTTTTCGGGAATACGTTGCCTTTCGACCGCATCAGAATCACCGACTTGTACTCGCCCAGTCACAACGAAAAAGGGTTTGTAGCGCGCGAGTTTGTGGTGCCCGGCATCGATGGATCCATCTTGGTGAACATGGGTAAGAACTTCGACCATACGCTGGAGGCTGATGTGCAGGCTGCGGTGCGCGGCTCCTATACGAATCCTGGGGAGGTGCTCATTCACGAGCTAACGCACGCCTGGCAAATTCACCATTCTTCCTTTACACCAGGTCTGCTGTGCGATGCGCTGCTGAACCGTAACTATCACTACGACCAAGCCAAGGTAAGCGCGCGTGCTCCTTGGTCGGATTTCGGGGTGGAAGAGCAAGCCACCATTGTGAACGAATGGTTTGGCAAATACAATACAGCAGGTTTACAGAGCCCGGAAGCGCTAAACGATGAGCGGTTCTTCTACGTGGCCCAAAACCTCCGGCTAGAGCGCACCTGAGGGGGGCGGTAAGAAGGGAGGAAGGCTAGGCAACACTGTTTCTTGGATCGAGCTGACTAGATCGTAATGCCGCAGCGCGTGGCTTACAGTACGGTTGGGGTTGCTGAATGGAAGGTTGAGCGAGCAGAAATAGGCACTAATCAAAAGCCAAAAACTGTCGTACAAAGTCGTTTTTACCTAGGCTTGCTTTCGCTCCATTCTCTGCATCGTCATGCCCTCATTCGTAGAAGAGTTCTTCCGTAACCCCGCTATGGTCGGTTCGCTCATCCCGAGCTCGCGCGAGCTGACCGACAAAGTGATAGAACCCATCGACTTTGCCGCTGCCCGCTGTATCGTGGAGTACGGCCCTGGCACGGGCGTCTTCACTGATATCTTGGTGGCGCGCCGCCGCGCCGAAACGGTCATCGTGCTGGTAGAAACCAACCGCCGCTTCGCCACGCTCCTGCAAGAGCGCTACGCCCACCAGCCCAATGTGCACATCATCCACGGCTCAGCCGACAAAACCGGTGACTACCTGAGCAAGCTAGGTATCCAGGAGGTAGACTATGTAGTCTGTGGGTTGCCTTTCTCCTCACTGCCGCGAAAGCTAGGCTGGCGCATTGTGGAGCATACCCAACAGCTACTACTGCCCGCCGGCAAGCTGATCCTGTTTCAGTACTCGCTCCAGAATCGAAAGCTGTTCGAGAAGTTCTTCCGCCTCACCAGTCATGCCCACGTGTTGCTGAATCTGCCGCCTGCGTATGTGCTGGTATATGAGCCAAGAGCAGCGGCCGATGACGATAAAAGGGAGAACCAGCCGGCTGAAGCCGTGCAAAAGCAGGCGTAAGGCTGTTGGGCCGATAGCCCTGGGCTCGTAGCCTAGGGCAATCGGCTTCACCGCACCTAGGTATGAACCGTCAACACGGGAGCCGCTGCCCGCACGGCTACGCTTTCGGCTAGGTTGTGGTGCAGCAAGTGCCCCAGACCCGTGTGCGCGTGGGTAAGCATGACAACCAAATCGGCGTGGGTTCGGGCGGCGTAGCTCGGGATACCGGTCCGCACTTGTGGCGCACTGAATACTTCGTGCTGGTAGGCGGTTAGCTGGTGGCGCTGGGCAAAGGCATGAATGCGCTCAAGCGCGGCCGGAGCCTCGCTGGCGCTGGTGACCACATCAAGCAGATACAGCGTGGCCTCGGGGAAGGCAGCGGTGAGCTGACGCAGGCTGCTCACTGCGCGGTCGGCTTCGGGGGAGAAGTCAGAGGCAAACACAATGGAATGCATGACGAACTCGGGCGCGGGGTGCTTCACGGTGAGCACCGGACAGGGCGACAGGCGCACCAAGCGCTCGGCGTGCGAGTCGGGCGCGAAGAGATGGGTAGTAGGAGAATGCTCCTCCGTTCCAATGACGATCAGGTCGATATGTCGTTCGCGAACCACCTCCAAAACGGCTTCGTCGACGGTGCCGGTGGCAATGTGGTCCTGTACGGCTACCTCGGGCCACTTGCCGGCCATTTCGGCCATAAGCTCGTGCATGCGGCGCTTGGTGCGTTGCAGCAACTGGACCATAAACACGCCCTCAAGCGACGAACCGCTCGCCACTCCGCCGGTCGTTACCATTCCAGAGGTTTTGGGAGCGTCAATCACGTGTAGCAAGGTAATGTGACCGCCCGTACGATGAGCTAGTTGCAGCGCGAGCTCAAAAGCATGATGCGACTGCGGGGAGAAGTTGGTAGGAACGAGGATGTTTTGCATGGCACGGGTGGAAGAGAAAGAAGGGAAAACCGAGAGCAAATCGCCTCAGATAAGGTACAAAAAATAAACGGTTAACGCTTATTTATGACGCGTTTTCTATCTGTATGCTAGAGGGTTATATGGAGCGCAGTCAAAAGCCAAGCTGGGCTCATCATCAGAGCAAAGCCACCATACGCTTTTCCTTTGGTCCGAAGGACGGATTGGCTCGCACGTAACTATTTCCCTGCCCACTAGTAGCCTGGAACGCGCAGGCTGTACCTTCGCCTTGCGCAACTGCCACTGACGGCCCCACCCAACCTAGGTGCTCGGGTAGTTCACCCAAAACTTCTCCTCGAATTATATGAGTTTATTGAGTGTCACAGGAATATCGCTACAGGAGAATAATAAATTCGCTTTAAAGGATATTAGCTTCACCTTAGAAAAATTTCAGAAGCTAGCTATTGCGGGCGAAACCGGCGCCGGAAAAAGTACCTTGCTGCAAATTACCGCCGGCTTACTTCAGTCCGAAACTGGTGAAGTTCGCTTCGAGGATAAAATTGTAAGAGGGCCCGCCGATAAATTGGTGCCGGGCCACCCAGCTATTGCGTACTTGTCGCAGCAATTTGAACTGCCGCAGTTTTTGCGGGTAGAACAGGTACTGCGCTACGCTAATAAGTTAACAGCTGAACAGGCGCGCACGCTGTACGACGTGTGCCGCATCAATCATTTAATTACGCGCAAGACCAACCAACTTTCTGGAGGCGAGCGTCAGCGTATTGCGCTGGCTAAGTTGCTCTTAGCTTCGCCAACGCTGCTGCTGCTGGATGAGCCTTTTTCAAACTTGGATCGGGTGCACAAGAATATTCTGAAATCAGTTATTCACGACCTCGGCGAAAAGCTAGGTATTACGTGTATTTTAATTTCGCATGACCCGCACGATACTCTTTCGTGGGCCGATGAAATTATGGTGCTGAAGGCTGGCCAATTAATTCAGCGCGGCACGCCTGCGCAGATTTACCGGCAGCCCGTGGATGAATATACCACGTCACTTTTCGGAGATTATAATTTAATAACCGGCGAAGCAGTGCCTGTCTTCGCAGAATTAGCTGGAATAGAAATTACGAGCGAGGCGCTGGTAATTAGGCCGGAGGATTTTAAAATATCGTCAGAAGATAATGGGGGCCTCTTAGGCGAAGTGACGCAGGCTAGGTTTTTTGGCGCTTATTCCGAGCTAGAAATAAAGCTCGCAGGCACCAGCATCACGGCCAAAACCGGCGCGCACGATTATGTACCAGGGGCTGCGGTGTATGTCACGCTTGCTCCGGAGAGCGGCTGGTTTCTGTAAGATTTTTGGCGCTGAACCTAGATAGCAATTACTTACGGCAAGGAGCCCGCAACAGCATCAGAAGCCAAGGCCTTGTTTGAAACCTTGAAAGCTGCCGTGCAAGCTCACCAGACGGGCGAGGAACACGCCCAGGAAGAGCTGCCCCGACACGGCCTCCAAATTAGCGAGACTGCGGGCCAGCGGGTGCACCGGCAGAATGTCGCCGTAGCCAGTGGAAGTAATGGTGGTTAGGCTGAAGTAAACCAGCTCGCCAGATTGCAGCGGGGCCTTACTCAAGGTCATGAAGGCGTCGGGAAACAGGCATTTCACGCCCGCAAAAGCGCCCACAAACAGCAACGCAATGTTCAGGTATACGACCACAGCCCCTAGCAGTTGGTGGCGCGTGACCTTACGGGCCTGAAACACAGCTTGCGCCACGGCAACTGTCACCGCCAGCGTCACGAGTGTGCGCAGCAACATGCCAATGTAGATGTTGGAGCCCGCAAACAGAACCCATATCATCGGCGCAATGGTCACCAGGATGAGCAGCCGCACCTTATTATGACGCTGCAAGGCGAAAAAGGAAACCATCGGCATCACCACTTGCGCGCCATCGAGTAGGTAGTGGGGAAGGGCATTGATGTTAGACAGCGGCCCGACGATAAAGAGAAAGGTGAGCTGAATGACTAGCAGCACCGTAAGGGCCGGCTCCCGTACCTGATCTTGCCACCGCTGAAATCGCACCCAGAAAACGGCCGCCGGTTGGTGAGGTAAAGCGGGTCGAACAGAAGTAATTGCCATAAAAAAGCGGACGAGGATGAAGCTAGGTTGACGCCAGAGAGCGAGAGGAGTACGGTAAAGGTGGCGCCATCTCGAAGTCGAGCCAACGCAAATCGACCAGCAGTAATCCTCAATCGACGGCGGCCTCGGTGAAAGACCAACAGCGGCGAGGAAAGCCTTGGTTGCGAAAGACTTGCGCAACTGCTTTATTTACCAAGAACCCTCTTAAGTTCTTGCGCATGAAGCCGATCCAGAATGTAGCAACCGATTCGCAGAGCGCCGCCGGGTTGCTGAGCGACGACCTCGCGCCCGTGCCCACCGCCGCCCGCACCTGGACCACCGCCAACTACGCGGCCCTCTGGATCAGCATGAGTTTGTGCATCCCGACCTATATGCTGGCCAGCTCGCTCATCGAAGGGGGCATGAACTGGTGGCAGGCGCTACTCACTATTCTGCTCGGCAACACGGTGGTGCTGGTGCCTATGCTGCTCAACGGGCACGCTGGGGCTAAGTATGGCATTCCGTTCCCGGTGTTTGCGCGGGCTAGCTTTGGGGTACGTGGGGCCAATGTGCCGGCGCTGCTGCGCGCCATCATCGCGTGCGGCTGGTTTGGCATCCAAACGTGGATTGGGGGCTACGCGCTTTACCAGATGCTCGTGCTCTGGGTGCCAAGCCTTGGTACACTGCCGGCCGTGTTTCCCACTTCCTGGGGCTTGGCAACGGGACCCGCGCTGGTGTTCTTCCTATTCTGGCTCGTGAATATGTACGTGGTGTACCTAGGTGTCGAGAGCATTCGGAAGCTGCTGGTATTCAAGGCATTTTTTCTGCCGGTGGCGGCGGTGGCGCTGCTGGCCTGGGCTATTTCGGCGGGTCATGGGTTGGGTCCGATCTTGGCGCAACCAGCTAAGTTTACCTCGTCGGCGGCGTTTTGGGCGTACTTTTTTCCGGCCCTCACGGGCATGGTGGGCTTCTGGGCCACGCTGTCGCTCAACATCCCCGATTTCACGCGCTACGCCGTCAGCCAGCGGGCGCAGGTGCTTGGGCAGGCGCTGGCCTTACCCTCGTCGATGACGTTGTTTTCGTTTGTGGGCGTGGTGGTTACGTCGGCCACGTTTGTAATTTACGGCCAAACGATCTGGGACCCGGTGGTGTTGGCGGGCAAGTTCGATAGCAAGCTGCTGGTGAGCGTGGCCATGTTGGCCGTGGCGCTGTCGACCCTGGCTACCAATATTGCCGCCAACATTGTGAGCCCCGCCAACGACTTTGCCAACTTAGCTCCCGCCAAGATTGACTTCAAAACGGGCGGCTACATTACGGGCGTTATTGGGCTGCTGATCTTCCCTTGGAAGCTCATTGCCGACCCATCGGGTTATATATTCACTTGGTTAGTAGGCTATTCGGCGCTGCTAGGACCTATTGGCGGTATCATGATTGCTGACTATTACCTGCTGCGCCATCAGCAGCTCGATGTACCCGACCTGTACCGCTACGAGGGGCGCTATGGGTACCGCAATGGTGTGAACCCGCAGGCCATGCTAGCGCTGGTCGTTGGTATTTTGCCCAACATTCCCGGGTTTTTGCAAGCGGTCGGGGCCGTGCCGGCGGGTGCCGTGTGGCCGTGGCTGGCCGCCGTGTATAACTACGCGTGGTTTGTGGGCTTCCTCTTGTCGGGTGGGTTGTACGTGGTACTCATGCGTCAGCGGCCGGTGGTGGCGCCCACCCTGACACCCGTCGAAGCTATGGGAGGCTAGCGGCTAGCGCTTCCGGTGCCACTTCGTCGGTAGCTAGGTCTACTGGCAACAAAGCTATTACCTTCGCAAAGCGGAGCGGCATCTTATTGCTTTGCTTCTGACACATGCAGCGGGCTGGTATGAATGTATTAAAGCGCAATAACGTCACGATTTCTGGTGCAGGAGAGCAGGCGATGGTATTCGTCCACGGCTTTGGCTGCGACCAGCGAATGTGGCGGCTAGTGGCCCCCGCTTTCAGAGAACACTACCAAGTGGTGCTGCTCGATCTGGTGGGCTCCGGGCAATCAGACCTAGCCTCTTACGATCCGGTTCGGTATAGTTCGCTGGAGGCCCACGCCGATGACGTGCTAGAAGTGCTGCATACGCTGAACCAGCACCAAGTGGTGCTGGTGGGACACTCCGTAAGTGCAATAATTGGCCTGTTAGCTTCCATCCGGGAGCCAAGTCGTTTTGCACAACTGGTGCTGGTGGCTCCCTCGCCGTGCTACATCAACAACGGAAATTACATCGGGGGCTTCGAAAAGGCAGATATCGAAGAGCTGCTAGAAGCTATGGACGAAAACTACCTAGGTTGGTCGAGTACGATTGCTCCCGTTATCATGGGCCACCTCGAGCGTCCAGAGCTGGCTGCGGAGTTGAACAACAGCTTTTGCCGGACCGACCCCGCCATTGCTCGGCACTTCGCCCGGGTCACATTTTTGTCGGATAACCGCAACGATTTGCCTAAGGTGAGCACGCCTTCGTTAATCTTGCAGAGTGCCCACGATCTGATTGCGCCTATCGTCGTAGGTACTTACCTGCATCGGCAGCTTGCCAACAGTCAACTGTTTGTGGTAGAGACGTCTGGTCACTGCCCGCACCTCAGCGTGCCGCAGGTGACCATCGAAGCTATTAATCGTTTTTTGAGCGCAGGCGTATGCAGGCAATATGAGTGAAGCCGACGACGAGCTATTACCGGAGCTGGATTTACGCCTGACCCAGGAAAACCTGGAGGACTTGTACGAGCATGCGCCCTGCGGCTACTGCTCTTGCCTGCCCGATGGCACGTTGGTAAAGCTAAATCACACGCTGCTAAGCTGGCTAGGCTACACGCGCGAGGAGCTAGTGGCTCACCGCTGCCTGCAGGACCTATTCACCATGGGGGGGCGCTTGCACTACGAAACGCATTGCGCACCCTTGCTGCTGCTGCAAGATCACGTACGGGAAATCAGTTACACGCTACGGCGCAAAGACGGCACCACGCTGCCGGTGCTGATGAGTGCCGTGCTATTGCGCGACATCGACGGACAGCCGCTAGTCGTGCGCATCACTTTGTTTGATATCACCGACCGGCGCCGCTACGAGCAGGAACTGCTGCGCGCCAAAATGCAGGCTGAGGATCAGCGCGAGCAGCTAGCCCACGCCAACGAGCTGCTGCTCACAAAGAACGAGCAACTCACGCGCACCAATGCCGACCTCGACAGCTTTGTGTATACCGCTTCGCACGATCTGAAGCAACCCGTAACGAACATGGCCGGGTTGTTTCAGGAATTGAAACGTACGGTTTCCTTCCACGACCCCGAAGCGGCCGGCATGATGGGCATGTTTGAGGAAGCGCTACAGCAGATTCTAGCCACCATTCAGGGGCTCACGGAAGTCGTACAGCAACAGCGGGAGCCGGAACAAACTGCCTCCGATATGGTGGAGTTGCAGCCGTTTGTGGAGGATATTATCCGCAGCTTGCAGCCCAGCGAGCAGGCCGCTACGTTCGCGCTCGACTTTGCGGCGGTGCCCGCGTTGCGCATGCCTCGGGCTAGCTTGCACAGCATGTTGTACAACCTGCTCAGCAATGCCCTCAAGTACGCCGACCCTGACCGGGCACCGCACATTCAAGTCAGCACGGCTCAGCTAAAGGACAAGGTGGTGCTCAGCGTACAGGATAACGGCCGTGGCATTAACATGGAGCGGCATGGCGCGGAAATATTCCAGTTGTTCCGGCGCTTTCACCCCGGCGTAGCTGGCTCAGGCGTAGGCTTGTACCTAGTCAATCGGCTGGTGCACCAAGCAGGAGGGCGGGTAGAAGTTGCTAGCCAGGTAGGAGAGGGCACTACTTTTCACATCTATCTACCGCAGTAAGCGCATAGGGCCGGCAGTAGCCGGGTGAAGAGAAAGCCTTACGCTTAACAGGCTGCTTATGCCTTCTTTGTTGCCAGGGGCCGCCTCACTAGTTTACTGAACCAACAACGTATAGCTAGCTTCCAGACTAGGCAGTCTGGGCAGAAGCTTCTGCCTCGACTTGTGCTGGCTGCCATTCGTGCTTTAGCATGCCCATTTCCACCAGCGACCAGTACTCGTCGCCGTAGCGAACCACGTCGCGCAGGGTTCCTTCGGTGCGCAGGCCCGCGCGGTGGTAGCAACGGATGGCACTGTGGTTGAAGTCGTATACGCCCAAGCTGATGCGGTGCAGACCTAGGTCCTCGAAGCCAATGGCCAAGATAGCCTTTACCATGGCTTGGCCGTACCCCTTGCCACGGGCAGCCGAGTTGCCAATCAACACGCGTGTGATGCGGCCGGCGCTATGGTAGCGGCTGATGCTGCCCAGGGAAATGTGCCCAACGGTTTCGCCAGTGTCAGTGTCAATGGCTTTGTATACAAATGCTTCGGAGTTCTCTAAATCGTTGGTATCCTCGATGTACCAGCGTAAGCTGTCCTCGGTCAGCGGAAACGAAAACAGGCCACCCGACCATTCTTTGAGTAGGCGCTCGTTGTCAATCCAAGAAATAAGTTGAGAGAAATCGGCTTCAGTGAAAGGTTCCAGTATAATCATAGTGCAAGATAAGCTGAGCAGTACGCAAAGCAACATAGCACAAGGTTATGAGCTTCTTCTTATACTACAATCCTGAAGCCTTGTCAGTGCCTGCTCGCTGCACTTTTGCGTATTTATTTTCCAAAATTTATGCAGATCACATTGGAGTGCAAATGCTCACTAGCGTAAGCTGATTGGGTGGGTAGAAGCTAGCTTTCTGGGTTGGTGCGCACGGCGTACCCCAAAATCATCCAAGCGCTGGTACTGTAGCAGGCGTCAAATAGCATAGCGCCTGCGTTGCTCCCCAAACAACCATACACCAGTGTGATGCTAGGCAGCCACAGCCCAACCAGAAGCGGTACGTAGCGGCGCCAACCTATTAGCTCCTCAGCGCGCAGCACGCAGATTCCTACCAGCAACATCATGAGGTTACTGATTGGCCAAAACATGTTCAAGGCCCTGTAGAGCAGCGTCCAGGCGTTGGGATGAAAGGCGTGGTACATGTTCCAGAAGTTGGCCAGAATCAGAGTGCTGAACATGATGTAGAGCACGCCACGACCAATGCGGTCGGGGCCCGTGGCGCGCAGCTGCGCAAGGCCAAGCAGGCTGCACATCCACGCCGAGATGTACACCAAGCAAAGCACACCATCGAGGTAAGAAGGATTAAGCCAGTGGTTGCCCCACAGGGCTCCCCAGAGCATTGCCAACGCCAAGAAGGGTGCCCCCAGCATGCCCACCGTACCGAGGGTTTTGTTGCTGAAATAGAACCTGGAAGGGGAGCGAGGAAGCCTCACCACAGCACTTCCGACCTGGTCTTGCATAGCTGCTGAGTTGATTAGCAATGATGAAAGACAAAGGTAAGCTACCTCCAAAAGCACAACAATCGCATAATAATGTGGGAGTTACTGCGGCATACTAGCCATGCCACATACCATGGGGCGTGACCATGGTACCCCTAGGCTCAACAGCGGCTCAGCGCAACAGCCGCAAGGTGGTATCTAGGCGCTGGGTAAGCAGGAGTTGCTGGTACTGCTTGCGGAGGGCCGCTTGCTGTTGGCGCTGTTCGCTTTTCTTGAAAAGCCGCACGTTGTACTTAGCACCGGGGGATGGGCGTTTCAGATTCACGTAGGTGAGGGCGCGGCTGGGACGCTGCGCGGCTTCGCCGCTCTGGATGCGGGCGATGCGCTTTTCGTTGTTGCCGAATAATGCCTGCAGAGGACTCAGGCCGATGTACAGATCTGACCGCCCATCTAGGCCGTAGCGGCCGCTGATGTGCAGATCGGAGAGGTTACTGTTCAGGTGCAGCGACGGAATTAGGAGCTGGCCCCGATCAAGAATGAAGCGGGTACTCACTGGCTCGAAATACAAGTGATTGGTGCGTTTATCCTTCAGGAAGCGCAGCGTTTGCGTGAGAGCCTCCACATCCATCAGCTCCAAATCGCGCAGGTCGGTGCGCAGGTACCCTAGGGTTTGGTCAAAGTCGGGGAGGAAGTCGGCGTTGAGGTCGGTGCGCACGTCGGCGGCGCAATGCATCGAGCCGCGTACGTTGTCGCCTTTCATGATGTTGAGGTTCATGGCCGTGGCGGCCGTGAATAGCTCTGAAAGCTGAATATTATCGAGCAGCGCTTGCACGTGCAGCGGGTGATGGCGCCGACCAGCGTTGGTGCGCATAAAGCCACGCAGCTGTATTTTCCCCTGAAAAGCGTTCAGCGAGCAATCATCGAGGCGGGCGGCGCCATCGCGCAAGCGCGAGACCAACCGGAAGTCGCTGCCGGTCAGAGAGGCGTAGCGCACGTGGGCGGCTTGCACACGTACCATCGCCGTGAGCGAGCCATCTGCCAGCATGGCCGCAGCAGCTTGGCGGTTCTTGGGTACGTTCGCAACAGGTTGCGCGGTGGACTCATCGTCATCACCGGCTGGGTTGATGCTAGCTAGCAGCTTCAGCAGCTCTTGCACGTCGAGGGTGGCATAGCGTAGATCCAAGCTGGCATCGGCGGCTTTCAGGTGGTTGCCGGCTACTTGAGCCCACGCCGTGGCGTTTCCCTGCCCGCCCCGTGTGGTGTTAAACCGAAGATAGGGCATGCGCAACTTGTTTTCTTGCTTGTCGAAGCGCACCTGTAGGTTCCGAAGGTGCTCCTGGCTCGACAACTGCACAGCATCTATTGTGCACGTAATATGGCCATTGGCAGCCAGCAGTAGCTCACGCAGCGCCGGACTAGTAGGAGCCTTCGTCGAGCGCTGCGGGGGGCGCGACATCTTGGCGAGTAAGTGCTGGTAGTTGATCGTTGCGAAGTGCACGCCTACCTCAAAATCGACGGGCGCCACCCGGTGCGTGGTATCTGTAGACCACCGTACCTGGCCCCGCACCTGGCCGCCCCACACGTCGCCGGCTAAGTTGGAGAGCTGTACTTGGCGGCCATCATGGCGAACCGTTACGGCGAGATGCCGGAGCGTATCGGTTGGTAAGAGCAACTGCTGGCAGCGAAGCGATACATCTAGGCGCAAACCGGGCGGGAAAAGGTCCGGACCTAGGTTCGTAGAATGCTGAGTTTGCTGGTTCTTGTTGCGCTTGCGTGCCAGGCCAGGCGTAGTGGCAGGTTTGGCGGCCAAGGGTAGGGGACGCAGCAACTCGCGTAGGCGGCTTATGTGCAGTTTGTCGACGGTAAAGTTGCCCTTGATAGAAGTAACTGGCTGCTGGCCGGTCAGATAATCCAATAGGTTTTTAGTGGTGGCAGCGGCTTTGAACCGCATCTTATCCAACACGCCTGAGGCATCCGACAGCTGCCAAACGCTGTTTTGCAAACCGATCCGTACGTTCAGCTCCGACATGTCGGCACCCCGATCGAGCAATACAAACGAAGCATTGCGCAACGCCACGGAGCCCTGAACCGATAAGCTAGGTTGGTGCGCTATTGCTGTGCGCGTACCCGGTGGGGGCGGTAAGAGGCCGCGCAGGCGCACATCGAGCTGGGCGGTGCCGTGGCGGGCCCGCCACAAGCCCGGCGACACCACCGCGGCTAGTTCCGGTAACTCGGTGCGCCCAGTCAGGCGGCCATTCACAAACGGGTGGTCAAAGTCGCGCAGCTGCATGGCAATATTGAGCTGCCCGGCAGAGGAGTAGATGCGGCAATGGTCAAACGTGAGGCTTGTGGTGCGGCTATTCTGCTCCGGGCCGTTGTCGTAGGTGCCTGCTAGGTCCCACCGATCGATGCGGCGGGTTGAGTCGGGCCACTGCAAGCTAGCCCCGCGTAGCGCAAACTTCAGCACGTTGCGGGTGCTAACGGTGGGGCCGTTCAGCCCCGAAATGGTGTACACGATGTGGGCCTTACTCGGGCTGGTGGCACCCGCCAAATAAGTATGCAAGCTAGGAGGCAAGGCCGTGTAGAGCACTTCCATCAGCGGCTGCTTGCCCTCAAAGCGCAGGTTCATGCGCGTCCCGGCCTTCTCGTTGTCGGTGCCCGTGTGGGTGCCACTGACCTGAATCGTGTCTTCGTTGAGAGTGGCCCAGGAATGCGAGAAGGAGCCCTGGCGCTTTTTGAATTCAAAACGATAGTTGGCCCACGCATGCACGGGCTCTTTTTCAAACAACGTGGTGCTGCTGTTACGCAGATAGTCGATTTGGGCATCGAGGGCGCCGCGGGCGTAGAGAGAGCCATCTTGCACCCGCACGCCGAGGCTAGCCCGCCGCACGCTCGCCCCAAATGAGCTTTGGGCGTACTCATTGCGCGTACGCATCCGGAAGTTGTGTACGATGAGTGAGTCGAGCACCAGCGTCATCCCCGGCCCGTCGCCACGTTCTTTGCTGCGGTGTTTGCTGTGCAGCCCCCAGCTGTGGCCCAACGAGTCGGTCCGCTCCTGGAAGAGGACGCCGCTTATTACCAACCGCGTGACGCGCACGCGGCTGCGTAGCAGGCCAGCTAGCTCTAGGCGCATATCCGCACGGTTTATGCTGAGTACTACTTCGGGTTGATGATACGTGGTGTCCGTCAGTCGCAGGCCACGCAAGGAAGCCGTGACGTGGGGAAAGTCACGCCAGGGCGAAAATTCAATATCGAACGGCGCCACTACTAGGCTTGAATTATGGCTAATTCGGTCGCGCACCAGCTGCTCTAGTCGGCGGCGTCCATACGCCGAGCCGATCAGCCAAGCGACTAAGCTCAACAGTAGCAGTACCAGCAAGAACCCAGCGACGAGCAAGCGCCGAAAAGAAAACCATTTCATAAAAGCAGGCTACTGATCTCGGCGCCGGGAACGAACAGCAGCCCTCGTGCTACTTCCTGTCGAGCCAGAATCTGAAAGCAATACGAGAAATGGAAGGAATTGGCTGAAGTGAAAAGCAAAGGCTAGCAAGCACCAACAACGGCCGGTGAAGCTCCTACAAGGCTACCGCCATTGGTGCCTGCTTGGTGGGCGCGAGTTGTTCCGTACTGTTCTTTTCTAGAACGTGTCGTGCTCGGCGGAAGCTAGGTCCTTCAGCGCATCGCGTAAGCCTGCCGGCTCCGCAATGATACCGGCCACGTGCGCGAGGTATTCAGCTTCGGCGCGCAGGTGGCGTTTGAGCTGGCGCAGCTCGGCTTCCTGCTTTTTGCCGGTGCTGCCCGAGAAGCCATTGGCGCCGTACTTCAACTCGTTGAGCTGCTGTTTGAGCTCAGTTTGCTGCTGCTGCAAGGCTTGGGTGTAGCGCGCGAGCAAGTTGTCGTCGGGTGCTTCGGCAGAATCTTCGGCCAGGAGTTGCAGGAGCGTGTAGAGGTCGTTTGCTTCATACGCTTCTGTGATGCGCTGCATGCGGGTCGTCTTTGCGGCGGCACGTTCCGGGTCACGCTCTAAGTCGGGGTGGTTGACGCGGGCTAGCTGCCGGTACACGGTTTTGGTGTTCGACAGCAGCCGTTGCTGCTCCTCGCGGGCCTGTTGGGCAGCCGCCTCGGCGGCACGCTCCGCTTTCGTTTTGCGCGTAGCCTTGGCTTGTCGTGCGGCTTCTTCGTGCGAGCTAGGTTCGGTGGCGGGTTCCGGTTGAGTTGGGCGTGGTGGCTTGGTCGCCGGGTCATACTTCTGCAAAATCTCCGCCTCATCCTCCCCGAAGCGGTCTTGCAGCGAACGGGCATTGCCTACAATTACTTCCACAATCTGCCGCTCCTCGCCGCGGTTGAAATAGCCGAGCAGCAAGGCTTCTTCCAGCGGCTGATACAGTGCTCGTCGCGCCGCTACCACTGTTTGAGCCAACGGCCCAACTTGCTGCCAGTAGCGTCGGCGAGCGTCGGCCTGCTCCGCCTTCAGGTCGCGCAGCCGTTGACGCAAGCTCTCCACGTCTTGCACCGCCTGCCGAAACGCTTGCTGAGCCGGGGAGCTAGGTGCTTCTGCCGGCTGCTTCACGGGTACGTGCTGGGCGGCGGGCAGGTCGATGGCAGGGTTGTGCAGGTTCATAGCGCAAAGGTAGGAGAGAAGGCAAGGAGGAAGGCCTAGCGCTAGATTAAACTAGCGCTAGGGTTAATAGCTCCCCTCCTTTTTTAAGGAGGGGGTTGGGGGTGGTCTGGCTAGAGCTAGAGAACTAAAGCTAGCCTATCGTTCAACGACAAGAAACCACCCCCAACCCCTCCTTAAAAAAGGAGGGGAGCTTTTTAGTTCTAGTCGAGTTTCTTAGCCAAACAACTCGTACGCTGTGCGAAACGTGTTGCAGTGCGCGTCCACGATGTCGCCGATGCGCTCGGAGTAGCCGCCGCCCATGCTCACGGCTACCGGCAGTTGGTGCTGGCGGCACAGGCCAAGTACGAACGCATCACGCTGGCGGCAGCCCTCTTTTGTGAGGGCTAGCTTGCCGAGCTTATCGGTAGCTAATACATCGACGCCCGCCTGAAAGAAGATGAAATCGGGCTGCACCTGCTCCAAAAGGCTTGGCAGTGTCGCGTGGAGTTGGGCTAGATAAGCCGCATCGCCCATGCCCAGAGGCAGTTCTACATCGAGGTCCGATTGCTCTTTGCGCAGTGGGTAATTGGCGCCGGCGTGCATGGAGAACGTGAACACCCTAGGTTCGTGGCGGAAGATGCTAGCTGTGCCGTCGCCCTGGTGCACGTCCAAATCCACGACCAGTACCTGGCGTGCTAGACCGTGGTGCAGCAGGTGCATGGCCGCAATAGCAATGTCATTGAACACGCAGAACCCCTCGCCGCGGTCTGCAAAGGCATGGTGCGTGCCGCCGGCTAGGTTCAGGGCCACCCCGTCGCGCAGGGCGTGCCGCGCCGATTGCAGCGTGCCGGCGCTGCTGCTCAACGAGCGTAACACCAACCGCTCGCTCTGCGGCAAGCCGAGGCGGCGTACTTCGGCGGGAGAAAGCTGTTGATCACGCACTTTATGCCAATACTCTAGTGTGTGCACGCGTAACAGGTCTTCCTCAGCACACAGGCCGGGGTCGTAGAAGTCGGTGAGCGGCGCGATGCCTTGCCACAACAGCTGCTGATGAATCAGCTCGTACTTAGTGATGGGGAAGCGGTGGCCGGCAGGCAGATCGAGAACGTACCGGTCGGAGGTGGCAAGGCAGGGCATGCGGCAATAAGCAAAACGGCCGGCAGATCAGCGAAGAACCCCGTGCCTGGCTACGATAACAAGCAGACATACGCAGCGAAGCTAGGGAAGGTGGGTGAGCGGCACAGCCAAACCTTTGCCTATAGTAAGCTTCAGGCTGTTTCACTTGCCTGAACGATGTAGAGACGCAACACTTTGCGTCTTGTCGTTGCGGATGTTGTTTGCCTAGGTTACGCTGACCTGGTTGTTCAACGAGGAGACGCAAAGTATTGCGTCTCTACATCGTTTATCCATGCATGAATGAACTCCAACCGCTTTTAGGAGTTGTCCAGAACCGGACAATAGCTGTTCACTTGTGGACGAAGTTAAAAACTGATAATCAATGTAATATGCTGGATGTAAGGTGGTTTAGCGGGTGGCATGGCTATTGGATTACGACCTCTACACGTTCATACTAAAACACCATAAAATGAAATTCTTATTCGCGCTGCTCGTGGTCTGTTTCCTATTCCCACGTTCCGGATGGAGCCAAGAAAAACCTACCCAGATCATGCTACTCGGCTGCGACCATCTGCGGCAGACGTATAAGAAGGATAACCCGAACACCGACGTATTCACGGCCCGTCGGCAGCAGGAACTAGCCGACTTAATTAGTCGCATTCGCAAGTTTCAACCCGACCTGATTGTGGTCGAGCGGGTGCCTGAAGGCCAAGCGGCCCTCGACAGCACCTACGCGCTTTATGTGGCCAACAAACTCCAACTCGCTGATATGGAGGATGGTCGGGGCGAGGAGTATCAACTAGGTTTCGCGCTCGGCAAGCAGCTAGGCCTAAAAAGGATTGTGGGCGTGAATGCGCCCGGCGGCACTTCGCAAAGCATTCTGAGCAATGGCCAAAACATCGACCTCTACAAAGAAGAAGGCGTGCAGATGCGCACCTTCTCCAAAGCCAAGCAAGAAGAGCTAGCTTCTGGGAAGCTGACCCTCACCGAGTATTTCACCTTTCTAAATCAACCCGCTGTTACGCAGATGATTTACCACCTGCGCTACATCACCCCCGCCCGCGTTACCAACGGCCACTTCACCAACCCCGACGCCATGGTGGACACAGCCTTCGTCAACCCCCGCTACATCGGCGCCGAACTGACTTCCGTCTTCAAAAACCGCGACTACAAGATCTACTCCAACATTGTGACCACGCAGATGGCCGAGAAAGCGAAAAGGGTACTGGTGCTTATTGGGGGAGCTCACATTGGCTCCCTACAAAGTATTTTTCGCGATGATCCAGCTTACCAGTTGGTGCCCGCTACTACCTACCTAGGTAAGACGCGCGTGTCAACCAGCGCCGTGCAATAACCCCTTGATTATCGTTGAACGTCACGCTTCGGCAAGCGCATCATGACAAAACTAAAATCATAAATAGGCACACATTTTAAATAGCGAGCAGGGGAGAGTTAATTAGTTATTCTAGAAGAATCCTGTTCGTTTTTGGATTCTGTAATTTACGTTAATAAAAAAAAGTAAAAATATTTTTTGATAGATATTGACTTTAAGAAAATAACCTTTCTATATTTGTCACGTTCAAAGCACAAAACTTAACCAGACTTCTTAGTCAATCCTCGTCATGCGGCGCCACGAATCAAATTTCTGCCCCACGCAAAGTCAGCTGAAGCGCGATGTTCAGCCGGGGTTCGGCGCGTATGAAATGAGGTAGGTTTACCTGATAGAAACCAACCATATGAAACGCCCGAACCCACCAAGGTTCGGGCGTTTTTCTTTTTCCTCTATCCTAAGCAGTTACTTCCATGACGTCTTCTCATCACTCCTCCTTTTGCTTGGCAGCCACATATCCAGCCCAAGTGCTAGGGTCGTGGTGTGACGCCCTGGACCAGCTACGAAAGCCAAACGGCTGGCGAAAACGTAGCTAAGAGTACCGGTTTATTTACGGTTCGTGAATTTCTAAATCGGTTTTATTCTCGGGTTGTATTTTCTGTTTTAATCGTCAGTAAATGACGATGCGGAAAAGTATTGCCTAAAGTTTTTGCTTCGATAATAATTTATTAACGGCAATTAATTCCGCTGGAATTGCCGAACGGATGGTTACACCCTTTTTCTTCTACGGCCATGTACGAAATCTTTAGACTATCATTTAGTAATTCAGCACCTACTTCATTAGCTGATTTATCACATAGCAAACAATCGCGCTCGGATTCGAAAAATAGCCATCCCAACGCCAAACTTGACTCCGTTAAATCGGTCAAGCCACTCAAAACCTAGCCTTTTATTCCGAAGCCTCGCTTCTCTTTACCCGATTACGCTTTCCTGTTATGCGCTTCAACTTCAACTTCCGCAAAAACGAATCGGTGCCGGTGGTTAACCACGAAGGCGCCGCTGCTTACCAGCTTACGCCCCAACTCGAACTGTACGCCGCCGTGGCTACCGCCGCGCTCAGCGACCAGTTTTATGAAAAGGCCGATACGCGGCTGGCACGATTGCGCGAGTTGGTAGCGCAAAACGAGCCCTTATTTGTAGCACAACTGGCGGTGTATGCCCGCGAAAAGCTCTACTTACGCTCGGTCCCTTTGGTGCTGACTGTGGAGCTAGCCCGCCTGCACCGCGGCGATAATCTCGTGAGCCGCCTCGTGGCTCGTGTGGTGCAGCGCCCCGACGAAATCACGGAGTTGCTGGCTTTCTACGCCGTCGCCAATGAGCGCCAAGGCACGAACGGCAAAGCACCCGTGAAAACCCTCAACCGCCTTTCCAAGCAGTTGCAGAAAGGCCTAGCGCTCAGCTTCAACCGCTTCGATGGCTACCAGCTCGCCAAGTACGACCGCGCTGGTCAAGTGCGTCTCCGCGACGCCTTGTTCCTGGTGCACCCCCAAGCTAAAGACGCGGCCCAACAAGCATTGTTCGACCAACTAGTGCGCGGTGAACTCGCCACGCCCTATACCTGGGAAACGGAGCTGTCGGCCCAAGGGCAATAGTCGTTTGCTAGTGCCGCGGAGCGTCAAGCGGTCTTCAAAGCCAAGTGGGAAGAGCTGATTGCCAGCGGCAAGCTAGGCTACATGGCCTTGCTACGAAACCTGCGCAACATCATCGAAGTCGATGTGTCGGCCGATGCGGTGCAGACGGTATGTGCTACGCTTGCCAACCGGGCAGCGGTGGCGCGCAGCAAGCAGTTGCCGTTCCGCTTCTTGGCGGCTTACCGCGAGGTGCTGGAGTTGAAGTTGGGGCGCGTACCCGGCGTGTTAGCGGCATTGGAAACGGCCATCGGCCACTCCGTCGCCAACTTGCGCGGCTTCGATGCTAACACCCGTGTGCTCTTGGCCTGCGACGTGTCGGGCTCCATGCAACAACCCATATCAGCGCGCAGCAAAGTGCTGCTCTATGACATCGGGCTGGTGTTGGCTATGCTCCTGCAAAGCCGCTGTCAGCATGTCGTAACGGGCATGTTTGGCGATAAATGGAAGCGCATCAGCTTGCCCACTGGGCAGGTGTTGCGCAACGTGCAGGAGATGTACCGCCGGGAAGGGGAGGTGGGCTACAGCACCAACGGCCACTTGGTCGTCTACGACTTGCGGCAGCGCCGTGAGGTAGTAGATAAGGTGATGATCTTCACCGACTGCCAGCTGTGGGACAGCACTGGTCGGGCCGGCTCGCTGGCCGCCGAGTGGCGCGAATATCGCCGCACGGTAGCGCCGCAAGCGCAGCTCTACCTCTTCGACCTAGCCGGTCACGGCACCGCGCCGCTGCAAGTGCGTCGCGAAGATGGTGTAGCGCTGGTCGCGGGCTGGTCGGACAAAGTGTTCGACGTACTGGCCGCGCTGGAAGACGGTGGCTCCGCCCTGACGGAGATTGAAAAGGTTGAGTTCTAATTCAATAAAGCGGTCCAGGAGCGGCAGATAGAAAAGCGGCTGCCGCTCCCTCGCTAATAGGTAAAAGGATCTTCTGAAACAGGTTACATGAAACATAATTAAACAACACTTCCCAACTAGCCTACAAGGTGCCGTAAGCGGGCGCTACTTCGTGGTCCGTTTTCGACTTCACCATGTGGAGTCTCGCAGGTTCGAACCCTGCTCCCCGGCCTGAAGGCTTGGGGGATGAAAACATGCGCTTGCTGCTTGTTGTCCTTGCTAGGTTGGTTGCGGAAAGGTATTCCGTCGGGTGTCGTAGCGGCGTGTTACTTCGGGTCGCAGGTTCGAGCCCTGCCTTTCAGGTTTGCCTGAGAGTAGCTCAGTTGGTAGAGCAGAGCGGTTTCGGTCGTGTCTTTCGCGCCGTGCTTTTTACCCCGACGGATTTCTTCTTACCTCACTGGGTGCCGTAGTTCAGCCATACTTCGCACTTTGATTGCCCGGGTCGCGGGTTCGAGCCCCGCCAACTGGTCCTAGCTAGGTTCAGTTGTAGCTCAGTTGGTTAGAGCAGGATACAGAGGCTGGGCGCTTGTTGCCCCGGTGAGAAAAGTACCTGACAGGTGCCGTAGCAAAGTCTTACTTCGCCTTGGACGCTGGGGTCGCGGGTTCGAGTCCCGCTCATCCTTCGGGGTGGTAGCTCAGTTGGTTAGAGCACAGAGACTTGCGGTTGTTGCCCTGTCAGCTTATAGGAATGCCAGAAGGTGCCGTAGGGTAGTCTTACTTCGACTGAAAATCCAACGTGACTACTCGGCTGTCGCCCTTCTTACATTCCTCTCAACCTAGCCGGATGCCGTAGGGCAGCGTTTCTTCGACTTTTATTCGCAAACAGACTGCTGTCCATTTGTTGCTCCGGCTAGCTAGGGTTGGGCTTCGTGTAAACGCTTCATCAACATAATAGTATGGAACCAAGATTTACGCTTAGCCCATTCGGGAGAAGAGTTCTGCGGCTTTTCGCCAAGCACTTGCACCGGTTCGCCGCGCTGAATTGCTTGGATCGATAAGAAAGTGTCAGCAGATAGTAGCAGTATCCGTTTGGAACGCCTCCTGTTTGCCAACGCTTGCTTGGTCCGACGCCCTAGGTGTTCGACCGGTATCGGTGAACAGGCTTCGTGCGGGCGTTTACAAACAGATTAGTATTTAACACAGACATCAGCAACGATACCGGTCAGGCGACTCACGCCTTCGGACCAGTGCCGTGCGGAAACACAAGGTCGTTGGTTTACCAAAAACCAACGCCAAAATAGCAAACCAGATCATGGCTCAACAACTACGTGGCAACGACCTCCGCCAACTCGGATTTCCGGAAGGGCGTGCCATTGGCTTGGCGCTGGCTCAATTGCAGCGCAAGCACTTAAAAAAACTCTCCCACACGGAGCAGCTGAATCTGCTCCAAACCTTACTACATAGCCCCAAAGAGTACTTGACCGACCTCGACTGGAGCCACACGGCCGCCGCGCTGCTGCCGCCACCCAGCCGCCATATTGCTCTGGCCGAGCGCAAGGAATACGCCGTGTTCGGCCCCGAGTACATCGACCAAGGTGCCATTCACCAGATGGAAACGGCCATGAAGCTGCCCATCACGGTCGCCGGCGCCCTCATGCCCGACGCTCACCACGGCTACGGCTTGCCTATCGGCGGCGTACTGGCCACAGACAACGCTGTGATTCCTTACGCCGTGGGCGTGGACATCGGGTGCCGGATGGCGCTGTCGGTGTACGCGCTGCCGCCCAAACACTTGGAGCAGCGCGTACAGGAGTTGCGCAAGATCTTGCTCGACAACACCAAGTTCGGCAACCGCGACGTGTTCCGCTACGGCCAAAAGCTAGATCACGCCGTGTTGGAGCGCGATGAGTTCTTGAGCATCCCTTTCCTTCGCAACAAGCAGGAAACGGCGGCCGCACAGATCGGCACTTCGGGTGGCGGCAACCACTTTGTGGAGTTCGGCGTGGTCGACATCACCGATCCGCAAAACGAGCTAGGCGTACCGGTGGGCCAATACCTAGGTCTGCTCTCGCACTCCGGCTCCCGCGGCCTCGGCGCGAGCATCGCCAACCACTACACCAAGCTGGCGAAAGACGTTTGCCAACTGCCCGCCGAAGCCCAACACCTAGCTTGGCTTTCGCTCGACACGGAAGCGGGGCAGGAGTACTGGGCTGCCATGAATTTGGCCGGTGACTACGCCTCCGCCTGTCACCACCAGATTCACCAACGCATTGCCAAAGCGTTGGGCGAACGGCCCCTAGGAAAAGTGGAAAACCACCACAACTTCGCCTGGAAGGAACGCCTAGCTGATGGTCGCAACGTGGTGGTGCACCGCAAGGGCGCTACGCCGGCCGGCGCGGGGGTGCTCGGCATCATTCCCGGCTCGATGACGGCTCCCGGCTTCATCGTGCGCGGGCGAGGCGAAGCGACGTCGCTAGCTTCGGCCTCGCACGGCGCTGGGCGGGCCATGTCGCGGACGCGGGCCAAGCAGGAGCTAGGCGAAGCCGAAGTGCGCCAGTACCTAGCCGACGCGGGCGTGTCGCTCATCGGTGGCGGCGTGGACGAAGCGCCCCAGGCTTACAAGGACATTTTCGCCGTGATGCGCAGCCAGCAGGAGCTCGTGGACGTGCTCGGCACGTTCACCCCGCGCATCGTGCGGATGGAAGGGGCTACCACGTGATACTACCTCCCGTTGTGAAGATGAGATCTTCTCGTTTTCACAACGGGAGGTTATGGTTGAATCCTTGCCTGCACGGCTAAGCGAGACCGAGTACTGTCGGGTATAACTCCCTTGTATTTGGTTAGGATTGCTTTGGCTATTTCTTGTTGTTGCGCTGGCGTGAGCTTGGTCAGAGGACCATCCGCCGGACGATTCGTCGTGCGATACTGGTGCAAGTAGCGGCTCAATTCGTAGTAGTTGCTCCGGCCAGGAGCGGCAAAGTCGGCCTTGGCAAAGTAGCTTTGGGCATTCGCTGCTTCGCCGTTTAAGAGCTTGATATAGCCTTGCACGGCCAGACTATCTGCTTTTTGCCGGGCGTGGCCCAGTGCCTGACTGGCTTCATTGGCGATGTTCTTCGCGACGGCGCCCACCGCTTGCGTGGGTAGTTGTACATTTTGTTTAAGCTGGGCGAAGCGTATTTCCTGCTGCTGCCGCCGGGCCGAGTCTGACGAGGCTAGCGTCGAGGAAGGAAGTGCCGCCGGAATAATGCTCTTGCGTTGAGCTAAGGTATTCAGGGTATTATTCATCGCCTTAGCAAACGTGGGATCTTGCGCCAGCAACGTACGGGTGAGATTAGCCGTGTTGAGCAAAACGGGCGTGGAACCGTCGGCGAGGGCTTTGCTGTAGAGGTCGGCGGCTAGCTTGGCGCGTTCTACTTTGGCTTTCTCCTCTTCGTTATGGTTGGTAGCATTATAGGTGATGAGTGCAATGCAAAGCGTGAGCAAAGGTGTTAGGGCCGATACCGACAGCTGAACATACGCCGTCCAGCGTGTGGTTTTCTTCAAGTCGTCGAGCTGAGTGCCTAGGTCGCGGAGCTTATCGGTGCCGTAGAAACTGCGAAATTCCTGCATTTCCTGTTGCAGCGCTTCGTAGTTACGCTTGAGCTGATCGTAGTCATCCTGAGCCATCATGAGTAGGAATAGTAGCACAAAAGGGTAATGCTATGCATTGGACGACCAGCGTACATCCGTACCAGCACGGAATTTTGCGAAGGGCCATCGACTTACCCGGTAAGGCCTAGGTCTTCTCCGATGTTTTATTAGAAAGGCAGCATAACTCAGCGTTGTGCTGCCTTTTTTCGTGCTTGAACTCAAGGAAAATAAATGCTGTCCACGTTGTGATAAGCGCCTAACATGATCCTTTTGTTATCGTTAGGTTACCTTTTGAGTGACAACTTGCGGCTATCTTCGCCGCCGTTTGCTGCCTACTTTTCCCTCAAGCCTATTCCTTTCATGACTAAATCATTACTCATTGCGGCCTCAGTGCTGGTGTTGGTAAGTAACAGCCGTGTAGCCCATGCTCAAACTCCTGCTAACCCCGTTTTGCCGTGGGGCACCTGGTTTATCGGAACGGCACAACTGGTAGGTAGCCCCGAGAAGAAGTGGGGTGCGTGGGCCGAAGTGCAAGCCCGCACTGATGGGGTGTTTAAGCGCTATTTCTACAACGAGCTGAAGGGCGGCCTGACGTACGACCTAGATAAGAATTCGTACGTGCTGCTCGGTGGGGGGCGATATAGCACTTCCGACTACCGGGAGCTTAGCGACGGGCCGCTCAACGTAGAGAAGCGCCTCTGGCTGCAACTAGTACAAAACCAGTTCATCGGGCGGGTGAAGCTTGAACACCGCTACCGGGTAGAGCGGCGCTGGTTTGCCTACCGCGGGGATAGTAGCGAGGTGCGCCACCGCATCCGCTACCGGCTGAACACGTTCATCCCTCTGAACAAACCAACCATGACGGGCAAAACGGTCTTCCTGTCGGTTTACGACGAGATATTCCTCAACCCTAAAGGGCCCGTTTTTGAGCGTAACCGCGTATATGGTGGCCTAGGTTATCAGTTCAATGATCATTGGGTGGTGCAGGCAGGGTGGGTGCATCAGGCTAATTACAATCTGCCGGTGGTTATGCAGAACCAGTTTATTCCTCAGAATACGTCGGCCAAAAACAACGTGGTGCTAAGCGCGTTCTACCGTCTACGGCACCGCAACGATACGTCGCCGGTTAACCGCCTGCCCTCGCAGCCCGACTAAGCAGGTGGCGCAAAGCGCAGATTAAGTCCTACATTTCGCTTCGATCGTCACGTTGCTACCTTCCCTATCCCATCTGTCTGCGCCTTGAAAATTCTCCTCGTTGAAGACGAAGTCAGCCTAGCTTCCTTTATCCGCAAGGGTATTGAAAGCGAAAACTACGAGCTAGCAGTAGCTTACGACGGCCTGATGGGGCAGCGCCTGTTTGAGCAGCAGCCCTACGACGTGGTGATTCTGGACGTGAACCTGCCCGTGCTCAACGGCTTCGAGCTGTGCCGCTACATCAAGCAGCACTCGCCGCGCCAGGCCGTGCTTATGCTCACGGCTCTGGATAGCCTGCAGGACAAGGAAAGCGGCTTCGGGGCGGGCGCCGACGATTACCTCGTCAAGCCTTTTGTCTTTCGGGAGCTGCTGCTCCGCATTCGGGCACTCGCCCGTCGCAGCTCTTCTTACGCCGGGCAGCACGCCGTTTTACAAGTGGCCGACCTTGAAATGGATACCGATGCGCGCATAGTACGCCGGGCCGGACAGCGTATCGAACTCACCACCCGCGAGTATGCCTTGCTCGAATACCTGATGGTAAACCGCGGCAAAACGGTGAGTCGCGTTGACATTGCTGAGAAGGTCTGGGACTTGCACTTTGATACCAATACCAACGTCATTGACGTGTACGTCAACTACCTGCGCAAGAAAATTGACAAAAACTACGACCAAAAGCTCTTGCATACGGTGGTCGGGATGGGGTATTTACTGCAAGGCTGATGATGGCGCGGCTCCAGATTAAGCACAAGCTACTGCTGTGGTTTAGTAGTCTGGTGGGCCTGATCTTGCTGGCGTTCTCCACCTATGTGTACCTGAACTATGTCGACTATCGGCATGACTCCTTTGTCAGGCGCCTGACGCGCAAAGCGAAGGTCGCGCCCGAGGCATTCTACGAATCGGGGATGAGCCCAGTGCTCGCTTCCTTGCCCGAGCAAGCCGAATACCTTTACGCGCCCGATAACACGCCGCTTTACGCCAGCCTGCACGGCCAAGACTTTCAGGCGACTCCCGAAATGCTAGCCCACGCTCGCCGGGAGAAAGAGCACGCATTTGCTTTCAGAAGCTCCGGCCACCGCTTCCCCAAAGATGGCGTAGCAGTGGTGTACCACATGCCCAACAAGCCTGGTGATTACGTGAGCATTGTAACTGCCTACGACAACGCGGGCTATTCGCGCCAGCACGACTTGCTCCGTTCGCTGCTCTACGGCAACCTGATGGCAGTGGTATTGGTTGGGGGGCTAGGTCTGCTGTTTGCCAGCCGTGCCCTCGCCCCGCTCAATTTTCTCATTCGCCAGCTGCGCGCCCCCGGTGCCCAAACGCGCGACTTCCGGCTGCGCGCCCTCAACAGCCACGACGAAGTGGGGGTGCTAGCTGCTGCCTTCAACGACTTGCTGGCCCGCCAAGAGGCGCTGTCGGAAAGTCAGCAGGCCTTTATTGCCCAGGCTTCGCACGAGTTGCGCACGCCCCTCACCACCATCAAAGGCTGGTTGGAAACGTCCCTCGACTACGATTCGGACGTGGCTAGCCTGAAGGAAGGCATCAGCCAAGCCGCGCAGGAGCTCGATAAACTCACTGCGCTGACGAACGGGCTACTGCACCTAGCGCGCCTGGGCGGGTTCAGTGGCCCCTTGGAGCGCCAGCCTTTGGAGCTGATGGATGTGCTGCTGGATGTAATTGATACGGTGCAGCGCCAGCACCCCGGGCAGCGCCTTTCGTTGGCGGTGAGTGAAGGCGTGGAGCGCCAACTCACGGCGCCGGTTGTGCTCGGCAACGCCCATCTGTTGCGCACGGCCCTAGTAAACCTGGTTGATAATGCCTGCAAGTACTCCGCGGGGCAGCCCGTTGCACTGTGCTTGGAAATGAACACCGACGAAGGCGTGCGCCTGCGCATCGAAGACCGCGGCATCGGCATTGCCTCCGCCGATATAGAGCGCATCTTTCAGCCCCTGATTCGTGGTAGCAACGTGCAAAACATCAATGGCTTCGGGATCGGCCTGACGCTGGCCGGCCAGATCTTACAACTACACCAAGCGCAGCTGCGCTTACATCCCCGCGCCGGTGGCGGCACCGTAGCGGAAGTAGATCTGCCCCTTGTGAAGAGTGTATAGGGAGGCTAGTCGATAAAAAAATGGTAGGAAAGCGTCCCTAGCACGACTCATACCACCTCTCTAATAACTTCTAATCTGTTGCTAATACCAGTCTAATACCGGCGGGGGAGCTTTGCGTTCACTATGCTAGCTGCCCTTTCAATAAGTATTACAGGTATTCATTGCCGCCGTGGCCTGCTGCTGGCGGCAGTTGGCTTGCTTAGCCAACAAGCTGCCGTGGGGCAAACCGTGCCGACTACCCCACTTACTCTTCCTCAGGTGCTGGAGGTGGCCCAAACCACTTACCCGACGCTACGGGCGCGCCAAGCCGCCGTGGAAGCCGCCGCAGCCGACGTGCGCACGACGCGCGCCAACTACCTGCCCCAAATAACCATGCAGGCCCAGGCGCTGAATGGCACTTCCAACCAAGTGCGCGGCGCGGCGCTTGGGGGTGGGGCTATTCCTATTTCCGGTGTGCGGCCCGATTTCAGCAGCCAAACCACTTGGACCAGCCAGGCTGGCCTAGCGGTGGAGTGGCCCGTGCTGACCTTTGGGCGCTACCAGGCCCTTGTGCAGCGCGCCAACACCGGCGTTGCGCAGGCCCAGGCCGACTACGAAAAGGAGCTGTTTGCGCGCCAAGTGCAGGTAGCTGATGCGTACTTGTTGGCGCTAGTAGCCCAAAAATCGGTGGCTTTGCAAGCGGCAAACTTGAAACGGGCGCAGGCACTGCGTACCGTTATCCGAGCCGGCGCACTGTCGGGCATCCGGGCTGGTATCGATAGCTCGGTGACCAATGCCGAAACCTCGCGGGCGCAGCTACAGCTGCTGACGAGTCAGCAGCAAGCCTTGCAGCAGCGGGTGCGGCTGGCGGGTTTGCTAGGTGTGCCCACGCAAGCCATTCAGCTCGATTCGATGCAGTTCTATACCAAGCTGCCCAATACGGCACCAGCCATTAGTTCCGACACCACGCGGCTGCCACCGATTTTGCGGGCGTATCAGCAGCGCATTCGGGCCAGCGAAGCCCAAACCAACGCATTGCGCATGAACACGCGCCCAACGTTGTCGTTGGTGGGTGCTACCTGGGGGCGGGGCTCAGGTATCGGCAACCGCGCCGGCGAGAATGGTGCGTTTGCCATTGATCCGGCATTGAGCGCAGGCATTCCTTTTAAGGCCTACAACTACGTGCTAGGTGCGTCTTTGAGCTGGAACGTGACCGAGCTGTGGCGCACGAAATATGCCACCGCCGCCCAACAGCAACGGGTAAACCAAGCCCAGGCTGAGTACGCTCAACAAACGCTACAGCTGCAAATGGAGCGGCAAAACGCCGTGCTGCAACTGGAGCTAGCCCGCCAAACGACCAAAGAAGCACCCTTGCAGCTCGATGCCGCCAAGCGCGCCTACGTGCAAGCCAAAGCCCGCTACGACGCCGGCCTTGACAACCTCGTGGTGCTCACGCAAGCCGCCGTGGTGCTCAACCGCGCCGAAACTGACCAGGCCCTGGCCGTGAACAACCTATGGCGCGCCCTGCTGCTACGCGCCGCTACCAACGGCAGCCTAAGTGTGCTACTGGACCAACTGTAGTCGAGTGACTGAGTGGCTGAGTGACTGAGTGAGAAGTCAAGAACAAACACTCAGCCACTCAGCCACTCCAGCGAAGCCACTCAACGAAGTTAAAAATCACCATTTCGCTTATGATTAAAGCTGCCTTAGCCAAACCCGTTGCTGTGATAGTGGCGCTGCTTGGCATCCTGGTATTCGCGGTATTGGCCCTAGGGCGCATTCCAGTAGATATCTTTCCCCGTCTTAATCTGCCGACGATCTACATCGCGCAGCCCTACGGCGGCATGGCGCCGGCCCAGATGGAGGGCTTCATTGCCACACGCTACCAAAACCAGATGCTCTACGTGTCGGGGATTAAAGACGTGGAAGTGAAGAACATCCAGGGGCTTTGCCTGGTGAAATGCACCTTCTACGAAGACGCCAATATGGCGCAAGCGGCTGGGGAGGTGGCCAACCAGGTAAGCCGGGTGCTGAACTACTTGCCGCCCGGCTCGGTGCCCCCCACCGTCGTGCGCTTCGATGCTTCCAGTTTGCCGGTCGGGCAGCTGGTGTTTAGCAGCCGCTCAGCCTCGCTCGGGCAAATGCAGGACCTAGCTTCGACCCGCATCCGACCACTGTTCTCGCAGATTCCGGGCGCGTCGGCGCCTTCGCCGTTTGGCGGCAACGAGCGCACCATCGTGATTCGGGTGAACCCCGAGCGCATGAAAAGCTATGAGCTGACGCCCGATCAGATTGTGGCAGCGGTAGTGAAGAATAACCAGATAGCGCCCGCCGGCTCGGTTGGCATCGGCGACTACATGATTATGACGCCCAGCAACGCCGTGATGGAAAAGGTGAGCGAATTCCTCGACGTTCCTTTGCGCCAGGGAGTGGGGCCTACCGTGTTCCTGCGCGACCTAGCTACCGTGGAAGACGCCACCGATGTGCCCGTGGGCTACGCTCTCATCAACGGCAAACGTTCGGTGTACATTCCGGTGACCAAGTCAGCCGAGGCCTCCACCATGAACGTGGTGAATGCGCTGAAAGCCAAGCTACCGGAAATGCAGTCGTTACTGCCCGACAACATTCACCTGAGCTACGAGTTTGATCAGTCGGTGTACGTGACCCAGGCCGTGCACAGCCTCGTGGTGGAAGGCGGTATCGGGGCGCTGCTCACGGGGCTGGTGGTGCTGCTGTTTCTGGGCGACTTCCGCAGCTCTATCATTGTGATTCTGACCATTCCGGTGTCGCTGCTCGCGGCTGTGCTCCTGCTACAGCTCACGGGGCAAACCATCAACATCATGACGCTAAGCGGCCTAGCACTGGCCATTGGCATTCTGGTCGATCAAGCCACGGTCGTCATTGAGAACATTCACCAGCACTTGGAAATGGGCAAGCCCAAGGCTAGGGCCATTCTGGATGCTTCCAAGGAGGTGTCGTTTCCGTTGTTGCTCATCACCATCAGCATTCTGGCCGTGTTCGCGCCGGCCTTCCTGATGACGGGCGTGCCACGGGGCATGTTCATTCCATTGTCGCTGTCGGTGGGCTTTTCCATCATTGTCTCTTACCTTCTGTCTCAAACCTTTGTGCCGGTGGTAGCCAACTGGTGGCTGAAAAATCATCCGCACGAACCTAGCTTGGCGCACACGTCGGCGGAACCTAGCTCCGACTACGATCAGCCCGAAAAAGTAAGCGGGTTTGAGCGCGTAAAGCGTGGTTACCTGCGTACGCTTGACGGCCTGCTAGCCCGGCGGGCGCTCGTCCTGACGATTTATGGCGTGGTATGCGCGGCCCTGATCGGGTGGGGCTTTACCAATATTGGCCAGGATATGATGCCGAATATTACGCACGCCAAGCAGTTTCAGCTCCGCATCCTAGCACCCCAGGGCATGCGCATCGAGCGCACCGAGCAACGCACCAAAGAGGTTATCCAGTTGATTGAGCAGATTGTGGGTCCCAAAAACGTGGCCATCACGTCGGCGTTCGTCGGTATGACGCCCTCTAGCTACGGCACCAGCGCCCTGTACGTGTTCAATGCCGGCCCCAACGAAGCCGACTTGCAGGTAAATCTGGCCGAAGACTACGAAGTGAAATCGTTGGACGCGCTGAAGGAGCAAATCCGCGCCGCCGTGCGCGAGCACCTGCCCGACGTGAAAATTACTTTTGAGCCGATCAGTCTCACTGACAAGATTATGAGCCAAGGCGCTCAGACGCCCATCGAGATTCTGGTGGGCGGCAAAGACCTAGGCGAAGGGGCGCAGTACGCCGAAAAGCTCGTGCGGCAGCTGAAAAAAGTGCCCTCGTTGCGCGATGTGCGCGTCAACCAGCCGCTGAGCTACCCGACCATGCAGATCCAGATTGACCGTGAGCGAGCCGCACAGTTTGGTCTCACCCCTGATCAGATTTCGCGGTCGTTGGTGGCGGCCACGTCGAGTAGCCGCTTCACGGCCAAAAACCTGTGGCTCGACCGCAGCAAGGGCTTTGCCTACCAAGTGCAAGTGCAGATGGAGCCCCAGCAAATGCGCTCAACGGCGGATATGCAGAACATTCCGCTGGTGCCCGGCCAACTGCGCCCGACCCTGGCCGACGTAGCTACCCTGCGCCCCGCCACCGAGCCCGGCGAGTACGACCGCATCGGTCCGCGCCGCATCGTAACGGTGTCGGCCAACATCAACCAGCAGGACCTAGGCTCGGCCACCCGCGCCGTGCAGGCCGCCATCGATGAAGTGGGCGCGCCGCCCAAAGGTTCGGTGGTGGAGATGCGCGGCCTCTCAAAGCTGCTGCAAGAAACCATGAGCAGCTTGCAAACGGGCCTAGGTCTGGCCGTGGTAGTGATTTTCTTGCTGCTGGCTGCCAACTACCAGTCCCTTAAAGTGGCTGGCGTAGTGCTCGTGACGGTGCCGGCGGTGCTGGTGGGCGCGCTGTTGCTGCTGCTCGGCACAGGGCAGACGCTGAACCTGCAATCGTATATGGGCCTGATTATGTCGGTGGGCGTGTCGGTGGCCAATGCGGTGCTGGTCGTAACGAATGCCGAGGGCTTGCGCCTGCGCTACCGCGACGCTGTGTCGGCGGCGCGAGCAGCCGGGGCGACGCGTCTGCGGCCCATCCTGATGACTTCTATTGCCATGATTTTCGGCATGATTCCAATGGCTTCGGGCCTAGGTGAATCGGGCGAGCAAACAGCGCCGCTGGGCCGGGCCGTTATCGGCGGCCTGCTTGCCTCAACGCTGGCGGCGCTGTTTATCCTGCCCGTGGCGTTTGCCGCCGTGCAGCGCAAAACCTCCTTCGATTCCGTTTCGCTCGACCCCGATGACCCCGAGAGCAGCACTTACGATGGCGACGAATTGGCTGCACTAGCCGAGCACAACGCCGAGCCCGTGCACGCCTAGGTCGCCTGCCGGTCCGACGCCCTAGGCGCCCGACTGGTTACCGTCAGAACGATACGCCAGAACAACCCACCCGTGCAGCCGTCAGCAAGCGGCAACCGGTCGGACGCCCTAGGCGTCCGACCGGAGTACGACTTCAAAACAGATTCTCACACAGGTATGAATATCACTCGTCATTTCTTGCAAAGCACCCTTGGAGCCTGTCTGCTCACGGGCCTGGGGCTACTCACCGGCTGCAACAACGACCCTACCAAGGAGGTCGTCACGGAGGAGCCGGCCAAAGACATGCCTTACGATGCGGTACAGGTCACAGGCGCACAGCCGACCCAGTCGCTCAGCTTGCCCGGCGAGCTAGATAGCTACTACCAAACCGACATCTATCCGCGCGTGAGCAGCTACATCAAGCGCCTCCACGCGGATATCGGCGACCCGGTGCGGCCGGGGCAGTTGCTCGCCGAGCTGGAAGCGCCGGAGCTTACGTCGGCCCTGAGCGAGGCCTTGTCGCAACTGAAAGCGTCGCAGGCTAGCTACAGCTCTAGCCGGGCCGCCTACCACCGCTTGCTGGTCACGAGCCGCACGGCCGGAGCCGTATCGCCCCTGAACCTCGAGCAGGCACACGCCAAAGCCTTGTCCGACAGCCTGATGGTAGCGGCCGGCCGGGCGCACTACCAATCCGCTAACCAGATGGCGAGCTACTTGCGCATCACGGCCCCATTCGCGGGCGTCGTGACGGAGCGTAACCTAGCGCCGGGTGCTTTCGTGGGGCCGGGCGGCCAAACGGCGTTGCCCATCTTCAAGATTCGGCAGCTCAGCCGCCTGCGCCTACGCTTGGCTGTGCCGGAAGCCTACGTAGGCAGCATCCATCTGCACGATTCGGTGGGCTTTATGGTACGCACGTTTCCGGGCGAGACCTTCACCGGCGTCATCAACCGCTTGGCAAACAGCGTACGACCCGAAACCCGCTCCGAGCAGATCGAAATCGACGTGCCGAACCCCAAGAACCGGCTGCGACCGGGCATGTTTGCTACGGCCACGTTGCCCGTGAATATTGCCAAGAGCAGCCTGTTTGTGCCCCGTTCGGCCGTGGTCAGCACCGCCGAGCGAACTTATGTCATTCGGATAACAAAGGGCCGCGCCGAGCTGGTTGACGTGCAAAAAGGCGACGAAACCGCCGGCCAAATTCAGGTATTCGGTACGTTGAAAATAGGCGATGTAGTGCTAAAAGCTGGCAACGAGGAAATCACCAACCACGAGCCCTTACAGGTAGAGCTAGCGAGTCGATAACCGGTGAACCATAGCGCGGAAATCCGTTCTGCGCCGAACAACGCGAGTTCTGCCGCTTGGACACTCGCGTTGCTCGGAGCAGAACGGATTTCCGCACTACATTTAAGCACGTTATTCGGCGCTCCTCGTTGCTTCGCTACTTCTCCTACATGACTCACTTTCTCTACGCTTCTGCGCTGGTATTTGCGCTAGGTTTATCAACCAACAGCTCCGCGCAGCGCGCTCCGGTTTCCGCCCAGGATTCTGCCTTCGTTCGCCAAAACTACCGCAAGCTCGACCGCGAGATTACTATGCGTGACGGCGCCAAGCTGTACACGGTCATCTACGTGCCTACGGATGCGTCGGCGCAAAAGCAGTACCCGTTTCTGCTGGAGCGCACGCCGTACTCCGCGGCACCTTACGGCGAAAGCAACTACCGTAAGCGCGGCCCCGGCCCTAGCCGAGAATTATCAGAGGAGAAGTACATTTTCGTGTACCAAGATGTGCGCGGGCGCTACAAGAGCGAAGGACAGTTTGAGGAAATGACCCCCAACGTGCCCGGCAATACGGGTAAGCAAACCGACGAAAGCGCGGATACTTACGATACTATTGAGTGGTTGCTCAAGAACGTGACCGGCAACAACGGCCGCGTGGGCCTGATGGGCATTTCGTATCCCGGCTTCTACGCCACCGCAGCTTTACCCGACGCCCACCCAGCTCTCAAGGCGGTGTCGCCCCAAGCACCTGTGACAGACGAATTCATGGGGGATGACGCCAACCACAAAGGCGCATTCTACCTGCTCGATAACTTCGAGTTTATGAACTACTTCGACTCGCCCCGCCAAGGCCCGACGGAGAAGTACAGCGAGGTTTTCGCCGCTGCACCAAAGGATTTATACAAGTTCTTCCTGGAGCTAGGTCCGCTCAAAAACAGCAACAGTGCGCAGTATTTTAACAACCGCGCTAAGATTTGGAACGAGTATCTGGCTCACCCAACCTACGATGCGTACTGGCAAGCCCGCAATATTCGCCCGGCGCTAAACAACGTAAAGCCCGCAGTGCTCGTGGTAGGCGGGTGGTTTGATGCCGAAGATTTGTATGGGGCGTTGAACACCTATAAAGCCATTGAAAAGCAGAGCACGAGCACCAACAACCGCCTCGTGATGGGTCCGTGGACGCACGGTGCCTGGGCACGGCCAGAGTGGAGCAAGTTTGGTCCGCTGAATTTCGGACAGAACACGGCCAAATACTTCCGCGACAACCTGGAAACCAAGTTCTTCAACTACTACCTCAAAGACAAAGGCGACTTTAAGCCCGCTGAGGCCACAGTGTTCAACACCGGTAACAACGAGTGGAAAACCTACGACGCCTGGCCCCCAAAAGCCACGAAGTCGCAGATGTTTTACTTGCAGGAAGGCAACCGCTTGGCGCTGACCAAACCAACCGCTGCTGAAAGTCTGAACGAATACGTCAGTGACCCGGCCAACCCGGTGCCGTACACCAACGGCGTATATGCTCACCGCAACAACGAGTACATGATTGAGGATCAGCGCTTCGCTGCCAAGCGTCCCGACGTACTTACCTTTCAAACTGAGCCTTTAACGGAAGACCTAACCCTTGCTGGTCCGCTCACTGCCGGTCTGTTTGTGTCGACAACTGGTACCGATGCCGACTTCATCGTGAAGCTCATTGACGTGGCGCCTGCTGACGGGAAAGCTAGCTCCGCAAACGACGGTTACCAGCGGCTCGTGCGCGCCGAACCAATTCGGGGCAAATTTCGCAACAGCTTTGAGAAGCCGGAGCCGTTTACGCCGGGCCAAGTAGCCGAGGTGAAATATGAACTGCCCGACGTGCTGCACACCTTCAAGAAAGGTCACCGCGTGATGGTACAGGTGCAAAGCTCCTGGTTTCCACTGGTCGACCGCAATCCTCAGACATTCACCAATATTCCCCAAGCTGACGTCAAAGACTTCCAGAAAGCCACCATTCGCCTGTTCCACGATGCCAAGCGGCCATCAGGACTGGGAGTGAATGTGTTATAATGAATGTGGCTCGTGCCTGCCGGTCCGACGCCCTAGGCGTCCGACCGGTTGTCGGCCGCGACGTCTGCAAGAGCTAGGTGCACGCAAGTCGTTCTAGCATCTCGTTTTCACGATAACCGATCGGACGTCTAGGGCGTCAGACTGGCAGGCGCGAGTTGTTCTGTACTGCGCGCTACAGCGTACCTAGCACCGTGCCACTGACTTCCCCAAAGCCAATGCGCAACCCATCCTTCTCAGCGTAGCCGCACATGATTACCGTGTCGCCGTCGAGCAGGAAGCCGCGCTCCGTGCCCTCCGACAAGGGCACCGGCCGAGTGCCGGCTAGGGTAAGCTCCAGTAAAGAGCCGAGCGAATCGGGGGTGGGGCCGCTGATCGTGCCGCTGGCATATAGGTCACCGACTTGCAGGTTGCAGCCGTTGCTAGTTTGGTGAGCGAGCTGCTGGGCCATGCTCCAATACAGATGCCGGGAGTTGGAATGGGTGACGACCGTGGCAGGGCCGTCGGCAGGCTGAATTTTCACTTCCAGCTGAATGTCAAAATGATGCGGATCGATAGTGCGCAGGTAGAGTAGCGGTTCGGGCTCTTGCACCGGCCCCGCGACGCGGAACGGCTCCAACGCGTCCAGCGTAACCACCCACGGTGAAATGCTACTCGCGAAGCTTTTACCTAGGAAAGGACCCAGGGGCGTGGTTTCCCAACTCTGAATGTCGCGGGCGCTCCAGTCGTTGAACAGCACTAGCCCAAAAATGGCATCTTCGGCGTGCTGAACTGGCACCGGGTGCCCTAGCTCCGTGGTCCGCCCCGAAATGAAGGCCATCTCCAACTCGAAATCTAGTTGCTGCGACGGGCCGAACGTAGGTGCCACGGCGTCGGGAGCTTTGCGCTGCCCGTTCGGCCGCCGCACCTCGGTGCCCGATACCACGATGCTGCTGGCCCGGCCGTGGTAGCCGATAGGCAAATGGCGCCAGTTGGGCGGTAATGGGTTCGTGGGGTCGCGGAAGAGGCGGCCGACGTTGGCGGCGTGCTCCAGGCTAGAATAAAAATCGGTGTAGTTGCCGGGCCTCACGGGGCGTAGCATTTGCACGTCGCGCTGGCGCACGAGACAAGCCTGCATGGTCTCGTCGTCGCGGAGGACGGGGTTATCGTGGCGCAGCAGCTCGCTGGCCCGCTGGCGCACCGCCCGCCACGTCGTGCGGCCTTGGGCAATGAAGCTGTTCAGCGAGCGGCGGCGAAACATCTTAGGCTCGTGCGGACCTAGGTCGAGGTCGTCGAAGAAGCCGCGCTGACTCAGTGCGTACAGGTCCAGCACGTAGTCGCCAATGGCTACGCCCACGCGCGGGCCGCGCTCCGGGGTTTCAAACACGCCAAAAGGTAAGTTTTGGATAGGAAAGTGGCTGGTAGTGGCAATGTCGATCCAGGAGCGGAGGTCAGGATTGTTGGCGGAGAGCATGGCGAAGGAGAAGCGTTTGTCGGAAAGGTAAGGAGCAGAAAGGAACGTAAAACCGATTACGTTCGGCAAGCTCCGCCGTTGTTGCCAAACGCGTATTTGCCGATGGTACCCGCACTTAGGTCGACGAACTTGTTCCGTTCTGATGGCTTAGGTGTTCGACTGGTTGTCTTCTGCACAAGTCAGGTAGACGAGAGTCGTTTCAGTGGCCTGTACTGCCGGTAACTGGTCGGACGCCTAGGGCGTCGGACCGGCAGGCGTCCGCGGACGGTAAGAATTTGCTAGGCTATCCTTCGTGTGATTGGTAGCTACAGTCTAAAAATGAGAAGGTCTGCTTTCCGTGCGGAAAGCAGACCTTTGTATAGCTCTCTGAATTGTAAGTTGTTAGCTGACAGCTAAACCTTAAAACTCTGGCGTTGGAACAGGAGTGGGGGGTAACGGATGACCTGGCTGACCGGCGGGCTGTCCTTGCATGGGCGTCACGTTAATGGCTTCCACGGAGCGAATCTCAGGTACGGCTTTCTTTACTGATTCCTCTACCCCAGCTTTCAGCGTCATTGGCGACATAGGGCAGGTGCCACACGCACCGAGCAGCTCCAGTCGAAGCACCATATCATCCGTGATATCGAGCACGCGCACGTTGCCCCCGTCTGCCGCCAGATAGGGGCGGATGCCATCCAGCGCCTGCTCGATGCGGGATAACAGAGGATGATCTTCTACGACTGCGGGATACGACATGAGGTGATGAATAATGTGCTGGTAAGTGGGAATTGGCTGATCTGCTGCTGAGTAACTACTTAACAAATCAGAATGTTAAACTTTGCCAGAATGAACCGATCTGCTGGGGCTTTGAGGTACGAGTTTAGGTATTTATTCCTGAACTACTCTGCGCCTTTACCTACTGGCTTCTCGGTGCATCGACAAACTAGCGAGTCATTTCTACAATCTGCGTGCGGCCTTGGGTAGCGTTGCGGATTGAGATTTGACGGGCTAGCTCCTCGGCGAGCTGTTCAAATAACTCCGCTGGGGCACTGCCTGGTTCCAAAATGGCCGGTGTACCCTGGTCGCCGTTCTCACGAATGCTTTGTATCAGCGGAATCTGACCCAGCAGCGGCACCTCGTGCTTGTCGGCCAGCGCCTTGCCGCCGCCTTGGCCGAAGATGTAGTACTTATTTTCGGGCAACTCAGCGGGTGTAAACCACGCCATGTTCTCCACAACACCTAGCACTGGCACGTTGATCTGAGGCTGGCGGAACATCTGCAAGCCTTTCTGGGCGTCGGCGAGGGCCACTTTCTGTGGCGTCGTCACGATAAGGGCACCGGTTACGGGCACGGTTTGTACCAGCGTGAGGTGAATGTCGGAGGTGCCAGGCGGCAAATCGAGCAGCAGGTAGTCGAGCTCGCCCCAGTCCACTTCCGTGATGAACTGCTTCAGCGCCGACGAAGCCATTGGGCCACGCCATACGATAGCGCTTTCAGCAGGAGCTAGGAAGCCAATGCTCATCAGCTTCACGCCGTATTGCACGACGGGCTGGATCAGGTTTTTGCCTTCGGGCGTCTGGAAAACGTGGGGGCGGGCATCTTCCACGCCAAACATCGTCGGCATGGAGGGGCCGGAAATATCGGCGTCTACGAGGCCTACTTTGGCGCCGGTGCGAGCTAGCGCGAGGGCTAGGTTAGCCGTCACGGTGCTCTTGCCCACGCCGCCTTTACCAGAGGCAATGGCAATAATATTCTTCACGCCATTCAGCACGGCGGCATTGGCAGCACGCGCCGTGGTAACACGTGAGGTCAGATTTACATTTACCACTGCGTCTTTGTCGACCATCGTGTGGATGGCGCGGACGCAGGCGTTGTGAATCAGCTCCTTCAGCGGACAAGCAGGCGTGGTGAGAATGACAGAAAACGATACGTTCAAGCCATCAATCTTCACGTCCTCAATCATGTTGAGCGTCACGAGGTCTTTGCCTAGGTCGGGCTCTTCCACGTAGCTCAGCGCGCGCAGAACGTCTTCTTGGGTAATAGCCATAAGTCAGGGTTTCAAAGTGCAAAGATAACCCGGAAATGCGGGTAGAAGTTGCCTGAAATCGGAACCAAGGTGAAAAAGGCGTTTGTCATTCCGAGCAACGCGAGGAATCTGACTTAGGGTCTACCTACTCCGCCAATAGCGTTAAGTAAATTCTAAATCAGATTCCTCGCGTTGCTCGGAATGACAATGGCTGTCGTTGCTACTTCCTTTATTGCACTTCCGTGCGCGGGTCGGGCTTAGGCTTCATTTCGTAATCATGTGGGGGCTGAGCGCCGGCTAGGTTCTGCACGAAGTAGTCCCAGCGGCGGCGCGTCATGTAAGGAGAGTAGGCCCCGTAGCCGTGCTGGGCGTTTGGAAACACCACTAAGTCATAGCTCTTGTTGGCTTTCGTGAGGGCCTCCACTACCAGCATGGTGTTGTAGGGTGGCACGTTGTCGTCCATGAGGCCGTGGGCCAGCATCAGCTTGCCTTTGAGGTTCTTGGCGAAGGTGGCGTTGGCTTGGTTGTCGTAGTTGGTGGTGCCGTCGGAGTTAGTTTTGAGTAGGCCGATATAGCGCTCCGCCCAGTCGTCCTCGTAGTTGCGGTTTTCGTGGTTACCCGACTCCGAAATGCCCACTTTGAAGAAGTCGGGGTAGCGGAACATGGCCGCTGCCGTGGCGTAGCCGCCGCCCGAGTGCCCCCAGATGCCAGCCCGTTCCAGATCAATGTACGGGTACTTTTGCGCCAACTGCCGCATACCAGTCACTTGGTCCGATAACGTGTTTTCGGCCATGTTGCCATAGCAAACGTCGTGGTAGCTCTTGGAACGCAGCGGGTTACAGCTGCCCTCAATCACTACCACCACGAAACCTAGCTCAGCCAACGCTTGGTTGTCGCCCCGCGCCGCCGAAAAAGACCAGCTACCCACGCCGCCGCCCTGCGGACCGGGGTAGATGTAGTTAATAATCGGGTACTTCTTGGCTGGGTCCAGCGTCGTGGGCGTGAACATTAGGCCGTAGAGGTCATTCTTGCCGTCCTGATCCTTCACTGTAATAGGCGTCGGCGCCTTCCAGCCGGTAGCCGTGAGGCGCGAAATATCAGTCTTCTCTAGGGTCGAAACGAGCTTGCCGTCGGCCCCGCGCAGCACCGTCGCGCCCGGCTTGTCGGGCTGCGAATAAGTGTCGATGAAGTAGCGGCCCGAGGGCGCCAGCATCACTTGGTGGTTGCCGGCTTCGGGCGTGAGCAGGGTCAGGTTCTTGCCATCCAGCCCAATGCGGTAAAGGTGGGTAAAGTAAGGGTTGCCCGCCTCGCGTCCATCGGCCAGGAAGTAGAGCTGGCGCTTCGCCTCGTCTACTTTCAGCAGTTGCGTCACTACGAAATTGCCCTTCGTAATCTGGTTCTTCACCTTGCCGGTGCCCGCATCGTAGAGGTACAAGTGGCCCCAATTGTCGCGCTCCGAGTACCAGATAACTTCTTTGGTTTTGGGCAAATAGCGCCAGTTGATAGTACGCTGACCTGATTCGTACTGCGTTGCCACGGTTTCTTCAAACACTTCACGCACCGCGCCGGTAGTAGCATCCGCCACGCGTAGCTTTTCCTGCTTGTGGTCGCGCGAAGTGGATACGAAAGCTAGCTGCTTGGCGTCGGGGCTCCAATCTACGTCGTCGAAGGTGCCGCTGCTCGAAATGTCGTCCGATAGTGACCCACGGTGCGGATCAGGCGCCACTTGCAGGCGCACCACTTTCGGGCTGTTCACTTCCACTATCACCCGCTCAATCATGGCAATGTCCTTGTCGCCGGGCAGCGGATATTTCCATGACTCCAACCTAGGATGGCCGATGTTGGTGGTCACCAGGTACATGTCGCCCACCTGGCGCTGGTCTTGCCGGAAGGTGGCGATTTTGCGCGAATCGGGCGACCAGCGCAGCACCGGCGCGTCGCTGTGGGTCCAGCCGGCGTTGTCGGTGGCGTAACCGTAGTCCTTTATGCCGTCGGTGGTGAGCTGGGTGCTCTGGCCTGTTTCCGTGTTGCGCACCCACAGGTTGTAGTCCTTGATGTAGGCGGCGAGCTGACCATCGGGCGATACTACTTCGTTCCGGGCGTTAGGGCTAGGTTGGGCGGCGCCCGTAGCATTGGGGCTCAGCTGCCCATTGCCTAAGTCGTACTTCCAACCTTTGCCGCTCGCGGCGAAAAAAACCGACTTTCCATCGGGCGAAAACATGAGGTCCCGAAAGGGCAGCCGGTTGGCCTCGTAGGTTTTACCGCTGGCCGTGGAAAGCGCGGCAGCTAGCTTGGCGTGGTCGAAGGCCGCGGTGCGGGTTTTACGGGCCGGGTCTACCAGTACGTATTCGCTTCCCCGGGCCGTCAGCACGCGGTACCAAAACCGGTCGCCGGCAAGCCAGTGGGGCTGCCCGGCACTACCGTCTATCAGCGGCTGGGTGTTGTAGCCCATAAACCGCTCGGCGCGGGCATAATCCTGGTCGGTGAGGACGGGCCGTTGCTGGGCCATCACTGCTTCTGAAACGCAAAAAGCCGTCGCAGTGAGGGTCAGTAAATACTTGTGCATAGACTAGGTAAGAAACAGACTAAAGGTCAGAATAAGTGTGCCTGTAAGGTAGTAGGAAATGCGCAACGAGGCGTTATATTGGCACGACCTAGGTATTCAAGTGCCTGCTGTGTAAGTGAATAGAGCGTCAGGAGTTCAACTCTTATTTGCGCCAATTCTCAAAAGGCTGTATTATCAGCTTCGCGCTTGATACCAAGCTAGGTACGGCGTGTTTCGGCTGCTGCGGATACACTGACCTAAGAACTACCTGGGTGGTTGCTACACAGGTAAGCAAGTCGCTCAGGTGCTCACTCCTCTAGTTTTATAAAGCCAGGCAACGGCTAGCCTTTTTTATGCATCTGACTACCTGAACGCCAACTCTAAAACCCTTTCCGATGAAAACGACGACTGCTCTCCAACTCTGCACGCTGACCTTGGGCCTAGGTCTGGTTTCCTGCTCCGCTTCCGCACAGGAAAAGCAAACGCGTCAAACCGGCGATTTTCGTGCGATTAAGGCAAGCGGCGCGGTCAACATCATTTTGAAGCAGGGCGCCAAGACGTCGGTGGTGCTGGAAGCGCAGGATGAGATGCTGAGCCACATTCGCACCGAAGTGGAGAATGGCACCTTGCGTATTTATCGGGATAAAGATGGTGGCAGCCTACGCAGTTTGCTAGGTGGCAAAAGCGACAAAGTTGTGGCCTACATCACCACGCCTCAACTAACTGGCTTAGAGCTAAGTGGTGCCAGCGACGTGAAAAGCGAATCGGTTTTCTCCGCTGATCATTTTACCATTAAAGCCAGTGGTGCCAGCGACGTAACCCTAGGGGTGAAAGCCAGCACGCTCAACGTGGAAGCCAGCGGCGCCAGCGACATTCGCCTGACCGGCCAAGTGGAAAGCCAGCAAGTGCACATCAGCGGCAGCAGCGACTATCGCGCCTCTGAGCTGCTAAGCAAGCGCGCCACCGTAGAAGCCTCTGGCGCCAGCGACGCGTACGTATCGGCTGAGAGCTTGTCCTCGCACGCCTCTGGGGCGAGTGATGTGCACAATAAAAGCAAGTCGGTAGGGGCACGTTAAGCTGTTAGCCGCTCCAAACTAGGTTCATAAAAAAGCCTCATCCAGAATCGGATGAGGCTTTTTGCTTGGTTGCCGATAATTAAAAAAGTCATGCTGAGCTTGTCGAAGCATCTCGCGTGCAATGGTAATCCTGATACTAGCTCAACAAAGCAGGCGAGATGCTTCGACAAGCTCAGCATGACGTTCTACTTACTACTTCATCTCCATCGTTGCCGTACCGACTTTCTTGAGCGTCACCGTCTTCGGATCCACCGTGATTTCACCCAGGCGCTTGGCAACGGCGGGCGTCATGCTTTCCTGGTAGCGGCCGTGCAGGTAGCTAGCCATGAATTTCTCGGATGCGGCTATCATGGCTAGGTTGTTCACGGGGCGGGCAAAGCCGTGGCCTTCGTCGGGGGCGAGCAGGTATTGTACGGGGTAGTTCCGGTCGCGCAGGGCTACCACGATTTGGTCGGCTTCAGCCTTGTTCACGCGCGGGTCGTTGGCACCCTGCACCACCATCAGCGGCGTCTTGATCTTATCGGCCGAGTTCAAGGGCGACTGGCGGAACATCTGCGCTTTGCCAGCTTCCGTGTTGGGGTCGCCCATGCGGGCGTACATCTGCTTGCGGCCGGCTTCCCAGTACGGCGGAATGGCGTTGAGCAGCGTTATCAGGTTAGAAGGCGCCACGATGGCCACCGCTGCCGAATACACATCGGGCGTGAAGGCGACGCCGGCTAGGGTCGCGTAGCCACCGTAGGAGCCACCCATGATGCCGACGCGCTTCGGGTCGGCAATGCCTTGCTCCACCAGGTACTTCACGCCCCAGGTCAGGTCGTCCTGCATTTTCTGGCCCCATTCGTTGTTGCCGGCTTCCAAAAACTTCTTGCCGTAGCCGGTGGAGGCGCGGAAGTTTGGCGACAGCACCGCGTAGCCGCGGTTGGCCAAAAACTGATGATAGGCATTGAACCCGTACATGTCACGGGCCCACGGTCCGCCATGCGGGAAAATTACCACGGGCAAGTTCTTGGGATCAACACCTTTAGGCAAAGTCAGGTACGCGGGAATTTCTAAACCATCCGACGATTTGTAGCGCACTACCGTCATCGTAGCTAGGTCGGCGACGGGCAGTTTGGGCCGCGTTTCGTACTGTTTGGTGAGTTGCTTGGTTTGGCGGTCGAACAGGTAAGCGACGCTAGGGTGCGTGGCATCAGTAGCCGACAGCAGCCACAGGCGCTCATCAGTTGTGTGCGACGTGGGGTACACGTCGAGGTTCGGGAGCTTAGCAGCAACGGTTTTAAAGTCTTGCTCAAAGCTTTTGTCCAGCCACACGCGCCGCATCCGGTCATCGTTGTAGTCAATGAGAACGGGCTCGTGCGTTTTCTCCGAAATTTCCAGCGCACCTACATCGACGCGGTGCTGCGGATCGGCAGCAAACATGGTTTCCTGACTTGTGGCCGGGTCCATCAGCACAATTTCCGATAGGTTGCGGTCGGCACCCTTGTTAGTCGTTAGGTAAACGTGCTGATTGTCCTTTGCAAAGCCGACTACTTCGCTTTCTTCATCGAGTGAGGTTTTGTAGAACGGTGTCATCTGGTCGCCGTTCACACGCAGCCACTCGGTGCTGCCGTCGGCGTTCGAGCGGGCTGCTAGGCGGAGTTGGTCTTTCCAGTCGAAAATCCAACCTGAAATTCGGTCGGTATTCTTGCGCACCAGCGTTTTCGCGCCGGTAGCTAGGTTTAGTTTGTAGAGGTCGTGCCAAGCTTTGTCGCGGTCGTTGAGGCCGATGTAGAGCGTGTTGGGGTCGGTGAGGGGCACGTTATAAATAGCCACGCGCACGCCTTTGAGGCCGGTCAGGTCGCGGGCGGCGGGCACTTCTTGGCCAGTAGCCGGCTTTTCAGCGGGGTTCACGGCGTAGATGTTGAAGTTCTCATCGCCGCCTTTATCCTGCACGTAGAGCAGGTACTTGCCGTCGCGGCTCCAGAAGTAGTTGCGTACCGGCCGTGTCTGGTCGTTGGTCATAGGCCTAGCTTTATCGAACGGCTCCTTCAGGCCCTTCACCCAGATGTTGCGGGTGCCTTTATACGGTTTTATAAAGGACAGAAATCGGCCATCCGGTGAAAGCTGCCCGCCCGAAATCTCGGGGTCTCCGAAGAGCAATTCTCGATCAATGAGCGGCGGCAGGCCTTTTTGCGCCGATGCAACCCAAGGCAGCAATGCCAAGAGCAAGCAGAGAATAGTAGCATTTTTTTTCATCGATAGGATGTTGTAAAGTTCTGGTTTGAAGTAGGTTGTAATGAATGAATAAGTACAGCTATAGCTAGGTTAAATGCAAGTTTGTAGCGGACTATTTGAAGCCAAAGTAGAACCATACATCACTCAGATCAGATACCACCCCAGCGGCTCCTCGACCCGTAACGCTAGCCGAAGCGGAACGATGTAGCGCTAAGCTCCTGCTTGGCGCACGAGCAGCGCGAGTAATCGGAACTGCACCACCTAGCCCAAACGCGTAGGAACTCGCGTTGCTCGTGCGCCAAGCGGGAGCTTAGCGCTACTGTTATTTAGTACTACTTCTAGGTAGTGCACGTACCTTTGCTACATGGCCCGCATCCCCAAAGAAACCGTTGATCAGATTATACACCTCGCCGACATTGTGGAGGTGGTAGGCGACTTCGTGACCCTGAAGCGCAAAGGCCAGAATATGTGGGCCTGCTGCCCGTTTCACCACGAGAAGTCGCCGTCGTTTTCGGTAGCGCCGGCTAAGGGGCTATACAAGTGCTTTGGCTGCGGCAAGGCTGGTGGCGTGATTCAGTTCATCATGGACATCGAGGGCACCAGCTACGTGGAGGCTCTGAAGTACCTAGCCAAGAAGTACGGCGTTGATATTCAGGAAGAAGAAAAGACGCCGGAAGAACAGCTCATTCAGAACGATAAGGACTCGCAGTACATCGTTTCGAACTGGGCCAAGGATCATTACCACAAGCTGCTCACCGACACCGACGAGGGCCAAAGCATTGGCCTGAGCTACCTGCGCCAGCGCGGCCTCAACCAGCAGACCATCAAAACCTTCGAGCTAGGTTACTCGCTCGACCAGTGGGACGACCTGCTGAAATCGGCGGAGAAAGCGGGTTTTGAGCGCAAGTATTTAGAAAAGACGGGTCTCGCTATTGAGCGTAAGGACGACCAAGGCAAGGACACCGGCCGCCGCTACGACCGATTCCGCGGCCGGGTGATGTTCCCGATCCACAATATTTCGGGTCGCGTGATTGGCTTCGGCGCGCGCACGCTCAAGGCCAACGATAAGAGCGCCAAGTACCTGAACTCGCCTGAATCGGATATTTACCATAAATCCGACGTGCTATATGGCCTGTACCAAGCTAGGCAGGCCATTCGGAATGAGGAACTGTGCTATTTGGTGGAAGGCTACTTGGATGTGCTGAGCTTGCACCAGGGCAGCATCCGCAACGTAGTGGCCTCGTCGGGCACTTCGCTCACGGAGAGCCAGATACGTTTAATTGGTCGTTACACCGACAACGTGACGGTGCTCTACGATGGCGACGCGGCCGGTATTCGGGCGTCGTTGCGCGGCATTGACCTGATTCTGGAAGGCGGGCTGAATGTGCGTGTGGTGCTCTTCCCCGACGGCGATGATCCCGACAGCTACATCCGCAAAGTTGGCGACCAGCGCTTTAAAGAGTATCTGGATAATAATAGCCAGGACTTTATCAGTTTCAAAACCAATCTGGTAGCGAAGGAAGCGGCCCACGACCCCGTGAAGAAGGCCGAAGCTATCCGCGACGTGTTGCAAAGCATTGCCAAAGTGCCTGATCCGATCAAGCGGCAGGTGTTTTTGCAGCAAACCAGCGGCACCTTCGGCATCGATGAGCAAGTGCTCATTACGGAGTATAATAAGCTGGTAAAGAACAGCTCATCGAAAGCGGCAGGAGGGACGCCACCTAGCAGTAGTAGCACAGCGGCAAGGCCAGCATCTTTGCCGACGCCTAGCAGAGGTCCGCAGCTACAACCTGAACTCAGCCCTGAGGATGAAGCCGCTATGTACGGTGCTACCGAGGAGCTGTTTGGCCCGTCGGGTACCGGCTCAGCGGCCGATCCGGATGCCGAGCCGGTACCTGATGTGCTGCAAGCCTGCGAGCGGGAAGTGGTGCGCCTGTTGCTGCTTTATGCCGCGCAGCCGCTCTCTGATGACGTTAGCGTAGCACAATACCTACTTAGCCAACTGGATGAAACGCCACTCCGCACGCCCATCTACGCCGATATGCTGCACCTGTGCCAGGAGGAAATGAACCAGGGCCGCTGGCCCGAGGTGCGCACCTTTATTCAGCACGGCCGCGGCGACATTCGTGCGCTGGTCAGCGACCTAGCTACGGAGAAGTATGAGCTAAGCCCCAACTGGAGCACCCACCAAATCTACGTGCCCCGCGAGCTGGATCAGCTGCAACAAGCCTGCGACAACGCTATTCTGCGCTTTAACAAGGTAAATGTGCAACGCGAGCTAGCCGCCCGCCTCGACTCGTTGCGTGAGCCGCTGGATGAGGAAACGTTGATGGAAACCCTGCACGCCGTGAAGCTGCTCAAGCAAATGGATGACCAGCTCGGTACTATGCTCGGTACAGTGATTCCAAGGGGGGCGTAAGCTAGGTGGTTGTAAAAGTAGGGCAGGAGCCAACAAAATTGATTAGGTGCTGGTGGCGCCATGATCCAATTACCTTACAGCAGGTTGAAGCACAAGTGCTTCTTGAGGCTACAGGCTATGGCGCGTACTTAACCAGCAAGCCTTATCTCGACCTAGCTTGCTGATCACACTCGTTTTCGTATGACGCCACACGAGACTCTGCTTACTGTTATTCGCCGCTTCGTGCCGCTTACCCCAGCCGAGGAGGAACTGATTATCCCGTGGTTCGTGGCCGAGGAGCTACCCAAGGGTGGCTTCTTCCTGCGCCCGGGGGAGGTGAGCCGTAAAGTTGCTTTCATCGTGGAGGGCGTGTTTCACAACTTTCGCAACCGCGACGGGCAGGAACACACCTTCTACTTTGGCCGCGAGCAGGAGTTTATCGGCGACTACAGCAGCTTCTTGCCCGCTCAGCCTGCTGTGCACGCCATCCAGGCCCTGGAGCCGGCCCGCCTGCTCTCCATCTCCTATGATAACCTAGAGCGCCTCTACCGCCAGGTGCAGCAAGGCGAGCGGTTTGGCCGCTTGGTAGCGGAGATGTTGTTTGTGGACGTGTTGGGGCAACTCACCTCTTTCTACGAAGAGACACCCGAGGAGCGCTACGCCCGCTTTGTGCGCACCTACCCCGACCTGCAGCAGCGCATTCCCCAGTACTACATCGCCTCCTACGTGGGCGTGAAGCCCCAGTCGCTGAGCCGTATTCGGGGCCGCGCGATGTTGTAAGCCGCCGTGCCTTTATGCACTTGAGTGAATGACTGGCTGGTCAGGGCCACTGCACCTTTGTGCAGTACTTAACCCCGCTAACCTCCTGGTCATGACACAACGCAACATCACCCGCAGCCTGAGCCTACTTCTGGGCCTAGGCATGATCTTCATTGGCGCCCGTTTTCTGCTGGCACCCCGCGCGGGAGCGGAAGGCTTTGGCGTGTTTTTGCCGGCCGACAGCAATTACGCTTTTCATTACGCGAAAGGGATCCGCGACGTCTTCTCGGGTCTGTTGCTGGCGCTCTTCGCCGGGCTCGGGTACGACCGCCCCTTGGCTTGGGTCACACTATTGGGCGCGCTGATTCCTTGTGTAGACCTAGCCATCGTGCTGGCCCAGCCCACCGGCTCGCTCGCGTTGGCCACCCCGCACCTGTTGGCCATTGTCCTGCTGCTAGCGTTGACGGTGTCGCTTTTCACGCTGACTCGGCCCGCTTCCACTAACACTAAATAGACTCCTTCTGAGGGCTATAATAAGTAGGCTCTTCAGCGCGCTCTTCAACTGCCAGTCCGTAGCTTTTGTGGTTTTACGTCCGCAATGAAAGGCGTCTCCTTTGGAAGCCTTACCACGGGCACGTGGCTGGGGCAGGAAAGTATTCTTCACTGAAGAACTTACCGGTTGGGCCATCCGGACCTAGCAGCGCGTACTTTACGATGCGCTGCCCGGCCTCCGCTACCGTGCTAGTGCCTTGGTAGCCCGTGAAGTCGGTTTTGGTGTAGCCAGGGCATACTGCGTTAACTTTGAAGGGCGTGTCGCGCAGTTCATAGGCTAGGTTGAGGGTGTACATGTTCAAGGCCGTCTTCGACGCCTGGTACACCGGAAACCGGTAGGCAAAATGCTCGTCGTCGAAGTTGGCGTATGAGGTGAGGGACGCCATGGCTGTGCTCACATTAACGATGCGCGGCTGTGGCGACTTCTCCAGCAGGTCGAGGAAGGCCTGTGTGACCCCAGCCACGCCGAATACGTTCGTTTCAAACACGTCTCGGAACTGCTCTCGCGTGGCGTGGCGGGCCGGCTGGTACATACCGCCGGAAATACCGGCATTGTTGACCAGCACATCCAGAACCGGTGTTTTCTCACCAATCGTGGCCCGAGCGGCCCGGATAGAGTCGGGATTGGTAACGTCTAATTGGATGGCAGCGAGGGTTGTGAGTCCGGCGGCCTGGAGCTGTTGAACTGCGGCTTCGCCGCTCTCCAGATTACGGCTGCCGAGATACACGAAATAGCCTTGCTGGGCGAGTTGTTTGGCGACTTCTAGGCCAATGCCTTTGTTGGCACCGGTGACTAATGCTGATTGCATGGGGGTTGAACTATGTGAATAGGTGAAGGAAAATGAGCCGGTGAACCCTTTCAGCCGGACAACTTGGGGCAGGGCGGGCATAGCCCTAGCCGGAAGGCACTAATGGGTGCCTTTTATGCATTTGTGTTTAGTAGGAACAGCGCGCTATGGGGCGCTTATTTGCTGATCTATCTCAGCTGTTTTCAACAGGCGCTGCTGGTTTCAGTGGCTTGCTGTTTCAACCTGTTAGCAACCGGTCGCTAGCCCCGGATCCGGCTAGAGCGGTAGGGGGATAGCCATATTGCTTTTTAAATGCATAAGAGAAGTGCGCCAGATTCTCAAAGCCTACCTCCAAGTACAGGTCCACGGGTTTTCTCCTTTTTTCCGCTAACTGGTAGTGAGCCAACTCCAATCGTTTCTGCGTGAGCCAGCGCTGAGGGGACAGTTGAAACGCTTTTTGGAAGTCCCGCTTGAAAGTAGTGAGGCTACGGCCGGTCAGGTAGCTGAACCGGGTCAAGGGCAGATTGAACTGATAGTTGGCTTCCATAAACTCTACTAGGTTCACTTTTCCGGGCGCGGAAAAATCGGCCAGCACCCCGTCGCTCTGCGAGTCGAGGCTACGTAAGATTTCGATGACCTCCGTTATTTTCACTTCAAGGAGCTTTTCCGGTAGGTGCTGTTCCAGTTCCAGGTAGGGGAGAAGGGAAGCGAAGAGACTCTGTAGGAGTAGGCTTTTGGGAAACAGCAACAGGCCAGCGGCCACAGGCTGGGTAGGTTCCGCCGGATGTTGTGTGTAATACGCCCGCACCAGGTCTGTGGGCAGCTTGAGGATAACGGCTTGATATGCAGCCCTATCTTTCGGGTACTTCAGCAGCGTTGTTGGTTGGTTTCGGCGCAACAGCACCGTGTCACCCGCTGTGGCATAGTGCATGCGGTCGGCCTGCACTACTTTCAACTCGCCAGCAAGCACACGGATCAGGACATTATCAACGAAGGTTTTCTCTCCTCCGTAGCGTTGGTCGCCACTACAAACTGCCACTAGGTCTGCGTAGGGATTTATCTGCTTGACGTTCATGGGGGAGTGTGGTTTAACAGCTTACTCAACCGCTTGCTTCAGCGTTGAGTGCTTGTTAACTATGCAAAAGTAAACAGTACTGACCCGGTCTACTTTGTTGACAAGGCCGAATATGCTTTGTTCAGCGGCCCACCCTAGCATGATCCAATTTGTCCTCGCGTGTAGCGGTATTCTCTCGAAAGCCTGCTGGGCGCATCTTGTCACTGCTGATCATGCATGAGCACGGCGAAGTTTCATCATGACATTTGCCGAGCAAGGTCCCAGAAGGATTGTAGGCTCAGTTGAGCTCCCAAGCAGAGCTTAAATGACAACTAGATGCGTGGCTTATGGCAAGCGCACGGCCTGTGCTCGGATCGTCCGGCGGTGTACGAACCAGGCCGCGAGCAAGCCTAGCATGCCTATTCCCACACAGATACCTAGCCAGAGCAGCAGGTTGTAAACGTCAGTCAGAGTTCGGTAGATGGCCGTGTAGAGAAAGAGCACCAGGCCCACCATTTCCCATAAACGGCTTCGGTACAAAGCGGAGGTAGGCACCGTTAGCAATGGCTGCTGCACCAACACGCGCAATATATTCCAGTCCCACACCAGCAGCCCCACCGTAGCGAGCAGCATGCCCGCGGTGATGATATAGGTGTAGCCAAATGGGTAGGAAATGGTGATGACGTAGATGTTGGCGATGATAGGTAAAAAGGCCAAGGCGCCGGCTAAGGCATAGCGCTGGGTCATTAGCAAGAAGCCCGCGACAAGCTGCCCTAGCCCAATGAATTGCCAGTACAGGCCCGACTGGTACATTGTTTCAAAGAAGTGCGCTGCGCTGTGAAACGGGCTGCCCTCCCCACTGATGCTCGTAAAGCGATGCCCTTTGAGCTTAATTAAGCTGGCAAAGACAAATGTACCGCCAAGCAGATAGCGGGTATAAATAACGGCGAGTTGTAACCATACCTTTTCTTTCAGAGCGGACAGCGACATAGCTAGGATAAGCGTTAAGAAACACGACTACTATCAAGTGGAAAGCTAAGCAAGGAACCTGCTGTTTTTCAAGAATTTCTTGATAACGCCGTGGCTGTTGTAATGCTAGACAACCACATAAAGCAGCCGCAATTAGACTGAAGAAGCGGTTTGTATAAAGTACGAAATATTTCGTGTTTCTTAAGTAAGTTTGTCGGCATCCTTCTGCCACTTTGCTTCTTGTCGTATGAAAACCTGGCTACTAGTGTTGTTACTAGTAAGTGCCCGTAGCTGGGCTGTCGCTCAAGCTACGGTGACCACCGCTTATGATTCAGCGGCACGCTACTCAGTGACCCAAATGCGCGCTGACCTAGCCTATGTGCGTCGAGCGCTGGAAGAAGTGCATCCGGCCCTTTACTGGTACACTTCACAGGATACGCTTAACCGGGCTTTTTCTCGTGCGGAAGCGGCGCTCACGCGCCCGTTGAGCGAGCCGGAGTTTTGGCGTCAGTTGCAAGCCTTGGTGGTGCAAGTGCATTGTGGCCACACGCGGATACGGCACTCGGCTGCCTACCAAGCGTGGTTTCGGCGGCAGCCTCATTCGTACCTACCTTTCTTGGTGGTCGTTCGGCAAAACAGGCTGTTCATTACGGATAATCAGAGCGCTACGCCGGATTTGCGCCCTGGCACCGAGGTGCTCGCCATTGACGGACACCCCACGGCCGAGCTGCTGCCGCGCCTACGCTCTCTTATTGCCGCCGACGGCTACGGAACACAGTTCCAGAACCAAGAGTTGGCCGCAGGCTTTTTCGACGAGTATTACTGGAATTTCTATCCCAGCCGCTCCGTGTACCCGCTGCTGGTAGCCGACAGCACCGGCCAGCCGCAACAGCTAACCCCGCAGCCCCGCCCGGCTACCCCGCGTCCGGCATCGGCGCCGCTTACGCCCGACCAGCAACGAACCCGCAAGCTGGAGCGGCTGCGCTCGGTCAGTTACCTCGGACAGCTGCCGGGCACAGCCGTGCTACGTATCCGCGAGTTCAGCTACGACGAGCTGGAAGACTACCGAACCTTTCATGCGCAGACGTTTGCCGAGTTGAAGCAGCGCCAGGTCAAGCGGTTAGTGCTGGACTTGCGCGGTAACGGAGGTGGTAACCTGAACCTAGCCAACGACCTGCTGAAGTATCTACTTAAGCGGGACTTTTACCTAAGCAAGAGCGGGCGGGGCCGCGTGTTTCTGCCCTCCTTCATGCAGCCCGACTCGACCCAGGCTGCCTATTTCGATACCACCAGTGTGCGGCGTCTACCAGGCGGCGGGTTTGCGAAAGTCAGTAGCAGCCTGGGCCAGCAGCATCCGTACCGGGGAAGCTATTTTCGGGGGCAAGTGGTGGTGCTAGTTGATGGTGGTACCTTTTCGGCCGCGTCCCAGCTAGCCGCTAGTTTACGGGCGCAACGGCGGGTGGTCGTCATCGGTCAAGAAACTGGGGGCGGCGAGGCCGGGTGCAATGGGGGTACTCTCTCCGAGTTGGAACTACCCAACACCCACCTAGTTCTGCAACTACCGCACTTCCAAATGCTATCGGCTTGCCCTCGCCCGCACCTAGGTCGTGGCGTGCAGCCCGACGTGGAAGTACTACCTACGCCTCAGCAGGTGGCCGTTCACGCCGACCCCATCTTGGAGCAGCTGCCGTTGTTGTTACAAAGGCACTAGCATGCGCGTAGTTGAAGCTAGGCCCATGGCCTTCGACTTAGTAAGAAACACGCGGTAGGGGTGCGAGCCGATTTGCTCGATTATTTTGCTGTGACGGTTGCGGAACGCAGGGTCAGATGCTCCGTTATCTTGCAGCCCAATTAGCTAACTCTCTTCTTTTCCCTAATCCTCCGAAAAGAAGAGAGTTAGTTTTGGATTCAGGTAGGCTACCAGCGCTAGCTTTAAATGAAATAGAAGCTAGCTTTGAAGCTAGGCCGCTTGGCTAGGAAGCAAGGCACGTCGAACACAACTAGAACCCCCATGTGGAAGCGCGCTGCTGCTTTGAACCGCTTTATGGTGTCGTTGGTGCTGGCCTTGGCCAGCCTTACCATCGGGGTCATTGGCTTCATCCTGATTGAGCACTATAGCCTGCTCGACGCCTTCTACATGACCATCACCACCATTTCGACGGTGGGATACGGGGAGCTGCATCCATTTTCGCCGGCGGGGCGGCTGTTCGTTTCGGTTTATATCTTCTTTAACCTGCTTTTTGTTGCCTACTTAATATCCCAACTCACCACGTATATCTTCAACGGGGAGCTGAGCACGCTGTTTAATATGTACCGGACCGACCAGGAAATCAAAGGGTTTACGAATCACGTCATTGTGTGTGGCTTCGGGCGCAATGGCAGCAAGGCCTGCGCCGAACTCCTGGCCAATGGTGCGCAAGTAGTCGTGGTAGAGCAAGACCAGGAGCTGCTGCGGGCAGCCACCGAAAGCGGCCTAGGACCTATTGCGGCTATTCTCGGCGATGCTACTGCCGACGAAACGTTGTTACAAGCCGGCGTTGAACGCGCTCAGGCGCTCATCTCGGCCCTACCCAAAGATGCCGACAATGTGTTTGTAGCCCTCACAGCCCGTGGCCTCAATCCGACGCTCAAGATCATTGCCCGGGCCAGCATCAAAACCAGCGAGAGCAAGTTGCTGCGTGCTGGGGTCGATTCGGTGGTGATGCCGGAGGAAATCGGCGGCTCGCACATGGCCAACCTGATTATGCGGCCGGAAGTAATCCGCTTCCTAGATATGATGAGCGGCCTAGGTCCTAACAAGTTGCGATTGGAAGAGCTACGCTACCAGGAGTTTCGCCGCGAGTGGCAAGGCCGCAGTATTCGGGAGCTAGATGTCCGCTCCCGCACCGGCGCCACCATCATTGGCTTGCGTCTGCAAAGCGGGGAAGTGCTCGTCAGCCCGAGCGCTGATACCCGCCCCGCGCCCGGCGACGTGCTGCTGATTTTGGGCACCGACGAACAGGTGCGCGCCATGTTGCAGCAGTTTCACGTATAAGACCTAGGAGCCGAGTAACGGAGTAACTAAGTAAGTTTGCTACACGATAGTAGACCGTTGCTCCGTTACTCTGTCACTCAGTTACTCTTTCGTGCATATTCTTCAGCTTTGCTTCCGCGTACCATTTCCGCCAACCGATGGTGGCGCCATTGCCATGTATGACGTTACGGCGGGGTTGGTGCAAGCGGGTCACCGCGTGACCGTCGTAGCGCCCAATACTCACAAGCACTGGCAAGAAGCAGATGTGCTCGACCACCTAGGTCCCCAGGTGCGCTTAGTGCCGGTGCCCGTCGATACGCGCCTCTCGCCCTGGAAGGCCCTGAAAAATTTGCTGGTGGGCAAGCTGCCCTACAACGTTGAGCGGTTCGTTAGTCCTGCTCTGGCCGCCACCTTGACGGACATAGTCCGAACCGAGCAGATCGATGTCGTGCAGATAGAAGGCACGTTTGTAGCCTGGTACCTCGATATTATTAAGCAGGTAAAGCCCGCTTTGCCAGTGGTGCTGCGGGCGCATAACGTGGAATACACCATCTGGCAGATGCTAGCTGAGCGAGCGTCCAACCCGATGCGGCGCTTTTACTTGCTGCACCTTGCTAGAGGCGTCAAGCAGTTTGAAGCCGCGTATCTGCCGCGCTTCGATGCTGTTGCGGCCATCACGGAGCCTGATCAGCGCCGGTTGCGCGCAATGGGTTGCAAAGAGCCCGTGGTATTTATCCCGGCCGGAGTCAACTTGGAGCGCATTCACCCCAACCTAGCTATTCAGCCCAAACCCAAAACGCTGTTCATGATCGGCTCCCTGGATTGGATGCCGAACTTGGAAGGACTCGATTGGTTTCTGACGAACGTGTGGCCTACTGTGCAGGAACGCTTGCCAGACGTGGAGCTGCATATTGCCGGCAAAAACCCGCCCGAGCGCTTACAGCGTTTGAAAGCCAAAAACGTGTTTATGCATGGCTTTGTCGAGTCGGCTACGGAGTTTATGCAGCAGTATGAGATGATGCTGGTGCCACTGCTGTCGGGTGGGGGCATGCGAATCAAGATTATTGAGGGCATGGCCATGGGTAAGTGCATCTTGAGCACGGGGCTAGGCTCCGAAGGCATTCACGCCTCCAACAACGAAGATATTCTCGTGTGCGACGAACCCAGCGAGTGGATCGACCGCATCGAGCGCTACTACCACGGCGACATTGACTACGTGAAGATCGGGCAGACGGCGGCGCAAACCGTCGGCCGGCTATATGACAATCGCCGCGTAGTAGAGCGTTTTCTGGAGCTTTATCACCGCTTTACGCCCGCTACGGTATGATAGAGGTTGTGGCGATAATTGTGCTCTGGGGGAGCTTGTTACTAGTGGCGCACACCTATGCGCTGTTTCCGGTGCTGCTCGGTAAGCTGGCGAAAGGACGGCAGCCAAACACCAACGTGTTTGCACCAAACGCCCGCGATTTGCCCGCTGTCGATATTCTGCTAGCGGTACACAACGAGGAGCAAGTGATTGAGGAGAAGATTCGCAGCACCTTTCAAACCACGTACCCGCTCGACCGGCTCACGCTTTATATTGGCTCCGACAACTCTCAGGATCAAACCAACTCCTTGGTCGAGCGGCTCACAGCCAAATATCCCGGTGTGCAGTTTCGGCCTTTCTACCAGCGCACCGGCAAGCCGGGCGTAATAGAGGCCCTAGCCCAAGAAGCCACGGCGCCTGTACTGGTGCTCACCGATGCCAACGTGTTTTTCGCGCCCGACACGATCTATCAGTTGGTCAAGCACTTTCGCAATCCAGTCATCGGACAAGTTGGAGGCAACATCATCAATCCGGAACACCGGCAAGAGGGCATTTCGGGGCAGGAAAAAGCTTACTTGGAGCGCGAGAACCTAATTAAGTACCAAGAAGGAGTGGTGTGGGGCGCCATGATTGGGGCGTTTGGGGGCTGCTTTGCCGTGCGGCGCAGTGCTTACCACCCCGCTCCAGCCTCTTTCCTGGTTGACGACTTCTACATCTCGATGGCCGTGTTGCGCGACGGCTACCAGGCCATCAACGAGCTAGATGCCGTGTGCTACGAAGATGTATCGGACCGCGTGACGGAGGAGTTCCGCCGCAAGGCACGCATTTCAGCGGGTAATTTTCAGAATCTAAGCGCATTCCGTGGGCTGTTACTGCCGCCCTGGAATGGTCGTGCTTTCGCGTTGTGGTCGCACAAGGTGTTACGCTGGTACACGCCGCAACTGTTGCTGCTCATGCTGCTGGCCAATGTGGTGTTGGTGGTGCGCGGCGCCGGCTGGTTTTACCAGCTCTCCTTGCTAGGGCAGGTGGGCATGCTGGCGCTGGTAGGGTTCGATTGGCTGATGCGCCGCGTAGGATTTCACTCACGCATCCTGCGCTTTATCACGCACTTCTACAGTATGAATGCGGCCTTGCTGCTCGGCTACTGGCGTTATCTGCGCGGTATCAAAACGACGGTGTGGCAGCCCACCCAGCGCTTTCAACAAGCGAAATAACAGGTGTAGTGCGAAGCCCCTGCTTCGCACCTCGTTGAACGTCTCCACTGTACTAACCTAGGTTAATGCAACAATTTCGCTCAACGAGGCGCGAAGCCAGAGCTTCGCGCTACAGCCGCACTTTTGCAATGCTAGGTAAGTCTCAGTAGGTTTAAGCAGCTGTGCTGGTACAATGTCGCACCCCACCTAGCTTCCCCTCAGCCTTATGAACTTCACCAAAATCGTTTTGGGTGCCAGCCTGCTTGGCACCGCACTCGGCAGCTTTTCCTGCTCGCAGCAAAGCAAAGAAGCCCCTGCCACCGCTTCAGCCTCCACCTACTTTGCGCAGGATAGCACAGGCGGCGTGCAGACGGGTGGCGTGCAAGTCGTTCCTGTCACAACGCCCAAAGGCACGTTCAACGTCTGGACCAAGCGCTTCGGCAATAACCCGCGTATCAAGCTGCTGTTGCTCAACGGCGGGCCGGGCGCTACACACGAGTATTTCGAGTGTATGGAAAGCTTTCTACCTGCCGAGGGCATCGAGTTCATTTACTACGACCAGCTCGGCTGCGGCAATTCCGACACCCCTAAGGACACCGCTATGTGGAGTTTGCCGCGCTACGTGGAGGAAGTGGAGCAAGTGCGCCAGGCCCTACACCTCGATAAGCACAACTTCTATCTGCTAGGTCACTCTTGGGGTGGCATCCTGGCGGCTGAGTACGCATTTAAATACCAGCAAAATCTCAAGGGCCTTATCATCTCGAATATGATGATGAGCTGCCCCGACTACGGCAAATACGCCGACAACGTGCTGGCCAAGCAGATGAAGCCCGAAGTGCTGGCCGAAATCCGGCAGATCGAAGCCAAGAAGGACTTCAGCAATCCTCGGTACATGGGCCTGCTCGAACCTAATTTCTATGCGGAGCACCTGTGTCGTATTGTGCCTAACCCCGAGCCCATTACCCGCGCCATGAGCAAAATCAACCAGTCGCTTTACGTGACGATGCAGGGACCAAGCGAGTTCGGCATTTCGGGCAAGCTCACCAACTGGGACCGGACCAAAGACTTGCCCAAGCTCAGCGTGCCGGTGCTCTCCATCGGCGGCAAGTACGACACCATGGATCCCGAGCATATGCGCTGGATTGCTACGCAAGTACAAAATGGGACGGCGCTCACTTGCCCGCAGGGCAGTCACATGAGCATGTACGACGACCAGCAAACCTACATGAAAGGCCTCACCAAGTTTATCTTAGGCGTCGACAAGGGCGAGAAAAAGGTAGCGCTGTAGCGTGACTGAATGGCTCAGTAACTGAGCGGCTAAGTGACGTTCAACGACTCACTCAGTCGCTCAGCCACTCCGTCACTCTTTCGTGTGTAACTTCGCGGGGCCACTGTTGGTTATTCAGGCTGAGCAGGCCCTTATACTGCTCGCACATTTTTATGCTTGACTCAATTGAAGATGCTATTGCCGATATCCGCGCCGGCAAAGTGGTGATTGTGGTAGACGACGAAGACCGCGAAAACGAAGGTGATTTTATCTGCGCGGCGCGTTGCGCTACCCCCGAGGTAATCAACTTCATGGCCACCCACGGCCGGGGGCTCGTGTGCGCTCCGCTCACCGAAGAGCGCTGCGACGAGCTAGGGTTGGAGCTGATGGTAGGACGCAACACGGCTTTGCACGCGACGCCCTTCACCGTATCGGTCGACTTGCTGAAGAACGGCGTCACGACCGGCATTTCGGCTTCCGACCGCAGCAAAACCATTCTGGCCCTCATCGACCCGGAAACCAAACCCGCTGACCTAGGTCGGCCGGGCCACATATTCCCGCTGAAAGCCCGGAAGGAAGGCGTGTTACGGCGGGCCGGCCACACCGAGGCCGCAGTCGACCTAGCCCGTTTGGCTGGTTTTGAGCCGGCTGGCGTGCTGGTCGAGATTCTAAAGGAAGACGGGGAAATGGCCCGCGTACCCGACCTGGAGCAAGTAGCCCAGCGCTGGAATCTGAAGCTGATTTCGGTGCAAGATCTCATCAAGTACCGCTTGAAAGCGGAAAGCCTCATCTCCCGCGACATCTCCGTGAAGATGCCCACCGAATGGGGCGATTTTGACTTGTACTCGTTTACCCAGCGTTCCAACGGCGCCCAGCACCTAGCCCTTGTGAAAGGCGACGTTAGCGGTACCGAGCCGGTACTGGTGCGCGTGCACAGCTCCTGCGTTACCGGTGATATCTTCGGCTCCTGCCGCTGCGATTGTGGTCCGCAACTGCACCGCGCCATGCAGCAAATCGACCGCGAAGGCCGCGGCGTGGTGGTGTACATGAACCAGGAAGGCCGCGGTATCGGCTTGCTCAATAAGCTTCGGGCCTATAAGCTTCAGGAGCAAGGCCGCGACACGGTAGAGGCTAACCTAGAGCTAGGCTTCGGCATGGATGAGCGCGACTACGGCGTAGGCGCCTCTATTCTGCGCGACCTAGGCATCACCCAAATGCGCCTGCTTACCAACAACCCGCGCAAGCGCACGGGCCTGATGGGCTACGGCCTCGAAATCGTGGAAACGGTACCCATCGAGATTGAACCCAATCAGCATAACCAAAGTTACCTGGCTACGAAGCGTGATAAGCTTGGTCACACAATTTTGACTAAAATGCGGCCAGTGGCGTCCTCGTCCGGTACGGTGGCAAACGAGTCGTAACCAGCGCCGGGCCGAACGCGTTTTCGGGTTATCTATACTTTGGCTATGAAACGCATGCGTACCGTTTTCAGCACTAGCGCATTTGCGCTGGTGCTCAATTTGCTGGTAGCTGGCGCTGCCTGGGCGCAGCGAACCAGTTCCTCCTTCGTACAACAGTTTGCGGGCGGCACTGTGCTGCTCGCAAACGGCGACACGATAGAAGGCCCGCTGGCGCTGCACCGCAACGAAGACGTAATTTTGGTTTCGTTGCCTAACAACACCGTGAGCACACTGTCGGCGGTGGCGGTGCAGAGCTTTGCCGTGAAAGGCGAACGGCTCGACCGCAACCGTAACCAGTACGACGACTTCTACGACGCCCGGATGGGCTACTACTACGGCAGCCCCATCTACGGCTACACCCCGCGCGCGCGCCGCACAACCCCTGACACGAGCTTGGTACGCGTGTTCCGGGTGTTCCGCTGGAACCACGACAACGACTACAGTGACTTCAAGTCGCCGGCGTTTTTTGAGCAGCTCAGCAGTGGTCCCACAATCCTGCTGCGCCGAGAGTCGCTGGTGCAGCGGCCCGTGAATTATGGTTCGCCTTATGGATTTGGAGGGTATGGTGGCTACGGCTACCCCTATGGCGTGCCACGCACCATGGGTTACTACACCGAAATCAAAGACAACTTTTACCTAGGTACGCCCAACGGCGCGATTATCTCGCTGCGCAATCCGAAGAAAGATCTGCTAGCCGCTTTCCGACAACAGTCGAAACAGATTGAGAAGTATGCGAAGGAAAACCAGCTGGATTACACCAATGCCCGCGAGCTAGCTTTCCTTGTAAACTACGCTAACTCTCTGCAAAGTCAGCCCAGGCAATAGCCTTTAGCAGTGCACTAATTCTCTCTTACTTATTACCGAAAAGGGCCTCACATACGTGAGGCCCTTTCCTTTTATAGCTACAAAAATTTATGTGTTAACATTGGCGTAACATATGAGTGAAATAAGTATATTTCATAAGTGGCACAAGTATTTGTCGTTTTACAAGCAACCTAGGTTATGTGGAAATATTGGAAGAATACTATCGTAGTTATTTTTTGTTTAATAACGAACTACGCCGTTCAGGCGCAAGCGCTCGGCTATGCCCAGCAGTACAACGACGGCGCTGTGGTGCTTACCGACGGCACCAAGTTGCGCGGTGTGGTAATGCTTTATCCGAGCAAGGGAGTCGTGCAAGTAAAAACACCCAACGACTCCGTTTGTACCTTTCAGGCGCAGGCCGTGCAGTACGTGGCGGTGGAAGAGCACCGAGAGCGAATCACGGCCGACAAGCTGGTATCTCCGCTCCGCGTTTTTCGTCCGTACTACGTGATGAGTAAAAACCCCACGGGGCCGATTTGGGCCTTCTTCGAGCAGATCAGCGACGGCCCCGTCAGGCTGTTGCGCCACCAGCGGTTTATGCTTGACGCAGCCATGAGCACTTCGTATACCCCTAGCACCGACAACTTTTTTCTGGCGCTCGGGTCCAACGGCGTGGTACCGTTGCGCTACCCGCGCAAGGATGTGCTGTCCTTCTTCAAAAAACAAGCGCCCCAAATTGAGCAATACGCCAAGGAAAATGATTTGCGCTACACCAATGCGCGGGAGCTGTCTTTCATTGTGAACTACGCCAACTCCTTGCAAAACGCTTCTGGGCAGTAAAAAGCTAGCTGCTCATTATTCTGATGATTAGTTCGTACTGAAAAAGAAAAGAGCCTCGTTCAAACGAGGCTCTTTTCTTTTTCAGTTATTAAGATTTATAGCTTACCGTGTAGCCGGTATAGACACCAGCTAGGTATCTTTAGCGGGTTAGTCTAAGCGTCTGTTTTCTTGTCCTACAACAATGCAGATTATGTGGAAGTCCTGGAAGGTTACTGTTATCATTATCCTGAGCTTGCTCTTGAGTCAAGCGGCGCAAGCGCAACTATTCGGCTACCCACAGCAGTACAAAGTGGGCGCCATCGTACTCTCCAACGGGAGCCAGCTGCGCGGCACCATCATGCTTTATCCGGCGACGGGAGTGGTGCAGGTGAAAATGGCCAATGACACGATTTACACCTATCCGGCCAATATTGTGAACTGTGTGGCGGTAGAAGAGGAGCAGGAGCGAATCAGGGCCGACAAGCTGGTGTCGACGCTGCGTGTATTCCGGCCTTACTATGTTGTGAGCAAGAGCACGTTGCAACCTACTTGGGCCTTTTTCGAGCAAATCAGCGATGGGCCTATCGTGCTGTTGCGGTATCAGCGGCCTTCCACCATCTTCACGGGCAGCATGATACGCATGTCGAGCTTAGACAACTTCTTTTTAGCGTCTGGCACCAACAACGTGCTGCCGCTGAAATCCCCTCGCAAAGACTTGCTCGCCTTTTTTAAGCACCAAGCCTCCCGGATTGAGCAGTATGTCAAAGAGAATGACTTGCGTTACACCAATGCGCGGGAGCTAGCTTTCATCGTGAACTACGCTAATTCCTTGACCCCTTCGAAGCCGTAATACGTATACTGATCAGGAAGAAAAAGCTACTGTTCAGGCATATGCATACTACTCTACGCATTGCGGCAATACTCGCGGGCTTGTCACTGAGTCTCAAGACGCAGGCGCAAGGGCTACCCTTCACGATGAACGCCGGGCAATTCTCGGAAGGCGCCGTGATGCTCACGAGTGGGGCGGTGGTGAAGGGAGAAATCAGCTTGGACCGGGCGAGTAATAAGCTAGCCTTGAAGGCAAATGACACCATCTACACGCTGCCCACCCAAACCGTGCGGGTCTTTGCCATGCGCGGCGAACAGACTCCGCAAAAGCGGGGACAGTACGTGGCGCTTACCCGCATTTTTCACTCGTACTCTTATCCCTGGTCGACAAAGAAAGCGCCTGACTTCAAAATGTGGGCTTTTTTCGAGCAGCTCAGCGAAGGTCCGACCATCCTGTTACGTCGCGAAGAGCCTATTCAGTACAGCTACACGTCGGCTCCAATCGGCAACCAACGGCCGCGCTATTATACCAATACCGAATTACGGACTACGTTTTACTTAAATACAAACGAAGGCAAACTCGTGACGTTGCAGAAGCCCAAACGGGACTTGCTGACCTTCTTTGCGAAGCAAGCGTCCCTAATCAAGGCTTACGCAAAAGAAAATGACTTGAGCTTCAAAGATGCTCGGGGGCTAGCTTTCCTAGTAAACTATGCCAACTCCCTGCAAGCAGAGCAACTGTACCAAGAGCCCGCGCTGCCCACCGAGTAAGCCATCTATTATCTATTGTTCGACGGGTAGCGCCCCGCCCTGCCAGCGCACGACTGGGTAGCGCAAGTGTGACTTCTCGTAGTACGGTGAGTGACGATACACAAAGTCGAGTTGGGCGGCACCATTTTTCGCAAACGTCGGGTCGGCTTGGCGGCGGGCCTCGAGCTGCTGACGCAACTGTGGGTCACGCTTGAGTAGCTCGGCAGCTAGGTCCTCAAAGATGTAATCGGAGAAGTATTCTTTCTGCTGCAAAATGCTGTCGAAGAAGCCCCAGGCGAAAAATGAGTCGGTGCCTTGAGGCTCCAGCGTCTCCACGAGGTAGCGCACGGCGGGCTGGTCGAGGTAGGCTACGTAGTCGCCCCGCCGGAAGGGTAGGGTTTGCTGCTCCGTGCGGAGTTTTACCTGGCTGTGCAAGTAGTGGCCTTCGTAGGGGCGCGGCGCGGTTTTGTAATCTTCCACGTAGTATATGTCGGCGGTGAGCGTGGTGTCTCGGCGCAGGCGCTGTAAGCGCACGTTGCTAAGCCGCAACCGGTCGAGCACTTCGCCCCATGCCTGCGGAATCAAATAAGCCACTGGGCGCCGCACCGTGGTGGTCGGCCGGTAGGTGTTATAGAACTTAACGGGCCGCGTGAAAGGCGCTTTGCGGTCGTATGATAAGCGCGGCTGCCCACTGACTTCGCTTGTTTTGGTGCGGCCCTCGTAGCCCCGGAAGTTTACCTGCTCCGCACTCGTGGTGTCGAGCCGCCACCCCAAGGGGAAGTCCATTTGGGCACGTAGCTGCTGCTCGGCCGTGGCGCGGGCCTGGGCTAGCTGCGCGGCGTCGCGGTGAGCTAGGTGAATTAGCAGATCCAGAAAATCATATGTGGCGCGCACCCGCGGTGTGAAGGGCTTCCACATGTGCGTTTCGGTGATAAAGCCGATGGTGTTGAACAGCGTAGTGTAGCCTGTGGAGTAGCGTGGTGTTTCCAGGAAACCGCGCAAGCCGCTTTCGGGCGTGCGACCCTCAAAATCAACGTAAGGTGTTAGGGGCCACTTCTTCTTGCTCATGCCGCTGTACAAATCCGGCAGCATAGTTTTCTGCAAGTACTGGCTCAGGGCAGGGTGCAGCTTGTCTTTCTGCGTATCAATGAGCGTCATGACGTACTGGTAATCGGCGCCGTTGGAGGTGTGCGTATCGACGAACAGGTCAGGTTGCCAGCGCTGAAAAAGCTGCGCAAAGGAGCGGGCATTGCGCGAATCTTCCTTGATGTAGTCGCGGTTCAGGTCCAGGTTGCGCGCGTTGCCGCGGAAGCCGTACTCGCGCGGGCCGTTCTGGTTGGCACGGCTCGTGGCCGAGCGGTTCAGCATGCCGTCGATGTTGTAGGCCGGAATAATCACTAGCGTGACGTTCTCTAGTTGCTGCCGCAGCTCTTTCTTCTGCACGTAATCGCGGGCCAGCATCATGGATGCATCGATGCCTTCTGGCTCGCCAGGGTGAATTCCATTCTGGATGAACACCACGCGCCGGTTCTTGCCGCGTACCGAAGCTGGGTCCGCGTCGCCGTCGATTGAAATAACTACCTCGTGCAGATGCTGTCCGATGTCGGTCGGGCCCGCCTCGCGCATGCTGATTTCGGGGTACGCTGCATCGAGCTGCTGGTAATAGGCGATGCACTCAGCGTAGGTAGTGGTTGTGTTGCCGTCGCCTTTTTCGAAGGGCGTGCGCCAGTCAGTTTTAGGTGTTGGCGCAGCGGCAAGGAGCGTAGAAAGTAGAAGAGCGAGCATGAAAGAAGTATAGGGCTAGGTTGCAAAGCTAGGCCAGCGCCGGAATTTGCGACATACACCCGCGTTTCTCCGCAAAGAAAAGTAAGCTTAGGAAGCCATTAAGCACGCCTATTCCTCCCATTCAGGCTCAGGGGGGAATAGCAGCTGATCGACGCTGTACTTACCAGGGCCGGCGAAAAGTAGCCCTAGGAATAAAAAGGCCGCTTCCAGCGCATGCGAGTAGGTATTGAAGTCGTCACCTTTCATGACGTGCATGGCCGTAGCAATGATCATTGTGCCCAGTAGCAGGATGCAAGCAAAACGAAAAAACAACCCGAAAGCCAGCAGCTGCCCGCCAATAGCTTCCGCCGCCGCGGCCAAAAAGCCCCACATAACTGGCGCAGAGCTAATACCAAACATACTCATTACGCCCCCGATTTCGGTCCATTTCTCTGGTCCCCCAATAAGCTTCGGATAGCCGTGAATGGAGAACATAATACCAATGCCAACGCGAAGCAGAAGCATACCTAGGTCGTGGGTGCGGTAACGATTTTCGAGCAAGGCCATCGTAATTTACAAGGGGTGGAATTTGGGTGAAAGCGGAAAAGAGTCGGGTGCGGGCGAGTTGTGAGCTAGGGTTTTTGGGCACCAGCCACGGTAAGGAGCTGCTTAAAAAAGAATGACGCCCTTGATACGCGTAGCCGTCGGTATTTCGGCGGTAGCCATATCGCTGGGGTGCTTGGCGGGCAAGGAATTTTCATCGAGTAGCCACGCCATGCGCGTCTGGCGCGACACGGCCGCGAAGCCTTCCGGCGTCATGCGCACCCGCGAGAGGCCAAAGGCTTGGCGAGCCACCCCAAACGGCGAACCTACCCCAATGCCTTCGCCCGTACGGTACTGTGGATCGGTGATGATGATACGGCGCAAGCGAAAGCCTTTTTGCTCACTGCCAGCCATTTCGAGGATCGTAACGGGGGCGCTAGGTTGTTGCGCATCGCGCATTTCATACGCCGGGTACGTGCTGTCGCCCACGGTACGCGTGATTTTATGAAGCTGCTCGGCCGATACACGCGACAGCAGCAGTTTCTCAGGCATCCGGATGAGCAAGCGCCCTGCTTGTCCTGGGCTGAGTAGGTGCAGGGAGTCGGCTACGTTGGGGTTGGCGGCAATGCGCTGCGCGGCGGCCGAAGGATCGGTAGCGGTGGAGTTGCCTGCAAATGGAGTATCGCCACTGGAAGCTGCGGGCGAACGGTTATCAGAAGAATTGCAACCAACAAGAGCGACTAGCAGCAACAGCGCACCAACGGCAGATCGGGGAGAAGCTAGGTGTTTCATGTTGTGCAGTACGGCACAGGCTAGCTCCTCGTTGAGGCGGGCACCGGGTAATCAAAACTTTACGTCCGCAACTCGTTGGCTTCCGTACCTTGACCTAGGTTTTTATCACTAAAACATAAGCTTGTGACTGCTAAATCTCGCAAACCGCTGATTCTAATTTCAAACGATGATGGTATCACTGCGCCGGGCATTGCCGTGCTGGTGCGCGTGATGAAGCGTATTGGCGAAGTAGTGGTAGTGGCGCCCGATTCGCCGCAGTCGGGTATGGGGCACGCCATTACCATCGGCAACCCCTTGCGCCTCGACCCAAGCACTATCTTCGACGACATCGAGGCCTACGAGTGCAGCGGCACGCCCGCCGACTGCGTGAAGCTAGCCAAGCACTTCGTGCTGCGCGACCGACAAGCCGATCTGGTGGTGTCGGGCATTAATCATGGCTCCAATTCTTCCGTGAACGTGCTGTACTCGGGCACTATGTCGGCGGCCATTGAGGCCGCAATTGAAGGATTGCCCGCCATTGGTTTTTCGCTCTGTGACTACGGTCACTTAGCCGATTTCTCCCATATCGAGGAGTGGGTAGAGCACCTCACACGCCAGGCCTTGGAGCATGGCATCCCAACGGGTACCGCGCTGAACATCAACTTCCCTAAAAAGTCGGAAAACCTTATTGCTGGGGCGCGTATTTGCCGGCAGGCACGAGCTAAGTGGCAGGAAGAGTTTGACCTGCGCTACGATCCTTACCAGCGCCCTTACTATTGGTTAATCGGTAACTTCGTGAACGAAGACAAAGGCGAAGATACCGACGAATGGGCGCTGGCGCACAACTACATTTCCGTGGTGCCCTGCCAATACGATCTGACGGCCCAGCACGGTTTGCCCCAGCTCAACGAGCAGTGGACCTTATCCCTTGATGCTACCCAACCGGCCGACAATCCTGTGCACGAGGAAGCAGCCACCGATGCAGTGCTGCCCGCCAAAAGCAAGAAAAAGCAGAAGTAGCAGGCGCAAGTACTCGATGAAAAAGTGTGGTGGGCTGGGGTAAACTGCTGAACAAGTGGTTATGTACCGGTTCAACGACGTAGTGAAAAACAAAAAAGGCCAGCTGCATAGCTGGCCTTTTTTTCGGAGATGTTAGTTTATAATTGGTCGTTGGCGGTTGGTTTTACAACCAAGACACGTTTAGGACGGCGAGCAGTGGCCGATTTATGGATGCGGCTGTGCTGCTGCAATACCGCAAAGTGGCTTGTTAGAGCTACTTGTTGCCTCAGGATAGCCGCTTTCTTGGTCGACAATAGGTAGACAAGTAGCCCGAGGAGTAACAGCAGGGCAGTGAACAGCAACGTGAAGTACGACCTGCGAGAAGAAGAGACTAATCGGGTGGGCATAGCCCGAAAGTAGGCCCATCAACATGAATTCAGAGTGAAAATGCTGGCGTTCCTGTTGCAAGCCAGCAGGAAGCTAGCTGAATAGTAGAGCGAACGTAGTTCCCTTTCCCACAACAGACTCCACGACCAGCTCGGCGCGGTGGAATTCGGCAATCGTTTTGGCGATGGGTAAGCCTAGGCCGTAGCCCTCCGGCGAGGCCCCACCCTTGTGGAAGCGCCGGAATCGGTCGAACAGATGCGGGATGTTTTCGGGCGCGATGCCAGGACCGGTGTCAGTGACGGCGAGGCGGTAGCCGCCTTCGGGGCGCGTCTTCCCCTGGATAATAATGTCGCCGCCCCAGTTATTGTACTTAATGGCGTTGCTAATCAGGTTGAATAGCAGTGTAAACAGCAGCGTGCGGTTGGCTGCCGGCAGCACATAATCAGGCTGAAGCTCTTCTAGCAACCGAATTTCACGTTGCGCCAAGCGGTCCTCTAGCTCATTGATGACGTCGGCTAGCACGGTAGCTACCGACACCGATTCGTCGCGCAGATACTGCTCATTTTCGATGTTGGCGATGAGCAGCAGTGTCTTTACCGTATTGCGCAGCCGATAGAGCGTCTTCTGCGAGTCTACGATCTTGAGCGAATGAGCCTCATTCAGTTCCGGGTCTTGCAGCATGTTCTCGAAGCGCGACTGCAAAATGCTGACGGGCGTGAGTAGCTCGTGCGACACGTTCGACATGAACTCCCGCTCCTTTTCAAAGGCCGATTGAATCTGGCGCATCATGCGCGAGAGGCTGGTGTCGAGGCGCCGGAAGTCGATGGTGTCCGTCGGAATGGCTTCGAAGGAAAACACCGACGGATGGTGCACGCCGCGCAGCTTGCGCTGAATGAGCTCCCGCAGGGGTCGCAACAGGTAATGCACAAAGGCCGCGTCGGTGAGAATAGTAAGCAGCGCTCCCACAATCAGCACCCACAGCGCGGTGCTGCGCAGCGTAGCCGTAAGCAGCTCCACCGTCGCTAGGCTGCTCCCGATTTCGAGGTGATAGGTGCGAGTGCCGCGGTTTGGCAGCGTATAACTCAGAATTCGAAAGTCCTCAATCTCATTATCTACCTGCCGCGTTTCGTCGAAGATGCGAATGACACCCGGGTGACTCGCCCGGGTAGCAATAGGAGTGAGGGTGATGTATTCTTGCTTGAGAAGGTTGTAGTCGGCGTAGGCTTCGTCGTGCTCGGTGCGCACAAAGGCCGTGATACCGTCGCGCCGAATCAGGTTGAGCACCTCGCCCATCTTCTCGTGCAGGCGCTGATCGGTGTGCGAAATAGCCACCCGGCTCACCACCGGCGGAATCACTAAGGCCCCCGTCAGCAGCAGTAGCAGCTTCGATAAAGCGTTGAACAAGGCCAATTTGGCCTCCAGGCGCATCTTCACTTCGCTTTGCTCTGTTGAGTGACTGAGTGACTGAGCGACTGAGTGCGAAAAATCCTGTCCTTCTTATTAATTGCTATTTGATGCATAAACTATTCGTCGGCTTGATTTTGGAGTTTGAACAAAGATCAATGTACAAGCTATGACATTCTTTGAGCACTCTAGTAGTACAAAAGCTGAGCAGAACGAAGCATTTCGGGTACGTACCAAAGCTGCCGCTTTACGCGTTATTCGATTATATCAACAACTACCGCGCAGCGGAGAAGCAGAAATACTTGGTAAGCAGTTACTACGAAGTGCTACCTCTGTAGCAGCCAACTACCGAGCTGCCTGTCGCGGGCGTTCGGCCGCTGAGTTCTTTGCAAAGCTTAGTATTTGCGTCGAAGAAGCAGATGAAGTGCAACTCTGGTTGGAGCTATTAGGCGATGCCGGCATTGTTCCGAAAGCTCGCCTAGTTGAGTTAGAAAAGGAATACGCTGAAATCTTAATCGTCTTAGCAAAAGCCCGAAAAACAGCTTCGCACTAAAGAGTGACTGAGTGGCTTCGCACTGAGTGACGTTCAACGATTCACTCAGTCACTCTGCTGAAGCTACTCGGTACCCGATGCCGCGCACTGTTTCCAGGAAATCGGCGGGGGCAAAGTGACCTAGCTTTTTGCGGATGTTCTTGATGTGCACGTCGATGTAGTTCGAGTCGGAATCGTCTTCCAGCACGTTGCCCCACAGGTGTTCGCCGAGTTGCAGGCGCGTGAGTACGCGGTTTTTGTGCAGTAATAGGTAGTGCAGCAGGTCGAACTCCTTCTTGGTGAGCGGGACTTCGGCGCCTTCGTAGCGCAAGGTGCGACCCGTCACGTCGAGGTGGAAGCCGTTGCCGAATACCATTTCCTGGCGCTTCAACCCAAACTTTAGTCGTGTGATGGCCTGCATGCGGCTCAGCAGCTCCAGCAAAGAGAACGGCTTGGGTAGATAGTCATCGGCACCTAGGTCGAGGCCTTTGATACGGTCGTCGATGGCGCCGCGGGCGGTCAGGATGATGAACGAGGCTTCCTGGCGCTCGTTCTGCTTAGCTTCGCGCAGCAGTTGCAGTCCGTCGCCATCCGGCAGACCTAGGTCGAGCAGCACGAAGTCGTAGCTGTTTACAAAGATTTTCTCGGAGGCTTCAGCAAAGGTGAAAGCCGAGTCACAGAGGTACTGTGCCTGGATCAGAAACTGCCGCACTTCCTGGTGCAGGCTTCTTTCGTCTTCTACAATGAGAACGTGCATGACAATGGCGGGATGAGCGGCGTAGAAATCGGTAGGGAGAGATAGACAATGCAACAATACAAAACCCTGCCTGAAGAGTCTATGAAGGCTAACGTTTACGGCTGCCCAAGCTGGCGTAAAGTTTCGGTGTGCAGCGCGTGCTTGCCAGCAAAGCGAATAACTTCGGGCTCAATGCCGTAGCTGCGCAAAAATGTAAGCTGCTTTTTCAGTTCTTCCGCACTAACAAACGGGTCATCATCGCCACAAACCACCGTAACCAGAAATTGATGCAGCAAATGCGTGCCCACCTCCACGTCCATATCGGGCGGAAAAGCGCCGGCCCACAAAATCAGCCGCGCCGGCCGAAACGAAGCTTGCGTCAACCAGCGGCTGACGGTAGCGGCACCTTGCGAGAAACCTAGCACGGTGACTGCAACCTCGGGCGGACACAAGGTTAGGATCTTGGTGGCCAGTTGGTTCAGATAACTTACGTAATCCGCTATTTCCGTTAGTCTGTCTTCCCTTGTCATCCAGGTAGCCCCAATCCGGCCGCTCGTGCCGTTGAGGTAGAACTTCGATAAGCCTTCCGGGGCGACAATGACCAGGGTAGGATCGGCTTCCGCCAGAAAGGCAAAATGTCGGATAAAGTAGGCCGCGAGCTGCCCGTAGCCATGGGCCACAAACCACACACGCCGCGTAGCCGCCGACAGTTCGCCGAGCTGAAAATAACGTGCTGAGCGACTGACAATGAGATGGTTTTCTTGCGCAGCAGGCATAAGAAGAAGTATTGCGCGAAACGCAGTTAAAGCTAGCCCGCGTCCGCTGGGCTGACGGCTGAACGCTATCAGGCAGCGGCGCGGGCTGTGCTCCGCGAAACTTGGAGCAGCTAGACCTAGCTATTCTCGCGGAGGCAAATTCTCTTTCGTGAACTGAAACGGCAGCAAGTCGGCCAAGGAGCGGAAGCGGTAGATGGTATCATCGGGGCCGAGCAGCAGCAGCGGAATTGGCTGGCCCTGACGTACTTCGTAGTCCGTCATGACTTGGCGGCAGGCGCCGCAGGGCATTCCTACCACGAAGTCGCCATTCTTGGGGCGCGCCGCTACGGCCATACCAACGATGCGGCGCTCTGGCTGGCTAACGGCCAAGCCAAACATGGCGGTGCGCTCGGCACAAAGCCCAGAGGGGTAGGCAGGGTTTTCTTGATTGTTGCCTTGAAAAACGGAACCGTCGTCGAGAAGGAGCGCGGCGCCCACGTGAAACTGCGAGAAGGGCGCGTATGCATTGTTCGTAGCAGCACGAGCTTGCTGCCAGGTAAGAGCCTCGTCGGGGGTGAGTTCGGCGGGGGAAAGGACGTCGACCTGAATGGTCACGTTAAGTAATTGAGCCATTGCTGCGGATAAGAATAAAAAGCTAGTCCAGGCACCCAACGGCAGCCCCGACAGCGTGAGGGGGCGGTGAATGTACGTTGCATTTATCATATAATCATTACCTCTCCCAATAATTGGCAGACGGCTAGCTGCCCTACCTAGGGGGCAAGAGAAATAGCTTACGCCAAGGCGCGATAGTGCCCACTGTGTTCGTTACGCTGATTTTAGCGATTATTGACCGCTAAGCATCCTTGCATGGCTGATAGCAAGAGTTAACCGATACCTGATACTTGATATATGACTCGTCTGTTGCTTCTGGGTGCGGGCCGTTCGGCGGCTTCGCTCCTGCACTACTTGCTCCGCTATGCCCCAACGGAAGGTTGGTTCTTGACCATCGCCGACGTAAACCCGGCACACCTAGCTCCGGTGCTGGCAGCGCACAGCGAGTATGCCCGCGCCGTACCGTTTGATGTGCAGCAAGAGGATAGGTTGGAAGGTCTTGTGGAGCAGGCTGATATCGTCATCTCTATGCTGCCGGCGAGCTTCCACCCGCGGGTAGCTGCGGCGTGCGTTCAGCACCGGCGCCACCTAGCCACGGCGAGCTATGCCACCGACGAAATTCGCCGGTTTCACGCCGACGCAGTGGAGGCTGGCCTCACCATTCTGATGGAATGCGGCCTCGATCCAGGCCTCGACCATATGTCGGCCATGAAAGCACTGAAGGAAATTCGAGCGAAAGGAGGGAAGCTAACGTCCTTCAAATCGTATTGCGGCGGGCTACTAGCACCCGATTCGGAAGGGGGTAACCCATGGAAGTATAAGTTCACCTGGAATCCCCGCAACGTGGTGTTGGCAGGTCAGAGTACGGCCAAATTTCTGGAAGCCGGGCGCTTACGCTTCATTCCGTACCAACAGATTTTCGCCCGCCACGAAACGCTGGAGGTGCCCGGCTATGGCGCGTTTGAAGGCTACGCCAACCGCGACTCGCTTAGCTACCGCGCCCCCTATGGCCTCGACGACATCCCGACAATGCTGCGCGGCACCTTGCGCCGGCCCGGCTACTGCGCCGCGTGGCACGCGCTAGTGAAGCTAGGGCTTACAGATGACACCGTGCAGCTCGGTAACTCGTCGGGGCTTCCGTGGCGCGAATTGGTGGCCGCGTACCTGCCACGTGTGCCCGACGACTTCGATATAGCCGCGCACCTAGCTGCCTGCCTAGGTCTTGACCCCGAGGGCGAAGAAATGCGGCGTCTGACGTGGCTAGGTCTGTTCAGCGACAAGCCGGTGGGGCACGCCAACGCCACGCCCGCGCAATTGCTGGAGCGATTACTAGCGGAGAAGTGGCAGCTTGAACCGCACGACCATGATATGATCGTGATGCAGCACTTATTCGAGTATGAGCTTGATGGCGAGGAATATACTCGAACCGCTTCGCTCATTGTGCTCGGCGAAGATGCCACACATACGGCGATGGCCAAGACAGTCGGGTTGCCCCTGGGCATGGCAGTGCGGCGGTTAGTGCGGGGCGAAGTAACGCAGCGCGGTGTTGTCATTCCTACCCACGCCGACTTGTACGAGCCGATTTTGGCGGAACTGGAGCAAGACTACCAGATCACGTTTGTGGAGGAAGAAGGACCCAGTACTCGCAACGCACTTGCTGATTAGCAGCATCTCATGCGGGAAATACAACATTACCTAGGTCTGCGGTGGAAAGTGCTGGCCCGGCAACTCGCCGAAGTCGGCTGGCTACGGCTTCTGTTGCTCGGACCCATGTTCGTGGCTGCTCTGGGGCAAGGCATCCGGATGAGCGGCCGGTACCCAGTGGGGCAATGGCTCCTACCATTCCTAGGGGCCAGCATGTGCTTATCGGCACACCGGCAGCGCCGCGACCTAGCTTTTCTACAAAGTGTCGCCCCGAACTATCGGCGCTTGTTGCTGGCGGAGTATGCGCTGTGGCAGCTTCCTTTTTGGGCCGTGCTCATAGTGTATCAAGCATGGCTGCCGCTGCTAGTGGGCTTGGTTCTGCTGCCGCTGATACCATACCTGACCAAGCCGCGAGCGGAACGAGGCGGCGCACGGCGCAAGAGCCTGCTGCGCAGCGAGCTATTTGAGTGGGTGAGTGGCTACCGCCGCACCGGCGCTTGGCTGGTGTGGGCAGTGGGCCTAGGTGTGGCGATTTGGCAACGGCACAACACCATCGCGGCCTTAGTGCCAGTGCTATGGGCATTGCTGCTTACCTCCTTTTACACGCTGCCCGAAGATGCGGTGATGCTACTTAAATATCCACTGAGACTGAACGCCTTTTTGCGGCGTAAAGTAGGCCTAGCTCTCGCGGGGTACTTGCTGAGTAGTCTGCCGTTTTTGCTGCTGCTCGGTACCGGAGCCGTTGGGTGGGGTGGAGCGCTGGCTGTGCTGCTGTGGGGCGGCATGGTGCTAACGATGATGGTGCTGGCGAAGTATGCGTTTTATCCGCATGCTAGCTTAGTGCAGGGAGGCGTAGTTGCGTTGGCGCTGCTGATGGTCGTGAATTCCGTTTACGTGGCATTGCTGGCCGCGGCATTCGCGGGTTTAATTTGGAAGAGCCGGCGTCATTTACTTCAGTATCGTTGGCATGATTAGCGTTCGAGAACTAAGTCGTGCGTTCGGCTCGCACCAAGTGCTGCACGGGGTAAACCTAGACCTAGCTCCCAGTGCTATCCACGGGCTAGTGGGCGCGAATGGGGCCGGCAAAACCACCCTAATCAACTGCCTATTCGGGCTGGATACTGGCTATACGGGCTCTGTGCGCGAAACGTCGGGTCAAGCCGTGCGCCAAGTCACGGGATTACTACCGTATGAGCCGTTCTTCTACCCCAAAATCACCGGCCGCGAGTACTTGGTGTTCTGCCTGCAAGCCCGCCGCCAGCCACTAGTCGACTTTTCAAGCTGGAACCAGCTGCTCGAATTGCCCCTCGATCAGTATGCCGAGGAATATTCAGCGGGCATGAAGAAGAAGCTAGCCTTGCTAGCCTTATTGGTCCAAGACTTTCGCTACCTCATTTTGGATGAGCCATTTAATGGCCTCGACCTAGGTACCAACTTGCTGCTCAAAGAAATACTGCTGCGCTTGCGCCAACGTGGCACGGGTATTCTGCTGACCTCGCACCTACTGGGCGCCCTCACTGAAACGTGCGACGAGATAACCCTGCTAGCGGGTGGCACCGTGCAGCGCCATTACCTTGCCGCTGATTTTGGTAATCTTGCTACCGACCTGCTAGACACCTTGTACCAGGATAAGCTAGCTCAAATTGCCCGGCTGCTACCCTAATCAGTAGCCGGTAGCAATGCCGAGCCAGTGCTATCTACCAATCAAGAACCTCCTTTTTTTCCGATGGATACCATTCAAGAGCAATTCGACGCTGTTTCGCAGAAGTACGATAGCCAGCGGCACTACCTGATTCCCTGTTACCAGGATTTCTACACGGCCTGCTTTCCGCTAATTAAGCTGCTGCCACAAGCAAAGACGGTGTTAGATATTGGCGCAGGTACTGGCCTGTTCTCGTACTTTCTCTATCAACTTCGGCCTGAGCTGCACTTCACACTCGTAGACCTCTCGCCGGAAATGCTGAACGTGGCCAAGCAACGCTTCGCCGAGCTGCCGAACTTTGCGTATCAGCAGCTCGACTTCTCGGCGGCTAGCCTGCCAGGACAATACGACATCATCATCTCGTCCTTGGCTATTCATCATTTAGAGGACGAGGCCAAGAGCCAGCTGTACCAGAACGTATATGCCGCCTTGAATCCGGGTGGGCTCTTCATCAACGCCGATCAGGTGGCAGGGCGTACCATCGGATTTGACACGTTCTATAAGCAAAACTGGAAAGAAACCGTCACCACATCGGGCCTCGATGAAGATGCGATTCAGCGCGCCTTCGAGCGCATCAAGCTAGATAAGTTTGCCACCTTGGAAGCACAGCTCCAAATGCTAGAGCGCGCCGGCTTCACCGACGTCGACTGCATTTACAAGAACCTGAACTTTGTCGTGTTCGGCGGTACGAAAGGTGCGCTGACGCTGTAAGGGGGTAGAAGCTAGGTAGTAACGTCGCCTAATCCGTCACGCTGAGCTTGTCGAAGTATCTCTACTACTTCGTTGCAGAAGCTAGAACGGTGTAGAGACGCAACACTTTGCGTCTCGTCGTTGAACGACCCACCTAGAACAACCTAGGAAACAACATCAGCAACGACAAGACGCAAAGTATTGCGTCTCTACACTGTTCAGTATGACCCTACAAGTACAGGTAAAAGGGGCTCAGAAGCCTTTGAAAATCGTCAGAGTAAACCTCTGCGTGATCGGCGTAAATGGCTAGGTTTTGCTGCGTTATAGCTTGCGGCTGATGGCTGAACGTGGTGATGTGCCGCAGCGGTTTGCTGCCTGCTCGGTGGTGTACCACTAAGCGAGATACTGGGTAAAGGCTAGCCACCGCGGCAGCACGCTCAAACTGCTGCATTTCGGGAGGCGGAAGGAGTACTGTCAGTTTACCATCAGGCGTAAGGAACCGGTGCGCAAACTCCGTGATTTCTTCAAAAGCTAGAGTGTCGTCGGCGGTATGGCGGGCCGTGGTACGCGCAGCATCCGGCGAGCGGAGGGCGTTGCGGAAGAACGGCGGATTGCAGAGAATATGGTCGAAAGCTGCGGGTTGAGTTGCGGCGAAGGCGCGCAGGCTTTGCGCGTGTATCGTCAGGCGGCTCGCCCACGGACTCGCGGCAATGTTGGCGGCGGCTTGGGCAGCGGCAGCTTCGTCTATTTCCACCGCTTCGATGTAGGCGCTGGGGTTGCGCTGGGCCACCATTAGGGCTAGCAGACCAGTTCCCGTACCGATATCGAGTAGGCGCGTGGCGCTGGCTACGTCGGCAGTGGCACCTAGCACGCAGGCGTCGGTGCACACCTTCATGGCGCATTGGTCTTGCTCGATGCGAAATTGCTTGAACTGAAAATAAGAATTCGCCATCTGAGCAGGAGCCTAGCCTCGCTTGGCCTCAATCAGCTCGTAGCCATCATCGATGAGCAAGGGGCCGCGGGTGGCGCTGGCTACCGCGAGTTGGTCGCAGCGCTCATTCTCCGCGTGTCCGTTGTGGCCGCGTACCCAGTGAAAACGCACGTTGCGCTGCTTGTATACTTTCAGGAAACGGCGCCACAAATCTTCGTTGGCTTTCTTGCCAAAGTCGGGCTTGTTGGCCCAGCCGAACACCCACTTTTTTTCCACCGCATCGACCACATACTTCGAGTCGGTGGTGATGGTAACGGGAATTTCGGGCCGCGTAATAGCTTCCAGCCCCACAATCACCGCTAGCAATTCCATGCGATTATTGGTGGTGAGGCGGAAGCCTTGGGTAATTTCTTTTTCGTGCGGCCCATAGCGTAAAATGGCGCCGTAGCCCCCAGGCCCCGGATTGCCGCGCGACGAACCGTCGGTGAAGAGATGAATCAATGGGCGATTAGTTAAATGGCTGAAGGATGATTGTTAAATGGGTCTCAGTTGACTAGATGCGGTGCTGATAATCAGCAAACAACCATTTAATAATCAACCATTCAGCCTTCAAAAATTCTGTTTGAACAGCTTAATGGCAATGGCTAGCAGAATGACGCCGAACACGCGGCGCAGAATGTCCTCGCCAGCTTTACCTAGCTTTCCTTCTATCCAGGCGCTGCTTTTGAGCACGACGTACACAAACACCAAGTTCACTCCGATACCCACCAGCACGTTCGGCAGCGAGTAGGCTGACCGCAAGGAAAGCAAAGTCGTCATGGTGCCAGCTCCCACGATGAGCGGAAACGCCAGCGGCACAATGGAGCCGCTCGTGGCAGCCGGGTCGTTTTTGAACAGCTCAATGCCGAGAATCATCTCCATCCCGATGAGGAAGATAATAATCGCACCTGCCAAAGCAAACGATTGGAAGTCAACACCAAAGAGTGCTAGGATGCTTTGCCCTAGGAAGAGAAAAATAACCATCAGCAGCCCCGCAACCAAGGTGGCCTTCTCGGAGTGAATCTTGCCCTCGCGCTGTCGAATTTGGATGATAATCGGAATGGAACCCAGAATATCAATGACTGCGAAAAGAGTAAGCGTAACCGAGAAAATTTCTTTGAGGCTGAACATAGCGGAACGAGTGACGGAGTGGCCGAGCGACGGAGTGGTTGAATGACCAGTTCACCAACTTCACTCTGTCGCTCAGCCACTCAGTTGCTCATTTTAGGCGAATTCGCGGGCGAAGAACTGCACGAGCTGCTCGTAGGCCGCATCTGGGATGGCCGGGAAGTTAGCGATGCGTAGCGTGTTGGGTTTCCAGTTGCCGTAGCCGTTGCCGAGCTGTAAGCCTTGCTCCTTGGCGCGGCGCTTCACCTCGTCGATGAGAGCGGGCGGGCCTTGCAGACCAATAACCGTGGTCGAACGCGTTTCAGGGTTCGTGACGAGTGGCGTAAGCTGGGTGGCGTTGTCGAAGTAATCGTAGAGCTTGGTAGCGCGGTCGAGCAAATGCTGGTGCACCGTCTTGATCGGCTGCCGGTCTTGTAGTACGCGGCTCAATAGGTAGATATCCAACACGTTAGGCGTGTGGGTTGTCTGGTAGTTGAGCATCTTCTCGTACTGCGATACGAGGCTGTTGTAGTGCGCCCGCTCGTTGATTTGGCGGAAACGCGCCACGGCCCGCGGCGACAAAATCATCAGCCCTAGGCCGGCGGGCAAACCAAAGCACTTCTGCACCGAGCCAAACCAGATATCTGCCTTGATCATCTTGAGCTGGATGCCGCCCAACGAAGACGTGGCATCCACGGCCAGCAAGGAGTTAGGGCCTAGCTTGTTGTATAAGTTCAGAACGAAGCCGTCGCGCAGCTGGGTAGCGTTGGAGGTTTCGTTCTGGGTAATGCACACGAGGTCAGCGTCCTGCGGGATCTTGTCGAGGCTAGGTAGCTCATCCACGCCGAACGACTGGCCGGTGCTGGCCGGGCGCAGGGCCTTGGCGTACTCCAACCATTTCTCGCCGAAAGCGCCGCTGTAGAGGTGGAAGCTTTTGGTAGGCGTCAGACTTTGGGCCAGCACTTCCCAGCACTCGGTAGCCGAATTGAGGAAGAAAATAGTGTAGTCTTGGGGGATGTTGAGCTTGGTTTTCATGTCGGCAATTACTTGCCGTACCAAGCCCGTGAAACGCTCGCCGCGGTGGGGTGCCGAGAGCCAACCCTCGTCAAAAGCGGCCGTGAGGTACGTACGAACCTCGGCGTAAACTTCTGAGGGGCCCGGATTGAAAGTATACATAGGAGTCGAAAGTCAGTTTGGAGCCGCAAAGGTACGAGAGTGACTGACTGACTGCGTGACTGAGGGAGTCGCGAAATATTTATTTTTCAAATTATCCCCTCTGACTTCACCAATAACTTCGCCACTCAGCTGCGTTGGCTGACGCTATACTTTGAAGCCGACGCGCTTAGGACGCAGGCCTTCGAAGTAGTGCAAAGCTAGGCGGTAGCTGTCGAGCTTGAAGCCCGTGATGGTACCCACGCACACGCGGCTGATGTAGCTGTGCTGCCGAAATTCTTCGCGGGCGGCCACGTTGGAAAGGTGCACCTCAATAACAGGCGTGGCAATGCCAGCAATGGCGTCGGCGAGGGCTAGGCTGGTGTGCGTGAAAGCGCCAGCGTTCAGCACGATACCGTGGTAGGTGAAGCCCACCTCGTGCAGCTTGTCGAGCAGCTCGCCTTCGTGGTTGCTCTGGAAGTATTCGAGCTGAAAGTCGGGGAAGGCTTCTTGTAACTCGGGAAAGTAGGCGTCGAAGGAGCGCGTGCCGTAGATGCCCGGCTCGCGGCGACCGAGCAAGTTGAGGTTGGGGCCGTTGATGATGAGAATTTGCATGGAATATAAAGCTAGGATCTGCAAGTTAGACGGCCCGGCGTAAGATTGGGCAGAAAGCTAGCGTCTAGGTTTTTCTATTCCATGTAAATAGGCTGTATAGAATATTTGTCTAACCTGAATGACTGCCTGCTTGTAAAATCATAGTTATCCTGGACGTGTGAAGGACCTTAGCACATTTGTGAGCGTTGCCTGTTTTAGCATAATGAGGTCCTTCGCAAGCTCAGGATGCCAGAGAGGAAAGGATTTAGTTGCCCAAGCTTCTCTTAGAAAAAGCGGAGTAGTTAGGTTTCTACCGCAACCTTCGCTCAGGCCGTCTAACTTGCGGCTTCTAATCCTCGCATCTCCGAATAGTGAACTGGTCCGTCAGCATTAAGCAATTTGAAGGCTATCTACAGCTCGAGAAATCACTAGCTGCCAATTCGGTGGAAGCCTATGTGCGCGACATCCATAAGCTGCGGCAGTACCTAGAAATCTCAAAGCTGCCCGCCGGACCCGACAAAGTAACTACGCGCCTATTACGCGACTTTCTGACCTGGCTTGGGGAGCTAGGTATGACCTCGACTAGCCAAGCGCGGACGCTGTCGGGCATCAAGGCCTTCTACAACTTCCTGATTATGGAAGATATGCTGCTGCTCGACCCCACCGATACGCTGGAAGCTCCCAAGATTGGCCGCAAGCTGCCCGATACGCTGAGCTACGAGGAAATTACGCAGCTGTTGGAGGCCATTGATATGAGTACCAACGAGGGCACCCGCAACCGAGCCATCATCGAGGTGTTGTACTCGTCGGGCCTGCGGGTGTCGGAGTTGACGGAGCTGCGCCTCTCCAACCTTTACGTCGAGCAGGGCTTTGTGCGTGTGACGGGCAAAGGCAACAAGGAACGCCTCGTGCCCATCGGCCGCGATGCCCTCAAGCACCTAGGTTTCTACCTCACGGGCGTGCGAACTCACCTCGAGATTAAGCCCGGCAACGAAGACATTGTGTTTCTGAACCGGCGTGGCACGGGCCTGTCGCGCATCATGATTTTCAATGTCATCAAGGACCTAGCTGCCCGCGCTGGTATCCGCAAAACCATTAGTCCGCACACATTCCGCCATTCGTTTGCCACCCACCTCATCGAAGGTGGTGCCGACCTGCGCGCCGTGCAGGAAATGCTAGGCCACGAGAGTATCACCACCACCGAAATCTACACCCACCTCGACCGCGACTACCTCAAGCAAGTTATTACCGAGTTTCACCCGCGGAGCTAGCGAGTAGGTCGTACATGCTGGGTTTTCTCTCGCCACTGAGTAGAGAAAATAAATGGCACGCCTACTTCTTTTGGCAGGACTTCAGCCATTCCTGCGCTTCTGCAACCTGCCGAAAGATTTGAAGCTCGAAAGGAATACGGTCGGGGTGACGCATGGCTACCGTAGTGATATCGGCGTTGGCGTCGGGAGGCATTACGTGGGCCACGTAGCGTAACCCTAGGTTGGTGGCTTGGGGCACCCACACTTGCTCCAGCCACTCCACCGAATCGAACCAGGGGCCTACCAGTTGGCTGTTGTCGTTGAGCAGGTAGGGCGTGTGCGTAGCACGAATGACTTTAAGGGTTTCCGTTGCTCCTTGGGTAGCATCTTGGTTGGTAATGAATCCTTTCCAAGTGGCGCATAGCCACTGGTTTTCTTCATCATATTCGTTTGTACAAGTGTTCTGCGAATCGAGAAAAGTAAGTGTGTGATGAAACATACTGGAAAAGGAAAGTACTACAGGCCTCTGAAAGTCAGAGTAAAAAAGCAAAATAGAGCGTAGCAGCAAATACAGCGTAAACCACTAACAAGACCAGCCCGGTAAGATTGGTGAAAGTAGAATAGCTATAATCGGGCTATAAAAATATGAGTTCCTACATGAATCGGAAGCTCAGCAAGACATAATAAATCTTGGAGGAAGAGTTGCCACAAGCCGGCGACTACCTTTGCAAGAACTTGCTGAGTTATGCCTGCTTTCTCTCGTTTCGTGTCGCCGCTGCTAGTGGCATTATTGGGTTTGGGGTTATTTCTGTTGCCCTTTCTGGTGCTTGGGCCGCGGAGCTACATCCTTCTCGACGACAACCTCGACGCGGAAATTAGCATTCCGTACTTGCTCACGCATCATCACCTCACCCTCGACTATCGGCCCGAGGCCGTTGTGAGGCCCATCATGAATGGGTTACCGCGCAACGCATTGCGCTCGGGCCTGAGCATGACCATGCCGCTGTTTGCCGCGTTGCCGCCGCTGTGGGCGTACCTAGGGCACGAGGCGCTCGTGCGCCTAATAGGGCTTCTCGGGATGTATGCGCTGCTCCGGCGGCACCTGCTGACTGGTGCTGAAGCGCGGAGCCGATGGCTGGCGGCGGGAGTAGCGTTGGCTTGGGCGGTGCTGCCGCTTTATGTTATCTACGGGTTGTCGATAGCTGGGCAGCCGTGGGTGCTACTAGCCCTGCTGAACCTGCGCCAAGGCCGTGGCCGCTGGACGGACTGGCTGTTGCTCGTCCTGTTTCCGTTTTGGTCGATGTTTGTGTTCGTAGGCCCGTTTGTGGTGGCGGGCATGGCGGGGCTGTTGCTCTGGGATGCGTGGCAGGGTAGGGGCATAGCGTGGTGCGTAGTAGCCGGCCTAGCGTTGCTTACGGCCGTGTATGTAGTGGTCGAGTACCCGCTGTTCTACTCTTTGCTGGTAGCCAAGCAGTTTGTGCCGCACCGCCTGGAGTTCGACCTCGCTCGGCTGGGGCCACACGGGTGGAAGGCGGGGCTGAAGAGCGCAGGCCAGTATTTCCTGATGGGGCAGTATCACGCTAGCTTGTTCTTCCGCGGTGCGGTGTTGCTTGCCGTGGGAGCGGGGCTGGTGCTAGCGCCAACGGCAGGGCGGCGCACGCTGCGGCGCGAGTTGGTGCCGCTACTCGTGGTGCTGGCTGGTATAGCTTTGTTTTGCGGTTTCTATCCGCAGCTGGTGGAGCTGGTGCAAGACCGAGTGCCCGCGCTTCGAACGTTCAACCTGAGCCGCTTCCACTTCCTGACGCCGCTGTTGTGGTTTGTGGTGTTGGTGCTTTGCCTGCGGCAACTACCTAGCTCCAAGCTGTGCGCGGCCTTGGTTGGTTTGCAACTGCTCACTGGGTTAAGCATGAACACCGAATGGCTGGCCAATTTGCGTACGTTGGCGGGGCGTGCTAGCCCCAGTGAACCTAGCTACCAGGCTTTCGTAGCCCCGACGCTCTTTGCAAAAGTGCAGCAACATATTCGGCAGCAAACCGGGCAGGAGCCCGCCCAATACCGCGTAGTCTGCCTAGGTTTGCCGCCCAGCGTGGCGCAGCTGAACGGGTTTTACACGTTAGATAGTTACCAGAACAATTATCCGCTTTCCTACAAGCATCACTTCCGTTCTCTGATTGCAGGCGAGCTAGCCAAAAGCCCTCTGCTGCGCACGTACTTCGATGATTGGGGCAACCGCTGCTATGTGGTAGCGGCTGAGCTAGGCAAGAATTTCCGCGTGCCAGCGTTACCTGCTCGCACGGTGCAAGATTTTGCTTTCGATGCGGCGGCTTTTCGGCGGCTTGGCGGGCGCTATATCCTATCGGCTGTGCGGCTCGCTGCGCCAGATCGGAGCGGGCTGCACTTAGTAAGCCAATTTCAGGATTCAACTGTTTACTGGCAGTTGTATCTTTATGAGGTAACGCGTAACGAAGTAGCTGACTAACTGCGTAACTTAACCTTCGTTGCCGCTTCAGCAGCTTTCGGTGGCGCAGATGTAATTCCCTGTCGTGGCTACGCTGCTACTGCCCAGAAGTAAGGCTTCTTCTTAATAAAAAGACACCCGCAACTTGTACGGAGCATAGATTTTCTAGCTACTTACTTAGCGACTCTCTTACCCAGTTACTCCTTGGAAATAGCTAGATTTGGCTTTTTGGTGCGTGAGAATGGCTAAAAACACATATAAACAGAATACGACCCCGCCAAGCCGGAGCAACGAGCCACGGCCCGCGCGCAATACGGCGCGTCCGGCGGAGGAGCCCGTACGTGAGCCCCGACGGAACGAGGCTAGCCCGCGGCCCGTAGCAGCGAAATCAGCCGCGACAAAAGTAACCAAGCCGCCGCGTCGGCCTTTGAAGCTACCAACTGTATCGTTCAGTGGCCTGTTCGGTTTTCTGCGCGACCGACGCTTTCAACTTTTCCTGGGGTTCTTCTTCCTGCTAGGATCTATCTACCTCACCATCGCCTTTGTGTCATTTGTGTTCACGGGGCACTCCGACCAGAGCGTAGTGGAAGGCGTGAGCAACACACAGGTGAAGGAAGCCGGTCAGGAGTCAGGCAATTGGCTGGGATTGGTCGGAGCTATTTTAGCGCAAGTGCTGATCTATAAAGGCTTTGGAGTAGCGGCGTTTGCCGTAATTCCCATTGTTTTTTTCCTGGGCTATAAGATTGTCTTTCGTCGGCCGGGCCTGTCGCTGAGCTATGTGCTAGCCCTATGCCTGTTTGCTATGGTGTGGCTCAGTGTGCTGCTAGGCTACGTGGTTCTGAGTCTGGAAGCTCCCGATTCTGATCCGGCTCTAGCGCACAGCCTTGACTTTTTGAGCGGGGGTGTTGGCTACGAAACCGCCCTCTGGCTTGATAGCCTAATCGGTTGGGGCACGGTGCTACTGCTCGCTTTCTTCCTGATTTCCTTTGTCGTGTTCTTCTTCAACGTGACAAGCTTGAACCTGCGTCATGCAGGGGCCGACGACGAGGACGAAGCATTTGATGCCCAGGATGCAGGCACGTACGAACACACTGGCCTTGGGGTAAACCGCGCTGCTAACCCAACGGCTTCGCTAGACAACCAAGAGGAGGAAGAAGAAGCACCTCTAGGAATGACGTTGCGCCGTGTAGGACCTGTGGTAACACCGACAGCGCCGGTCCGCCCACAACCGCAGCCCCAGTTTGAGGCGGCCGATGAAGAAGAGGAACTAGACGAAGAGGAGGATGACGACGCGCCTATCGTAACCGCAGGACCCGTCAGCAAACCAGCATTTAGTGTAGCTGCTGATACGACGGCTCCGGTAGCAACGGGTGTAATGGCAAGTGCGGCTGCGGTGCCCCTATCCGTGGCGCCGGTAGCCGCTGCTGTAACCACCGCCGCAGCCACTGTTGCGGCCGCTGCTTCCAACGGACCTAGCTTCTCCATCGAAGCGCCCGTTGCGGAGCCGCCGATGACGGTAGCTCCGCGTGTACCTACGCCGTTGTCGTTGGCCGATTTGGCTGATTCTAACGCGCCACTGCCCACGCCTTCACCAGTGCCTGTTGCCCGCGAAACGCCTACGCCGGCCTTGGAAATCGAAGTGACGCCCGGCGAGCTAGACCCCGCTGCGGGCGCTGACATGGCCGCTATTGCCGAAGTTGATGAGGAAGCCGAAGTAATGCCCACGGTCAATTACGACCCTACTTTGGACCTGCCGCGCTACCAGTATCCTACCCTAGAGCTGTTGAATGACTACGGTCAAGCCCGCGCCCAGGTAACTAAGGAAGAGCTAGAGGCCAACAAAGACCGTATTGTGGAGACCCTAGGTCACTACGGCATCAACATCGCTAGCATCAAAGCCACTATCGGCCCGACGGTGACGCTTTACGAAATCGTGCCCGATGCTGGTGTGCGTATCTCCAAGATCAAGAGCCTGGAAGATGATATTGCCTTGAGCCTCGCTGCCCTTGGTATTCGTATCATCGCTCCGATTCCGGGTAAGGGTACTATTGGTATTGAGGTGCCAAATGCCAAGAAGGAAATGGTGAGCATCCGCTCGGTGTTCAGCACGGATAAGTTCGTGAACAGCGAGATGGATTTGCCAGTGGCCTTTGGTCGTACCATTACCAACGAAGTGTTTGTGGCCGACCTCGCCAAAATGCCGCACTTACTTATGGCCGGTGCTACGGGTCAGGGTAAATCGGTGGGCTTGAACGTGATTCTGGCTTCGTTGCTCTACAAGCGTCACCCTTCACAGTTGAAGTTTGTGCTCGTCGACCCGAAAAAGGTGGAACTGAGCATTTTCAACAAGATCGAGCGTCACTTTCTAGCTAAGTTGCCCGATACCGAAGAAGCCATCATTACCGACACTAAGAAGGTAGTGAACACGCTGAACTCGCTGTGTATGGAAATGGACCGGCGCTACGATTTGCTGAAAGATGCTGGCTGCCGCAACCTCAAGGAGTACAACCGCAAGTTTGTGGAGCGCCGCCTGAACCCTAAGAAAGGGCACCGCTTCATGCCATTCATTGTGTTGGTTATCGACGAGCTAGCCGACTTGATGATGACGGCCGGCAAGGAAGTGGAAACACCAATTGCCCGCCTCGCGCAGCTAGCCCGTGCCATTGGTATTCACCTCATTGTAGCCACGCAGCGCCCCTCTGTAAACGTTATTACGGGTATCATCAAGGCCAACTTTCCTTGCCGTATTTCCTTCAAGGTGACTTCCAAAATCGACTCGCGGACCATCCTCGATACGGGCGGCGCCGATCAGTTGGTGGGCCAAGGCGACATGCTGTTTTCGGCCGGATCTGACCTGATCCGGGTGCAGTGTGCCTTCATCGACACGCCCGAAGTCGACCGTTTGTGCGACTATGTGGGTGAGCAGCAAGGCTACCCCGAAGCCTACGCCTTGCCTGAAGTGGCCGGCGAGGATGGCGGCAACGGTGGCGAAGACTTCGACCCTTCAGACCGCGACAGTATGTTTGAGGAAGCAGCTCGTGTTATCGTGACGCATCAGCAAGGCAGCACGTCGCTACTACAGCGGCGCTTGAAGCTAGGTTATAACCGTGCCGGTCGCCTAATCGACCAACTTGAGCACGCTGGAATCGTAGGACCTTTTGAGGGCAGTAAAGCCCGCGAGGTGCTTATTCCAGATGAGTATAGTTTGGAACAGTTATTGAATAATCTCCCGAAAAGTTAGAAGTAAGCACAGAACGTACTGCTTGAGTTGGTGCTTAATACGTAATAGTTTAAACCAAAGACTCGCGGTTAGTGTCTTACTGCTTACTTAGCCAACACCACCCTTTTGTAATGAAGAAAACCATCGCCCTGCTCCTGTTCTCGGCTTCTCTCATCACTTCCGCCTCGGCTCAGCAGGACCCTAAAGCAGGTAAGATTCTGGATCAGATGAGCGCTAAGTATCAAGCGCTGAATGCCTTCAAAGCTACCTTTACGCAAACGTTGGAGAATGATGCGGCTAAGGTGAAGGACAATATGACCGGTGATATCACGGTAAGCGGCCAGAAGTTCCACTTGAAAATGAACGGTCAGGAGGTTATCAACAACGGCAAAACCGTGTGGACCTACATGAAGGCTGAGAACGAGGTAAATATTTCGGACTACGACCCAGAAGAGCAAGAAATTTCGCCTTCGCAAATCTATACGCTCTATAAGAAGGGCTATAAGTACACGTACGTGCAGGAAACCAAGGAAGCTGGTGAGCCCTGCGACATAATCGAATTGTCGCCCGAAGACCGTACGAACCAGATTTACAAAGTGCGCATGACGGTGAGCAAAGCCGATAAGTCAGTGAAAAGCTGGAAGATGTTCAAAAAGAATGGCAACCGTTATACGGTAGCTATTAAGAAGTTCCAGCCCAACCCACCAGTGGATGCCAATACATTTGCCTTCGACAAGACTAAATACAAAGGCGTAAAAGTCATCGACCTGCGCTAGGTTGTCGCTGACGATTTGTCCGGCCCGCTTTCACTTCGTGTGAAGGCGGGCCATTTTGTTTGACTAAGAAAAGTGAGAATAGAACTGCTTTTTATCCTGAGCCGAGAAGGATGTCTGAATAATATTCTTAAAACTCTTCCCCTGACAACTTAGCTAGCTTTAGCATGGCTCCTTCATGCCCGAAGCTAGCAGCTCGTTTATACCAGAAAATGGCATCAGGCAGCAACTGTAATTGCCCATCTCCGCGCTCAGCCATCACTCCTAAGTTGTAGGTAGCATGAGCATGGCCTAGCTCACTGGCCTGCTCATAATACCAGCGGGCCTTTGCTACGTCGGGTGAAGAGATAAGTTTATGGTAGCAATAGCCAAGACCCGTCAGCGCTTTGGTTTCGCCGGCATCTAACGCCTGATTATACCACTGCAATGCTAGTCGTGTATTCTGTTTTGTACCAACTCCTTTTTGATAACAACGAGCTAGATCATACATCGCTTTTGCAACACCTAGCTTTGCTGATCTCAGAAACCAATACCTAGCTTTAGAAGGATTGTAGTCGGTGCCTTCACCTGAAAGAAACATGTCACCAATAGCGTGCATTGCCTCTTTGTCACCTAGCTGGGCCGCTGACAAGAAAAAGGAGAAAGCCTTTACTCGATTAGTCTGAACTGAAAGACCGTTGTCGTAAACCACAGCTAAGTTGTGCATAGCTTTACGATTACCGCCTTTAGCTGCAACATGAAATAACTGCAACGCTCGTTGAGTATTTCTTGGAAGCCCCCAACCATCCCAACACAAAATCGCGAGCCAATAGCACGCATCTACATTACCATTTGTAACAAATACTTCAAGCGCAGAAGCTGCTTTTGGGATAGAGCGATTAGTAGCATGGTGGCCGAAATTGGCGCGATTGATGGTCTGAATTATTGCTTTTAGTAGATAGTGATCTTGGTTGCTAATCATGGATTACGGTTAAACGAGCTAGTTCTAGATCATAAATTATGCAAGAAGATTTTCTACACTATATCTGGCAGCATCAATACTTCGATAAAACCAATTTATACACGGAAGAAGGCGAACCAGTAACTGTATTACGTCCTGGTAACCGCAATGCCGATGCGGGTCCCGACTTCCTAGGTGCCCGTCTGCAAATAGGAGAAGTGGAGTGGAACGGCGCCGTAGAGATTCACCTGAGCGCCTCCGACTGGCCCCGCCACCAGCACCAAACCGACCCCAAATACGACCAAGTGGTACTGCACGTAGTGCACATTGCTGATCATATAGTGCGACGAACCAACAACACGCTAGTGCCAACTTTGGCGCTGGCCACGCGCATAGCGCCGGAGCTAGTACAGCGGTATCAGGCGCTGATAGCTGCTCCGCCTTCCGCCTTGCCTTGCGCGCCGTTCTTGGCACAGATCCCAACGATTACGCGTGCTATGATGGTAGAGCGCGCCCTGCTGGAGCGGGTAGAACAGAAGGCGACGAGCATGGAAACGCTGCATCAGCAGCTAGGTGGCGATTGGGAAGCCACCACGTACCATGCTCTAGCAGCAGCCTTTGGCTTTCAGAAAAATAGCGAGCCACTGGCTCGCTTAGCCAAAGCGCTACCCTTGAACGTTATGCGGCGTCACCGCCACGATGCGCGTCAATTGGAAGCGTTGGTGTTTGGGCAAGCGGGTTTTCTACACGAAACTGCTGAAACCGAATCGGACAGCTACCTTGCAAGCCTGCGGAACGAGTACACGTTTCTGGCTCACAAGTACACCCTAGCTGCTACTGCCTTGCCCGTACACGCCTGGAACTTCTTACGTCTGCGGCCTGCCAACTTCCCTACGGTGCGTTTGGCGCAGCTGGTTGCGCTGTTGCATGCCCGCCCTACACTGTTTGATGCTTTGCTCACTGCCGCTGACGTACTGACGCTGGAGCAGTTTTTTGCTGCGCCACTGTCGGAGTACTGGCGAGAACACTACCGGCCGGGACGGGTGGGCAAAGTGACTAGCCTGGGTCGAAGCAGCGCGCAGCTACTCATTATCAACGTGGTAGTGCCGCTGCGGGTAGCGTACGCTCGCTACGTAGGCCAGCCAGAACTCACCGAAACCGCCGTGGCACTGCTCAACCAACTGCCCGCTGAGCGCAACCACCTAACCGAACCCTACGAAGCGCTAGACTTCAGCCATCGGAGCGCGGCTGATTCGCAAGGGTTGCTGGCTTTAGGGCGAAGCTACTGCGAGCCGCGTCAGTGCTTGCGGTGCGCTATCGGCAGCCATGTGCTGCGCCAAAACCGAGTAGTGCGGTGAGGATAGTACTCGCACTTCTGCTGAACGCAGCGCTGTTGTTTGCACTTAGTCGTTGGCTACGTGCGCAGTATCAGCAGCCCACGTTGCGCGACTGGCTAGGCCTTTTGCTGCTGTTGAAGCTAGGCGTTACCGCCGTCACCTGGTGGCGGCTGACGGGCGATGCGGTACTTTTTCAGGGTTGGGCGAGCCTCCTGACAGAGCAACTTTGGGCGGCGCCAAGTGCTTGGTTGCAAACCCTAGGTAGCGAGACGTTCTCCTTTCAGAAATATCGATTGGTCTACCACGGGTTTTCCAACACATTCTTTCTGATCAAGCTGCTATCGGCGGTCAATCTGCTGTCGTTGGGAAATGCGCTGCTGAACGCGTGTTATCTCAGCCTGTTCTGTTTTGTCGGGAGCTGGCAGCTCGTGCGGGCGGTAGAGCAGGTTTTCCCGGCGGCACCTCGAGGGGCAGCGGTGGTGGCCTTTGGTCTGTGGCCCACGGTGCTCTACTGGTCGTCGGGTCTGACGAAGGAGAGTGTGCTCGTAGGGAGTTCCGCTTGGTTGTTGGCGCTGGTATTGCGCTGGTATTATGGCGGTGAGCCATTCCCAAGGTTACAGGTGTTGTGGCTGTTGGTGCTAGTCGTTTTGTTTTTCAAAATGCGTTTCTTCTTTGCAGCATTGCTGCTGGGAGCCTTGGCAGCCCTTGGCATCGTGCGGGTAGCGCAGCAGTTAGGAGGGCGCCTGTCGCGCTGGAGCCAAGTGGTGCTCATGGCTTTGGTGTTGAGTGCCGGGGCGTGGGCCACAAGCGAAGTACTCCCGACGTTCCGCTTCAATAAGTTTACCAGTCAGCTCATTCGCAACTATTCCGACCTGCGTGCTAATTCCCTGTCCCGGCCGCACATTGAATTTGACGACCTGGCGCCGACGGGGGCTAGTATTGCCCGCAACGCACCCTTGGCCATTGGTTACGCCCTGACCCGGCCCTGGCCTTGGGAGTTTCATAATCTTACGTATGTCGCCGCGGGGCTCGAGAATATGGCCTTACTGGTGCTGTTGGTTGTGGCCGGCGTGGCGTTGGTGCAAGGGCAGGGGAGGAGCGGTACGTTACCGTTTGCGCTAGTATTAGCGCTGCTGTTTTACTGCGTAGTGCTAGCCGCCCTTCTCGGGCTGAGTACCCCTAACTTAGGTACGCTCAGCCGCTACCGCGTGGTGCTGCTGCCGTATTTGCTGCTACTATTGCTTCAAAACCAGTACATCGCAAGCTGGCTGAACCGTTGGTTCCGCTGACGTGTTAGATGTACCCGATAGTGCCTAGCTTGGCCTTGGCCGACCTAGGGCGTATCTTTGCACCTCAACACAACCGGCCGCTCAGCGGCTGCTCGCTCTTCCGTATGGAAAATCCCGTAATCATTTTGGGCGCTCAAAACGTAGGCGTCACTGCCCTCGACGCTTTTCTCAGCAACGATGTGGTGGTGTACTGCCTGCTCGACGACGATGCCAAGCTGCAAAATACCGAGCTCAACGACATACCTGTGATGGGTAATACCGATGACAAGGAGCTGCTGAAGCTACTCGGCAAAAAGTGCGAAGTTTTCGTAGCAACCGAGGATACGGCCAGCCGCCGCAGCCTCACGAGTATGCTCCACGACGAGTATCAGGTGGCCCCCGTCAATGCACTGCATGCTCGCGCCAGCGTGTCGGAACATGCGTGGCTCGGTCATGGTATTTTGGCAGGTGCCAATGCAGTAGTCTCGAGCAACACGAAGGTGGGCAACGGCTGTGTAATCGGTCCGAACGCGGTGGTGGATGTGCGCGCCGAGCTAGGTGAGTACGTGCAGGTAGGAGCGGGCGCTATCCTCAATGCTGGCGTAACGGTGGGTGATCAGGCCTTTGTGGGTGCTGGCGCTGTCGTGGTAGCTGGCGTGAAAATCGGGAACAAAGCCCGCATTGGGGCTGGTTCGGTTGTTGTCGCTGATGTGCCTGCTAACCAAACGGTTTTTGGCAACCCCGCCGTGAAAGTTTAACTATAAAGGAACAACGAGCAATGAACAAGCTTGAGCTTAGACGCTCATCAAATTGATCATTGCTTATTGATAATTGCTCATTATTCTATGGATTACCGCGTTCTGCTTTACTACTGCTACACGCCCATTGAAGATGTGGAGGCGTTCCGTGAGGAGCACCATCGCTTGTGCTTGAGCCTCAATTTGCTAGGTCGCATCATTGTGGCACCTGAGGGGCTAAATGGAACCGTGTCGGGCCTGACGGCTGACTGTGAGGAGTACATGCGTATCGTGAAGGCCGATCTGCGCTTTGCGACGCTGGAGTTCAAGATAGAGCCCTCGGCTACTCATACTTTTCAGAAGCTGCACGTGCGCGTGAAGCCGGAGATTGTGCACGTGGGTTTGCCCGAAATCAAGCCGTATGAACGCACCGGCATCCACTTGTCGCCCCAAGAGTTTCGCGACATGAAGGACCAGGACGACGTGGTAATTCTAGACGTGCGCTCCGACTACGAGCACGAGCTAGGTCGTTTCAAAAATGCCGTGACGCTCGATATCGAGAACTTCCGCGAGTTTCCGGAAAAAGTTGACGAGCTAGCCCAGTACAAGGATAAGAAGATCCTAACCTATTGCACGGGCGGTATCAAGTGCGAGAAAGCCAGTGCTTTCCTGCTGGAAAAAGGCTTCGAGAACGTGTACCAGCTGCACGGTGGTATTATTAAGTACGGCCTGGAGGCGGGCGGCGAGGATTTCGAGGGCAAGTGCTATGTATTCGACGGTCGTGTTGCCGTGGACGTGAACAGCGTCAACCCAACGATTATCTCGACCTGTCATCACTGCCACACGCCCTCGGCGCGCATGATCAACTGCGCCAATCCGCACTGCAACGCCCACGTGCCGCTCTGCGAGAACTGCGGCGAACAGCTCGACGGTGCTTGCTCCGAAACTTGCCAGCAGCACCCGGAGAAGCGCCCGTATGATGGCACCGGCACCTACCCGAAGCTAAGCAACAACTACAACCCTGAGCAAGGCCTGCTCTCGTACCGGGCTCCGAAGCTAGCGTTGTAAGTAGGCGCTACCAGCTAGTTCACTAAAGCCTTCACACAAAACACCCGCGCAAGCTAGCTTGCGCGGGTGTTTTGTGTGAAGGCTTTAGTGTATCAACTGTGTTGATAGAAAGGCTAATCCTTTTACTGTCGCATACAATGCAACCGTGGATGGTTTGCCGGGAATAGGAACGTATGTAAGGTTGTCTTCCATAATTGCAAAGCAGCGCTTTTCACTGCCATTACAACTCACATAGCCTCACCCAAGGATTATTCGCGCATCAGCTATCACGTTATAAAAATCGATATCTTCCACGCCAACTAGCGCCTGAGAAACACGGATGCACTAGTGGGGTTAGCTGCATTATGCAACAAGGTTGCTAGATTGCCACCTGATCGTTTCTTAAGCTGTATTATTAAAATTTATGACTGCGCCTTCAACAGGACTCTTCGTTCACCACGTGTTGTTTTACGCTACTGCCAGCGAGGCAGACCAGGCCAAACTGCTGGAAGGTCTGCAGAAATTGGCGGGTATTCCGTCGATCAAAATGGCGCATATCGGCACGCCTGCTTCAACCAACCGCGACGTGATTGAGCGCACGTACACGTATTCTTGGCTGTGTCTATTCGAGAGTGCTGCGGAGGAGGAGGTATACCAGCAGCACCCGATTCACGATGAGTTTCGCAATCAGTACGCCCGCTATTGGGAGAAAGTGGTGATATACGACTCAGTTGGTTCACTAGCAAAAGAAGGCTAGCCTAGCATCAGTCTTTCCTCTTGTACTGTACGCAGGCTGGCTTAGTTGATGCGTTCTGCTTTGGTAACAGAGCGGTGCTAGTTGTCTGCGGCTATCAGTTTTACAACTGGCGCTATCAATTTCTTAGAGGCTACCGAATCTAAGTGCAAGCCATCTGCGGTCATGGTGTTGATATCCAAGCCCGGAGTTTTAAACCCGTTTACAAAAAGGCAGTGGTTCTGCTTTGCAACAGTTTTGAAGCTTTTACTCATAGCTTCTACTCGTTTGCCACCGCCACTATATTTCTGCTGCGCCTCGGCTTTTGCACCATAGGGCGGCGGTGATACCACGATGATTTTTGCTTTGTTGATCGTAGCATACTGGCAAGCCTTTATCCTTTTAATAAGCGTATCTAGGTTACGCGGTACTTCTTGCTGACGATCCGCAAAAACCGCTTTGGCGTCGTTGGTGCCCAGCTCCAAGACAATGAAGTTGTAAGGTTGCTGTTTCGTGAAGTCGGCTGCCTTTCTAAGGTTTTCATCAAGCACTAAGAGCGAATTCAGCGTGCTGTCCCCTAAATTCAGAAAGCCGATTGTTCTGCCCGATTTGCTGATGTTACACACTTGCGCATTCGGAAAAGCAAGCTTGAGCTGCTGCGGCCAACTATGAGGAAAAGTGCCGTTGCTGTCGCCAAGCGTAAGGATGTGAAGAGCCGTGCCAGACGAGACCTTAGGGTGCCCCAGCGGCATGAAAGGTAAGAGTAGCAAGATGGTGCATACGAATAGTACGTTGCTCTTCAGTGTCCTTTCTACTTTGTACATGATGTTGATGCATTTATTATTTCAAGCGGAGTTGCAAAGCTAGGGTACATTTTCAAGTACCCTAGGAGCAATCCGAGAATGCGCTCTAGCTACTTCGTTTACCCTCAACCCGTACATTTACCCAGCCTAAGCAACTTAATAAAACTGTTGCCTAGCTTCCCCGTACGTTGTACCCCACTAACTCGCAGCCAACATGACCGCCATACCCGACTCGGAGCTGATTCTTAACCGCGACGGCAGCATTTACCATCTCAATCTGCTGCCGGATCATATTTCTGATACCATCATCACCGTTGGCGACCCGGCGCGGGTGGCGCTGGTGAGCCAGCACTTCGATTCCATCGAGACCCAAATCCACAAGCGCGAGTTTGTGACCCATGTAGGCTACTACAAAGGCAAGCGCCTCACGGTGATTAGCACCGGCATGGGTACGGATAACATTGATATTCTACTCAATGAGCTGGATGCGCTGGTGAATATTGATTTCGTCACGCGCACGCCGCGCCCACATGAGGAGCGCATCACTTTGCGTATCGTTCGCGTAGGCACGAGTGGGTCGTTGCAGGCAGATATCCCGGTGGGTTCGCACCTTGTAACTGAGCACGCCGTTGGCCTCGATTCGCTGATGCAGTTCTATCCGCTGGTGGAGACTGGCTTGGAGGTGGAAGTTGGTGCAGGCGTGCAGCAAGCCCTCGGTCTCGACTATCGCCCATACTGCGTGCGCGGCTCTGACCTGCTCCGCGAACAGCTAGGAGCTGGCATGGTGGTCGGTAATACGCTTACTTGCCCAGGTTTTTACGGTCCGCAGGGGCGCGTGCTACGCCTCGATTTGCGCCAACCTGACCTAATCAGCCGTTTCCAAAACTTCCGCTACAACAGCGCTGAAGGGGAGTTCCGGCTTACCAATTTCGAAATGGAAACGGCTGGCTACTATGCCCTAGGTCGGATGCTAGGCCACGAGGTAACTTCTTTGAACGCCATTGTAGCAAACCGCGCCACCGGCGAGTTTGCCCCCGATTCAGAAGCAGTTGTAAATGATTTGATCAGCAAAACGCTCGATAGAGTATAAGCTGCTGTTAGCCGCTAGGCCGTGACAGAAAACAACAATCCCCAGGATGCTAGCTAAAAAGCTAGGCATCCTGGGGATTGTTGTAATAGTTATATTTTATGACGAGTACTTTGTTAAGAATTGTATTTAGTAAAAATCAAAGCCTAGCACGGCGCGCAGTGGAAGCGCTTTACCCGATTTAAGCGAGATGAATTCTGCGTCACTTGCCCAAACCGTTGTGTGGACGCGCTTCGTTGAGCCATCGGATGTTTGGAAGTAAATATTTACTTTGCTCTGATAACCATTGCCTAACACTGCTGCTCTTTCAGCTTGCCAGCGTCTTTGCTGGCGCTCGACTGTCGTTGTTAGAACATCAGAAGCGGGGAAACGGAGGGTCGAAATGGTTTCTCTTGTAACCACTTCGTTAGGTAACGTATACATAAGCGGGCAGGAATGATAAATGGATTATTTCCTGCTAATCTGCATTTAATATATATTATAAACAATACTCGTAACTGAGAAAAGTCAAAGATTATTTGATCTGTTATGTGTGTTCTTGTCTATGTGCTGCACAGGCGCAAAAAAGGCTGTTATGACAACACAAGTGCTATCATAACAGCCTCTTACTATTTCATCAAAGCGTGATTAGGTGCAGCTCTTAGTAAGCACAGCTGGGCGCAGGTCAATGGGCAAAGAGAGCGCCTAAAAAGTAAAACCTAGCACCGCCCGTAGCGGGATGGTAATTCCTGACTTGAGCGTAATGTATTGTTCATGCGTTGCCCACACAGAGGTGTTCACGCATTTAGTGGCGCCATCATCTGTCTGGAAATAGATGCTCACTTTGTTGTGGTACGCGTTGCCAAGGGCGGTGGCGCGCTCCGCATCATGACGGCGTTGGTTCTGCTCGACTGGGTCAGACAAGACGTCATCGGGTGGGAAATGTAGGGTCGGAATACTTTCTTTCTCGACAAGCTCTACATCTTGTTGCTCAAGAGGTTGCATAGGCGACTAGGATGCTGGTAAGTGTAATAGAAAAGGCGTGCGAGGGGAAAGTCGAAAGCCCCAACGAGAAGCTAGGATGCGCTTCTCGTTGGGATTTGTTACTGTACTACGCTATTCCGGCTAAAAAGGCCATGGTGTCTACTCCATCGGCATAGTCGCTCACGGTAGGGTGTTGGGCTTGCCCGAACCCAAAGCTATCCGCGAACCAGCCGTTATCAGACACGATGCACTGGGTTTGAGGTGCTACGGCAGTCAGTTGGGCAGCTAGGTCGGCTTCGTTGGAGTAAGTGCCATAGTGCAGCACCGAAATCGGCGATACTAATGGCTTATTTTCGGTGAGTAGCAGAAAACCCGTGTCGAAGTGTGGCACGCGGTTCACTAACAAGATGCTCTTGTTGTAGTCGTAGTTGTTTTGGTACTTATGGTGATTAAGCACCCTATTCCAAGGCTGAAGTTCATCGAGCAGCGGACTAAAGGCATAGTCTTCCGGCACAAGAAGCTTGGAGACGTTGCGGCAGCCTAAACCGTAGTACTGAAAAATGTCAGGACCTAACTTGGCGAGTTCTTCCCGTATTTCCTGG